>JBAQNT010000001.1:0-377404 GCA_049304055.1 Microgenomates group bacterium
TTTTCACCTTTCCCTCACGGTACTAGTTCACTATCGGTCAGTTTGAGTATTTAGTCTTGGATCGTGACCGACCCAGATTCCCACAAGGTTTGCCGTGCCTCGTGGTACTTGGAAGATCCACCAGAGTAAGTTTTCATTGTGCATACAGGTCTCTCACCTTCTATGGAAAGCCGTTCCATGCTTTTCTGCTATAAAATCTTACATTCCTACTGTGGCTCCGCAACACTAACCCCGAAGGGTTAGTTTAGACTTCTCCGCTTTCGCTCGCCGCTACTCACGGAATCTCATATGATTTCTTTTCCTGCGGGTACTGAGATGTTTCAGTTCCCCGCGTTCCCTATTCTGTCTTGCGACAAAATAATCCCGATTTACATCGGGATGGGTTGCCCCATTCGGAAACCAATGATTGATAACGCCTACTGGAGGGCTCATCATTGATATCGCGCTCATGCACGCGTCCTTCGTCGGCTCAAACTACCTAGGCATCCGCCATTAGCTTTAGTGTTTCCCATCTCTTTCGTTTGTCTTACTTTTCTTGTTAAACGTTACTGTTAAAAGTTATTGGCCTACAATTAGACAAAACAAATTGTTAAAGTGCATTTCGTATTAGCTGCTAGTTCGTAACCAGTAGTAAGTGCTACCAGTTAGAAACTAATCGCCAATCTGTCACATTCCGCTGGTGGACCTAAGGGGATTTGAACCCCTAACCTTCGGAATGCAAATCCGACGCTCAAGCCAATTGAGCTATAGGCCCAAGGCATGAAACCAAAAAAGAGCTAGACATGTTCAAATCAAAGGCCTCTGCTTGCTGATGGTAAAGGGGGCTGTTAGGAGAGCAAGCTATGTGCTTCCAATTGTGCCTTTATTTTCGAAATACAATCATTCGTAAGGTTCATGATATCATAGCAGATAATTCCTGTCAACAGGTATTTTATCTCCCGTCTTCACTATTTCATCTTGCATTCACAATCCTTGTATATGTATATTAATAGTATATGAGAAAAAAGAATATTGTATGGTTTGAAGAGGTAACAAAAGACGATGTGGCACTTGTCGGTGGAAAAGGTGCCAATTTGGGTGAAATGACCCGTGCGCACCTCCCGATTCCTTATGGATTCGTCGTCACTGCAGAGGCATACTATCAGTTCATTACGGCGTCCCAACTGCAAAAGAAGATCAATAATGCCCTTGCAATAGTCAATTTCGAAAGTCCCAGCGAGCTGTCCCAAGCTTCTTCAACCATCCAGAAGCTCATCCTTGCAGCACCCATCCCGGACTCCCTTATCAATGAGGTACTTCACTATTATGATCATTTGGTCGCTAAAGAAGAGCAGTACCTGACCCAGGGTACGACAACAGTTACCAGTGCCTTGAAGCGTATTTCGACATTGTATAACTCACCTCTTGTTGCCGTACGTTCATCAGCCACGGCCGAAGACCTTCCAACAGCTTCTTTTGCAGGCCAGCAGGAAACCTATCTGAACGTCAAGGGAGACCATCAGCTGATTGTGCACCTGAAAAAATGCTGGGCATCACTCTTTACCGAGCGCGCCCTCTATTACCGACATACACAAGGGTTTGACCACTTCAAGGTCGGACTTGCAACTGTCGTCCAACGCATGGTGCAATCGGACAAATCAGGAATAGCCTTCAGTATTGACCCAGTAACTAATGACAAGACAAAGATGGTCATTGAGGCAATATTTGGCTTAGGAGAGTATATCGTACAAGGAAAAGTCACTCCTGACCACTACGAGGTCGACAAACGCTCTTTCGTCATCTTGAATAAGTCACTTGCCTACCAAAACGTTAAGTATGTCAAGGCAGGAACCAAGAACAAGGAAGTCAAGCTTTCAAAACGGGAAGGTTCACTTCAGAAACTTACTGAGCAGGAATTGACTGCCGTTGCACTCTTGGTCAAGGATATCGAAGATCACTACTATTTTCCGCAGGATATCGAATGGGCAATAGAAAGTGGACGGGTCTTTATTGTGCAATCACGTCCCATCACCACGATGAAGGCTGTTTCAACGAAACAAAGCGGATCGGTGCTGTCAAATGCCATCCCTATCCTCACAGGTTCCCCTGCCTCACCTGGAATAGGGATCGGACCGGTCGTCATCATCAAGTCACCAAAAGAAATCGATAAGGTGAAAAAGGGCGACATTCTCGTTGCCCCACAGACTAATCCAGACTACGTTCCAGCCATGAAGAAAGCTGTTGCCATCATCACAGAAAAAGGTGGTCGCACATCACATGCCGCTATAGTTTCCCGCGAACTTGGCATTCCAGCGATTGTTGGCACAGAACGTGCCACATCAGTGCTCAAAGACGGTGAAATCGTTTCAGTCAATGGCTCATCTGGTGAGGTGTTCAAGGGAAGCATCCTTTCAAAAGCGCATATCCATGAAATGCAGGTTGCAAAATCGCACATCGCTAAGCAGAAGTTTAAGACCATGACCAAGGTGTATGTTAATCTTGCTGAGCCGGAAAAGGCAGCGGAGGTAGCAAAACATGATACGGATGGTATTGGACTTCTTCGGGCCGAATTCATGATTGCTCAAATCGGAACTCATCCTAAGGAGTTCATCAAGGAAAAGAAAGAACATGTATTCGTCGATAAGTTAACGCAAAACCTTCTTAAGTTTGTCAAACCGTTTAGCCCTCGTCAGGTCGTGTACCGTGCAACGGATTTCAAGACCAATGAATATCGACACTTAAACGGCGGTGCGCGCTATGAGCCCCATGAAGAAAACCCAATGATCGGATATCGCGGCGCATCTCGCTATATCAACGATCCCTACGAGTTTTTCCTTGAGCTTAAAGCCATCAAGAAAATCTGGGAGATGGGATATAGGAATTTGCATCTCATGATCCCGTTTGTCCGTGTCCCATGGGAACTCATCAAAATAAAAGAAATCGTCCGTAAATCAGGACTCTTGGATTATCCAGAGTTCAAATTATGGATAATGGTTGAAGTCCCAAACTGTGCACTTAACATTGAAGAGTTCTTAAAGGTGGGTATTCAAGGTGTATCAATCGGGACGAATGACCTTACTATGATGTTGCTTGGAGTCGATCGAGATAACGAGCATGTCGCAAATATCTATGATGAAAGAAACCCCATGGTCGTCCAGATTTTGGAGTACATCGTCAAGACAGCGGTCAAATATGGCGTCACTGCCTCTATCTGTGGCCAGGCGGCATCCGATTTCCCTGACATCGTAGAACGTCTCGTAAAAGCTGGGATAACCAGTGTCTCTGTCAACCCTGACGCTATAGAAAGAACGCGCGAACTGATCCATGGGATTGAAAAGAAACAATTTGAAAGTCTTAAAAAATAACGTATGGCGGTAATAAAAGCTATAAAAGCATATGAAATCATTGATTCGCGTGGATTCCCCACGATCGAAGCACAGCTGACTCTCGACAACGGGATAGTCGTTGAGACGTCCGTTCCTGGGCAAAATTCAACCTTCCCCAACGAAACGGTGGATGTGCGGGACCAAGACCCGAACCGTTTCTTCGGAAAGGGAGTCCTGAATGCCGTCTCCTATATCAATGACCTCATTGGTCCAAAGCTTGTCGGCGTCAACCCATCAAAACTCAAGGAGATTGATGAGTGGCTTGTGAAAGCGGATGGCACCAAGAACAAAAGTCGTCTCGGTGCAAACACGCTTCTTACGCTATCCCAACTCATCGCTCGAGCGGGAGCCGCTGATGCGCACGTCCCACTCTACAAATACCTAAATTCAATGTATACGACAGTCTATAAGTCCGAAATAGTCATCGACAAAGTGCCTACTCCGATATTCAACATGATAAATGGAGGGAGACACGCCAATACACCAATGGACTTCCAGGAGTTCCAGCTTATCCCTTCCTCGTCATTCACATTCGGTATCGCCTATCAAAAAGCAATTGAGCTCTACTCTGAACTGAAGAAGGTCTTGGAGTACCGAAATGCCACGACAGCAGTCGGTGAAGAAGGAGGATTCAGCCCGAACCTTACGACCAATATTGATGCACTCGAAATTTTGAATGAGACCATAACCCAAGCCAAGATGAAAGTAGGACTTGATATGTTCCTTGGAATCGATTTTGCATCGTCCTTTTTTTCAAAAAAGGGACTGTATACCATCAAGGACAAAAATCACCCACTGAAGGGAGATGAATATGTCGCTTTCGTACGTACCCTCCTAGAGAGCTATTCTATTTTGTATATCGAGGATCCATTTGATGAAGAGGACTGGCCGAACTGGAAGAAGTTAAATTCTTCTCTGGCATCCACTGTCTATATCGTCGGTGATGAACTCACAAGGATGAATAAGGATAGGGTTAACTATGCGATACGGGAAAACAGTTGCACTTCATTTATCATCAAACCAAATCAGATTGGGACTATATCCGAGATCTTTGAACTCGTCAACATCGCTCGCACGAACAACATAACCTATATTGTCGCTGGTCGCAGCTCAGAGACAAATGATGATTTCGTTTCCGACCTTGCGGTTGCTATCCAGTCAGAGTTCGTGAAATTTGGTGCACCTGTCCGCGGAGAGCGTGTCGCCAAATATAACAGGCTCTGGAAAATAGAACGGGATGAGTTGAAGATAACGTGATATACTGTTTCCATGATAGCCACGATAACGGGTATAGTATCCGCCATTGAAGAGTCTTCCATAACTATTGAAACACCAAGTGGATTGGGCTATGAGCTCTTCGCGACGCCCGCCTCCATACTAAACAAAAACATAGGAGATGAAATCAAATTGTTCACCCATTTACAGGTACGGGAAGATGCACATGTCCTATTTGGATTCGCCAATACCGATGAAAAAAGATTCTTTTCAATCCTTCTTTCGGTATCGGGAGTCGGACCTAAAACCGCCTTCAGCGTCGTCTCTCACCTTTCGTTTGAAGATGCTGTCGCAGCTGTAAGGGCACAAAAGGTTGAAGTATTCTCCAAAATAAGTGGCATAGGGAAAAAAACTGCAATGAAAATCGTCTTGGAACTCTCACAACTCTTTAAGGCAGAGTTCAAATTCGAAACACCGCTTAGCGATGAGGACAAGACAGTCATCGATGCACTTGTCTCGCTTGGCTACACAAAGAAAGATGCACAAACGCTGTTCCAGAAAATAGACCCGCATCTGTCTGTCGAAAAGAAGATACATGCCGCATTACAAATGTCTACTCACAAATAACATGAGCAAGAAGGTTCCTGCTACAGCGCCTGACCAAGGCACTCTCAGACCGCAAACACTTGCGGAATATATCGGACAGAAAAACGCGTCAGATACCCTCCGAATTTTTCTTGATGCGGTCAATAAGCGAGGATACGCGACGGAACATATCTTGCTCTATGGACCTCCAGGAATTGGGAAAACCACTCTCGCCCATATCATCGCACATGAACTGCATGGAGAAATAAAGATAACCTCAGGAGCCGCCATACAAAAGGGGGGAGATCTTGCAGCGATTCTCACCAATTTGAAAGATAACGATATCTTATTTATTGACGAAATCCATAGACTTCCGAAGCCGGTCGAAGAGATGCTGTATCCAGTAATAGAAGATTATTCCCTTGATATCATCATAGGCAAGGGACCGTCAGCCCGCACGCTTCGCCTCCCTGTCCCGAAAATAACGATAGTAGGGGCAACCACAAAGCTTGCCCTGTTGTCAGCGCCACTTCGTGACCGGTTTGGACTTCTCATGAGACTTGACTACTATACGATCGAAGACATGATGACGATAATCCAACGCGCATCCAAAGTATTAGGTATCGAGCTTGGGAGTGCCCACTCCAAAGAGGTCGCCAACAGGTCGCGCCGTACCCCGAGAATCGCGAATAGGATATTGAAGCGAATCCGTGATTTCATACAGGTCGGGAATCATACAACCATCCAGCAAAATCTCCTTGAATCGGTATTTACCCTGCTTGGAATAGATTCGCTTGGACTTACTGAAATAGACAGATCATATATGTCGTGTCTCGGAGAGCGGTTCCAGAACAATCCAACAGGCGTTGAGACCCTTGCGTCCAGTCTGTCGGAAGATGTGCGGACCGTTGAGGAGTTCATCGAACCATATCTTCTGCAGATAGGTTTCCTGAAGAAGACGACACGAGGCCGTGTACTGACTTCGAAAGCACTCAAACATATAGGACTCGAATCAGTATTCTCAACATGAACTTATTTGATATAATAGTACTTTGGTGAGGTATAGTCGGGGTGGCGAAATTGGCAGACGCGCTACCTTGAGGTGGTAGTGCCGCAAGGCTTGGAGGTTCAAGTCCTCTCCCCGACACAGTTCGTTTTTACGCCCTGCCTGTTTAGCTCAGCGGTAGAGCAGCTGTTTTGTAAACAGCAGGCCGTCAGTTCAAATCTGACAACAGGCTCCCTTCGACCACTGACTTTTCCCTTCTCTAGAGTCCCAACTCTGCTGTATAATATACTCTTAGTGTCTACACTGACCTGGTAGCTCAATTGGATAGAGCAACTCCCTTCTAAGGAGTAGGTTGTGAGTTCAAGTCTCACCCTGGTCACTTCGGCAAGCTCAGTGCAAGCACCCCTTAAACTATATGCCAAAAATTATTCCTGTCGTCATAGCTGTCATACACCACGAAGGCAAATATCTTCTTACCGAGCGCGAAGGCAAGGATCCAGATGATATTGAATTCGGCAACGTATGGCATTTCCCCGGCGGAGCACTTGAATTCGGCGAAGAACTAGACAGTGCGCTTATCCGTGAAATCAAGGAAGAGACGAATCTGGATATCAAAGTTGAACGTCAACTTCCCCGTATCTTTTCGGCTGTCCGAAATGGATGGCATGGAGTACTCATCCCACACCTCTGTTCTGTCATTGGTGACACTACGGTCATTTTGGACCATGAATCAATAAACTACGGATGGTATACGTTAGATGAAGTAAAGAAACTAAAGAAACTCACTTTTGTGCAAGAGATGGCAACTGACGCAGCTTCATTACTCTAAAGAAATGTGCCCAGAGAGGGAGTCGAACCCTCATGACCTTGCGGTCGCAGGATTTTAAGTCCTGAGCGTATGCCATTTCGCCATCCGGGCTAAGCACTATTATATCTTACTTTCGCTTCACTGTGTAGCTATATGGATAGAAAAGGAAGAGTGCAGGCGGGTCATCGCTTAAGGTTTTCTGCATGTCAATATACGCTGCTTTACGGTCTGCGATCTTATATGTCGAACGCCCTACTTCAAGCAGTTTGTCGACTTTGAGGTTTTTGTATCCGATAAGCCCTGCAAGATTCTGGGTAGAATGCCAATAATAATACTGGTCAGGGTCAGCCGGCACCGTAAGATAGGCCAACATGAAATCAAACTCGGGCTGTGTCGAATATGAGGCGAATGTGACATCGATTGGAAGTCCCGCATCCTTCAAGTTACTCGATATGGAGTCAGCCATATCCAGATAGTCATAGTAGGTAAGGAACGTGAATTTCGCTGAGTCGCTTGCCGTGATCATTCGCTTGAAAGTCTTTTTCGCGAAGTCTATATCTGTATCTTTACTTTTCAGTGAACTGTTATGTGCCCAGGAAATGGGAGCAACGGGTGAAGCTGCAAGTTCCCCCAATTCCGAGAAATCCGAATATTGAATGGCGCTTTCCAGAGCAACGCGGAAATCCCTTTCCTTTATCATCGGGTTCTTCTGGTTATAGAACAGCGTGAGTATCTTGTCGTAGTTGACATTCTTGGACACTGTTGAATTGTTCCACTGTTTGAATGCATTTGCCATTGTCCTATTGAGAATCGACATCTCATTTATCTTGGATCGCTTATACGCAGTGATCATCTCTCCTTCTGATGGGAAGAATATGTAAGTTATCGGCTCAACATCCTTCCTGTTGGGACTTAGGACAATCTCCTGAAATGAACCATTACGCACTTTGACCTTTTCGACCGAATACAGGCCAGCTACACCAATATAGGGATAGAGGATTATCGGTTTCGTCAAATACAACGGAAAAATAGCAAGAGGCCGAGCAAGCGTGAACTGCAATGTGTAGTCGTCTATAACTTTCGTCGTCACGTCACTGAATGAAAACGTGGGATGATGGGCGTTGAATAGCTGACCGTTATTCAGCAACACATTTTTACGCAACTTGAACGTGTAGGTCTTTTCGTCAGCGGAGTGTTCCCAGGTGGAAGCCAACAGTGGCAGGACGACCCCTTTTTCGTTCACCGTCGTCAAGCTGCTTGATATCTTGGTCAGTACCTCCTCGGGAAGTTTTTCAAAGGATTGGGCATCATATGAGCCTACTATTCCGATTATTCGTTTGTGGCGAAGGAGTGTTGAAGAGATGTAAGGTGAAATGGTTACGATGCTGACTGCTGTAATGACCGAAATGAGGAAGCTCAAGAAAATAAGTTTATTATGTTTCTTTATGAACTCAAGGAAGAGCCAATAATAATATCGGACATTTCGTGTGCCGATGGCCATATTGCTTTACTTTATGAGGAAACTGATGAGTGACAAAACAAAGAACACGACAATGAGTGCGACTGTGAGCCTGAGCGTAACTTTCTCGATACCTCGTCTTGTTTGGAACATTTCTCCGCCGCCACCCCATGCACTTCCGAGTCCCGCACCTTTTCCTTGCAGGAGAATGAGTGCTGTGATTGCGATTGCGACGACTATGTTTATGACGAGCAATATATCTTTCATATGTGTTCTTCTGTTTATGTTAGCTGATCTAACACGTTTATTATACTCGATAACGAGAAAGAAGACAAAACCAAATTCTGTGCATAGGAAAGCTGTGTCGGTGGGATTGAGGCGATAAATAGGGATATACCGGGAAAATGCCATGATTTGATGACAAACATATCAAATCCACTTGAAAGCACATGGAGCGAGAGGACATATAATACGAAGGAGAAGAGACCGAATGTCAGGATGTTAAGCGGTAAGAAGACTATCTTCATGAGCGGTCGGACAATCACAAACAGGATCATCAGTGCGATCCCAGCTTTTACAAAATCCACTGTCTGGGTGGGAAGGATAAACCCCTTATTCCAATAGGAAGTTAAAAACAACGCAAAACAAGAAAAGATAAAAATACGGAAAATCCTTTTCATATGTTCATTCTATCAAAATGCAGTCCATTCCTAAGCAACAGACTCGTTCTTGAATTTCTTTCCCCTCAGTAAGGTGTGGTATTTCTTTGCGAACCGGTGGCTTTCATCCCGGAGCTGCTGAATTAACTTGAATCCTTCGTTGTGGGAGGATATCTTGAATGTTTTTGTACTGCCGTTGGCATACGCAACTATCCTGTCAGGGTGCTTTGCTATGCCAATGAGGGGAATAGCTATCCCTAATGTGCGCAAGACCCCTGCAATCGTCACCACCTGAGGTGTTCCTCCATCGACCACAAGGATATCGGGTCGTGTCCAATCATTTCCCATCCGTCGTGTGATTGCCTCGGTAAGCATCTTGAAGTCGGAGACTCCCGTTTCCTTTATCTTGAATTTCCTATATTGACCTTTGTCCAATATGCCATCCGTTGCTACGACCATGGATGCAGTCGCCTCCTGCTGCATGAGATTGCTGATGTCATAACATTCTATTCGATTCAGGATTATTTCATCTGACTTGAGGATGGACTGCAGAAGAACGCGCAGATGATGAAGGGCTTTTTCGGGATCATAGGCATTACTGTATTCAAACTGTTCAAATGACCGAAGATGGATAAGCTGTTCGAGTGAGAGAAGCCGATTGCGGACCGCAAGCGCCGTCTCATAATCTTCGTTTTTTGATGAAGCCTCCATCTGCTTGCGCAATGTTTTCAGGATAACCTCCGCGTCGCCCTTCAGTATCTTTACGACCATCCGTATCTGTTTCCTGTACTGTTTTTTTGACTCACTCGTTTGTTGGTCCCCAGGACATGGATTGCACAGACCGATCTTGGAATAAAAACAGGGTTTCTTGTGAGGTTGTTTTTGCATACAGAAAGGTACGACTTTGCGGATGGACCGGAGGAGAAACCGCACATCACGTGAAGATGAAAACGGTCCGAAATAAAGGGACTTTCCATCCGACTCCCTGCGGACCAATTGGACGCGTGGATAGGGATCATGGATCGGTATCTTGATGTATAGATAACTTTTATTATCCTTCCAGATGACGTTATACGGAGGAAGATATTTTTGTATAAGCTCTGACTCCAGGACAAGTGCGTGCAGCTCCGATGAACAGATGATGAACTCTATTTCTTCGCTGTTCGTATAAATAGCATTTTCTTTTGCGTCGATGGATATCCGCTCTATGTGATTTCTGACTCTCTGTTGAATGTTGAGAGATTTTCCGATGTATTGATAGCCTGACTTGTTCCTGAACAAGTAGATACCGATAGCTGTCGGTAGTGCATTTACCTGCTCAGTCGTTATCATTTTTTTTTCTTACGAGAAAAATAATTATGATTATCCCAACACCTATCAGGACAAGCGGAAAAAGATTGTTTTTTACTGTCGTCACTATTGTTGGAACCTTGATGATTTTTGCAGCGAGAATTTTCCCATTCTGCAAAACCTCTATCGTAACATCTTGGGACAAAAGGGATCCCTTTGGCGTGAATACAATCATTTCCTTTTTTTCTTCTCCCGGGAATAAATGGACGACATTCAATGATTTTTTTTGCAATGACGCATTTTTTATATTGATGGTCAGGGGGATATCCCATTGTGATATGTTTCCGCTATTTCTTATAACAAGCTCCACTCCAAAAGCATCACTTTGCTGAGGAAGGGCAACCGATGAAAGATCTCCGGATAGCGACGTCACTATCTCTGCGGTTGTTGCAACTGGTTCCACGCGCACATCTTTACCTTCAAAGGTGGATCTGTAACTTCCTGCAGGAAATGGATAGTCGGCTTTCTTTCCGTGAATGGCAAAGACTATATGATTGAAATCGAATGAATTGAAATAGTCGATACCTGATGTATCTTCCCATGTCGGGTCAACCGGTATCCATATATCTTTTTTCGTGTCATAATACTCCACCCATGAGTGGAGAATATCCGATGTGTCCTGTTGAACAGGACGCAATTCCTGTTCATTGGCGAATGCAAAACCTTGTATCTCCCTTACGAATAGTCCTCTCTGTCTGGCCGATGCAATCAGAAGATCTGAGTATTCCGTACAGACGGCCTGGTCAGGAAACCGCAATGCTTCCGATGCTCCCATCCGCGAGTTGCCGGTTATTACCCTATTGAAGTTATAGGCAAGTGTCTTGACGGTGTAGTCGTAATGGTCATAGATGGATGACGACTGAATCGGTGTCTCGTTATCCAATTTCCAATAGCGATGCGCATTGAAGAGAGTTTTTTGTTGGCTTTCAAACTGATTCTTTGCATACGCCTTATACTCACTTCTGGGTTGCGTACTTACCCGTGCCGCTCCCTTGAATACCACTGTCTTTTCCTCCTTGGGATTCAAGGTATAGCGTCCCATGAAATTCCCATCGGTATCGGTAAATACCGAATCGGGCTTCGGACTGATTGAGGAGACGACTATCTGTTGATAAAGGGTGTCTGGAGGAAATGAGATGTCGGTATATACCCGATAGATGTTCGGGTTCGTCAGATGATACGTAAGGTCAATGCTGTAGTTCTGTGTTTCGCCAAAAACGGCATAGATCGATTTGCCGACATTCCGATTCCATACCACCTTGTCAAAAGAGACCACATCCGGACTTGGCTTGGCAAGCGATAATTTCTTGTGTTTGCCGGGGGGCAGATATACCGCTATCGCATAGACATCATCTGCCTTGTTTTCGATTGTCGGAATGAATACTTCCCAGATAGTACCCTTTGACCTGAAGATATTCTTTTGGAGAAAATCCAAATAAAGAGTGTTGACTTCATTGAGTCCTGCAACGGGTGAGTTCAGTTCGAAACTGACTTCTATGCTCCGCTCTTTTTCTGTTATCAGGGGTATGATTGTCCCCTTGTCATCTTTCGCACTCATGTTCCCAATTCCGAACGACTTGGGGAAAGAGAGGGTATATTTCTTAATGATAAGATCCGGCTGCAGGTTTGTGAGTTTGATGGTATAGGCCGTTTTCGTATAGTTCTGCGGGTCATCCTCACGGATGAAATAGTCTATTGCATAAGATGTCTTGAAGTCTGCTGCATGTACAGCAGGGACAACTAAATAGGCACATAGGCAAATAGACAGATAGGCAAATAGCCGAACGATACGATTTGGACTCATGAATTTTTTTATTTTAAATATCGAGCCGTGTGGGAACCCTTTACCTTCATGATACCAGGTAACTCTCCCTGATAGAGTATTGTTCCTCCGCCATCTCCTCCGTCCGGTCCCAAATCAACGATGTACTGGCAATTCTTTATGATGTCCATGTTGTGCTCTATGACGACCACCGTATTCCCTCCGTCAACAAGCTTATGTAGCGTGTGCAGAAGCTTTTCAGTGTCGAACATATGCAGTCCCGTCGTTGGCTCATCCAATATATAGAGCGTCTTGCCCGTATCTCGACGGGAAAGTTCATGCGCCAGTTTGATGCGCTGCGCCTCTCCTCCCGAGAAGGTGGGAGCGGGTTGTCCCATGGTCACATACCCAAGGCCCACATCCTTTAGAAACGCCAACTTCTGATAGATGCGTATATGATTCTTGAAGAAATCTGCCGCTTCGACTATCGTCATGTTAAGCACTTCATATATAGTCTTCCCTTTGAACTTCACTTCCAATGTCTCTTTGTTATATCTGTGTCCTTCACACACATCGCAGGTGACGTACACATCGGGGAGGAACTGCATCTGGATCTTAATGACGCCTGCCCCTTGGCATTTTTCGCATCGGCCACCCTTCATGTTGAAACTGAATCTGCCCTTCTTGAACCCACGTGCACGGGCTTCAGTCGTCTCGGCAAATATCTCTCTGATTTCATCGAACATCCCTGTGTAGGTTGCAGGATTTGAACGAGGAGTTCTTCCGATTGGGGACTGATCGACAAGATATACACGCTCAATATTATGTTGGCCAACCAATCTCGTGAAGTCTCCCATTGTCTCTTGATAATACCCATCAAGATAATACTTGAGAGCAGGATATAATGTTTCCGTGATGAGGGTTGACTTACCACTTCCTGATACTCCGGTTATTGCAATCATGTTGCCAAGTGGCAACTTAAGATCGACACTTTTCAAGTTAAACTGAGTCGCTCCATGCACCTCTATCCATCCTCTTTCTGTCTGGAATTTCCTTTTAGAAATAGGGATTTTCTTTGTCCCGGAAAGATATGCGCCCGTCAACGATTTCTCATTCTTCTTTATTTCTGGCAATGTCCCAGCCGCGACCAAGTGTCCACCTTCTTTTCCTGCCTTTGGTCCGAGTTCGATCATATAATCGGCGTTTTCAATCGTTTCCTTGTCGTGCTCGACGATGACAACTGTATTCCCGATGTCACGCAGATGTTTCAAGGTCTGTATGAGTGCGTCCACATCCCGTGGATGAAGACCAATTGATGGTTCATCCAAGACATACAGGACCCCCGTCAGGCCGCTTCCTATCTGGGAAGCGAGACGTATGCGTTGCAGCTCTCCACCGGAAAGTGTTTTTGCCGCACGATTCAATGTCAGATAGGCAAGACCGACATTTCTTAGGAATGAAACGCGAGTTTCGATTTCCCGTAGGATCTGCACACCCACCTCTGTTTCATATCTATTTAATTTTTTTGGGAGGTCATTTTTCACATAATCCTGAATGAGCGAGATGGACTCGTCACAGATATCCATGATATTCTTGCCGTCTATTGTGACCGCTAATACTTCCGGCTTGAGCTTTCGTCCCTTACACTGGGTGCATTGCTCTTCACGCATGTAGCGCCCGACTTCTATCTCATCACTTGCAACCTGTGTTTCAAAGAATCGTTTCTCGAATTCTGCGACCAAGCCGAGGAATTTTTCATGAATTGCTGTATCGTTTCCGAACCTGTTTTTTCCGACAACTCGGTACACGGTCTCTGTCCCGTAGAGAAGTAGTTTCATCTGCTTTTCGTCCAAGTCCCCCAGTGGCTTATTCATATCTATCCCTTCTTCTTCACAGACCCGTTTCAGGAGGCGGACATACCATGTGTCCTGGAAATATACCTTGTTGAAAGGAAGTATTCCTCCTTCGTTGATACTTAGTTTCTTGTTGATTATCAAATCTGGATCTATCTTGAATATTGTCCCAAGTCCTTTACATTTTGCGCAAGCACCAAGCGGTGAATTGAACGAAAAGATCCGTGGTTCCAGATCTGGAAGCGACAAGTTACAGTTGGGACAGGAGAAGTTTTCAGAAAATAATTGTTCCACTTCACCCTTCAGAATGACCAGTCCGTCAGAGAGGGCAAGCGCCTGCTCTATGGAATTGCTGAGGCGGGAACGAAGGAGCGAAAGATGCATGTCATCTTTCAGTTCTTTTGAACTTAAGTTGAATTGGTCGATAACCGCATCTATGGAATGCTTGTTGGCCTTCAAAAGACTTATGTCATCCTTCTGCAGATCAAACAGCTTCCCGTCAACGCGCACTTCAAAGAAACCTTTGGTGCGAATGTTGTTAAAGAGATCCTTGAACTCTCCTTTTTTTTGTCTGACGATAGGGGACAGGAGTTGGAATGCATGGGGCTTTGATTTATCTGTCTCAGCCTGTTTGACTGCCATTTTGATTATTCGTTCGGTTATCTCATCCAAACTCAACTTGGTTATCTCGACTTTACAGTTCGGACAATGAGGGTGTCCTATTCGGGCAAAAAGAAGTCTGAGGTAATCATATACTTCCGTTATCGTTCCAACAGTCGAACGGGGATTATGGGAGGAACTTTTTTGATCAATGGAAATCGCAGGTGATAGTCCATCGATAAGATCCACGTCAGGCTTTTCCATTATGCCCAAGAATTGACGTGCATATGCTGATAATGATTCTACATAGCGCCTCTGCCCTTCTGCATACAACGTATCGAAGGCAAGTGAGGATTTACCACTTCCTGAGACACCGGTGATTATAACCAGTTTGTCTTTTGGGATGACAACATCGATATTCTTCAAATTATGTTGACGCGCTCCTTTGATTGTTATTTGATCCATACGTGATTTAAAAATTTAAACTCTAAACACTAAATACTAAACAAATCAGAAATCCTAAATTCTAAACCTTTTTAGAGTTTTGCCCCATTTGTTTAGTGTTTAGGATTTGGGATTTATAGTTTATCAACTAAGCTCCTTTATCTTCTCCCTTAACATTATGGCTGCTTCGAAATTCATATCCTCAGCTGCCTTTTTCATCTCGCGCTGCAATCGTTTCACTGTCTTTTTCTTGTCATATGAGGTCATGCCATCTCCCTTTATTGAGGTGATATAACTCTGATATGAACCGCGTGGCGCATTTATCTCTTCCAGATCTACATCCTTTTCTATTATCCTTTCGCGGATCGGCTTGAGGATTGTCTTGGGAATTATCTTATTTTTGGCATTGAATGCAAGTTGATACTCCCGTCTTCGTTTGATCTCATCAATCGCCGCCTTCATCGAGTCGGTTTCATTGTCGGCATATAAAAGAACCTCTCCGCCAACATTACGTGCTGCGCGCCCCATCGTCTGGATGAGAGCGGTCTTTGAGCGCAGGAATCCTTCTTTGTCTGCATCCAATATGACGACCAAGCTTACCTCAGGCAAATCGATTCCCTCACGAAGTAAATTCACTCCGATGAGAACATCGTATTCATGCTTGCGCAAACTATCCAGGATATCTGAGCGCTCCAATGTTTCGATGTCCGAATGAAGATATGTCGCCCGTATGGCTTTATCTTTCAGGTAAGAGGTCAGATCTTCCGCTATCCGTTTGGTAAGAGTGCTGACCAATATCTTTCCTTTTGAGTCGGCCTTCACCCGTTTCTCTATTTCAATAACCAAATCCTCCACTTCGTTTTTTGAAGGGCGTACCATGATTTCAGGGTCAACGATGCCTGTTGGGCGGACCAATTGTTCAACGACTCCTGGAATGTGTCCTGTCTTGTCCCGGGCGCTGTCGAGCGAACTTTGGGAATTTGATTTTGCCTCGTTGACAAGCGGTTTAGTCAGCGCTATCAACTTATCAGAGTCAGATTTGCTTTGGTTAATCTCCCATTCGTTGGGAGTTGCCGAGGTATAGATAATATGAGGTGGGATTTTATAGAACTCCTCAAATTTCATGGGGCGATTATCGTAGGAAGCCTTCAGACGGAACCCGAAATCGATAAGCATCTTTTTTCTTGCATAGTCGCCGTTGAACATCCCTCTGATTTGGGGAACGGACATATGTGACTCATCAATGACTACGAGGAATTTGTCCCCATATGCTTGCCTGAAGTAATGAAGTAACGAATAAGGTGGATCCCCTTCTTTGCGTCCATCGAAATAACGAGAATAGTTTTCAATACCGTTGACATATCCAATCTCTTTGATCATTTCAAGATCGTGTGTTACCCGTTGCTTAAGTCGTTGAGCTTCAACGATGCGTCCTGCTTTCTTATGCATCTCAACCTCAAACTCCATATCCTTGCGTATCTGTTTCTCCGCTTCAAGGACCGATTTGGGATCTGCCATGAAATGTTTTGCCGGGAAGACGATGAGCTTTTCTTGAGTCTTATCTTCTTTGCCGGTAAGTGGGTCAAAGCGCACGATACCCGTCACTTTCCCGGATTGGTGGGTAACACGGTATCCGACATCTTCATATGCAGGATATATATCAATCTTGTTGCCACGGATACGGAAGGTACCCCGTTTGAATTCAAACTCACTCCTGTCATATTGGAGTTGTGCAAGACGGAACTGGACAGTGTGTATCTCAAAATCTTTACCCACTGCAAGTTCAAGAGTGTACTTTCCGTAGTCTTGTGGGGACCCGATATTGTAGATACAGGAAACCGATGCGACTACGATGACGTCTTTTCGCGTCAGGATATTGGTGGTCGATTGGAGACGGAGTTTATCTATCTGTTCGTTGATCTGCGCTTCTTTTTCGATATAAGTATCGCTTGCCGGCATATATGCTTCTGGCTGGTAAAAGTCGTAGTAGGAAACGAAGTAAGAAACACCATTTTCGGGAAAAAATTCACGCATCTCTTGGTACACCTGGCCGGCCAAAGTTTTGTTGTGCGAGATGATAAGAGTCGGCATCTGCATTTTCTCAATGACATTCGCTATGGTGAATGTCTTTCCTGATCCCGTTACGCCCAAAAGAACCTGATTTCTTTTGCCATTTTCAAGGCCACTGACAAGCCCCTCGATCGCCTGAGGTTGGTCGCCCGTTGGGGTAAATGGTGAATGTAATACAAACATATTTTGTGAAAATAATTGAACCAATCATTGTACCACAGAAACTAACACAGAGTCAATGCGAGTTGGACTACTATCCTGAAATGCTGAACCATTTTATTTTTTGCTTCCGTATGGCATAATAGGTACTTATGGAACTAATCAAATACATGTTCGACTTTATCCTGCACATCGATACACATTTGGGCCAAATAATCGCGACCTATGGAGTAATGACATATGCAATACTGTTTGTTATCATCTTCATGGAAACCGGTCTTGTCTTTACCCCGTTCCTTCCAGGAGACTCCCTCCTTTTTGCAGCTGGCGCATTTGCGGCATTGGGTTCACTCAATATCGCTGCGCTTCTTGCCCTCCTTTTTGTCGCAGCTGTCCTTGGAGACACCGCAAACTACTGGATCGGTCATTTCTTCGGCAAACAGATAATCGCACACCCCAGGATCCCAATCGATGAAGAACATATAAAGGAAACGCAAAAATTCTATAAGAAGCATGGGGGAAAGACGATAATCATCGCCCGCTTCATGCCGATAATCAGGACATTTGCCCCATTCGTTGCCGGGATCGGCACCATGGATTATGTCCAGTTTCTCCTCTATAACGTCATCGGCGCTGCCATTTGGGTACTCTTGGCGACATTGGCTGGATTTTTCTTCGGCAATATCCCATTCGTGAGAGATAATTTTTCTCTTGTCATCATCGGCGTCGTCCTCATCTCAATCTTGCCTATCTTTTTTGAGATCATCGCCCGAAAGATGAAAAAGAAAACAGTGTAACACTTATGCTCTATATCGTCGGAACACCTATCGGTAACTTGGATGACCTTTCACTTCGTCAAGCAAAAACGATCCTGACAGCTGATGTTCTCTTGGCTGAAGACACCCGAAGTGCAGAGACACTGCGCGCAGCTGCAGAGCGGCTGTTTGGACTACAGAGAAACCCTGATCAAATAGTGGTTTCCTATTATAAGGACCGTGAGTTTGAAAAGCTCCCCTATATCCTATCCCTCATTCAGGAGGAAAAGAATGTTGCCCTTATTTCCGAGGCTGGAATGCCCATTATCTCAGATCCAGGTGGCCTTCTCACATCCCACTGCCGCAAACATCAGATACCATTCACCGTCATCCCGGGACCCTCAAGCGTCACGACGGCTCTCGCACTTGCAGGCAACACTTCCCATACATGGACTTATTTGGGGTTCCTTCCTAAAAAAGAGGGGGACCTCAAGAAGCTTGTCGAGAAGATGCAGCAAGTTCCAAACTTTGGCAAAGGTGACCATGTCTTTGTGGCGTTTGAGTCCCCTGAAAGATTTAACGATACGATGAAGCTGTTTGCCGAGATAATCCCCACCTCAACGATTACGTTGTGTCGCGAGATGACGAAACTCTATGAGGAAGTTGCAAGCGGTACACCAACTGAACTTATCGACCGCGGATTCCGTGGTGAATTGGTCATCTTGATTGCGCTCCATTAATTTGACTTTTGGCCTTCTATAACTCATACTGAGAGTATGCGCATCATATTGGCACTTTTCGTAACCCTGTCATTACTTGTCACTTCCCCTGTTTTTGCGGACGACCTCATCCTCACCCATATCGGAGCAATGGAAACAAAGGGAAAAAAATTCAACCAATGGTGGTATGAGCCACAGCAAGTGGTGTTGAAAGGTACAGGAAGCAAAGGAGCAAATATTGACGTGACGGTGGATGGCAAGTTCAATACGATAAAATCCAGTGTGACTGATGGCACATGGTCATATAATCTTGGCATGCTTCCCCTTGCTGACCACAACATCATCATAGGATCAGGAACTGAGTCGTATTCTTTTGTCTTGACTATCGGATCGGCTCCACCCGCCGACATGAGTGGGACAAAGGGAGGTCTCCCTGAGGCAGGAGGCGCTTTGCCACTATTTGGCTTATTGTCAGCAAGCGCAGGACTCATCTTCTATAGCTTTAAAAGAAAGAACGACTAAGTCGTAGTATTATGATTTGTCAGTGAGGGTTTTTTTTACCTTGGAGAGCCATTTTGCGTCAATTGCCTTTTTAAGGTCAACTCCTTCGCTTTTGGCAAGAAGCAAGACATGACATAGGACATCGGCGATTTCGAGCTCAAACTGCACTTTCAATTCTTCTGGCGTCTTGTTCTTGTGTCTTCCGCGTCCACTCATGGAAAGATAGGCTTGAGTAAGTTCACCGACCTCTTCCTGGAGTTTCAATAAATACCATAATTTATCGCGGGAGATGTTGTATTTCTCCGAATAGAAATCAGATACTTTCTCGATTTTTTCGATGAGAGTTTTGAGATTCATACCTATAGTATACACTTTTATAGGTCGTTTATCAACCCGACCAATTCCTCCCAGCCGGCAACCTGCTTCACGTGGGGGTGCGACACTGTTTTGCCCTCGTTCCATGGAGCAGGAAACAAATAGGACATAATGGAATTGTCTGCACAGTCAAGGATATAGTCGATATGGTCATCGATCATCACCGTTGCGCCCATTTTCCGGCAAATTTCAGATTTCTTTATGCTCATTCCCTTCCCGCCTTTTGAAATAAGGTTGGTGTGATGAATTTCCTTGAATGTGTTTGGAAAGTACTCATCGAGCCATTTACGAGACTGTGTTTCAATATCATAGGGGCGCGCAGTAATCAGATGAAGCTCATGTTTTACACCAAGGAGGGTGAGCGCCTTCTGGGAGCCTGGGACAGGTTGCGTCAGCTTGAACTCTGGTGAGTCGTAGAATTCAAATATGCGCTTATACATATCGTCAAGTGTGCAGTTCCAATAGAGACGTAGATCATAGCTATCATGGTCGTCATAGGAGATATTTGTGCCATATTGACGGTTGTGGAAGAGGTCGATGGGACGGATGATTTCTGCAATCACCGAATCCATATCAATGCCGATAATCATAGGAAAGTATACCAGCAAACATACCAGGTTTATATATAGTAGCGGGCCTTTGTGGTATCATGGGGAAATGGCAGAATCAGGTAATGGAGAAGAACAACCGTTCTATTATGATGTGAAAAAAGGTGCGGCAGTATCTCCTGCAGTGCGCGATGCGGCTCGCGTGCATAACGACCATGCCAACGCAAATCCCGGCAAGAAGAACTCCACTGCAAGCCCACTGCTGCGAGAGGCAGAACAAGCAGGACTACTTAAACCCGGATCGATAACGATAATCCCGCCGACTCCAAAAGGAGTAAAATAATAATCCGAGCTTGCGAAATGGGAGAGTGTTTTTTATAATATAAGATTAGGAGAAGTCTGGAGGCATCGTCTAGCGGCCTAGGACAGCGGGTTTTCAGCCCGTTAATCCGGGGTTCGAATCCCCGTGCCTTCACTCTCAAGAAAAGCTCGGTTCAATTCCGGGCTTTTTTTGTGCACTTTCCACATACATTTCATGCCTGGCTCAAAAAACTTTGTGCCTGGCCACCCCGGAGGTGGCCGGAAAGGCTCATTTCATTATTGTAGAGAGTTGATGATGGCTATACCTGCACCGATTGTTGTTCCAGTGATAACTCCAAGTGAGGCAAGGGTAATCATATTATATGCATACTGCAACTTTTCACCTACTGAAATCCCCTTCCCATAGACCACTGTTTCCGCAATCTTATGTTGACCTTCCATTTCTACGTGTCTTTTTACCAACTGCCATTTTCCATGGTATTTTTCCATGCGTAATGGTTCTAGAAATTTTGTTTGATTAAACGCACGCATTAGTTCTGCCATATTTACTCTTGGATTATTTATTTCTCAAATACGAAATAGCTGAAGGCACTAGCGCCAAAGGCCCCACCCTCAATGCATCATCGTTCACCTCTCTAGTGAGACTTGCTATCGCTATTTTCCCAAACTCACCAATTAATTGTGGGGCTGTCATCATATAGTGTGCAATTGCATTCAATATAAATTTCATACTACCCGATTGGAGGGCGACTTTCATTTCACCAAGTGCTCCATCCATCTGCCCAGTCAAAGAACTGATCGCATTTGTGGCCATGGCAAGTGTAGGAAGTGTTGTTAAGGTGTTAAATAAAATGTGAGCGTCTGTCATCATAGCACCAGTTGGCTCCTCTAACAAAGCGTCTCCTAATAAATATACGAAAGAGGAAAATGTCATTCCAGCAGTGTAAAGCAACGTCCTAAAGGCATTCTTTCTTTTTAAGGGGTCATCAATATTTTGGATGTTATACATAACAGGTATTAGTCCTGGGTCAAAACCCGCATCTTGGATCATTCTTTTTTCCTCTGAAGTTAAACTGCCTAGCGAGTCTTTTATAATGCCATTGTGCTGCAGACTGAACTGAAGTTTACCTTCCTGAAGCTGCAATCTCCAAAACACATCCCTATTTCTTCCTCTTGAGCCATATATACCGTCGTTCGTTATTAATACTTCTGTATCTCCCTGGCCAAATTTAATCTCCCTTACTAGGTCATTCTCGTCATGATGTATTTTGATTGTCTTATGTTCTTTATTCCTTTCATCAGGCATCATTGTCGCAACAATCCATTTTTTCATTTCACCTGTGAAATTGTCCACCTCTTCCTTATATGTGATCGCACCTTTTTTACCCACAAGATCAACGACAAATGGACTGTGTTCACCCGGAAAATGTTTTGCGTATGGACTGAAGTTTTGTAGATTGTGAAATGGGACAATTGACTCTCCCTTTACTAACCGAGAAAGTTTGGGACCTTTAAATTGACCACGGATTTGTTCTGACATATGGGTAAATTATATCATATTAAAGACCTATAGTCAATACTAGAAGGTAATATGTATAAGGATTTCGTGCCTGGCCACCCCGGAGGTGGCCGGAAGGGCTCATTTTATTATTGCTTTACCCATGGTTCACCTGCTAACATGATACTCATCTATATGAAAACCTCATCCCGAATATGTGTATCAAAAAAATCTACTCTATTTTTTGCTGGAGCCCTCTTTCTCATTGTCATATTCATATTGACTGCATCACGCATCCTTAATACAAAGCCCATTCTTAATAACCGAGCCGCAGAAAAGAAAGCACCACTGGCAGTTGTGGGCGGTGAAAAGGTGCGTTCAATCAATGACTACCCCTATGTCGTCTCCATAGTCCATGGCGAAGATGACCAGAATTTTCATGTACCAAACGGCTCAACAAAATATGATTTTAGGGAAAAAATCATCTGTGGCGGCACCTTGATCAATAAACGATGGGTCTTGACAGCAGCTCATTGCGTAGCAGGTTTGGAGCAGATGAAACTATATGTGCTTTCGCATGTGCTCGACCTTTCAGGCGAATTCCCGGCTGGAAAGACCGAGCAGTATCTGCATCCTGTGGAAAAAGTATATACATACTTTTCGTATGATATGTTCACCAATGATAATGATATCGCCCTCATAAAATTGTCATCCGATGTGACGCTGCCCACCCAGTTTGCAAATCTCCCCATCGATGCGAATCACTATAAAGAGGGGACCACGCTTCGCGCCTTAGGCTGGGGCGCACTCACGGAAGGTGGAATGGGCGTCGACGAACTCTATTATGTATATTTGCCTGTTGTGTCAACAGTAAGAGCAAACCAAAAGAACTGGTATGATGGACAAATAACGGAAAATATGGTGGCGGCAGGATATGCAGATAAGGATACATGCCAAGGAGATTCAGGGGGACCACTTGTCGAGAAAAGAGGCGAAATCCACTATGTGGTAGGCGTTACCTCTTGGGGTAAGGGGTGTGGAAGAGTCCATAAGCCAGGAGTCTATACAAAAGTAGCAAACTACAGTGATTGGATAAATGCACTCGCATTCCCTCCAAAACCAACAGCAAAGTACTCAGGTTGGCTTTGAATCAATACCTTATCTTCCCTTTATGCTTGACGGATGCATCTTGTAGTTTGTCCAATGTGAGTAATATGCCGTCTTCAAATAGAGCGCTCCATATGGCTGACCAAGTCCAACACTGTTTGCAGCAATGATACCGACCACATACTGCTTGCCGTCTATTAGCTGCAACACCGGACCTCCTGAATCTCCACTTCCCACAGAGGTATTTTTAGTGGGATAAGAACTGTAATAATAGTGATCGGATACCTTTCCTCCATACAAAACAGAGGGATCAAACGTCCCTTTTGGTTTGACAAGTGTTACCCCTGCCTCATTAAGGATAAGAGAGTTCATATCTGTCGGACCAATTTTTTCGAATGCGGTTTCCCAAGTATTCCCCACCCCGATAATTACTGCTGAGTTTGTCAGCGCCGTACTCGAAGTTGGGATAGTGGCCACTTCTCTATTCAATAGTGGTTCTGTCAGTTTAAGCAAAACAATATCATTAAAATACACGTTCTGGCTGGCAAGAAGAGTTTCTTTATGTTCGACCATCTTAGGAGCCGCAGTATCGTATGGAACAACACTGTTGACCGCATGTGGCTTGATTAAGCTCAAGTCCAAAGCGTCGGTATAGACTATCACATCGGATGCAGGTTTCACTGCGCCATCCAAATAGAGGCAGTGATAAGCCGTCATTACCCACTGCGGATCAATTAGGGTTCCTCCACATAATTTAAGACCATTCTGGGTATTTACCGTAACAACCATATAGAAAGGATATTTCTTCGGATCCGTCACAGTTGTTCCTCCTATGATTTTTGTTGTACTGTTTGGATCTGCTGCACGAGATTTATATTGCACACTTGTGCGAAGAAGTGCAGCCGAAAACAATAGGAATGATGTTAATGCAACTACAACAACACCAAAAAAGAAATAGTTTTTCTGTATGCAGAGTTTATTCATGATCTTATTTGTCAGTATAGCATAAACAGGGAGTATCGACTCATTTGCGCCTGGCCACCCCGGAGGTGGCCGGATTTGGCGATTATCATTTTACCCACAGATACATGTTTCTGTCCCAATCATGCACTGCATTTTCACGAACTACAAATTCTCCCCCATAATTTTGTTGCCATCCTGCGAACATGTCTTCAACAAAACCTTCAGGACCTGTCATAAGGATTGCTCCACCTGGCCTCACAATTGATTGTGTGACCTTCAAAAATGAGTCCGGCCGACTGATATATTCATCCGATACACCAAATCCACCTACGAAATCAACGTACTCCTCTGAATTTGCAAGTCTCCTTACCGCATCTTCCGCATCCCTAATAAGGATGTCACCCTCTGAGACACCATCAAAGCGACCGTTTTTCTGTCCTACTGCAACCGTCCCTCGTGAACGTTCCGCACAGATAATTCTTCTTGGAGCGATAACCCTTTGTATTGGAACTATACTTGCGCCATCGCCGGTAAACAAATCAAGAACTGTTCCATATCGAATAAGTGGTATCGCACTTGACACCTCTTGTAGCGTGTGAGCTACAGATGTCTGACGAAGACTAAAGCTTCCTCGTTCCGAATTACTTGCGAAGGGTTCTGTCATAGGTATGAATTATACCATATTATAAGCCTATAGTCAATGCTAGAAGGTTATTATGTAGAAGGTTTCGTGCCTGCCCACCCCGGAGGTGGCCGGAAATGGCTGTTATTTTGTCGGATAGAGGAGGAACAGGGCGAGAGCCAGGACACTTCCCAAGATAATGAGCCTCAGATGCCGCCATTTATGGGCAACTTGTTTTTGTGGATTCCTGAAAAAAAGCACCGCTTCGGCGAGTACGGATAGGATAAGCCCCCCAAAGCCCACGAGACCGATCGTGCTGTACTCATTGCGATAGAAAAGCTCTGCCACCATGCTGTGGAGGAGTACGAACGGCACAGCCACCCATACCAAGCTGTGCAAGAGCTTCCACTTCTCTTTCAATAAACGAATCGAGAGTGCGCTTGAAGTCAGAAGAAGGAGCGCAAAGATGATAAGCGCTATCTCACCGAAAATGATAGGTTTTGTCAAGATGAATGCAAAATCCCAACCGGCATAGGAGGCAAGCGCAAATGCTGCGTGGAGAGCGAAAACAAGGCCGGAGGCGATGCCAAAATCCCTTCTCAATACAACAAGCTTCCTTAAGACGGCGATCAACTTTGTATACTGCGTTGGCACCCAAGAAACTACGTTATTCGGCACCAGTGTCAGAAGAAGATATACGGTTCCAAAAAGCGCAGCGGTCTTGACCGCTTGCTCCATATCTACCGTATAGATCAAGAAAAGGATGAGATGTGCACAGCCAGTCAAGGCTAACCATAACCAATTGCGTTTTATCATATATCCATTTTAATGTAACTATGCAGAATAATCATTCTGGTCTCATTTCTGCATGGATTTCCAGTCTTTCAGGAATGCCGCAATCCCGCTGTCAGTCAATGGATGCTGATAGAGTTGTTTGAGCACCTTGAATGGAATGGTCGCGATGTGGCTGCCGGCAAGTGCGACCTGTTTTACATGGTCGGCATGACGGACACTAGCCGAAATGATTTCCGTTTCAAAACCATAGTTGGCATAGATCTGCAGGATGTCATCGATGAGTTGGATGCTGTCCTGTCCGGCGTCATCAAGTCGTCCCAAGAATGGAGAGACATAGGTCGCACCCGCTTTTGCGGCAATGAGCGCCTGATTGGCGGAAAAGACAAGCGTCACATTCGTCTTTATTCCCATCTCTGTTAATTTTTTCACTGCGCAGATTCCCTCTTTTCCCATCGCTATCTTGACGACAACGTTCTTGGCTATCTTGGCAAGCTTCTTGCCTTCCTCAACTATCTCATCGGTCGTCATCGCGACTCCCTCAAGGCTCACTGGCCCTGGAACGATTGAACATATCTCTTTGGAGAGGGCAATTATATCTTGGCCTTTCTCCTTTGCCATGAGTGACGGATTGGTTGTTGCTCCATCAATGATTCCCCATGAAACAGCTGTTTTTATTTCGTCAAGGTTTGCCGTATCGATAAAAAATTTCATATAAATATAAAAATAAAATTAATAATGATATTCGATTATTTAATAATCTTTTTTTTCAGGGCATCAAGCACTTCTTTTGCATGCTCTTGTCCTCCGAGTCCAAAAGCCAGGCCCCCTGCTATCGCAAGCATGGCAACAAGGCCCGTGAAGAAAATCCTGATAAGGTCTTGCGCGACCCCCAACTGATTCAACATGATGAGGATGGTAAAGAATATGATCGTTGACCGTGCAAATACGGCCAAAGAGCTTGATGCGCTCTCTCCTGCGCTTTTCACGCTTTGTCGTACGACGTCTGAGGTGAGATTGGAAATGACGATACCGACAAATCCGATGATGACCGCCACTATGACATTGGGAATGTAGAATAAGAATTGGTTCAGCACTTCAGTCGCCTGCGACAGTCCCCATGTTTCCAATGTCGGAATGAGGAAAAGTATTATTATTGTCCACTTCACAAGCTCCGCCAACACCACTTCCCATAGTTTCACCTCTCGCAAGCTGATAAGGCGTGTCTTATGGAGAAGGCTATCTATCCGAAAGAGTGCAAACACAGCCATCAATAGTTTCTTCACCAAGAGTGCAACAATATATCCCGTAAGGACGATAAGAAGACCGCCGAAGAAATCAGGAAGATAATTGACGAACCGACTCCAAAATTTGCCGAAGACGAAATTTGTTGAATCAAACATAAAAGTACACTCAAAAAATTAATAATCGACTTCATACATCTTTATTTCTCTTATCGACTTATCAGGAAATAAGATTATTGAAATGACTTGTATGGACAGTTTACTGTTTTTTGCCGCTTTCTGCAATATATATGCCGTAGCGACACGCTTAATATGAATCATCTTCCGATACGTCACCGCTTCATATGGTTTTCCGTGCATGTCCCCTATCCGCGTCTTTACCTCACAGAAATAGATAGTATTGCCTTTTTTTGCGATTATATCCAGTTCACCAAGTCGGATGCGGAAGTTACGTTCAAGGATGGTATATCCTAATTTTGAAAGGTAGTGTACGGCATACTGTTCACCGATGGTGCCAGTCGAAGAAAGCGACATCTCCCCTCAATTATACTACTTCTTTTGGAGTCACTTTTTTTGCTTTGCGGAGCTTTTTTGCATTGTACAACTTGTTTCGAGTTTCAGATTCTGAAAGGTCTCGGATGAAGTACAATTTTGCCTTTGAATAGGTGCTTTTCTTATCGAGTGTCAAGGATACGATGTTTGGTGAAGAAAGTGGGATGATGCGCTCGACACCGACGCCGATCTTTGAGATCTTTCTTAGTGTGATGATGCGTGTTTCTGGAGTTTTTCCTTTTACTTGGACGAGAATGCCCTTAAAAAGCTGTGTGCGTTCCTTGTCACCATCCTTGAATTTATATTCAAGACTGATGGTGTCGCCAATTTTCATCTCGGTTTTGTTTAATTCAAATGAGTTTGCCATAGTGTTTACAAAGAGTAATTATACCTCGTGTGCTAATTTTTTACAAGCCATAATAAATCCCGAGAAAATAGGATGTGGTTTGCCTGGATAGCTCTTATATTCCGGGTGTCCCTGGGTGCCCATATAGAACGGGTGTACCGACCTATCAAGCTCGATTATCTCAACCAAGCCCTCCTGCTTTGAACGTGCGCTGATGATAAGCCCAGCATCAGTAAGACGTTTGGCATAGTCATCGTTGAATTCATAGCGGTGTCTGTGTCGCTCACTCGTATCCTGTGTTCCGTACAGCTCATAAGCAAGTGTATCTTTTTCTACCAATGCGTCCCATCCGCCCAGTCGCATCGTGCCTCCATACGCTCGCTTTTCAAGTATTTTCTGCTGTTCTGGGATAAGATGGATGACGGGATCTGAACATTCTGGTGCGTTCTCATAGGTGTTTGCCCCTGTGATACCGACTACATTTCGTGCAAACGCCACAACCGCAAGCTGCATGCCATAACAAAGGCCCAAGTAAGGAATTTTTTGTTCACGCGCATAGTTTGCTGCAGCGATCATGCCCTCTGAGCCTCGCACGCCCCAACCGATAGGGACAATGATGCCGTCAGGCTTTCCGATGGTTTCGACGCCATTTTTTTCGATTTTCTCTGCATCGACCCAATGGGTCTCAAGCTTCACTTTTCCTTGCCACGAAGCATGGTCAAGCGCGTCAAAAAGAGCGGCATAAGAATCACGCAGTTGATAGTCTCCTGTACCGAAGTACTTTCCGATGATCGCTATCTTCACTGTCTTTTCTTTCTTTTCCTTTATCGAAGAAACAAGTGCTTCAAATCGGGAGAGATCCGGTTCCTTTTCAGGAAGCTGTAATTTTCGTAAGATTTTTTTATCGAAGTCCTGTTTTTTCAGGATGAGAGGGATTTCGTAGACACTTTCTGCATCAGGGTTTGAGATGATATCGTCTCCATGCACATTGCAGAACAGTGCGAACCTGTCCCTTCTTCTTTGATCAAGGTATTTTTCTGACCTTGCGACTATGAAGTTTGGCTGGATTCCCATTGAGTTGAGTGTTCGTACCGAAAGCTGAGTTGGCTTGGTCTTTGGCTCTCCCAAATGTTTTGGAGTTGGGACATAGCTCACATGGACGTGGATGACGTCGTTTGGTTTCTGGAGCGTCAACATGCGGGATGCTTCATAATAGAATACGTTCTGGTATTCGCCAGCTGTGCCGCCCAGTTCGATGATCATGATATCTGCATTATGTTTTTTTGCAGCTGCGTTTATTCTGTCCGTTATTTCGTTCGTTATATGAGGAATGGCTTCAACGTCTTCACCGTTATATTCAAATCGACGTTCTCGGTCGATGACCGTCTTATAAATCTTTCCGATTGTGACGAAGTTGTCCGCTCCCATTTCCTGGGAAAGGAATTTCTCATAGGTACCGATATCCATATCCGCCTCAGTCCCATCTTCACATAAGTACGGATCGCCGTGCTCTATTGGGTTGATGGTGCCTGCATCCAGATTAAGATAGTTTTCGAATTTAATTGGTACGACATTGTAGCCTGCTGATTTAAGGAGGTAGGAGATGGACGCGGATGTGATTCCTTTTCCGATTCCGGAAATGACACCTCCGGAAATGAATATATATTTAAGCGGATGGTTTCTTTTCATCTTGTGTTTGAGGTATTTTTTGTAATGCCCACGCCGAAAAATCACAGGTCGGATAATTGGCACACCCATAAAATTTCTTCCGTGTTTTCGTAAATTTTACCACAATATCTCCTGCACATTTTGGACATTTTCTGTTTTTTACCGTGAAGAGAAATGATTTCGTGAATTTACAATCGGGATATCCGCTGCAGGCATAGAACTTACCGAATTTAGAAAAACGGATGATGAGTGGTTTTCCACATTTAGGACATTTCTCTGCCGTTTCTTCCTTTATCTGTATCATTCCTACCTCTTTTTTCTTCACATCAAGCTCGGTTACAAAAGGTTTGTAGAAGGAATCCAATACCGCTATCATGTCTTCTTTTCCTTCTGCGATAGCATCGAACTTATCTTCCATTCCGGAAGTAAAGTCAAGTTCGAAAATGTGTGAGAAATTCTGGCTCAGGTAATCGGAAATGGCCGTGCCGATGACTGTCGGGATGAAATACCTACCGTCCTTTTCGACATACCCTTTTACCTGGATGAGCGAGATAATCGCTGCATAGGTTGATGGACGACCGATACCTTCTTCTTCCATGGTGCGGATAAGGGACGCTTCGTTATAGCGTGGAGGAGGAGAAGTCTGTTGTTCTTTCGACTCGATATCCTTTATTTCGGCAGGAGTCCCGTCAACGACGGCTCTCAGTTCCCTATTTTCCTGTTTTATCGTATCCATGAGCTTCAGATACCCGTCAAATATGACTTTGGTTGTCGATGCTTCGAATACGTCATTTCGGGGAGAGACCAAATCAAATGTTATGGTCTTCAGCTCCGCTTCCTTCATCTGTGTCGCAACAGCGCGGTCAAATATTAGCTTATATAGTTTCTTGTGATTTACGGTTAATGTTTCTTTCTTTTTAGTGAGATCGTCGACTTCAATTAATTTGGTAGGACGGATTGCCTCATGGGCTTCCTGTGCCATACGGGACTTTGTCCTGTATCCGCGAGGTTTTTCAAGGGCATATTCTGGACCGAACTTCTCGATGATATAGTCTTTTGCACGGAAGACGAACTGGGTCGATAGGTTGAATGAGTCGGTTCTGTGATAGGTGATAAATCCCTTTTCATACAATGATTGTGCAAGACTCATCACTTGACGTGACGAAAATCCGCATTTGAAAAATGCATCCTGTTGCAATGATGATGTAGTATAAGGAGGTGTCGGATATCTATTTGAGACTGTTTCTTTCATATCCTTCACTGCATAGGTTGTCCCCAAAAGGTCTTTTTTCGTTTGTTCAAGCGTTTCTGTGGTGACGCTAGTCTTCGTGAATGTATACTCGCCGGCATATAATTTGACGGTTTGTGATATTTCTATTGGTTCATCCTTTATTTTCTTCAGTTTTGCCGTCACTTCGTTGCCTTCAAGGGTGAACTGACCTGTCATCAATACATATGGCTCTTGCTTGAAAGCGGTTCGCTCCTTCTCGCGTTCAACGATAAGGCGGACTCCCACAGTCTGCACACGACCTGCCGAGAGCCAATTTTTCCCCGTTTTTTTCCACAGAAGAGGGGACAGTTCATAACCCACGATGCGGTCAAGGATGCGTCTGGCCTGTTGTGCCTTGACTAAATCCATGCGGAGTTCCGCTGGATGTTCAAGCGCTTCCTTCAATGCTGATGCGGTGATCTCATGGAAGACGATGCGTTTTATCTTTTTCGTCACATCTGCAAATTCTATCTTGGGCCAATTTTCCTTGATGAGGCCAAGGATATAAGCAGCATGATAAGAGATTGATTCTCCCTCGCGGTCCAAGTCGGTCGCAAGGATTATCTCATCATGTTCTTTGCTGAGTGCAATCAGTTGATCGATGACCTTCTTTCTTTTTTCGATGTATTCGTATTTTGGTCTATATTTATCGGCAAAATCAATTGCCATTTCCTTACCAGGGAGGTCGCGGATATGTCCTAAAGTAGCGATAACGAAATATTGGTCTCCCTTGCCGTCCATCTTGAGGATGCGGTTGAAGGTGCGCGCTTTTGTTGGAGATTCTACTATTATCAATGCCATAACGTCTTATTATACAGGCTAGATAAGCAGAAGATGTGGTAATATCGCATACTGCTAAATCCTAAACACTAAACCATAAACCCTAAACGGAAAAGGCGCTAAATGAAGGGGTGTATTGTTTGAAAGTTTAGTATTTTGCCCCATTTGATTAGGGTTTAATATTTAGAGTTTAGAGTTTTAGGATAGTTAGATACTCTTCCTTCTCTTTTTCTTGAGGAGTTTGGCATCGATTGCCGAGCGACGCAAGAGTGAGGATATTTCCTTTCGTGCATCCTCGCTTTTTGCTGACTTCATGCGTTCTTTTGCATCTTTCATGGCCAGTTGTGTCTGTTGTTGGTCAATTCCTTCCTGTCCATATGCACGGGAAACAAGAAGCGATACTTCCTCACCGTTTGTTTCCACGTATCCTCCACCGATTGCCAAATATTCACTGTCATCCCCTGCCCAATAATGGACAATTCCTTCTTCAAGGAGCGCAAACAGATTGATGTGTCGAGGAAGGATAGTCATCTCCCCCTCAGACGATGGAAGTGTCACGCCGTCTATCTCTTTTTCAAGAGCGACGCTTTTTGGAGTGATTATTTTCAGTTTTAATTTTGACATTTGGTGTATGGACAAACTCATCAACTTTTCTTCACTTCATCAATCGTTCCCACCATGTAAAATGCTGTTTCTGGTTTATCATCATGTACGCCGTCCAATATTTCCTTGAATCCACGTACTGTCTCTTTCATAGGAACATATTTTCCTGGGCGACCGGTGAACGGTTCTGCGACTGACATTGGCTGGGTAAGGAATCGTTGCATTTTTCTGGCTCTTGAAACGACAAGCTTATCTGTATCTGAAAGTTCCTCCATTCCAAGAATGGCGATGATGTCCTGAAGATCCTTATATCGCTGCAATGTCTTCACGACGTCTCGTGCAACCTGATAATGCTCAGCTCCAACCACTTCCGGGTCAAGTGCGCGAGAATTTGAGGATAATGGATCGATTGCGGGAAAGAGTCCTTGCTCCGCAAGTGATCTTTCAAGATTCAAAGATCCATCCAAATGAGAAAATGTAGCGACTGGAGCTGGATCGGTATAATCGTCAGCAGGTACGTACACTGCTTGAATTGAGGTGATTGATCCCTTTTTCGTTGAGGTAATTCTCTCTTCTAGGGACGCCATTTCGCTAGCCAATGTTGGTTGATAACCTACCGCCGATGGGATACGACCAAGAAGGGCTGACACTTCACTTCCTGCTTGCGCAAAACGGAAGATGTTGTCGATGAACAGAAGGACATCCATGTTTTTCTTGTCACGGAAATGCTCTGCCATGGTGACTCCGGTGAGAGCGACACGCAGACGATTTCCTGGAGACTCATTCATCTGTCCGAATACGAGTGCGGTCTTGTCGATGACTTTTGTGTCTTTCATTTCTCTCCATAAATCGTTTCCTTCACGGGTGCGCTCTCCCACTCCGGTGAAAACTGAAACTCCTGAATGTTCTTTTGCCACGTTATGGATAAGTTCTTGGATGGTGACTGTTTTTCCGACTCCTGCTCCTCCAAAGATAGCTACTTTTCCTCCCTTAATGAAAGGTGCGATAAGATCAATAACCTTGAGACCTGTTTCGAATATTTCCTGTTCGACTGCTTGTTCGGAAAGGGGTGGAGCACTGCGGTGAATTGGCATTCTTTCTTTTGTTTTGATCTCTGGCCCTTCATCAATCGCTTCACCAAGGACGTTGAAGATACGTCCGAGCGTTTCGTCTCCTACCGGAACGTCAATTGGCTTTCCCGTATTTTCCACTTCCATACCGCGGCTCAGTCCATAGACGCTTCCCATGGCCACTGTGCGGACGAGTCCAGGTTCAAGGACAGCCTCTACTTCAAACATTATCTTGCCCAATTTCTTGTCTTCCAAAACAAGTGCATCGTAGATTCCTGGTGTATGATCTTCAGGAAACTGAACATCGACGACAACTCCTCGGACTGCTGAAATAATTCCTTTTATCATGCTCATATATGTGAACGAAAAATTTTTAATTTAAAATTTTAAATTTATAGTTAATTTTTAAAATTAAATAGAAATTTAAAATCTCCTATTACCCTGCCTCGACCGATTCCTTGGCTGTGACCATATCCAACAGTTCATTCGTGATTTTTTCCTGTCTCAGTTTGTTTCCCAATAATGTCAAGTTATAGATGACATCGTTCGCATTGTCTGTCGCATTCTTCATCGCGATCATCCGTGCAGAGTGTTCTCCTGCTTCAGACTGGATGACGGCGTTACGCACCTTCTCCTCCACAAAGCTCCTTAAGATGTGCTCGATTATCGTCATAGGGTCAGGCTCGATGATGTACTCTTTATATTCCTGTTCCTCTATCTTTTTCTGTTCCAGCTCTAGCTTGTATGGCAGAAGCTGTACAAGTGTCGTTTCTGTCTTTAGGGTCGAGATGAACTTGTTGTACAGGACAAATACTCGCTTGTACTTACCTTCTAAAAACGACTCGAGTGCAAATGTAATGACCGCTGAGATATTGTTCAGTGGCGCTGAGTGTGAATAGTCGGCCAGGATATCTCCCCCAGTCTTTGATAAAAATTGCGCTCCCTTTTTACCAATCGTGATGAACTTGCACGCCTTTATGTCGATGTTGCTTGCTATAAAGCGGAACAGGTCGATATTGAATGATCCACAAAGTCCCTTGTTTCCGGTGAGCACGATGACCAAATCATGTGCGGTCTCCGGCGCATGCGTCACCAAAAGTGGACTTTTCAATGCATCAACTTTGGTCATGACTTTCTTGATGACAAGTTCAAGCTGTTCTTGGTAGGGTCGTGCCTCAAGAGCTGCCTGTTGGCTTTTTTTCATCTTGATGGCAGATACCAGTTGCATAGAACGGGTTATCTTCTTTACGTTCCCGACTGACTTAATTTTCTTGCGGACTTGTCTTACATTCATACGAGTTCATCATTCAATAAAACCATCTGCGACTTGCTTAACGAACGGCGCGAGCAATTCCTCGATATGCGGCGTAAGCGCTTTTTCCTTTTCAATCAAATGAACTATCTTTTCACCTTGTAATCGTACTGCCTTCACCAATTCGTTTTCGAAATCACTCACCTTCGTTGCAGGAACACCGTCAAGGTATCCCTTGTTTGCTGCCCATAAGACGATGATTTCCTCACCTAATCTATATGGTTTGTTCTTGTCCTGTTTCATGAGTTGGGTGACTTTCGCTCCACGATTGAGGAGTTTCTTTGTCTCTTCATCAAGATCACTTTCAAACTGTGAGAATGCTGCCATTTCACGATACTGTGCAAGATCCAATTTCAGTCTGCCGGCAACCTGCTTCATTGCTTTTGTCTGGGCATTTCCTCCTACGCGGGAAACTGAAATACCGATGTTGATGGCGGGTCGGATACCTGCGTTAAAGAGATCTGTTTCCAAGAAAATCTGTCCATCGGTGATTGAGATGACGTTTGTCGGGATATATGCTGACACGTCTCCTTCCAGTGTTTCAATGACGGGAAGTGCGGTGATTGAACCACCACCTGAGGAATCCTCAAGGCGGCAAGCTCTCTCAAGCAGACGAGAGTGCAGATAGAAAATATCTCCTGGGTATGCCTCGCGACCTGCTGGTCTACGAAGGATAAGGGATACCTGTCTATATGCCCATGCATGTTTGGACAAATCATCATATACAACCAATACATCTTTTCCTTTTGCCATGAAAAATTCTGCGATTGCACATGCTGTGTATGGAGCAAGATACTGCAATGATGCAGGATCAGATGACGAAGCGCTCACGATGATTGAATAATCCATCGCTCCCTGCTTCTTCAATAATTCCGACACGAGTGCAATTTTAGAATTCTTTTGGCCGATTCCACAATAGATACAAATGACGTCTTGTCCCTTTTGATTGATGATGGTATCAAGCGCGATTGTGGATTTACCCGTGCCTCGGTCACCGATGATGAGTTCACGCTGCCCTCGTCCGATTGGGAAGAGTGCATCGACTGATTTGATTCCCGTTTGCATAGGAACATTCACTGGCTTTCTATACACGACAGATGGTGCGATCTTTTCGACAGGATTCCATGTATCGGTGGGGAGCGCATCTCCGCCATCGATTGGCATTCCCATTGGGTCGACCGTACGTCCCATGAGCTTTTCGCTCACTGGCACTGAAAGCGTATAGTTAAGCGCTTTTACCTGTTCGCCTGATTTTATCTTCAAATAATCGCCAAGAACAATGACTCCGACTGAATCCTCCAACATGTCAATAATGTAGCCCTTTACGCCACTGGCAAATTCCACGACTTCACCAAATCCGGCCTTGTCCAATCCCTGAATCAACGCAACACCATCACGCAACTCTTGAACCACACCGACCTCATCAGTCTTATAGTCGAGCTTACTGTTTTTAATTTCTCGCTCAATTTGTTCGAGATATTGGTCAATTGCTTTCATAGAGCTGTTTTTTTAATAAATGTAATGCGTTGCGTATCGAGAGATCGATGACTTGGGAACCGCATTTGATAACTACACCACCCAACAGGGATGGGTCAACCTTATTTTCCACCGTTCTTGCTGCATACTGAGGGAAACGGACCATGATATCCTTCATTTCGCTTGGCGACAAGCTATATGTCGAATACAGGGTAACCAATTCCTTCTGAGCGACAAGCTCTTCGGTGAATGTTTTTTTCAGTCGTTCTTTTACATGTGGATCAAGGCGCATACGATATTAGTTCTTTTCTAAACTGCTAAGAACTTTAGCATTAACTTGTTTCTGCATATCCTCTGTGAGGTAATCTTTGAGAACATGTTCAACAGTCATAACGCTTACTTTAGCTAATGATTCTTTGTACTGTTTTTCCATCTGATGACGCTCTTCTTCAATCTGTTTTGAGGCTCTCTTGACCAATTCACTGGATTCTTCATGTGCTTTCTTGAGAAGGGCTGCTTTCTCTACTTCCGCTGCGTGTCGTACTGCTTTCAGGCTCTCTTCTGTCTTCTTGTGAATCTCTTCTTTAGCTTGTTTTTCTTGAAGAGCGAGCATCTCCTTTTGTTTCTGGGCTTCCTCCTGAATTCTTTTTCGTTCTGCATCCTTCATCCGTTCTGCTTTCATAACAGCCACGAAAGGTCCTGCTATAAGCTTCTTATAGATGAAAAAGAACAGACCGAAATTGATGAGCTGAGCCACTAATAATTTTATATCTACTCCAAGATTTTCCATAATAATTCAATACTCAAATTATGTAAATTTGAGAATAAGTGCAACAACAAGAGCGTAAATAGCGATAGCTTCTGCGAATGCTAAACCAAGAATCATAGCTGTTCTAATGGATGATTCTGCTTCTGGGTTGCGTCCTAATGCTTCAACTGATTTTGATGCAATCTTTCCGATTGACATTGCTGGCATCATTGTGCCGATGGCAATGATAAACGCGATTGCGATCATTTTTGTGGATTCTGCGTTCATAGTATATGGTACACCCCCTTTTCGAAATACAAATTTATAATATAAAAACTCCTTATTTTAGATTAATGGTGGCTGACTGACAGACTTAAGAATACCGATGTCAACATGGAAAACACGAGTGCCTGGACAAATCCGACGAACACTTCCAGGATGACGAATGGGAATGAGGCCAAGACAGGCACCAAGAAGGCCACGATAGTCAACAAGACCTCTCCTGCAAATACGTTACCGAAGAGACGGAATGCAAATGATATGACTTTTGAAAGCTCAGAAATGATCTCAAGGATTCCCAATACGAAATAGATAGGATCCTTGAAGTTGATGAATTTGGAGATATAGGTCTTAAACCCGAGGAATTGGATGCCGTAGAACTGGATCATCACAACAGAAATGATGGCAAGCGCCAATGTGGCATTCAAGTCAGCGTTGTTTCCGCGGAACAGAGGAATGGACATGATTTCCTCGTGACCTGATTCTTCGCTCACTGCTGCAGCCTCTCCTTCAACAGGGTTTGCCGATGCGGCTTCGTCTGTAACGACCACAGCATTTCCATGTGAATCGACCTCAACGGCCTGAGCAGCTTCATCGTGGACCGCTGTCTCCTCGCCGACTGCTTCAACCTCTTCTGTTTTGGTCGTATGTGGTGCTTCGTCGAATATGGTGCCGTGGACTATCGCTGCTGGAACTTTGACCATGATGCTTCCGACACCAGGAAGAAGACCGCTCCAGTTTTGGATCAAGATCCACAAGAAAAAAGCGGAAAGAAGAGGGAAAAATACGTTGATTTTGTCATGGACTATTGATTCGAAAAGCTCATAGAGGCTGCGCAGCATCATGTTGAGGGTGTAATACAGACCTGATTTTTCGTCTTTTTTTGATTCTGTATAGTAGGAAACGCCCAAATACACGAAAAAGAGGAATACAAGGGAGGAAAGGACCATGGAGTTTTTTACGGCGAAGGTGCCAATGTAAAAAAGTGTTTCTGCTTTAATGCTAATTTCAGGCATTGTGGGAAAATTGACGAACAATTTTTAGTAAATTGAAAAAGGAACCAATAGCACCAAATAACAATCCAAAAATGGTACCGAAAGGTCTAATTTCAAGCTTGTTATCTAGTACTATTCCCAGACCCAACCCGAAAAGCAGAGGAACCAATAAGTACATCCCTAAATCCAAAACGTCTGTCATCCGAAATGTTTCCTGAGCTTTTTTTTTCTTTCGCTCGTGAAACGATTCTATGACAAACGAACTAGATACTTTCTTTATATGAGACCGGGAATATTCTACCATGTATTTATAAAATTTGTCAACCCAACTTAACGGCATTGTCGATAAGGAAGCTCATCGAGTCGTCCCGCTCGGCCAATGTTCCTTTTGCCAGAATGACTTGATTTACCGCGATAATCGTCTTCAATTTCTCGAACGTTTTGGGAAAAAATACCCCCTCAATCGTGCCTGTATCGTCGTACATCGTAATGAAGGCCATTTCCTTATTGTCTTTTTTTGTCCTGATGATTTTTTTGCCGCTGATGACCCCCACCAATACCGCCGTTTTCTTGTCATCCCCTTTGCCGACCTCCCCTATCTTTTTTGATGCTTTTTCCTGGATAAGTGCCGCAAAACGTGCAAGTGGATTTTTGCTGATGAGAAATCCGATGACTTCTTTTTCCATCATGGAAAGCTCATCTTCAGAAAAGTCCGGGATTGTCTCGAACGTATCGACGACTTTCTTTTTTTCTGCGTGCTCCGCAAACAGCCCGAACTGCCCTTTGGACTCACTGTCTTTGGACTCGGTGATATCTTTCACCATCTCAGGATATGCCTTAAGGAGTGTCGCGCAGTTGCCGAACGCTCCAAATGCACCTGATTTGACGAGACTCTCTACCGTCTTCTTGTTCACCTTGCGCAGTTCGACCTTGATGAGGAAGTCCTTCAATCCATTGAATGGCTCTTGCGCTCGGGCTTCGATTATGGAGTCGATAGCCGCACTTCCGACGTTCTTGATGGCTGAAAGTCCAAATCGGATGCTTTTGCCTTCAATCGTGAAGTCACTGTCTGATTTGTTGATGTCAGGAGGAAGGACGGGTATTTCCATACGCCGACATTCTTCAATGGCCTGTGCCATCTTTATCTCTCTCATGGGACCGGCAACTCCCTGAAGTTCGGCCGTCAGAAGAGCTGTCATATATTCGACAGGAAAGTTGGCCTTCATATATCCTGTCCAATAGGCAATAAGTCCGTATGACGCGGAATGCGGCTTGTTGAATCCGTATGCGGCAAACTTTTCCATGAACTCGAATATCTTCTCTGCCATCGTTTTCGTATAGCCATGTTTGACACATCCTTCGACGAACTTCTTGTGCTCCATGTCCATGAGGGATTTCTTTTTCTTACCCATGGCCATGCGCAGATTGTCTGCTTCACTCATCGAGTACCCGGCCAAGATATGTGCGATTTCCATGACCTGCTCCTGATAGACCAAGACACCGTATGTTTCGCCCATTATCTTTTTTAGGTCAGGATGGAGATATTTGATGGTGCGGGGGTTGTTCTTTCCTGCGATGAAGGACGGGATAAGATCCATCGGACCTGGTCGGTAGAGCGCCACCATAGCGGTAATATCGCTCATTTTATTGGGTTTCAGGTCTTTGGCCAGGCGCCTCATGCCCGCAGATTCCAGTTGGAATACACCGATGGTATTTCCTTCGGAAATAAGGTCATATGTCTTTTTGTCGTCCATGCGGATGTCGTGGATATCAATCTTTGCTCCAGTGGTTTTTTGTGCAAGACGGATTGATTTGTCAAGGATGGTCAAATTGCGCAGTCCCAGAAAGTCCACCTTCAAAAGTCCAACCGCTTTATTGTTCTGGACTGCGTTCAGGTCCAGACAGTACATGTCGTACTGAGTGATGACCCTACCCAATTTTGATTCTGTTTGGATGGGCACGAAGTTCGTCAAGTCATCTGCTGCTATGATGACGCCGGCCGCGTGCACCGATGAATGACGAGGAAGGCTTTCCAGTCGCTGTGCCACATCGATAAGCCGTTTAGTTTCCGGCTCATTATCATAGGCATATTTCAAAGGAGGAGCTTCGATAAGCGCTTGGGCAAGCTTCAGTTGGAACCCTTGCTTTCCTTGCGGAATCATCTTGGCTAACCTGTCACCTTGGGCATAGGACATACCCAGAGCCCGTCCTACGTCGCGCACAACGAGGCGTGCTTCCATGGTCCCGAAGGTGATGATTTGAGCTACCTTTTCTTTACCGTATTTGTTGGTGACGTAAGCCAATACTTCATCGCGTTGGACGTCAGCAAAGTCGATATCAATATCAGGAGGCGTCGGACGCTCAGGATTCAGGAAGCGTTCAAACGGCAGATTATGCTCAAGCGGATTGATGTCAGTGATGCGAAGCACATAAGCGACAAGCGATCCAGCGACTGATCCGCGTCCCGGGCCTACTCCAACACCGTGAGTTTTTGCCCAGTTGACGAAGTCTTGGACGATAAGAAAGTATGTTGCGTATCCTTTTGTATTGATGATTTCAAGCTCATAGTCAAGGCGCTTCAAGGTCTCTTCAGGCGTAAAATCTGTGACTCTGCCTTTCCGTTCATAGGTGAGTTGGCGCAGATATTGTTCTGGCGTCAGATTATCTGGAGTGTCATATTTCGGCAACACCCATTTTCCATACGGCATGTCCAGGTTGCATTTGTCGGCTATCTTATTCGTGTTTTCAATTGCTTCAGGCAAATCGGAAAAAGCCGCGCGCATCTGTTCTTCAGTCTTGAAGTAGTAATCAGGAACGTCGATCATGCTCATTGGCCTGTTCTTTTCAAAGATAGTGCGCTGCGTCTGGATACACAAAAGGACTTCCTGTGCATAGGCATCCCCTTCGTTTATGTAGTGGATATCGTTTGTGGCGACAAGCGGCACTCCGTATTTGCGGCTCAGCTTGACGAGATCGTCATTTACGCGGTCCAGGTCGGGCATATTCGGATGTCGCTGCAGTTCGATGTAAAAATCATCCTTGAAGATAGCGAGATATTTTTTCAATGCTTCCTCAGCTGCGGTGTGTTGGCCTTCGTTCAGAAGTTGGGACAACTCTCCTCCCAAACAACCGGACAGCGCTATCAATCCTTCTCCATATTTTTCAAGCAGTTCAAAGTCGACCCGTGGCTTGTAGTACATTCCTTCAAGATGGGCTGCGCTTACCATTCGCATGAGGTTTTGGTATCCGACATGGTTTTTGGCAAGAAGGACGAGATGATATCGGTCTTTGTCTTCGACAGAATCCTTGTCGAGTCGGGAATGTTTTGCCTTATAGACCTCGGCTCCTATTATCGGTTTTATCCCGAGGTCTTTTGCTTTGATGTAGAACTTGAATGCGCCGTAGAGCGCTCCATGATCGGTAATGGCAAGGGAGGTCATGCCAAGGTCTTTTGCCTTTTGCAGCACTTCGCCAATTCGGCACATTCCATCAAGGAGTGAATATTCTGTGTGGACATGCAGATGTGTAAAGGCCATATTATTGTTCTTAGTATATAAAGTGAGCTTCGGAGATACAACTACATCCCCCGTTTATTATTTATTCAGATATTGCTTATATTCTGTACACCCCTTTTGCACAAGGTTTTCTGCAGTGTCAAACCCTGCGATTTTCGTCCATTCATCAAGTTGGGCTTTTATCGCCTTGCTTGCATAGGTTGAGTCATAAAATTCTTTGATTTCTTCAAATAGCTTCGCGTACTCCGCATCAACAAACTGTTGGGGAAGGCCGGACGGCTCGCTAATTATCCGTATATCCTTATCTATCAAATAGGTATCCTTTACTATCGCAAACCGTGCCCATTCAGCGGTGTTTGATGAAAATGCGTTAAGTTGCGCTTCTTGAGAAGCGGAGATAAGAGGATTGATTTCGCTTAGGACCTTCTTTGTATTGATTATCGCAGGCGCATCCCAATGAAATGTACTGTTTGCAAAAAAGGCAATCTTCTTTTCACGGGAGGTTTCTGCAAAAATAGTTATGTTTTTTGCTTTGATGGCATTTTTATTCATGAGAATCTGTGTATTTCTTATGTTCTGCCACGTGGTTATCCCACATTCATCTAATGTAACGGGGATCTTTGACATTTCAAACTCAGGATACTTCTGCATCATGTAGTCAAGGACCGCTTGGGATTGGGATCTGTCAGGGTCCACCGTATATCCGCCGACGATTATAAGTTCATTGACTTTATTTGTAGGATCCATCATGTAGCGGACCGCCTTTTTTACATATGCTTCATAAAAGGGTGAGCCTTCAACGGATGGACCGTATGTCGATAGGATGACTACGTGCGAGTTCCTGTTAAGCAGTCTTTGCATCTTCAATTTAAGGGCGCTCCCATGCTGTTTATAGAGCGGAAAAAAAGTAAGGAGCACAAAAAGGAGAACTAGTACGATAAGAGGAATGTCTATATCGATTTCTTTCTGTACGACCTCAGGAGTATCACCCATTTATTCATCATACTGATAGTACCGATGATATACAAGAAATCCTTTTTTTTAGACAAGTGCTGCCTCAAGTGCTTTGCGGACAGTGCTTGCATCTGCCTTGCCTTTCATCTCTTTCATGACCTGGCCGACAAGGAACATGATGACCGTCGTTTTGCCGCTTTTATATTCATTGACTGCTTTCTCATTAGCCGTAACGACCTTTTTCACTGACTCCGTCAAGAGTCCCGTATCGGTCGCCACAGGCTTTGTCAGTTCGATATATTTCTTGGCCGATTCCTCTGCGCTTTGTGTGGACGAAATACGTTTGTTGTTGATGGCACTTGCGACTTTCTGTTCGATTCCCAGTTCCTTGTTTTCTTTTTTAATTATCGCAAGGACCGATTCGAAATAATCGGCAAGTTGTCTGTCTCGGGTGATTATGTATGCATCCAATTCCTTCAGATGCAGTTCGCCTATGAACCTATCAAGCTTCGCTTTGGGAAGCTCGGGAATAGTGTCGGCTATCTTCCTTATATACTCATCCTCCAAGATAAAAGGAGGAATATCAGGCTCAGGGAAATAGCGGTAATCATGTGCTTCTTCCTTGGTGCGCTGTGAATAGGTTATCCCTTTTTCGCTGTCCCATCCTCGTGTTTCTTGTGCAGGAGTCTTACCACTTTCAAGCATTTCGATGTGGCGAGCGACTTCAAAATCAATAGCCCGTTTCACGAAGTTGAATGAGTTGATGTTCTTCACCTCTACTTTATATTTGGGCAACCCTTCTACTCCGACAGGTTTCACTGAGATATTCGGCTCCATGCGCATCGTCCCTTTTTCAAGGTCCGCATCCGACACGTCAAGGTAACGGATGATGGCATGTAATTCCTCCAAAAACATCTTCACGTCGGAGGAGGATGTGAAATCCGGCTCAGTGACTATTTCGACAAGCGGGACACCTGAACGGTTGAAATCAATCCGTGTTTCATCATTCTTATGGATGAGCTTTCCTGTGTCCTCTTCCAGATGTACCCGATGGATACGGAACTTTTTCGCTTCATTTTTGTACGTTCCATGGTTGGGCCCGAACTCCAAGTAGCCGGTCTTTGCGATAGGCTCATCATACTGGGAAATCTGATATCCCTTTGCCAAATCAGGATACGAATAATGTTTGCGGTCAAATTTGGTGTGTCGGCTGATGGCGCAGTTCAGGGCTTTTCCTATTTTCACTGTCCACTCTATTGCTTTCTTGTTTGGGACGGGAAGTGCACCGGGAAGACCAAGGCAGACAGGACATACCTGGCTGTTTGATGGTGCATCCTCAAGGCCGTTTGCGCACTGGCAAAACATGCCCGACTTCGTCTTCAACTCGACGTGTATCTCAAGTCCGATGACTGGAATGTAATTGTTCATATATGTTATTTCAAATTCATAATTCCCTTCTTAATCACTCCCATGAAATCCGTCTCCTTTTCGAATTGATAGGAAGCATTGAGTAAATCCGCTTCACGGAAATAGTTCGCCATGAGATGGATACTCATCGGCAGTCCATTGCGGTCCAGACCGCTTGGCAGACTGATCCCAGGAATTCCCGCCATCGCTCCTGGCTCATTGAACTTGTCCATGAGCTCTCCGAAGAACGGATATTTTTCGAATTCCCCAAGCTTCAACGCCGTTATCGGGCTTGGTGTCCCGATGATAAAGTCAACGTCCTTGAACGCTTTCTTGAAGTCCTCGATGATGAGGGTGCGCACTTTCTGCGCTTTCTTGAAGAACGCATCGTAATATCCATAAGACAATGTATAAGTCCCGAGCATCCCACGTCGTTTCGCTTCGCTTCCGAAGAACGTGCGGGGGTTTCCATATCGAATACCATCATAACGGGAGAGATTTGACATGACCTCCGCTCGCTGGATTATCGTGTACACGGAAATGGAATATTGTGGAGACAGGAGAGAGATTTTTTTTGTCTTGAATCCCATCTTTTCGAAAATTCGTATGGATTCTTCAAGGGCTTTCCTTACATCCTCGTCCAGTCCTTCGAAATATTCCTCAGCAATTCCAATCGTGTATGACTTTCTTTCTTTCATCAGTTTTCCGTAATCTTCAGTCGGAGTCGGTGCGCTTGTCGCATCATATTTGTCCTGTCCTGCGATTGTCTGGAAAATAAGGGCAGCATCTTCAACCGAGAGTGTCAACGGTCCTGGACAATCAAGTGAGGATCCCATTGCAATGACGCCATAGCGAGATACACGTCCATAGGTAGGCTTTAGACCCACGACTCCGCTCCAAGAAGCTGGCTGACGGATGGATCCTGCTGTCTCGCTTCCGATACCGGCTGGCGCAAGGTATGCACTCACCGCAGCGGCAGTGCCGCCTGATGAACCTCCCGGACTACGGGACGTATCCCAAGGATTTTTTGTCGCTCCATAATCCGATGTTTCAGTTGATGAACCATGTGCCCATGCATCCATATTCGTCTTTCCCAACAGTTCATATCCTGCCGCTTTGAGGCGGGAAGTGACTGTTGATTCATAGGGCGGTATGAAATTATCAAGCACTTTGGCTGATGCCGTGGTGCGTACTCCTTTGGTACAGAAGTTGTCCTTTATCGCCAAAGGGATACCCGACAGGGCTCCGTCCAACACTGTATTCTCAGCCTTCTTTTGCAGGGTGAGATATGCATTGATTTCAGGATTGTATTTTTCTATCCGTGATTGGAAGAATGAAAATACTTCCTCTTTCGTAATCTTTTTGGTTGATAGGAGTTCTTTTATCTCCGTGATTGTTTTTCCAAGTAACATAAGTGTTTGTGATAAATCATTACATGATCCGTCCGACGACGAAGGCGTTTTCCTTGACGTTCTTACCGTTCTGGAATGCTTCGTCATGTGTCAGTTTGCGGTCATTGGGCGTACCGTCATCAAAGGTGACGTTTGATAAATTGACGACTGAATTGGTGGGTTGCACTCCCTCTGTATTCAACTCGTTGAGGTTTTGTACGTAGTCAAGTGTTTGGCCGAATTGGGAAGCATATTTTTCAATTTCTTCCTCGGTAAGGGTGAGGCCCGCTAGTTTGGCAAGGTGTAACACCTCGTCTTTGGAAATTGGTTTGGTACTCATGAAGAAGATTATACGAAAACATGTTTCACTATTCCATCGTGATTATGTTCCAACGCTTGAAGAGCGTGAGGCGTGCTTTTGTCTCGTAAACATCACCCAGTTTCGGAAGCTCAATCTTCTCGTCATATTTGACCTTGATTATTTTCCTGATGAAAAAGTCCGCAAGTGCAGGATTTTTGGGGAAAAAGGGACCGTGATAATAACAGCCTATGGCATTTTTATAGACCACTCCTTCGTATCCATCCTTGCCGTTGTTTCCATAGCCTTTCAGGACTTTGGCAAACGGTTTGGCATCTTTGCCCAAATAGGAACGCCCTCCATGATTTTCAAATCCTACTATTCTTTTGTCCTCAAGAGGAAGTCCTATGTTTTCCATCAAGACCTCGCCGACCGTGTTGCCGATACACCGCGGCACTTTCGGGCCCGGATGGATGGACGTCATGTCAAATATCCCTAATCCCTCGATAGTGTTTCCGACTCCCGGTTCGTATGACTTTCCCATGAGTTGCGGCGATCCGCAGACGAATAAGGCGGGAATATTGTTTTCTATGCGCGCTTTCATCTCCTCGGCTTTTCTGCCCTTCAGGTCCCGCATCACTATCTCCTGCTCAGTGTCCTGGCTTCCTCCTCCAAATATGAAATCAATCTCGCTAAACCCCTCTGCATTGAAAGACGGATTGATGGCGACCACTTCAGTCTGTATCCCATACCTCTGGCATCGTTTTCTGAAATAGAGGATGTTACCGCGGTCTCCATAAGTACTCATGAGCTCTGGGTACAGCCAACCGATGGTAATTGTGAATGGTGTGTTCATTTTACTGTTCATAATAATGCCTTTCCTTTCAGTTGTTTTCTCACTTCAAGCATCCCCGTATATGTCGCCAAGACAACGATAGGCGACTCCCCCGCATGGTTTTTGGCAAGTGAGAAGAGTGCCTTTTTCAGGTTCGGTTCTGCAGATAATGTCGCCTTGTTTTCTTTTTGTATATCATCTGCCGTTTCCATGCGGATAGCCATATCATACGTCCTGTCGCCGCTCACCATGACTGTTTTCGCATGCTGATATACTTTTTCAAACTCCACATCCCAGATCCACGAGACATCAGTTCCGTCCGGAATCCGATCGTTCAGGATGATGGCGACATCTGTTTTTTCACCGTTAAGTATTTCGCCCAGTGCCGCAATAGACTGGTTGAATCCTGCAGGATTTTTGGAAAGGATGATAAGCCATTTGACGCCGAGCGCCGTTATGCTTTCCTGTCGGCCAAACGCCGGAGCGAATCCATCAAGCAGTGCGCGGGCTTCGTTGTAATCAATTTTGTACATGACCTGAAGTGCACTTATGGCCGCGCGGATATTGTATCTGTTATACATTCCCACAAGTCCCGCAACGGGAGCGACAGCATCGGTCCATCGTTCGGGAGCTGAAAATCCGCACTGTCTGCAGGCATAGTCCCCAAGATGTGAATAGCTCATCGCGAAATAGATAAGTTTGCTGCCGCACGCAGGACAGTGTACTGAGTCAACGTCATGGGGGACCTCTTTGGGAGTCTTATCTTCCTTTGCCGCTCCGAAAAAGACTGTCGGAAGGGATGTCCGTTTGCCCATATAGACAAGGCGAGGGTCATCGCCATTGATGATAAGTGTTGTTTTGCTATCAGTGAGTGTTGCAAGTGCCTGTTGCCAACGTGTCGCAATCGTATGGACTTCCCCATATCTGTCGAGCTGATCACGGAATAGATTGAGGAAAAGGACGGCGTCAGGATTTTGTACTTGCGCGATCACTTGCGAAAATGCATTTTCATCGAGTTCGAAAATCGCGTAATCGGCGATAACCGTACCTCTAAATGAACTGTTTTTCACGAGGGTTGATGCAACGCCGTTCAGGAGATTGGCGCCTTCAGGATTTCTCACTGTTTTTTTATTCATTTTCTTCAGTCCATGTGCGATAAGTGCCGCTGTTGTCGTCTTGCCGTTTGTACCGACTATCAGGATGTAATGGAGTGAGATTCGCGCCGTCATATGACGGACAAAGAGAGGGTCGATACGAAGCGCTACTTCGCCAGGCCATGTGGATCCTGCACCCAAATTGAGGATGCGGATAAGCCAGTCGACAAGTTTTGCCAAAAACAAAGCTATGTGAAACACAAGACAACCTTAATTTTTAATTTAACCGTTACATTTGTCTCAAAATCCGTATCCGTTCATCAACCGGCGGATGGGTGCTAAACAGTCCCACGAGCCAATCCCCTTTTTTCCCCTTCTTGAACGGATTACTGATGAATAGATGTGCAGTTGCGGTCGTTGCGCGCTTCATCCCGAGCGGATAGGTCGCTATTTTTTCAAGGGCGCTTGCCAGCCCGTCTGGTCGGCGCGTAAGGAGCGCTCCATCGGCATCTGCCAAGTATTCGCGCTTTCTGGAAATTGCCAGTTGGATGAGTGTTGCGGTAAGGGGAGCAAGGATAAGAGCGACTATCAAGAGAGCAAAAAGCAATGGATTGCGGGATTCATTGCGGTCATTGTCCCGGCTGCGTCCACCGCCAAGCCACATGCCGCGCAAAATCCAGTCGGCAACAAGAGAAAGTGTCCCGACAAGGACTGCGACAACGGTCATAACCAACATATCGTAATTCTTTATGTGGGAAAGTTCATGTGCGACAACTCCCTCAAGCTCCGCTCGATTCATCATTCCTAACAGTCCCGTAGTCGCGCAGACTACTGCATGCTTGGGGTCTCGTCCCGTTGCGAACGCGTTAGGACTAGCATCATTCACCACATAGAGCTTCGGCATCGGAATACCTGCGGCAAGAGCCATGTTTTCACCAGCCGTATAGAAATCAAAGTGTTCTTCCTTGGTTGCGGGAACAGCGCCGACTGAGCGCAGGACAAGCGCATCCGAGAAGAAATAGCTGAATACCGATGTAGAGACGGAGATGATGATGCCAAGAGTCAGATAGCTGTTTTGATCGCCGTAATACAATCCCACGAGATAGAAAAATCCCGTGAAAAGTGCGATGAATAAGGCGAATATAAAGAACGTCTTCTGCTTATTCGATGAAATCTGAGAATAGATGGTCATTACTGGTTGTGGTTCTAATTTAGAACTTTACCTCAACCTTTTTTCTTTCTTCTTCAGTTGCTGCGAAAAACTCTGCCACTTTGAATCCGAACATTCCTGCAATTATGTTGCCAGGAAATAACTGTACTTTACTGTTGAATTCAAGGACGTTGCTGTTGTAGAACTGTCTGGAATAGGCCACCTTGTCTTCCGTATCCTCAAGTTGTCTTTGGAGATCTTGGAAGTTGGTGTTTGCCTTGAGTTCTGGGTATGCCTCAGCTACTGCAAAGAGTGACTTCAAAGCGCCACTTAACATGTTGTTGGCATCAGCTTTTTCTGTCAACGTATCTGCCTTCATGAGGGAGCTTCGTGCTTTCGTCACGTTTTCGAACACTTCCTTTTCATGCTTTGCGTATCCCTTGACCGTTTCGACAAGGTTTGGGATAAGGTCAGCTCTTCTTTTCAACTGTACATCGATGCCAGAAAGCGCTTCTTGGATCCTGGTTTTGAGGATAATGAAGCCGTTATAGGTACCAATAAGGTACATGGCAAGTAACACTGCAAGTCCGATTAATATGAATCCTGTACTCATCATAAGATTGAAATATGAATTAGTAACAAACACTTCACCCTTTCATTATAGCATGTGCTATTTACATTTTGATTTTTGTTGTCGACTATGTTAGTATACGAGCAGTTGCAAAGCTCTATATCAATGAAATACAATTCCCCTTTCACGACCGATTACCAACACGCTATCCTCATCCTGATGAAAGCGAAACTCCCCTCATTCCTCATCGGTGTCGCTGTCGTTGTCTTCTCTTCCGTCATGATTTTGAAAACCATCGGCATAAAAGTGGATACCGCCAAGGTGCGCGAACCAAAAGAGACAAAGAACATGAACTTCGTTGACATCAAGACTTATACGGTAAAAGCGGGAGATGACCTGTGGGGGATTGCCGAGAAAATGTACGGATCGGGCTACAACATGGAAGACATCGCAAAGGCCAACAAGCTGAGCGAACCTTACGACCTCCTGGAAAACCAAATCCTCATCATCCCATCTATAAAACCCAAAGAACAGACCGTGGGCGAGATAACGGAAAAAGCAGCAAAGACCGAAAAAATAACCGAGTATGTCGTATTGCCTGGAGAATACCTGTGGCAAATAGCAGAAAAGATATATGGTGACGGCAACCAGATGAGCAAGCTCATCGACGCCAACCGCATCCCTTACCCATACAATGTGGAAGAAGGACAGAAACTCCTCGTTCCATAAACAAAATTGTTCTCAATTATCTTAATTTTAGCTATTACTCGGAGACGATTGCTTCAGATAGTAATCTAAAATTTTTGATATTCTAACTGCAAATTTTTCCACATTTGTTTCATCATCTTTTGTATAATCTCCCATTTTGTCGTGAAGTAGTTTATTTCTATAAGTTATGGCAAATGCAAGAGTAGCCTTAAACATTTCATCAGTTGGAAATTGGTCTGGACACTCAACTATTCCTTGTTTTTTAATAAAGTATGATCTAAAAATAGTAGTCCAAAAATCTAGAATTATGTCCTTAGAATGACCCAATACAAATTCATCTCCAACATCTTCAATTGAGTTTATCTCCCTATGCAGTCTGGATTCAATATCCTGAATGATGTGAGGAAATCTTCTTTTTATATCTTTAATTTCTACCTTTTGTTTAATTAACCCAATTTTAACCAGTCTTCTAAGGTTGCTTTCAAGATCAATTAATTTGGCAGTTAAGTTTTGATCTTCTCCAATGTATTGTTTAATATCTGAATCAACATCAACTAATAATTTCAAAAATTCAATTAAAACCTCTCTCCTTCCCGAACTACTTGTAGATGACTTTCTAACATATGCCTTTATCTCACTTACATGCTTAGTTTCAAGATAAGCGATTATTGGTAAAGCATACTTTTCAATATCCTTTTCATTTAATTTTCTTTGCACCCTGCAAAGAGTTATTTTGAATAATTCAACAAAGACGTTAACTCCCGAATTATCAATAATAAAATCCTTAAGGTGATCTTTATTTGTTCCAACACAGTTAGATATACATTCAAAATAAAAACTTAAGGCATTCTTTAAGTTGATAATGAAAACTTTATGGTCATTATTGAAATAAGGATTTTTTAAAATCAGTTTTCCTAATCCGCTTTTTATTTCGTGCCGAGCTAAGTGACTTCTTTGAACTGAATTACAAAAGGATTGAATCGAAATTGGACATTTTTTTGATTTATTTACAGAAGGTATAGAAATTTCTCCTTTGAACGGAGGTTCGTTGTTAAGTTGTTTGACAATGTTTGAAATAATTCCCTCTTCGCTTGTTGGTCTTAGATCGCCCTCTAAATCCCATAATAAATTTGGATTAATAGGTTTAGCATTTTTATTTATGGATACAAAAAATTCAGTTTGCTTATTTAGACTGAGATTATCAAATGCTAACACTGCCAACTTTTGAGCCATCCCCTTTTTTGTAAAAGAAAAAAGTCTATGTTGCCCGTCAATAATCCAACAACCATCGTATTGTTTTGGAAGCTCAAGAAGTCCGATCTCAACCCATTTGGGCATTTGCATTTTTTGACTGATATTTAACTCCTGAGTGATCTTATGAAAATTAATAGAACCATTAATGCCTACAACTATATTATTTGGAAATATTCCACCTTTATCGAGGAATTCAGTAATTTTTTTTAAACGCCCTACCTCTATCATTCTCTGATAGTAATCTGTTCCAAGAGATTCACGTCGAGCAACATACGCGATTTTAATTAGGTCATCGGGAGAAATGAAGAAATTATACATTTGATAATTTTCATGTTGAATCTTAAATGCGGGAACTATTATCGATTGATCATTGTCGATGGAAAAACCAATATCCGTTAAAAAATCATATTTGGCTCTTATAGGAATTGCTTTTGCAATTTTTTCATAATAAGAGATTTTATTGCTGTCAAAAATAAAAACTTGTGGATCATTTTTTGCCAAGTTTTCATATGTGCGGATATCAGAATATTTTGAAGCAAATATAAATGCAAGCTTGTTTTTTTTATTAAGTTCTCTGTAATGCTCAAGTTCGGGGATTCCCCTTCTTATTGTGGGTATTTTACCCTTAAACTCTTCAAGTTTGGAGCGAAGGTTCTTTTTTTGGGTAGTACATTCAATTATTACCATTTTTCCTTCGCTTTTACCATATACATCAATTTGATTATTGCCTATTTTATCAGTCAATCCACCCCCAATTCGTTCAAATCCTAATAGTTTTAATAAATTTCTTAGTCTCTCTTCAAACCTAGCTTGTGGAGTATCCAGATAATCCATGTCAATATGCTAGTACTATAGAATAGTATTGTCAAATACAGCTGTATTATTGATTCTGAATCCATAATCGTTGTTATATCTATTCCCAAGGATATATCGTCTGACCTGATGGTATAATATTTTCGATAGCGGGTATAGTACACCGGTAGTATGCATCCTTCCCAAGGATGAGAAGAGGGTTCAATTCCCTTTACCCGCTCCAAGCACTTACATACAATGACACATATGAAATATTGCGCCTGGATTATTCCTCCCCAACCAGCGTTCGATGAGCTGAATAAGATCATCAGTAATCTGTCTGCAGAATATAAAGGTCCCGTCTTCAAACCCCACATGACACTGCTTGGAAGCACTGAATGCGAGCTTGATGATATCCGAAAAGCTGTCGAGGCAGTCGCAAAAAACACGAAGAAATTAAGTTTATCTCTCGGACCAGTCTCCTTCAGTACAACCTACTATCAATCAGTGTTGGTAAGGGTGAACTCAACAGCACAGTTGATGCAGTTCAACCTTAACTTGAAGAAGGCGCTCGGTATCGAAAACAATGTCTTCATGCCACACATAAGTCTGATGTATGGAGATCATGATATGAAAATGAGAGAGGAAATTGCAGCAAAAATAAAACTGCAAAACACTTCATTTGTCGCTGACAGCATAGTCATTGTTCCGGTCGCGGAAAAGTCAGAGCCGAAAGACTGGGAACCAGTAGCGACTATTCCTTTAGTCGGGTAATATAAAAATTTGTTATCATTGATTCATGCCGCTTCTTGAACAATTCTTTTTCCTTTCTCTTCTCGTACAGATAGTCCACGCGGTGGAAGAGCTGATCACCGGTTTCCACAAAAAGTGGTATGTGTTCAAGTGGTCTTTCAATGCGTTCCTGACTTTCGAGATATTGTTTGAAGGATTTTGGATAGCAGTCTATCTATTCCCCAGCTTTCCCTATCGCCAAAACCTGCAGATGCTGTTTCTCCCCCTCATGTTTGCCAACAGCGTGCAGCATATCATTTGGGCGGCAACCAAGAAGGCATATGTTCCCGGCTTGATAACAGCGCCCCTGCATGGTATCGTATTCCTCCTTTACTATTATCAGATTCATCTCTAATCCCTATGGACTTACTTACCGAATTCAAGACACAGCAAGACACCCTCATCCTCAACGGATACGCGACAATCGCAGGGATGATGGATGATGAATTCATCAAACTACTTGAGCCATTGAAAGCGAAACTTGACGGGCTCACCCTTCCTGAGGTGGATATGGAAAAAGGCACTCTTCCGTTTGTCATCGTCGTCAAAAGCAGTCTTGTCCCGACAGACAACATGATGTCGCTTGTCGTTCGCGAAAGCAAACAGGGAATCATCAAACTGTTTCCCCACACTCCTTCCTCGTTTGGCATAAGCGAAGGAGTCACAATTCCCGATACACAGGTGTATCTCATTACCGATATCGACCGCGGAAAGGCGACATTGAATGTACGCCCGAATGACGCACTTGGCACGATTACGGCACAGAATAGGTCACCTCTTACGATTGATGAAGGTGTCGCGATACTGACACACTATCCTGAGTTTCTCATGAAGAACAATTGTTTCTCGCTTCTTGCCTCGCGCCACAAAGGGGACCAACGGGTTCCTGCAATTTGGATAAATGCCAAGAAAGAGCCGAACCTGGGATGGTGTTGGGACGGCAATCCGCACACTTGGCTTGGCAGCGCTTCATGTGCTGGAAGAATCTAAGCTTACTTTATCTTAATTGTATTCATCACGCAGTCGGTACCGGCAAACAAAGAACCACCCTTACGGACCGCGTCTGTTATGAGAGTGAACATCTTATTCCTGTTTTCGAAAATATATTCTATGAATTTCTTGGGAGCTATCGTATCAGGATCATGGAGGCTTGCCCATCCCGACATCTCAAGCATCATCGGGATAAGCCCCAGTCCTTTTTCGGTAAGGGTATAGATGCTTTTCCTTTTGTCCTTCGTGTTTTCTTTCTTCTCCAACACTTCCTTGTCGACCAGATATGCAAGTCTTGTTGCCAGTATGTTTGTTGCAATCCCCTCTTTTGACGCGGCAAATTCCGTGAATGTCCTTTTCCCCCAAAACACGATATCGCGGATGATAAGCAGCGACCAGGTGTCGCCGAATGTTTCAAGAGCGTAATTGACCGGACAGTTGGACCTTTTTTGTTGTTTCATTTTTTTAACTATTGACATTAAATCAGGAATTAACTATAGTAGTTTTACTTGCATTTTGCAAGCAATTACCAGTTCACTATCACGAACTATGGCAAAGGTTGCGACCTATCTCAACTTCAACAACGAAACGGAAAAAGCGTTTCTCTTTTATAAATCAGTATTCGGAGGTGAATTCACCAACTTCCAACGGTTTTCCGAAGTCCCCAATCTGCCCGGAGCGGATAAGATGAAGCCCGAGGATAAAAATGGCATGATGCATGTAGAGCTCCCGATATTAGGCGGCGTCCATTCCCTCATGGGAACCGATGCACCTGAATCGATGGGATTTACGATAAATAAAGGCAACAATGTCTATATCTCCCTTGATGTCGATTCAAAAAGTGAGGCGGACAGATTGTTTGCTGCACTCTCCGCTGGCGGCAAGATAGAAATGGGAATGGCAGACATGTTCTGGGGAGCATATTTCGGATCCTTTTTTGATAAGTTTGGCGTCCAATGGATGATCAATTACGCAAAAAAATGAATACCATAACTGTCGAAACAACAATCAACAGCCCGATGGACAAAGTGTGGAAATTATGGACCGAGCCGGACCACATCGTGAAGTGGTGCCAGGCGTCCGATGACTGGCATGCGCCAGCCGCAACGAATGATTTGCGGGTGGATGGCAAGTTCTCAACGACTATGGCAGCCAAAGACAAAAGCGCACAGTTTGATTTCGCCGGAGTCTATACGAAAGTCATTCCCCATGAAATCATCGAGTACGTCATGGCAGACGGCAGGAAAGTGAAACTTGTCTTTGAAGATCAAGGGCCAATCACGAAAATAACCGAGACATTTGACCCGGAAGGAACGAATTCCCTTGAGATGCAAAGGCATGGATGGCAGTCGATACTTGATTCGTTCAAGCGCTATGTCGAAAGTAGGCAATATATATGAGAAAACTTTATCTGTTCATGATGATGAGTCTGGACGGCTATTTTGAAGGGCCGAATCACGACCTATCGTGGCATAACGCAAAAAACGAGGAGTTCAAGCGGCTGGAAGCGGAGCATATCATCGAAACTGACACGATAGTCATGGGACATATGACCTATGACCTGATGGCAAGCTTTTGGCCAACCGAGACAGCAAAAAAAGAGGATCCAGAAACGGCACAGTTCATGAATGAAACGAAAAAATATGTCGTCTCCCACAAGGTATTTGACCCTGGATGGAAAAACGTCACCCTTATCACGGATAACGTGATTGAACGTATACGGGAGCTGAAGAACATGGATGGGAAAAACATCGTCATCTTGGGGAGCAATAATCTGTGTCTTAACCTGATGGAAGCAGGGCTCGTCGATGAGTTACGGATAATGGTGAACCCTGTTGTTTTAGGAGGGGGTACACAGCTCTTCAAACTCATTCGCAACAAAGTCAATCTGGAGCTTCTTGATGCGCGAAGATACAAATCCGGCAATGTCCTGCTTTGTTATAAACCGACAGCATAAGTTTGTTATACTTGCGGTATGAATCTACTTGGACTTGCCAAACGGGTCACGGGATTCGGGAAACGCCCTTACGTACCCTTAAACAGTGTCGTCATCTTCCAGAATGCGCTGAAGCATAATCATTTTGAGCTCCAAAAAAGACATCCTCATGCTGCCATCTGCCCAGTCCTCAAAAGTAATGCCTATGGGCATGGACTGCTTCCCACAGCACGGATTTTCGACAGGATGAAACTCCCTTTCCTGGTCGTTGATAGTCTGTATGAAGCATATGAACTGTATAAGATAGGAGTCAAGACCCCAATCCTCATCACCGGGTATACGGCGCCCCAAAACTTTATCCTGAAACCCGTCCCCTTCCATGTCGCGGTATTTGACATCGACCTCGCCCGGACACTGAATGAGTATCAGCCTGGATGTAACGTCCATATCTTCATCGATTCGGGGATGAGTCGCGAAGGAATCACCGTGTCTGACCTTCCCGCATTTTTGGAAGAATTGAAAATACTCAAGAACCTGAAAGTAGTGGGCCTCTGTTCCCATCTTGCCGATGCGGACAATCCCCAAAGCACTGCACATATGAATTCACAGATTGATACTTTCAAACAGGCGTATGCTATCGTCAAAGAATATGGATTCGATCCGAAATGGAGACATATCTCAGCGTCAGGTGGTGCATTCAAAATAATGGATGAAACATTTACGATGTTGCGAGTAGGACTTGCCCACTATGGCATATCCCCCCTTGAAGAAACGGACCCACATAAAAACGCCGTTTCCCTCATGCCCGCACTTGAGTTCCACTCGACTCTTGCCCAGATAAAGAAAATCCCCAAAGGTGCAGTCGTTGGATATGGATGCACCTATACTGCATCATCTGACATGACGGTGGGACTATTGCCCGCCGGATATTATGAAGGTGTGGACCGGCGCCTTTCAAGCAAAGGCTTCGTCAAGATACGCGAGCATATGTGTCCCATCATCGGGCGGGTCTCGATGAACATGACGACCATCGACATCACAGGACTTAAAAATCCTACAGTGGGAGAAAAGGTAGTCGTATATTCATCCTATCCCAAAGACAGGAATTCACTTGTCAATACAGCTAAAATCGCAGAAACCATTCCGTATGATTTACTGGTTCATCTTGCCGAGTCGGTGAAGCGAGTAGTGATTTAATCTTCTTTCAGGAATGAAGTGATTTTGTGCGAGAAAAGAGTCATGATAAGGGAAATGCTCAAGACATGCTCTCCGCTTGGGAACACAATATTATTTGCTCCCGCAAGTCCCACGGTTTCCTTGGGCACCGTCTCATCAAAAATGGGTCGTATCGTCATCACGCGTTGCAGATCCTTATCGGTCAACGACTTTTGATGCGTCTCGCACATCATGACCGAATCGGCAAATGACGGACTGGTTTTGGTCTTCGCACCAAATGACCATACGCCTGTTGTGGGGCCTATACGAAGCCGTCCACATACATTTATTACCCTATGGATGCTGTCGCGTCGTTCGATGAATGCATTTATTGCGGCACTTCCTCCGGCGCTGGTCCCAACTAGTGAAATGGTTTTACCTCTTTCGTGAAGCTCATCAATCAGCTCAAGTAGTCGAGTCAACTTGGGAGTAAACGATCGTTCATCATCCCTCCAACCGACAGAATACACAAGAGGGACAAGTCCTTTGTTTTGCCAATGACGTGTCGCAAGTTCCATTATCTCCACTCCATCACCAAGACCCGGAATGATGATAGCGGTGTGCATAGATTTACAGTATATCAATTTGATCATGAAGTCAGCATCAGCTCAGCTGTATCGCGCAGACAAACATGATGGCAGCGGCGATGAAGCGCACTGCATAAACCTTGAGGGGGTGTTTCTCCATGAGAGTTGGCCAAATACGCGACATGATGAAGGCAAGAATCATGGATGACGGAATCGACATGATGACCGTCGTTATCCCGACATTCACCTCATAGGCCTTATTGGAAATAAGATAGGCAATAGTACTTGTTATGGTGATCGCAATGACAGGAAGGTACTGTTTTTTCCGCAATGTTTTGATATCGTTCTTGAATTTGGGATATGTTGCGAGCAAGAAGATGGCGTTTAAGGTCGCAATCCACACTGTCGCGTTCCAATAGCCGATATCTCCTATTGCCTTCTTGAGAAATACTCCGTAAAGCGCAAGAAATACCATGAAGACGAGTGCGATCAAGATATCTTTCTTAAAGAATGACTTGAACGAGAATGTCTCATCGAACGAAACAAGAAGTCCCATGATGATGATTATCCCGATAAGAAGGGATTTGTAAGGAGTCAGAAACTCTCCCAAAAAGAAAACTCCAAAAAGTACGCTGAAGCCTGTACGGATGTTGTACATGGGAGACAGAACCGAAACATCAATCCTATAGATTGAGATAACATAGAGGGCACAACAAATGGCAGAAAGAAGTGAAGCGATAAGCAGATTTCCCCAAATTTGAGGAATACCGACCTCACTGTGGAAAAAAAACGGTATCATGAAAACCGCAAACAGTCCATTCCACAGTATATTGAAGAGCCAAGGGTTCTTTATGGCGTACTTTCCGGTCAACTTGACGATAATTGTTTCGAAGCCATAGATTGCCACAGCAAGCCACGCGTAAATCGTATAAGACATATTGTGTAAGTATAGCAGAGGGTACTTTCATTTAGGCCCATGTTGATATAAAATAGGAGACGTTACAGTGCCGGTATAGCTCAGTTGGTAGAGCAGTCGCTTCGTAAGCGAAAGATCGTCGGTCCGATTCCGACTACCGGCTCAGCAGTTAAAAAGAGTATAATTCCCTTATGTCACGACTAGAACGACATCAAAACAAGACCTTCATCCAAAAGATGGCGATAGCTATAGTTTTATTTATCGCATTCGTCATCTTCTTCTTCAGTATCGGCATAAAAGTACTTGTTTCGTTCACTCTCTTCCTGAACCAACTGGCAAACAGCGGCGGCAAACAACAGACGACAGAACAGAAAAAAGTGTTCAATACAGTCGCAATCGACCCAATCCCATCGGCAACCAATAGCGCCACCATCCTCTTCTCAGGGACAGCCCTCAATTTCGATTCCCTTGAGATATACCTCAACAATGAGAAACTGGATGAGATCGATATCTCAGACACATTCTCAGGCGAAGTAAAGGGACTGGAAAAAGGAGAGAACACCATTTACTTCATCGCAAAATCATCGGAAACGAAAGAAACGAAAGAAACTGACCCATACGAAGTCCTTTATAAGAACGAAAAACCAAAGCTTGAGATACAGGAACCGTCAGACAACTCACGTACCAATAAGGATGACGTCAAAGTCTCAGGACAGACCGACAAGGAAACATCAATCCGTATCAACGGGCAGCCGATAATCACCGATTCTGAAGGCAAATTTTCCACCATGGTCCGATTGAAAGATGGGGAAAACAAGATACAGATAGTGGCAGAAGATATCGTGGGAAACCAAGAACAGAAGGAAATCAAAGTCACTTACTCCAAAGATGACTGATCATCTTGCGCTCCTATCAGGATAATCGGCAGCAATATGAATGCATGAAGTAGTACATTATCAAACAGTGACATGCTACAGACATAAAAAAGGATAGGTGCAAATCCCCTGTTATTCATCCCATACTGGAAGAGGAGGAACAATGACGACACAAGTCCAACTACTCCGGTCGTGACCAGGATGATAAGGAAACTGCTGTGGAACGAAGATACGGCATGCGACCGGTCATCGACCTTTGCCAAATCAAGCTTCTCCTTTGCATAGCGAATCCTGTTGTACCCATATCCGAATATGGGTTTTTTTTGTGCCATCGTAATGCCCATTTGGTAATCGCGCATACGGGAGTTCACCGATGCGGTGCGAAGAAGAGATACTCCTTCTCCGAACGGTTTTGGGACAAGGACAACCAAAAGCGCAAAAAGGGCCACTACGACGGTTAGTTCCTTCCATTTTTTCTTCAGTATGAAAAACAACAGGGCACTCAGGAGAAACGAAACATACGCAGAACGGGAAAACGTGAATACAAGGCACCCCATGAACAACAGGGCAAGTAGTATCTTTTGTTTCCTATACCAATAGAGCGAAAATACGCCATACATCGCTGCAGCGACATAGACATCGATATAGGTCGCCGACATACGATACAAGTGAGGATCCCACCCGAGTGCATACAATCCCCAAAAGTCCGAAAAAAAGAGATATTGGACGACGGAGAACAACAATAATCCTATGGAAAAAAAGCCAAGAAGTCTTTCTGCTCCCATAACGACTGTCTTTTTCCTCTTATAGAGCGTATGGAGATATATTCCCAAAAGCATATAGAGCGCGATTCGCACCAGATACAGGAGCGCCACTGCATTACTTACTGGGGAATAATCAAAAAGGGACAGGACAAATGATAAGAAAACTGTCAGGACGAAAAATAATACTGCTTTATGCCGCGCTATATTCCTGAGAGGCACAAGTCCATACTGTCGCATGAGGAATATCACGAACAAAAATGCGAAGGGGTCTTGGATATACCCGTTGACCAGTTTGCCAAAGAGTTCTATCCTTCCGAACTGCCCGACAAGGAGCGAAAAAAGAAGTGCTCCGATAAAATACAGCTCGATCATAGCTTTTTCGTCAATAATTTTGCCCGCACCAGGAACGAGTGGAATGACATGATGAACGAATAGATAAATCCAGGTGCTCCATCAAGGAATCCTGCCAAGACGAAGTATGTATAGATGAACTTTCCAAGCGGCAAAAGCATAAGTTCCACAACCGACCCTTTCTTGCCCTGCTCGTGCAATTCTCGTGCACGGATGCTTGAATAGGTGTTCACGTCCTCAATAAATTCAGACACCGTTTCATGGGGATAGTGATTTATGAAACCATGCAATATGCCGGGGACCATTTTTGTCTGGAATGTCTCATGTACCGAGCCTTCCCATGTGCCACTGTCCTTTTTTATGAGGCGCAGTATCCCTTGATTGCGGGCAAGCATGACTTCACCGTATTTCATTTCATGTCCCCAGAAAAAATCCCTGCGCGGAATATAGTAGGCAGTAGTTGGAGAGAGGGACTCTTTTGTCTTTATCTCTATTTTATCCTTAAGTGCGTCAGACACTTCTTCGTCGGCATCGATAAACAACACCCAGTCATATTTCGCCTGTTTCATCGCCCAGTTCCTTTGGGATGCAAATTCACCTTTCTTGGGATGAAGGAGGACCGTCGCTCCGTTTTGCTCTGCAATCACTTTTGTCTTGTCGGTCGATTCATCATCGATGACGAGTATCTCGTCGCAGAATGAGACCGATTGGAGTGCTTTTTTGATGCGTCGTTCTTCGTTTTTTGCAAGGATGATAGCTGTTATTTGCATAGTGTTGTGTAGAGTTTGGCTATTTGTAATGCTGTCCTTTTTGCATCATACCGATTGGCTGCCTGCTCTCTCCCCATTGTACCAAGTTTTGCCCCCAATTCCCTCGCTCTGATTATTTGAATAATCGAAGCGGTAAGAACGCTGATATCCCCCTCATCAGCAAATAAGCCACATTCTCCTACCACCTCAGGAATCGCTCCTGTTCTGTAGGAAACGATAGGGAGCCCGCTTGCCATCGCTTCGATAAACACCATGCCATACTGTTCTTCCCATGTCTTTGTTTTTTTTGACGGGACACAGAATATGTCCGCCTCACGATATATTTTTGGCATTTCTTCATAGGTCCGTTTCTCTATGCTGACTGCGTCTGCAAGTTTGTCCTCCATGATGCGGCTACGAAGTTCACCTTCAAGCGGACCGCTCCCGACTATCCTGAGTTTGGCCACTATGTTTTGTTTCTTGATATTCAAAAAGGCATCGTATAAATCGAGTATGCCTTTCTCTTGTACCAACCGCCCCGCAAAAAGTATGGTGGGCACCGCATTTTTTTTGGCCATAGGATAGAACTTGGCAAGATCCACTCCAAGCGGGATAACAGCAATCTTGTCATGCGCTACTCCTTCATCCAGTAAACATTGTTTTGCACGCTCTGTATAGCACAAGAATAGGTCTGTGTGCTGCATGACGAACTTCTTTATCCTTTTCTTTGCGCTTGTCCCTTCGTTGTTGAACGCAATCGTTTCCCACCAGGTAGTGATAAGTTTTTTTATCATACCGTTCTGGCGAAGCAATGCCGCTTGGTAGCTGTAATAATAATGGGGATCCGCCGTGTGGACTATGTCGGATGAAGTGATATGTCGTTCCAATCCAAATAATAGTTGAGTGTCCCCTAATGTCCTGTTGGCAACAAAACGCACTGGTTTTGCGATGAGTGGAATGTCTGTGATGCTTGGAAGCCTGACAATGGGAAATGGGACATGTGCATCAAGCGGAAAGAGCGACGAATATCCACGAAAATCAAATGATGTCTGATGGGTGAAGTCAAAGTTCTGTCCTTCGAAATTGTTGAGATATGCTCCCCTGATAAATGATATCTTCATCTTAGTTCATGAATGTTCAGATAGTGTCTTTGGTAATCGCACAAGTTCCCGAATCTTCTGTAGGCTATTTGCGTATTTCCAGAAAAATCGCCATCTGCTTTGCGCTATCCAACTCTCCTTTTTTTTGTTGAACTGGGAAACTTCAAAATGGGTGTAGTCTACGCCACTATCCACCCCGACCGCAAACCCACCGCGATGTGCACGCAGACAAAAATCCACATCTTCATAATACATGAAATACGACTCATCCCAAAAACCTATCGAGCCAACCACTTCACTCGTGAATCCTATGATTGAAGCGCTCACGAAATCGACCTCGTTAAACCGTGTACTTGGCTTATCTACAATAAGTCCGCCGCTTAATCTCCACTTATCGATCGTCCCCCCATAATAGGTCTTAGCGTCCTGCTTCATAGCATACCCCCAGACATCGAATTGTTTTTTTGCCTCAAGGAGTCGTTCTGCAGTTATTCCCTTTAGGCTTATGTCAGGATTCATCGCAAAAAAGATGTCGCAATTGTCGACAAGCCCTTTGCGGATTCCCTCATTTATGCCGGCAGCGTATCCTTTGCCGTTGGTGCTATTATCTATCCAATAGATTTCAAAGTCTTTAATTCCCATGTGTCGTATTTCCTTTTCCAGTCGCTCTTTTTCTTCCGTCGTCGTTTTATATAGAATAACTATGAATCCGACTTTCGTGCCTGATGCGCCATCCGGCCACCTCCGGGGTGGGACAAGGCTACGGGCAAATTCTGACCAACGATACGGATGGGATTTGACGGGTACATTTTTCTTGAATTGGTTTGTCTTTAAGTGCTCTTTCATCTCAGTCTCGGTTCCGACCAATATGAGATGAGGAAAGTAGTTTTTGTATTCCCGGAAGAGCGGGAGATCAAAAGCGATTACCGGAAGTCCTAAAGTGAGTGCTTCCAAGACTGGATAGCAAAATCCCTCACTTTCGGAAGTATTAAGCAGGACATCTGCATGGGTGTAAAGCCATTTGAGTTGCCCGTCGTTAAACCCTTCTATCGACTGTATATTTTTCCTGTCATGCAAATGGAGCGAGTCTGCATATTTTTTTTCTTGTGGACCTGCTAATACCGTATATCTGTCCCCAACGACCGACAGTAACCTGTCTGTTCGCTTGACCGGCTTCACGACACCGACCGAAAGTAAAAGTGGCTTTTCAGGGCGGATTGCAATCGGGATCTCCACAACATTTTCCAAATGATCGGCGCCGGATGGGATGACCCGTCCTTTATGCGCAAACTCCGGGAACAGCTCCGTAAACTCCTGATACAACGCCTTATGCAAAAACACTATCTCATCTGCGATACGGATGGAGTCTTCAGTCTGGCGTTTCAACCGTAGTGCCGACTTGCCATACTGTTTTGGCATATGGAGGAATCCGAAATCATACAAGAACAGCACTTTCTTTATTCGGAAGTACTTCAGTAAATGAGGAATGGTCCCGCTGACTCCGTAGAAAATATCAGAACGAGTAAGGATAGTTGCAAGCGGCAACCATACCTGTGAAAACAACCGAGAAGGAAGACGACTTGATGCGTCCTTATGGAAGCCGAACCAATGATACTCATACGAATTGGAAGAATTCTTGTAGATGCCCTGGATAAGCCTATCGATACCGCTTTGCACGATGCCGCTAACCGGATAGTTGCCGCAGTCAACGGCGATGCGGGGCATTCGTTTTACGAAGGGGATGAGGGCATAGGAGAAGAATTCCATTTTTGCAAATGCGACATCCAAAAAGAAGCGAGGCAGTCCATCCAGATATCCCTTGTCCTCTATGAATCGCGCATAAAACATATGGAGGGGATTAAGAAACAACTCCCTCATCCCAACATGCGTTCCATTTTTCTTATGATCCTTCGCTTGGAGGAGCGCATATTTCATGAACTTTACCAGTATCTGAAGTGGGCTTCTATAGGAATTATGTATGACTTCCGATTGCAGCTCGCCCACCTTGCCATCCACCTCATACTGTTCATGTACCCACACATCTTTGATATGGGCCTTTTTTGTCTTGAACAGTACGAGCTTTTTATGAAGCTCCCCCTGTATCAATCTCTTGCCGAACAGGTGATTCCTGAAGTGAAGGCTGTAACCGTCCTTTGTTGGATTGAGAAGTGCCTCATTCAACTCTTCGATATTTACATCGGTAAGTATCTCATCGCTGTCAAGAACCAAAGTCCATTCGGTTGCAACCTGGGTCAGGGCAAATGCCCGTTGGTCGGCAAATCCAGCCGACTTGCGACGGACAACTGTTGCACCAAACGTGCGCGCAATTGCGCAGGTCTTGTCTGTGGAATAGTCATCGACTACCAACAGGGTATCTGTCAATTTCTTTGCGCTCCTGAGTGTCTCTCCAAGCGTTGCTTGTGAGTTTTTCGTGATGATGAGAATAGTTACTATGTTATTCATTTTTGTATGGATAAGATGCCTGTTTTAGTAGTGGTTCGCCCATTGTAAAACAACGAAAAGAACTTTGAGTTTCCCGACCCTAAATATTGTCTTCTGAATTTCGGTTGGTCAAGCTGGGACAGTGAATAGCGGGGTGGACCGAACGAGAAATGGACGACGCCATTCCCCATCTGAACCAACGGATAGATGCTTCCGACAAGGAAAAGGATACAGGAAAAATAAAAGAGGATTGTTCGTTTCTTTGTCTCCAGTAAATAAGTTATCCAATAATAGGAAATGACAAACAGTGCCGGGATGGACGCGCGCATCGCAAGGTCGTTCATCAACCCCATCTTGTACCATGGGATGAGAAACAGGATGACCGCAGCAAGGACAAGAAGTGGCGAGCTTTTTTTGCGCCAAACGAGGAATGCAAAGAGCCCGAATTCCAGGATGTAGAAAAGGGAGAGGCGCACCAAGAGAAAACTACCAACAACCTTTTCTATGTTCCAAAGCCACCCATTTGCGGTTGTCTCGGAGACGGTGAGAGACATATTGGACATGAAAAATATCCCCAATATGCCAACAATCCCTACTGACAATAAAGCGCTTGGGATACTGGCTGTCATTTTCTTCTTATAGATCATCCAAAGATAGAACGGGAGAGTGCCGATGAATATGAAAGGCGACCATAACAAGGTCGAGGCAAACAGTACCTCCTGCAGAGGCAGTTTTTTATTCTTCAGGAAGCAGTAGAGGAGTATCCCCATACAGATCCATCCGGCCAACACATGTTGCGGCACATAGAAAAAGAGCGTAGTGCTTCCTGAGTATTGCCAGTTCCTGCCCCACCATTCCCAATCGCTGTCATTCACCACTTTTTTCCCCATGATGGTTCGCCCTACGATATCCAGTCCGGAGAAAAAGGGAAAAAGGAATGCAAACACAATCTGTTTTTTTTGTTCAACAACCGCCATTAGCCATGCATAGCAAAGCGAAATGCCGACGCCCGTCCAGAAGAATAGAGAAATATTTGCCGCTTTCCACCCCAACCATTTGCCGATAAGGGCACTTGGTAGATAGTAGGCAAAATAATAGACAAGATGGACGAATTGATGCGACTCACGAAGTCGATAGGTAACTGGCCAGTCATATTGGATAAGGTCACTTAAAATGGCACTGTGCTTATAAAAATCGCCATCGAAAAACCCTCTATGCCCCGCTCCCGAAAGCAGTGTCCACACGGTAAGCAGTACGCCTATCAGGACAGTGGTTTTCATGGGAATAGTGAATGACCCTGTCACCTGTTTCGTCTTGGTAACCAATAAGAAGAGGAAAAGGGCGGATACAATGAGCGAAAGAGCAGGATGGGTCCATCCATACAAAAATAAGCAGATGGGGAGGAATAGATATAATACGCTTGCGACAAAAAGACGCCGTATGGAAATATTCATGCTTATTGCTTATTATACCGCCAAATGGTGTAAGAAGCGGTCTGCCCGACCACAGCATATCGGTTTGTCAGTCTTTTCAGGAAGCCAGAAGGAATGCTCTCATACTCACCGAGCTGCTTTGGGATGAGAACTGTGTAAATTGAATTTAATTCATAGCTTCGCGGATACTTCTTTTCGGTCCAGGGAAATGAGAGAGCTGTCCTCCCGGTGGGAAGAATATCAAGCAAATAATATATCTCTGGTCTGTTCCCAAGTACCAATATATTCTTATCCCCTCTCTTCTCTGTCAGTTTCTTAATCTGGTCGACCTCGCTTCTGGCAATCGAATATACATAGGGCTTTGATTTTCTTATTTCCTGATATGTTTTAACCGCATCTCTGCCCAAAATAAGGATGAGTGCAACAAACAGAATTCCCAGATACAACCGCCATTTCCGTATCTGCCACATGTCGGCAAACAGAAGGATGAAAAAGGGGACTGATATCGCAAGGTTTATCTTTGAGAGTCCTTGGAAGAAGAACAGGATGCTGCAAAAAAAAGCAAATGCGAGGGGAGTCCTTCTCTTTTTTTCAAGAAGTGCCACCAGAACCAAGGCTCCATAACCAATTGCGATACTGAATAATAATTTTATGCCAATACCCAGATAGAGTGTCTTGTATGTTGATTGGACATAGAACGTGTTGAACATGACGAGCTGTTCCCACAGCTGCCCCAACCCCCCCTTCCAAAAATAATACAAAAGAGGGAAGAGCCACACAGCAAAAACGAAGAGGGTATTTTTCTTATTTTTCGTCATTCCATAGAACGGGAAGAAAAAAAGCACAGCGGTCGGTTTAACCATCGTCGCAAGAGCGAAAAACAGCCATCCCTTCCCCTCCCCTCTCATTTCGAAAAAATACCATGCGGCTACAAGAAGGAGTGCCATCCATTGGTCATACCACATCATATTTCCTACAACGGAAAATTGGAAAATACCATATAACACGAGGGCACATAAGAAATGAAGCGGTCGCTTTATCTTGTCTGCGACCAAGCGCGCAATTAGAAGGAATTGGGCAACCTGCATTAGGAAGAAGGTGAACCTGATTTGTCCAAGTGTCTGTTGCTTAGCAAAGGGGGCGAGGAACATGTTCGTCAGGAATCCATGATGATCAAAAAAATCCCTATATTGTATTTGGCCTTTTGCGACAAGCCATGGATAAAAGAAAAATTCAGGGAATAGTTGAGTCGGCACGGAGGACAAAACAAGGATGAATGCCACTAAGCATGCAAAAGCTATAAGAAAGCGTTTCATTTTTTTTGATAGACAGTCACGATGAGTCCACCCTTCCCTGCTGCCCACATGAATTTTTTAAACAAGAAATAGAAGGGGATCCACCACAGAAAGAACAGATACTTCTCCCCTTTTTTGTTTGTGAAATTCCCATCCAGGTTTTTCTTGAAATCAATCCAATCCTCATAGGTCGTATACAGTTTCTGTGTCCATGTCTTTTTGGAAAAAAGATGAGCAAAAGACATACGGCCAAGGAATACCCGATGATCCTCTATCATCCACCAGGACCATCTCTTTACCCGTGCCGCCATGGTACTCAGATAATTTGGCGTCTGAATTAGGACGATGCCGTTTTTCTTCAGGAGCCGTTTGAAAAGGAGAACCATCCCTTTGGGATCATCAGTATGTTCGATGACATCGTATAAGATGATCACGTCATATTTTTTTATCGTTGTTTTTGCGTATGCCGTGAAGGTCTTCTTGATTATGCGGACTTTCGTGTCCTTCAGGTAATGAGGAGTGACATAGGGCTCAAGCGCATCCATGAGATATCCCTTTTTTTCCAGTATGCTGCTGAGGAGTCCAAACCCCGCACCCACTTCAAGGACTGTCTTCCCATGAGCATATTTCTTCAACAAGCGGACAGTCTTTTCATATCGACTGCGAAACTGCTCTTCCCTTTTCTTATAGTCGGCAAAATCATAAATATGGGATGTATTCTGGCGAGGAGTTTTGGGATCGACAAAACCAAGAAGGCACTTGCGGCACTGCAACACCTGTACATCATCTATTTTTTTGTAGTGATATACCTGGGGAGAGCCACAGACTGAGCATTTCATATCCCCTATTATATAAAATCAACTTCCCATTCTCCCCATCTGTTTTAGAACCAGTCAATGATGGTCATTTACGACGATTTATTACGATTCATGCCTGGCCACCCCGGAGGTGGCCATGGCCATATTGCCCAAATATTTGCCGTCATAATAACCCAGACTTACCCAATTGTTGCTTATAATCCACTGCTTTTTTTATTTGAGTTGATTAGAATACAATATGCATTGTCCAATATGTCAATCTAAAGAGACGGATTTCTTCGCAAAAAAAAGTTCGTATATCTTTTATAGATGCATATCTTGCAAATGTCTCTTCATGAAAGCGTTACCTTCGCATTCTGAATTGGATAAATATTATAAGGATAACTTCCAATACCAGGATGGCGCTTTGAATGAGAAGATTATTAGGATTCAAAGTAAGCGTATATTGAAACAGTTGCTGAACAGTTTCCCTACTGCGAAAACCATATGTGATGTTGGAAGTGGGCATGGCTTTTTTCTGGATGAGGCGAAAAAGAAAAATTATGAAGTGTTTGGGATTGAACCAGCAAAACCATTGGCAAAAAATTCAAAGCAAGTGTTTAATCTGCCTATTTTTGCGGGAACTTTGACCGAATACCTCAAATCTCAAAAGAAAAAATATGACATCGTTACATGTACCCATGTAATTGAGCATGTAAGGAATCCCAAACAGTTCATAGACTCACTCCTTCGTTTAGTCAAACCAGGTGGTTTGCTGTATCTTGAAACACCCAACAGTGATAGTCACTTGCTCTATGTGGAAAAAGATAACTATACCTTTCTCATCCCTCCAGACCATCTTTGGTTGCTTTCTCATAAATCCATTGGGTTAATCTTGCCAGAAAAGTACTATATAGAAAAGACCAGAACCTACAGCAGTTCCGAACACTTGATGGGAATCGTAAAAACTATGTTGGGAAAGAAATCCAGCGAGAACATAAGTAAAACGCCATCTGCACATGCGCAGGTGAATCTTGGTCATACTGTTGAATCAATGAGAAAAAGTGTCTCTCACCTTATTTTCGATACAATCCTCGCTCCCCTTTTTACTGACCTCCTGAACCTAAACCACAAAGGCTCTATTTTACAGCTCTATATAAAAATGTGATAGGAAGCCAGAACGGTTTCTTAGAGGTGCACCTCTTTTTGACGACAAGTTAATGGTTGCTTATGCAACAGAAACCGTAAGACGTCATTTAAGTATAAGGCCATTTGAATTGTTAATTCAATAAGTATTCTTCAGCCGAGAACTATTCTTATTTTGAGCCACTCTTATCTTTTTTTGTAAATATCTCATTCATTTTACAGGTATATCAAACTGAAGGGTTATATGAGGTTAAAAACGTCCTAGGAGCTCTGGTTGTTCAAACTCATAATTCATCTCACCAAAATTTCCAATACTGTTCCAATAACAGCCTCTTATTATCTTTTCAGTAGGAAGTATCCTCATTTTAACTGAACCCTTATGCTTCTGCATTGTGCCCGTTTTAAGAGAGTCGGGGTCGTTATCATAAGTAAAAAAAAGATATACTTGATCATTGCTTTCAGAAAAAGACGCAGCAATACTTTCTGAGTCTGATTTGCTGTAATAGCCGCGAACACACACCTTAGAAAAGGTTTGGGTTATTTCTAATCTAGCCTCAACTTCAACGTTTTTCCCATTTTCTTTATACGAGGACTGCTGAGTACCTTTCCATCTGCCATTTAAGTTCGGAAAACAAACGATACCGAGTTTTTTAAAGCCACTCCATTTCCATAAATATTTATCAAATAAAAGGTAAATAATACCATATACGACAATCGGAGATGGACCTTCAAGCCAACTAGGCCAATATGGAAACATTTCAAAGAACCATTGTGATATAAACCAGCTAGACATAGGAATTAGCGCACCAAAAAAGGCTATATGACTTGTTTTTGTGAAATTAATATTCATGTTAATTGGTTAAATAATAATATTCCACGGCCTCGAGAAACTCACTTGCATGCGATTTGTTCCATTGCCAAATTTCAGTACCAAACAACAAGTGTTGGTGACTTACTGTGACTAATCTGCTTGCATCGCAGCGACGTATCAAAAAATCGAGTACCGACTCTAACGCTGACTGGTGGTTGCCTGAGAAATGTTGATCGAACGCATTATATACAGCGCTTTCAATAAAATAAGATGGGGCTTTTTTTCCATCAAAATTATGTTCATCAATCAGTTTGCGCCTGATGTGTTTTATCACCCTAACAGTATCTTTATACATTTCGTCAGTTCGATGTTGTGCATTTTTATTTTCTCCGTTAGCTTTATGCACTTTCGGATAGTTGATGACTTCTGTATTTTCTCTTATTGTCCAAAATCTCATTCCTTCTATGAAATCATTCGTAACTCCGATATTAAAGCTGTTGTAGTTTCTATACTGAAGACAAGGCACAATATCGGCATTAGAGAGAGATATGTCGCCAATAAGTTTGATGCTTTTATTTCCCGAAGTATCGATTCTTGAAGGGCTAAAGTATGCAACCAAAGCAGCTATAACATCACTTCTTAAATCGGACCAATTGAATGTCGCATTTGTTGGATACTCCAAGTGAAATATGCTTTTCTGAAAATCGGTGAGTCTATTCAATCCATAGGCAAAAGAAGAGTTTAATTGTATAACTACATCTATATCACTATCATGACGAATATTAGTGCTGTTTGCATATGATCCTTGCAAATATACTTCACACCCACGAACCTGAGAAACTCCACTTGCCGTAAGAGCATTTTTTATTTGCTGATATGTGTGTTGGGCTTTTGTATGTCCGGGTGCATTTGCCCATGTTTGCAGTTGGTCGTTGCTTATTGCCATATTAGTGTTTAGTGTCTATCGGTGGGTGAGAATCCTGCCCTGGTTTCACTGTGTCACTGTCTTGAATTTTGCCATCAGTGCCATGAATTCTTACCTCGCCTCCTCCACTGTTATGTGAGAAACTTTTTGCCTGAGACTCCGCTTCAGCTTTTGTGTCATAATGACCAGAGATACGAGAAGCATTCTCTTTAGATACGTTGTATCCATATTTTCTATTGCCTGATACATGATAGTTTGCCATAATTTATTCCTTTTAATTGCTAACGTCGCGTTGACATTAAGGTAACAATACCATAAACTATTAGGTAGTTCAATACCCATATGTTACCCACTAAACAAAAAGAAGTCCTCGGCTTCATCAGCAAATATCAAAAGGAGCACGGTCATGGTCCAACACTTGATGAAATCGCAACTCAACTTAAAAGATCTATCCCAACGATTCATCAACACGTAAGCACCCTACGTACCAAAGGCTTCTTAAAAACCCCAACATCAACCGCACGCAGTATAGGTACGTTTGATTCGAGCGATGAAATTCAGGAAATTCCCTTGATTGGATATATTTCTGCTGGAGAAGGAATAGAAAATATAGAAACTCCTGAACCACTGAAGGTGCAAAAAAGTCTCCTTTCTCCTTCAGGTCAACATTACGCCCTTATCGTACGAGGCACATCTATGATTGACGATGGAATTATGCCCAACGACATCGTTCTCGTTAAACACCAAAATTATGGCGATAACGGTGACGTAGTAATTGTTTTAATAGGTTCAAAAGAAGGTGATTTAGCCACTATCAAGAGATTTTATAATCATGGTAGACAAATAGAGCTAAGGCCAAAAAATCCAGCTCTCCAATCAAAGTGGTATGATTCCGGCGACATTGAGATACGAGGAAAATTTGTTGGTCTTCTTAGAAAAGGCAATTAAATGATCGAAATATTATCAAAACCCCTTCTTGTGTAGAAGGCCTTAATTGAATGTGGTTTACGTTATCCTTACACCACGCTGGTTGAAGCCAACGGACTTTGAAGAGCGAGCGGGAGCAAACCCTTGTCCGCCTCCTGCAAAGATTCGTCCCCTAGTTGGGAGAGATGATTGAGGAGTTGGGGTTGGTTGTCGTTCTAATATACCTTTGTTCACTGCAATACATACCTGGTCGCCAACGGACGCTACATCAAGTGCCGTTCCGCCGCCCATGACTGTCTGAAGTTCTGCAACCTGCCTTGTTCCATTGTGATCGAGCGAAACATGCATCGGGACTCCGTTTTGTGAATATGGTGGCCAAATAGAACCATTGGCACGAAATACAGCGTCAGATACTGTCCCGTCACCGTCTACTGGGGCACAAAGGAGAAGATCTGCAGCAAACTTTACTTCAGGACGTGGAGTCTGTGTGGCGCTTGGAGGCACGGTCGCGTTCGCCTGGGCTGTTTGTTCGGCATAGTATTGCATGTTAGCGGCATATGCTGCTTCTGCAGTCAGTTGGCCAGCGTCAGGAGGTGGAGTAGCAAAAGGATCGCCACCGCCACATCCGGCTGCAAATAAAAGCAGTCCGAGTGCTATTGTAAGCTTTACTTTTGAAGTATATTCCATATTAAGGGATAATTATACTATAAGACAAATTGCTTGTCAATGGAAACTATTACTTGTGTATTATATAAGGAAAGATTTTGAGGCTAGAATACTCCTCATTTGAGGCTAAATCACCAAATGCTATATGTGTGGATCCGACAGGACTCGAACCTGTGACCTTTGCAATGTGAATGCAACGTTCCACCAACTGAACTACGGATCCATGACTAACACAATTGTACTTTCTAGCCTTGCTTTTTACAACCCATTTCACTACAATCAATAAATATGGACTTTTTTGACATAGACTTCCTTGAAGTGGGAAAAAGCATCGTCAACTTCGTCATGGACATTTTGGAAACCATTGTCTTCGTCGGGTCCCTCTTTATCGTCGTCTATCTCTTTGTCGCACAACCAAACCAGGTAAAGGGTGCTTCCATGGACCCTACATTCGGTTCGGGGGACTACATATTCACGAGTAAGATAACATACAAGATGCGCTCGTTCCAACGAGGGGATGTTGTCGTCTTCAAGTCACCACACAACCCAGACATTGAATATATCAAGCGGGTTATCGGCATTCCTGGCGACATGGTCATGGTCAAGGATAGCGAGGTGTTCGTCAACGGTCGACAACTCACTGAAGGTTATATCGCCGCAAAAACGAATCTGTGGGAAGGTGGATTTGCGAAAAATGGCGTGGCAGAAAAAGTTGAGGAAGGCATGTTGTACGTTATGGGAGACAATCGCCCCCGATCGTCAGACTCCCGTGAATTTGGACCTATTACCCAAGAAAGTGTCATCGGACAAGTGTTTTACCGTTACTTTCCCCCAAGCAAGATGGGGTCTATCGTCAATCCGTTCCCAGCTGACCTTCAATCAAGCGTAAAAAGCGCTCCACATCTTTCTTTCGGTCTCCCCGAGAACCTTTCCACTCGATAATCACTTTCGTCTTTATGCGGGTCTGGACTATCTTTGCGTCTGCCTTGAACGTATCTTTCAGTTTGCTTCGTACACGGTCTAGAACAACATCCTGTATATACTCCCCTTCCGAGCTGACGCCATGCAGTTTGGTCCGCACGAGCTCTTCGGTTTGAAGTACGGTGAGTGAGTCACGGAGAACCATCTCATACACTTCCATAATGTCTTCTTCTGAGTGCAATAAGGAGATGACAAACAGATGACTCATGGAGATAAGCTCACTATAGTATCCATCCATGATGATTTCGGAAAGTTTGCTCAGTCGCATGATGTGGCACAGGTAAGAAGGTTTTATGGAGAGAGCCGAGGCCAGGTCCTTGACCTTCATCTTTTTTTGGCGCACCAAAAAGGTGATAAGCTTTGCTTTGGCAAAATAATCCGTCGTGTTCTTTATTTGATCTATATATTCAAGGAAGTCTTGTTCCATGACCTCATTTTAACACAAAGAAGAGAGGAGGAATTACACGACACAGATATAGGTCTTTCCGAGATTCTTTACGAACTCTACCTTGCCGTCCTTGAGGGCCATGATGGTAAAGTCTTTTGTGAGCATGGTGCCTTCACCTGCCCAGAATCTGGTGCCTTTTTGTGTCATGATGATGTTACCTGCGACGACGACTTCTCCGCCGTACTTTTTTACGCCAAGTCGTCTGGCATGTGAGTCACGATTCCCTTTTACTGCGCGCTGTGCTTTTGTATGTGCCATAGTTGGTTATGAAATGCTGACAATTTGAACTTTTGTGTACTTTGGTCTGAATCCGGTCACTTTTCTGTAGCGTGCTTTTGCCTTGAAACGTGCGATGCGTACCTTGTCACCTAATACATGTTCCAATACTTTTGCTGTCACTTTTGCTGTGACAAGAGGAAGTCCGACTTCGATGTCGCCTTCTGGATCGAAGGTTGCAACAGCCTCAAATTCACATGTCTGATCTTTTTCTGTTTTCAATAAGTCAACGATTAAGATGTCGTTTTCTTTAGCAATATACTGCTTTCCGCCTGTTTTAATGACCGCGATTTTACTCATAAGTAGTAAGTATAAACTATACCCCTTGAATTTTCAAATGGGATTTTAGGCGCTTTTGAGGAGCGCAAACCCAACACATAACGATACAAAGAACGATCCACCGAAGGAGATGAACGGCAATGCGATTCCTGCAATCGGCAAAATCCCGAGGTTCATGCCGATATTCACGGCTGTCTGGATACAGACAAGGAATGCTATTCCCATACTGAACAGGTATTTGAACCGCGTATCCTCATCTCGCCCGTCGATGAATTTATAGGCACGATGGAAAATCATGGCGATAAGGATGAATTGCAATGCTATGACGAAAAACCCTCCCACGAACCCAAACTGCTCGACAAGCGAGGAAAACGCGAAGTCCGTACTGTTTTCAGGCAAAAAGAAGAGGCGGGATTGAGTACCAAGACCCAACCCTTTCCCAAAAAACTGCCCGGAGCCTACGGTGATTATGGCCTGGATCATATTATATGCATCTCCTTGGGTGTTGGAGTTCGGTTGGATGAAACTTAAGATCCGCGCCTGCTGGTAGTCATGGAGAAACAGCCATCCAATCGGCATGAGCAAAAGGAAAAACCCGCCCGTGAACCACAGATATTTCTTCGGTATATCCGACACCAAGAGCGTAGAAAAGAATACACCCACAAAGACAAGGGCATTCCCTAGGTCCGGCTGCTTCAGGACGATGACAGCGGGGATAAGGAGGATGACAAGGAGAGTGAGATAGAACCACGGCGTCATCTCATAGCGATTGCGCTGGCTTAGAAGCTGTGAGATATAAAGAATAAAGAATATCTTCAGGTATTCCGATGTCTGGAAGTTGGCAAACCCAAAGTCAATCCACCGGCGGGAACCTTTGACTTCGATCCCGATGATGAACGTGATGACAAGAAGTGCGATAAAGGACCAGAATAGTATCTGGGTATTTGCCTTAAAGAAACGCCGCCCAATTCGTCTTACCACAAAAAAAGCAATCGTCCCCGCGATGATATATGTCAGTTGGGAAAGACCCAAACGTGGTTTTATCCCGAACTGGTTAAAGAGCGAGAACATCCACAAAAAAAACGATGGGATAAGAAGCGAAATCATAGTGATTGATGTTATTGCACCGCTAACGTTCCTTCATTCACTTCACTGGCAAGCACTCGTTTTGAGATCAACTCCTTGAACGGCATGAACTCAGCGGGGATCGTCAGCTTTATGGTCTGATCGGTCTTGACGTTTTGAGTCTTTCGCAGTTCCTGGATGCTGCGGACCAAGTCACGCATCTTGCCTTCCTGTGCAAGCTCATCTGTCAGAGTCGTATCAAACGTCACCACGTGTTGCTCGGCATTTCCTTTGGAAAGGATTATTTTCTTTACGTTCAGTTCCGATTTCAATACTGCAAGGAGCGCTTCGCTTTCTTCAAACGCCGTGTCCTTTGCCAGTTCTATCGTCACCGATGCAAGAGGCTGGCGCACTTTGAGCTTGTTTTCCTTTCGGACCCTGTGTCCTGCTTCAGCGAGTGACCTGATGACCACCATATTCTCAACTGTCTTTGTGTCGCCGGGAAGTGCGAGATCTATCCATTTGGTAAGATGCACCGACTTCTCGCCCGTCAGATTCGTGAACATAGTGTCAGTTATGAATGGCATGATGGGCGAAACGACGACCGAAAATACCGTCAGGACCGCATGAAGTGTCGTATAGAACGACTGCTTGTCGGCACTGTCATCTGAGTTTACCCATACGCGGTCGCGGCTTCGGCGGATGAACCATGTCGATACGTCATTCATGAATGCCTCGCCTTTGAGTGCGACTGGTTGGACTTCATATTTTTCATATGAGGCTTTCGCTTCGCTTACATAGGTACTGAGCCGCTCCATTATCCACTTATCCAGCACTGATTTCTTGGCAAGCGAAAGGTCCGGTGGACCCTGCATCTCCACTTTTTCAAGTGTCGCATAGTCGACGAAGAACTTGTAGACATTCCATACCATGAGGTAGAACTGTCGACGTACTTCGTCAGCCTTCTTATATCCGAAAAGCATATTCTCTGCTGGATTTTGTCTGGCGAACATCCATCTCATGACATCGACGCCGATTTTTTCGGCACCTTCATTGAATTCGACGGCATTCCCCCAACTCTTATGCATCGGTCTGCCATCCTCTCCCGTGCAGGTCGCAAAACCAAGCACCGTCTTGAATGGAGGTCTGTCCTCCATGACTGTTGACATGGCAATCAGCGCATAGAACCAGTTCTTGAACTGTCCCGGGAATGATTCCGTGATGAAGTTTGCCGGGAACCATTTTTCCCATTCTTCTTTATTTTTTGTATAGAGAGGTTCTTTGTTATTTGCACTTATCGTGGAGTATGCCACGATTCCTGCATCAAGCCATGGATTGCCCACATCCTCGATGCGCTGTGTTGACGCTTTACAATGAGGACATGCAATTGTCACTTCGTCGATGAAGGGTTTGTGTGGTGAGTGACCGTCAAACGCTTCCCAACCTGAGACAGCGCGTTTTTTAAGTTCCTCTTTCGATCCAATGACCTCAAATGTCTTGCATGACGCACATTCATAGATAGGAAGGGTGAGACCCCAATATCTGTTCTTCTTGCTGATGAGCCAATCATGCATGTTCTTGAGCCAATCAAGTTCACGCTCCAAACCGAATCCCGGTATCCAATTGATCTGTTTTGCAACCTCGATCATGCGGGAGCGAAGCGTTCTGCCATCAGTCCCTGGTTTATCCATTGCGATATACCATTCATCAGCTATTTTCCACACGAGCTCTGCCTTACATCTCCAACAGGCAGGATATCTGTGTTTGTAGCGCAACGTTCCAAAGAGATATTCTCCTTCTTTGTATGCTTTCAGGAAGTCGATGATAAGTTCTGGATGTTTTTTGGCATTCTTGCCTGAAAATTCATTGAACCCTTCAAGATAACTAGCGTCGTCAGCTATGACCGGAATCATAGGAAGACCGCGTTTTTTGCCAAGTTGAAAGTCTTCGGTTCCCGCACTCACTGCCGTATGGACAAGACCCGTTCCTTCTGTTGTCGAGATAGGCATGATCATGGCGTCTGTTGCGATGACCGTATGGAATGTGTCACTCTTTTGTTTCACTGCATCAACTGCGGGAAGATGGTCAAATGGTCCTTCATAACGAAGTCCCACTAGTTCTTTACCCAATACTGTTTTTTCGATTGATTGGTATTCTTTTTTGAAGACTGCCTCAACTAATTCTTTTGCAACCCAGAATAATTTGCCGGTTGCACCTTTGACGAGCGAGTACTCTATCTTTTCATCAACCGCGACTGCTATATTGGCAGGAATGGTCCATGGGGTTGTCGTCCAGACAACAAGATATTCGTCTTTTCTCCCGACTATCGGAAACTCAAGAAATACCGACTCATGGACAACTTCCTTATAATCCTCAGTCAGCATCTCATGCTGTGAGATGGCTGTTTCACACCTTGGGCACCAAGGGACCGACTCATGCCCTTTGTATACCCATCCATTTTCGTGACATACGTGGATGAAACGCCATATCATATAGTTGTTTTCATCGCTCATTGTGAAGTAGGAATTGTCCCAGTCCATGAAGTAGCCCAATCGTTTCGACTGGTCGGTCTGTACGGCGGAAAACTTGTGTACCCGGTCCTTGCAGAGCTGTACGAATTTTGCGATAGACGCTTTCTTGTCGCCAGGGACCAAGTTTTCAATATCTTTTTTTGTGTGCAGTCCCAACTCCTTTTCGACCTCGACCTCGACCCATAATCCTTGGCAGTCAAATCCGCTCTGGAAGCGCTGCTTTTTACCAAGTAGATTATTGAATTTTTGCCATAAGTCCTTATATGTCCTACCCCATGCGTGGTGGACTCCCATTGGGTTGTTTGCCGTTATCGGTCCATCAAGGAATGAAAATGTTTCCGTTTCCCCGTCATTTTTATGAAGATAGCCGTCAATAATGCCAGTTGAATACCATTTATCAAGAAGAGCTCGTTCCATTTCTGGAAATTGTTGAGTGGGAGAAACTGGATTAAACATGAAGTTTATTCTATCATTTTAGAACAAACTTCTCATCCTTATTTTTTGCGGAGGAAGGCTGGGATGTCGAACTCGTTTTCCTCTTCACCGATACTGTCTGAGTCATTCAGGTCTATTGGATCTGCTGCCAACTCCTCTTGGATAGATTTTATCGGCTCCTGTTTAGAATAGGATTCGGGCTTTTCCTCAAGCAGTTCTGAGGATTTCCTGAAATTAAAGAGCTTCAGTTTATTTTCATCAAACTTGGTTGCGACAAGCGTCACTTTGATCTGATCGACCATCTGCTCGTCAATGACAGCTCCAAAGATGATATCGGCATCAGGATCGACACTCTTGGTGATTATCGAAGCTGCTTCATCAATCTCTGCCATCGTCAAGTCAGGTCCACCCATCACATTGAAGAGGACTCCCCGTGCACCTTCAATCGAAGTATCAAGGAGTGGCGATGAGATTGCCATCTTTATTGCGGCAAGCGCCCTCTTGTCTCCTGATCCGACTCCGACTCCCATGAGCGCTGTCCCTGAATTGGACATTATCGTGCGCACATCGGCGAAATCTACATTGATAAGGCCTGGGACTGTGATAAGTTCCGCAACACCTTTTACGCCTTGATGAAGGACTGAGTCTATTTTCCTGAAAGCTTCAAGGACCGGTGTCTTTTTGTCGACTACCTGCAGTATTTTCTGGTTCGGTACCACAATAAGTGTGTCTACTTTTTCCTTAAGTTTTTGTATCCCTTCCATCGCTGAATGCTTGCGTCTGGCGCCTTCAAAATCAAAAGGTCGCGTCACGACAGCTATTGTCAATGCGCCTGATTCTTTGGCGACTTCGGCAACAATTGGTGCTGCACCTGTTCCCGTTCCGCCACCTTCTCCACACGTGATGAATACCATATCGCATCCGACAAGCTCTTCCTTGATGCGTTCGCGGGATTCCTCAGCGGCCTGACGGCCCACTTCTGGATCCCCTCCCGAACCTAAGCCTCTTGTCGTGCCTTCTCCAATCTGTACTTTGATAGCTGCTTTATTATGAAGGAGTGCTTGTGCATCAGTATTTATCGCAACGAATTCTACACCCGCAATGCCACCCTCGCTTATCATCGATGATAGTGCGTTTCCGCCTCCGCCACCGACTCCAATGACTTTTATACGTGCTGGTTGTCCTGCGCTGGGTTTTATGAGCATAGATTTATGGGATAAATTGTTTAAAAAAATTCTTTAATTTGCCCATTGATCCGTTGACTGATGCACCCTTGAAAAGCGATCCGAAGTCACCAAATGATGCTTCTTGTATATCGCCACTATGGTCATGCCCGTAGAGGATGAGACCAACGGTTGCCGCAAACTGTGGATCAAGGATTTCGTCAATTAGTCCGGTCACTCCTCCTGGAATCCCTACTCGCGCCGGCAGTCCGATGACTTTTTTGGCTGTTTCCACAACCCCTATAGTGAGGGCGCCGCCGCCTGTTATGACAAGTCCCGATGGGACCTGTTCGAAATAAGAACTTTTTATTATTTCATCGCCAACAAGCTTGAACAATTCCTCAAGCCGAGGACCGATGATTCCGTCGACTATTGTTTTTATGGAGATGTCATTGAGGGATTCTGGGATGGCCAGTTCATGAAGTGGCAATTGATCGGGATTTTTCTTTTGGTTTGAATGTGACTTGAGATGTTTGCTGAGGAAGAGTTTTAGTTTTTCCGCTGAATCGAGTGAGACGCGTGTACCGACGGCGATATCATTTGTGATGTGTCGTGCTCCAATTGGAAGTGAGCTTGAATAGGAAAGAGCCCCATCGACATAGAGGGCAATGTCCGTTTTTCCGCCACCGATATCGATACAGGCGACACCAAGCTCCTTTTCGGTATCCGTAAGGACTGCACGGGATGATGCCAGACCTGCAAATAGGAAGCCATCATTCTTTACGCCTAAATCCTCTATACAGCGCTCGATGTTCTTCAGATTTATTTGTGAGGCAGTGATGATGTGGGTATCGACTTCAAGCCGTACTCCGCTCATGCCGACGGGATTACGTATCCCTTCCTGACCGTCTACGATAAAGTCCCTGGGGGTAACTTCAATGATTTGTTTTGTGGATGAAAGTGAGATGGCACGCGCTGCTTCCACTACTCGGTTAACGTCATCCTGTGTGATCTCTCCTTGGGTATTTGCAACAGCAACAACTCCACGGGAGTTAAGGGATGCGATATGTGGCCCACCGACCGATACGAACGCATGGTTGATCTTTTGCCCTGCCATACGCTCTGCGCGCTCTAAGCTTTCTTCTATGGCGCTTGATACTTTATCGATGTCTATGATGAGGCCTTTTTTGATGCCGCGGGAAGGAGTGCTGTTAAAGCCGACTATGCGGAGTTCATCGCTGTCTTTGGTTTCTAAACCGACGATTGTTGCAATTTTTGAACTGCCGATATCAATTGCTGCAAGTGCTCGTTCGTTCATGATTATGGTGACTGTAATTCAACAACCGGCTTGTCGAACCTAAGATCAAGCCGCTTAACTCGTAACGTTCCTATCTTGAGTTGTTTTACCAGTTGCCGCAGCTCGTATTTCTGTAATTCCGTGTCCCGTTTCTGCGAAAATGCAACAGTAAAGCCTCTTGTCTTACATGCTATCATATCGACGCTATCAATAGCAACTGTTTCCACCCTGAATCCCTCATCAGTAAGCGTGCGGATAAAGACTAATGTTTTCTGCAGTTGAGCATAGGTGACGACCTGTCCCATCTGATATTCGTTGTGGCGGATCGGCTGATAGAAATGAATGGCAGGTTCCGGCGGGGTTTTGCCGCGCACCTTTTGGATGACAGTTCCCTTTTGGGAAACGCTTAAATAACCGGCGTCTGTCACAATTGACGCGAACGGTTTTTCGGAGGCGATGATAAGCATCAGGGATCCTGGATATCTTCTTTCGATTTCGCGGACAGTGAGCGCCGGAAAACGGGAACGTACCTGTTCGACAACATCAGTATCGCGAAGGAGGAACATATTTTTCTTGAGAAGGAATGATTCTATTGTCTTTTTTTCCTCTTTACTTGCTCCGATTATCGAAACGGAAGTCACGTCCAGGATAGTGTTATATCGGTACAGCAAAAAAAATCCGACACAAGCCCCAAGGACAAAAAGCAGACTACGAACGATAAAGTGTTTTGACAAGCGTATATGCGGCATCACGTTTCAGTTGAAGTGGTAACGAGGAAAAAGCGCGTTGATATGTCTTTATCTTTGCATGCATCATTTCTATTTTTTTCCTCAGCTCGGCGCTTGCGTCTTTTTGGTCAAACTCCTCACCCATATGGTGTTTCACGAAAAAATCGGCATGTGCCTTTTGTTCACCGTTTGCTGACCAAGGGAGTGGAATGAAAAGCGCCGGCTTCTGGAGAGCGATGAGTTCAAAGAACGTATTCGCTCCTGACCGACCGATGATGAATTCGCTTTTGTCGTATATGGCGCCAAGTGCAAATTCGGATAAATGCGAAACAGGGATATAACGTTTTGGGTATTTGGTACTATATTCCTTCGCAAGGACGAGCGCTTTTTCGAAGTCGCCATACTCCTTGATGTCACCTGTCTGATGGATGATGCAAAACCGACCCAAAAGCTCCGGTAACAATGTAAAGATATGGGAGTTGATGCTATGGGAACCAAGTGACCCGCCCGTTACATACAAAAGGGGCACTGTTTCATCCAACACGAATGGCAGTTCATTTTTTTGGAATACGACTTCCCGTACCGGATTCCCTATCCACTCCGTCTTCTCTTGCGGAAACTCTGACACGACAGATTCAAACGCCACGAATATTTTTTGTGAAAATTTGCCGATAAGTTTGTTGGCTGAGCCCGGCTTCATGGTCTGCTCGTGGGTCACGACTTTTTTGCCCAGGACCCATCCCCAAAACGCAAGCGGCAATGCGATATATCCACCGAAGGAAATTATCGCATCAGGCTGTTCCTGCAATAGGATGAACAGCCCCTGAAGAAAGCCGTAAGGGACATAGAGCATGTTCAGGAGACTGGACTTGGTAAGAAGCCGCGTCACACGACCTGCCTGGAGTTCCAGAAATCGGACTCCCCGCAGTTGGCACCCTTTGAATTCATAGGAAAGGGTCCGCTCCGATTCGATGGCATATTTTCTCCCCACGAAGAGAAGTTCTGTTTTGGGATATTCTTTTTGCAGTACGTCAACAACCGCAAGAGCCGGTGTCGGGTGTCCGCCACAAATAAGAATTTTTTTCATATGTACCTACATTCTAAACTACTCAATGTAAATTTGAAATCGTTATTCTATCCTGGTTTGTCGCGCTATGTTCAGGATGATTCCCATAAGCGAAAAACATAAGAGAAGATTACTTCCTCCATAGGAGACAAACGGCAACGGGACGCCGGTCAGCGGAATGAGATGTACCATGCTTCCCAGGTTCACCAATGTCTGCATGCCAAAAAAAGCGAAGATACTTCCGGCCAATAGGCGCCCATAGCGGTCAGGAGCTTTCTCGGCGATACGGAAGATATAAAGGATAAGCATTATGAATGCGCCGATAAAAAGAACACTGCCGACAAATCCTATTTCCTCACCCACTATCGCGAAAATGGAATCGGTATGCGCCTCGGGCAAAAAGAGATGTTTCTGTTTTGATGCACCAAATCCACGTCCGAAAATCCCGCCGTTTGAGAGGGAAATCTGGATCTGGTTTATGTGATAGGTGATGCCGAGCGGATCCGCTGTCGGATCAAAAAACGCGGTCAACCTTTTGAGTCTATACGGTGCAAGCCATGCAAGGGATGCGAATCCCAAAAGCGCTGTCGGAATAAGGAACAACAGATATCGCAGCTCTACCCCGGCCAAAAAATATGATGCGATACTGATGCTGAAAATGATGGTAGATGTTCCCATGTCGGGCTGTAACATAACGAGGAACACCAAGAGTCCCAAGAGAAGGACGAACGAAAAGAAACGTTTCCTTTCTTTGGTGAGGAACCACGAAGACAGATATATTATCGTCGTTATCTTGGCGATTTCGGATGGTTGAAACCCAAAAAGCCATCTCCGTGCACCTCCGACCTTGGAGCCGATACCGGGAATAAGCACCAGGAACAATAGGACCAAGGAAATAAGCATCATGTAGAAAGCGAAGTAATACCATTTGTGATAATCGAGAAGCGACAGGAGAAACATGACGGCACCCCCTAAAAGTATCCACATCGCCTGGACTTTCAGGTAATGGAAACTGTCCCCATACTCCCCGAATGCACGTACATAGGACGCCTCGAATACGAAAAAAAGACCACTCACCGCCAATATGAACGGAATGGTTGTGAGGGTCGTCAGGATCTTAGTCCTTTTTGACTGGTGGAACTCCGCCATATTCTTTGACAAATGTTTGAAATAAATCTCCCTTCTCCTCGAAGTTCTTCCATACGGAGTAACTAGGAGAAGCTGTGGAAAGTAAGCACGCCGACCCCTGTTTGCTGTTTTGGAAACAGAACTCGACAGCATCTTTCATATTGTCCGTCTCCAAATAAGTTGGATAATAATCTTCCATCTTCATGAGTGCTTGTTTTATTTGGAATCCTGTTTGGGGAAATAGGACCAGTGACTGTATGTTCTTGTCTTTCAACATGGCAACCAGTTTCGTGAAGTCATATCCGCGGTCCTGTCCGCCAAGCAGTATGGTCGACACGTTTGGGATACTGTTGAGCGCTGCCATCGTGGACTCTGGGGTTGTTGAAATTGCATCATCATAGAACGTGATTCCTTTATAGGTGCCGATGTTCTGCAATCTGTGAGGAAGTGGGACAAATGAATAGACCGCACGCGCTGCTTCCTCATCCGTTACGCCGAATATCCTCGCAACGGTGAGCGCTCCTTGGATATTGCGCTTGTTGTGTGCTCCAAGCAAAGGGATTTTTTCTGCATCAAATGGAAAGTCGTTAGTATAGGGAAGAGTCTTGGCTTTCGTGATGCCCACCCAACTTGCCACTTCATTCTCATGGGGATCAAAGACAAAATAATCGGATGAGTTCTGGAAGTAGATGCTGTTTTGTTTTGCTTTTTTATAGGCTTCGAACGTCCCGTGAAAATCCTTATGTTCCGGATACCAGTTCACGACCAGCGTGATATGCGGAGAGAAATATAAGTCAGATAGCTGATAGCTGGAAAGTTCAATCACCGCAACTGTATCGCTCGTTACCCCATCCAGTCCGTCAAGCATCGGGTTTCCGATATTGCCAAGCAGCCTGACGTCCTGCACTTTCTGACTTATCATCGCACTGATAAGACTGGTCGTCGTGCTTTTGCCCTTCGTTCCCGTTATGCCGACCGTTATCCCTGGAAAGTTGCTGAAAAAGATGTTTGCCGCAGTCGTCCACTTCTGGAACACCTGTTCAACCCGTACGCCAGGGGATCGCACCACCAAATCGGCATCTTTCTGCTTCAACAGATAATTCTCGTCATCATTCTTGTCTGCGGTCTGGATTATGGATGTAGGGACATTCTTTTTCAGGAAACGTTCCACGGCATGACCTTCCTTGCCATAGCCCAAGATCAGGATCCTTTTATATTTTTTCAGTTCTTCGATCGTCATAGGTGGTGCGCTAAATTGAATTCATTCTTTGCGACAATCATCCCAAGCGCTTCACGCGCCTCTTCAAATGTCCCTACACATTCAAACGGTTTCAACCCCCCGCGGCCTTCCAGATCGCGGAACAGTCCATCAAGTGTAACGTCTTCCAACATGTTTTTTCCAAATAACGCCACGACTGTGTCTTTAGGAAGATAAGCTGCAAACAGCAGGAATGCAAAAGCGCATTTGGGACACTCTCCACACCATTTCTTTTGTTGCAGTTGCTTGGTTATCGAAAAATTGCGGTTGCAGCTTGTGATATACGGAAGATACTGTGGATAGGTCACGCATTTGCCCACTATTTCAAGTTCCGTCATATGACGGATGGGGGAATAGTAATCAAGGTCGGGACTGATTGTGGCGTGAAGATAGTCCCGGAACAGTCCCTCAAACTCGCTGGACTTACTCCATTGGTGATTTATTTCCATTCCGAAAGAATCAGTGTTCCCTTCGTCGGCACTTTTTTCGTTGGCGACGACGAATGCATCAAATCCCCCTACATAGCTGACAAGTATCCCAATCCATGCATATATCATGGAAATCGGGACATGGCCGTTGTATGTATGGTTTTTGGATTCTTTGATAAACGTAGCATCAATAATACGTTCTACTCCCACGGTCGGCAATTGCATTTTGGCAACAAGTTCCTCAACAGCCTGATAGGAATGTTGTGTCTTTATGGTAAGTCCTGTTATCTCTTTTTGCTGTTCTTTCAACAGTTCCCAAACGACGACGGAATCTTTCCCTCCGCCGATACCGACCAGAAGTTTCCCATTTTTTTTGATGGGTGTTGCGCTTGCCGCTACTCCCTGTGACGAAGGGAAATGGACGAGTGATCTAAAGTCTATCTTGTTCCTGAAATAAAACTCGCCCAGTCCTTTTGTGTAGAGGGTGTTCCAGAATGTTGCCTGTTCATCCGATAGATGCCCGCTTTTTATTTCGATATGGGGTGAGCAATTAGCTTTCCAGTAGGAGATTCCAAGTGCCAAATGAAGGTTGAACAATATCCTATCCAAAAGATCCTTATCAGGCACCAAATGGAGTGACCCTTGGTTCAGGATGATACGCTCCTCATAGGAGTGGGAGCCGAATCGATACCGGAATGATACGATATGACCGGTTTCGTCAATAGAATAAGAGTCAAAGACAAACGGATCCATACGTAATTATACAATTTTTATACCTCCATGCTGATGATATACGGCAGGAATTTAAGGAGAAGCGAAGAATACCTTTTATTGGGTGTTATCACTTTGAGGAGTTTATTCATCTTTGCGAGATATTCGATGAGAGGGTAAAAATCACCATCACCTGAAACGATTATCGCCTTATCATAATGAGGATATTCAATCATTGCATGCAGTACCAGGTCGGCGTCAATGTTCCCTTTTACTGTTATATCTTTGTCCTTATATTCAATTATCTTCTTGAAGACACAGATGTATCCTGAGCGCTTCAGATAATCATACAGGACCTTGTTTTCTTCGACATATCCGATAAACAGGAATGCTTTCGTGACGTTGTGCTTCAGTTTCAGGTACTGTCTGAACTTGCGAAAATCCAACTTTCCTCCTTGGTTCAGTACGCCGATATTGAGGTTCTGGCTATCGATGAATGCATAGACAGTCGGAGTCCGGCCCGCGCCAGGGGACCTGCGAAGCACATGCTTGATGACTCGTCGTCTGTATGGATATGGGCTTGGTCTTCGTACGCCAAGGGGGGATGGAGCGCTCGTCTTCTGGACCGTAACTACTGGGCTTGCTGGTTTTTGTTTCGTGAATAATTTCTTGAGTGGATTAAACATAATAGTTTTTTACTGTTTCAAACCATGTGCAAAATGGACAATCCTCGGATGGCTCCGGTAATGGACCCTTAAGGACCGCTATTGCCTTCTGTATTCTATCACTAACTGATGATGGATGCGCTTCGACACGCACGATGTGGTTGATCATCGGGAACCCATCCTTGATTTCCTTTGCCATGTCAGGATAGAAAAAGATGAGATATCCATATCCTGCCGGCTTTTTTCTATTCTGCTCCAACAGGAATGCATATGCATCGATTTGGTTCTGATAGGCGTTCAATATATCCTTTTCGCGCGGGTCGCTGCTTGAAGTCTTGAAATCTACGGGAATATATTCCCCTTCATGGACCAAACATTCATCCAACTTCCCATAAAATCCATATTCTTCATCTACCGTATGGAAGTAGGTTTCCTTGAATGGGTTCTGTAAAGTACCAGGAAGCAACTTTTCGACAAATGGAGGAAGTGTCCCTTTTTTTCTATATATGTCGAAGTATGATTTCAACACGGTATCAAACCTGTTCGCCAGGCGCGACTGTATCCCTTCTGGATGGTATATCTTATGGTTGTATTGCAGATAGAAACATCGTTTGCATCTTCCCATGCCTTCAATGCCGGAATGCGAAAGCCAGGTCTTTTTTTTCTTTGCAGGGACTTCAAATAGTTGTTCTTTCTGTATGCGTTTCATTTCATGAATGCGATCATTAATCCAAGGACGGCAAAAAGGATTCCGATAAGCCATAATCGCATGACGATTTTCGGCTCTTCCCATCCCTTATGCTGCAGATATAAGTGAAGCGGTGCGACTGCAAACAATTTCTTTTTCCTGAATTTTTTGCTTAAGAGTTGAAGAAGTGATGTGCTTATTTCAAGGACGAATACTCCTCCGATGATGGGAAGGGCGAACGCCTTGCCCAAGACCAGTCCAACAACCGCAAAGGTCGCACCAAAGGAAAGAGCGCCCGTGTCACCAAGCATGATGCGTGCAGGCCAGATGTTGAAGTATAAAAATGCCACAAGTCCTCCGAGCCATACCGCGATAAAAAGAGCTGTCGGCATGTCGATGATGGAACGTGCAATTGCCCAGAATGCAGTCAATGCAAAAAGGAGTACGCCTGAAGCGAGACCATCCAGACCATCCGTTATGTTTATTGCGTTGGAAAATGCAACGATGATGAAGGCCGCAAAGGGGATGTACCACAGTTGCATGTCGTATACGCCAAAGAATGGGATATACATTATGTTTATCTTGAGTTCCGCAAACAACCAATAGGCAGCAACTGCTGCAAGAAGGATTTCGAGTATCAGCTTGTGGCGGAGACGCAGTCCGAAAAACTGGGTCTTTTGCCATTGGAACATCTTGGAAAAATCATCATAGAGTCCCAGGACCGCAAAGCCGACAAATGAGAAGAGGATTATCTTTATTTCGGAACCGAATGCTGGATAGTTCGCCTGGAACGGTTTTCGGATAAGCAGGAAAACAATCAGGAAAATGGCGTAGAGAATTATCGTCGTCAAGACAAGAAGTATCCCTCCTCCGACCGGTGTCCCTTGCTTATGGTTATGGAGTTTGTCGAAAATGGGTGTAGGCTTGTCGAATGCGTCCTTTGTCTGTTGATCCCTTCTTTGCAGTTTCATGCGATATAACAGGTTGATATAAGGCACTATCAAAAGAAAGTTGACGAGGAAAGCAACGAAAGTGGCGAACAGATACAATGCCATAAGTTAGATGAACAACTGGATAATACGGGGAATGAATATAACACCTGCAAGCACAGCCGAACCTATGGCAAATACGAGCATCGCTGCTGCCGCGGTGTCTTTGGCAACCTTGATATCCGGACGTATCGCTTCATCGATGGCGTCACATGTCTCTTCGATTGCGGTATTCACCGTTTCGATGACAAGTCCCATGGTGACGAGTAACCCGATGATAAGAAACTCCTCATACCGAATCTGAAAAAAGAATCCGCCTCCTATGGCAAGTGCCGAAAGGAACAGGTGTATTCTGTAATTTGGCTGTGTAGAAAGTGCTGCAACAAGTCCGTCGAATGCGTGTTTGAATGAAATTGTGTGTTTTCTGAGCATAGGTCATTATAGTAATTCCATCACTGTCTTTGCAAGCCGCATGCTCTCATGTCGCAAGATACTGCGCGCATGGGAGGAAATTTTATCAGCTGCACTATGTGTCACTGGGGTATTGTCCGCTATATCGGCGCGTACGACACGACTGTCATCGCCTAGATCATCCACAACCGTATTTTCATTGTGTGTCACATACCAATTGACGATAGTTTCATTAAGCGCTCCCTTATGCATGATTATCGTGTCAATGGATCTTCCCAGATACTGTTCGATGTCCCGCACATGATCTTGTGCTGAGTAGTTATTCGTCTGACCCGACTTTGTCATCAAGTTGACGACGTAGACCAGTTTCGCTTTTGTTTTCTGCAGTGCTTCACGCACGCCATCGACAAGGAAGAGGGGGATAATGCTTGTATATAAATCTCCCGGTCCGATGATTATCATGTCAGACTCCATTATCTGCGCGAGCGCATGGGGATAGGCCGGTGCATTGGGCTCAAGGAACGCACGTTTTATGACGCTTTGTTCATGCAGATTGCTATCGATATCCGCCTCACCTTTCACTATGGTGCCGTTGGCATATTCGACACACAAATGGGTCTTGGAGAGCGTGACCGGCAACACTTTCCCTTTTGTCTTCAATACGAAAGAGGCCGTTTCCAATACCTCATCATAATTTTTTGATACTTTCTCAAGCGCAGACAGGAATATGTTTCCGAAATTATGTCCTTCAAAGTCCCCTTGATCGAAACGATATAAGAATAATCGTCTCCATAAATCAGGCGCTTCGGAGAGTGCGACAAAACATTGCCTGATATCGCCCGGCGGAAGCACACCCAGTTGTACGCGAAGCCGTCCAGTTGAGCCTCCGGAGTCCATCATATTGACGATGACACCCAGATCGACTTCATGTTGCTTAAGTCCTGATAAGACAACGAACGTCCCTGTTCCGCCCCCCATTACTGTTATTTTTTTCATATATAGTGCAAACTGTTATTTGTCTTTCGTGATAACTTCGCCAGGAAGCACTACAGTATCGGGGGCAAGTTTTACTCCCGGGTAGGTTGTGGTATTTACTCCTATTCTTGTGCGTGCGCCTGCGATGAGTCCAAACTTAATGTTTCCACTGTCTACAAGCGTTCCCTTTATCGGTGTGCGGACAGTTTTTTTATCAAAGCGGAAGTTGGCCGTGACAGCGCCTGCTCCCATCGTTACCTCAGGACCTAAGACCGAGTCCCCCACATAATTGCGATGTAACATGACACCCATTCCCAAATATGAACGGGCAACTTCACATCCTGACCCGACGATGACGTTGTCACAAATAGTTGAACCACGTACCAATGAATGGTCCCCAATGATGACATTATCTCCGATAAAGCACGGGCCCATTATCTTTACAAATGCCCCGATATACACATTCTTTCCGATAGATACGTTGCCTTCGATGATGCTGGACGGATGGATTGACAGATCCTCACTCTTTTTCCCTGTGGTATGTTCAAATACATATTCCTGCATCGCAAGGACGTGCCAACTATATTTAAGAGTTGACCAATCACCCGTATATTTGAGGCAGGTCGCAGGTTTTTGTTTCATGAGAGCACTCATCGCTTTTTCGTACTGATCATCGGACGAAGGAAGTTTCTTCAGTTCAGTGAGAAATGATGTTCCTGTCGGAAAGTAGTCCACCACGAGCCGTACATATTCTGAAGGGACATTTTCCCGTGATGGTTTTTCGACTATCTCAACCGCCTTGTCATCCACGAATCGCACATACCCCGTAGGAAGATATCTTGTTTCATGTTTTGCCACCAAACCAAGAAGGGTTCCTTCTTTTTTTGTCTGTTCAACAAGAGATGGGATAAGGGAAAAATCGAGAAGGTCGTTTCCGTTGAAGATGATGACGTCGCCATTTATATATTTCTCAGCAGCAAGCACGGCATCGGCCATTCCGCCGTCGTCTTTCGTCTGTACGACATATTCTATTGCATCTGTACCGAGATCTGACTTGATCAGACCCATATTGATTTCATTCGTCACAACAACTACTTGCTTGGCATATTCCGCAACCGCTTCCACTATGTGTTGCAGGACTGTCTTTCCGTTAAAACGGTATCTCACTTTCTGTTCCAAAGGGGCAAATCTATCGCCGTCCCCTCCTGCCAAAATAAGTGCTGTCTGTATTCCTTGTTTCATATAAGATACAAAAAAATTATATTCTTTCGATGACTCCACCGAGCACAACTACTTTTTCGATGAATCGTTCATACCCTCTTTCAAGGATGGAAACACCATTCACTATCGACTCTCCCGGAACCAATAATGCAGCAATCGCTAAGGTTGCCCCTGCCCGCAAATCGGTCACCGTCAATACTCCGCTATGCAGCTGTTGAGGACCGTATATCTTTATTGCCTGTTTATATACTTTTTCGGGATCATGGGTAAAGTGATAGTACTGTTTTGGATTGGCGACAGGAGTGACGTCGTATTCGATATTCGCGCCAAGTTTTTGCAGTTCACTCACGAATGCAAACCTGTTCTCAAAAACCCGCTCATGAAGCGTCGAAACCCCTTCTGCTTGGGTCATCAGTACGACCCAGTTCTGTTGCCAGTCGGTCATGAATCCAGGATGTGGTTCAGTTTCTATATGGGTCGCGTGAAGTGGTCCTTTATGGAAAAAGCGTACCTTGTCGTTTCCGACCGTTTCCGCACCACCTCCACATTCTTGAACTGTCTTTATGAACACATCCAAGAGCGATGGATTGATAGGACCTACCGTAATGTCTCCTTTAGTGATGAGGCCCAATACCGCAAACGTCACGGCTTCATTTCGGTCAGATACGATGGTATATGGTTTTTTTTGTGCAAGTGCACTCACTCCCGTTACCTCGATGCGGGACCCGTTACGGACAATTCTAGCCCCTCCTTCATTGAAGAATGAGATGAGATCATCAATTTCAGGTTCAAGTGCGGCATTTTCGATTATTACTGTCCCTTCCGCAAAAAGAGAAAGCATTATCATGAATTCTGTCCCCGTATGTGACGGTTTTTCGAATGTGTATGATCCATGTGTCTTACCGGCGAGCTTTGCGTGATAATATCCCGTTTCATGGTCGTATTCCACGATACCACCCAGTTCCTTCAGCCCGTTCATGATGCGGTCAATCGGGCGTGCACCGATGCGGCATCCTCCGGGGTTTGGGATATGTGCTTCCTTGAATCGTCGAAGGAGAGGTGCGAACAGGAGGAATGTGGAGCGGATCTTTGAACCATGAAGCAGGTCCACCGTATTGCTTTTCAGCCCAGCTCCGTCTATCGTGACCGTGTTGGTCCCAACAAACTCTGCCGTTGCGCCAAGTTCGACAAACAGATGAAGCAGTTCATCCAAGTCCCGGATACGCGGCACGTTATTGAGCGTCACTTTGCCGTCAAAAAGGAGTGCTCCGATGACCATCTTGAGCGCAGCATTTTTTGCGCCTGACAATGTCACTGTCCCTGTCAATTTTTTTCCGCCATGTATTCTGTATGCATCTTCCATAGTTGTGTTTTGAAAATTGTCAAAGTATCTGGACCTCTTCTTTCAGTATAATGCCAAATTTTTGCTTCACCCGTGCTTTTATGGTTGAAACCATAGTCGATAGATCCTCAGGTTTGGAAAGACCTGCATCGTTGTTGATGATGAAGTTCGCGTGTACTGTTGAGACACTAAAACTCCCTACCGTATATCCTTTCAGGTCGCATTTGTCGATAAGGTATCCAGCTGATTTTGTCGGTAAATGATGGGTGTTCTGGTCTTTTTCCGAAATATTCCTGAAGTAACATCCACAAGTAGCGATTCCCGTCGGTTGGGTTGTCCTGCGATATTCCAATGATTCCAGTGCTCGCAGACGCAGGATGTTCTTATCCTCTTTTTTCAGCTTGAATGTAGCCGATATGAGGATTTCTTTCGTTTCCTGCAGGAAGCTGTAGTCATATGCGAATTTAAAGTAGTTTCTGTCGACTGTTCGGACAGTGCCCTCCTTGTCCATTATCCGGGCAGAAATAAGGGTATCTCCCACATAGCTTAATGGCTTTGTCCATTTGGAGTTCATGTACACTGCTCCTCCTACCGTCCCGGGGAGTCCCTTGTGATACTCAAATCCAGAAGCTCCCATCGAAATAGTGCGCTCGACAAACTGCGACATCTGTGTGCCCCCTCCTACCGTCACGTCCATATATTTCCCGTCATCTTTTGCGACTATTGTTTGGAATGTGTTGCGCACCACAAGCCCCTGGATATGGGAAGAGGCGAAAACCGCATTGGACCCTCCTCCGATCAATATGAACGGAAGATGGAGTTTTTTTGCGGTCGCATATGCCAAGACCAGGTCTTCTTCCGATTGGGCTTCAAAAAAATAGGCAGCGATAGTGTGGAGGCGCATAGTAAGATACGGAAACAAATCTACTTGTTCCCGCAACCTATCGGTCCCCAATACGTCCTTGAGTTGATTTTCCATTCAGTATGTCAATTATATCATCTTTTAGCTTGTAAATATCCCCTGCACCGAGTGTCACGACCACGTCTCCCGGACTCCATTTTTCCTTCAAATGGGCAAGGAGGCTTGTTTTTTCGTCAAATGCGAGGAATGAGTTGTGCCCTTTCTGGATTGCTAGGCGGGACAACTCGGCGGATGTGATATCAAATGAGACTGCATTCTCCCGTGCCGATGCAAAAATAGGCATCAGATATACTTCATCGGCCTTCGATAATTCTGCTACGAATGCGTCTTTCAACTGAGCAGTCCGTGAGAACGTGTGAGGCTGGAACAAAAGATGGAGCTTCTTGCCTGGAAACCGGCTTCGAAGCGCCTTAATCGTGGCTTCAATCTCGGCAGGATGATGGCCGTAATCATCCAAAAGATAGGATTTCGTATCTGTCCAGACTGTTTCCATACGTCGTTTGGCCCCTGTAAATGAGGAAATGGCCATGCGAATCGCATCCGCCATGAACCCAGCTTCAAGAAGCAGCGCCACCGCACCTGCACAATTCAGGATATTCTTTTCTCCATATAGAGGGGAGGTGAATATCCCTTCCGACACACCGAACTTCAACAGCTCAAAGGATATCCCTGTCTCACTGGCTTTCTGGTTGACTATCTGGTAATCGCAATCAGCGGTTGTCCCATAGACGCGGACGGGTTTTTTGACAAGTGTCGGAAGAAGCGTGCGGATGACGGGATCATCGCCACAAACGACACTGGTTTGTGACTGCGAAAAGAACTGGAGGAAAGTCTTTTTCGTCATTTCCAAATCATCATATACATCAGGATGGTCAAAATCGATATTCATGCAGAGGGTGTAGACCGGATGGATGAACAGCAGTTTGGGAGTCTTGTCCTTTGGCGGATGCACGCCGTATTCATCGGCTTCAACCACCATATATTCAGAATCGGTCATCTTACCTCCCCCTCCACCACCAAACGGAGGAGCACCAATAAGGAAGCTTGGATTTTTTTGGAGTCTATGAAGTGCCCATGCCAGAAGCGAGGATGTCGTTGTCTTGCCATGACACCCAGCGACCGCGATGGATTTTTTGTAGCGAGAAACCAGTTCCCCGATAAGCTGCGGTTGGCTGACGATAGTTAGGCCTTGTTTTTTTGCGGCGAGGGCAAGTGTATTATCCGCACCACCATGCGCAGCAGAGTAAACGAAGATATCATGTCCATCTAGTATCTTTTCGTCCTTGAAATCGGTCGTAAACGGAATGGCATTTTCAGTCAGCGCGATATCCGTTATGAACTCTTCCGCGACATCGACGCCACTTACCCGCTTTCCCAACTGTTTCAGCATGACGGCAATATTAGCCATAGCAGCCCCTTTGATACCGAGAAGAAAATAGGAGTTTTTATCTAAGATCATTTGTCATATTATACCGAATAAATGGGGCAATTCCATGTCCCGAACTGGAAGCGTGTCGTATTTCGGAGACGGTGTAGTATTATAGTAGTGAGACAGACACTTTTTATACATATTACATATTTTTTTTCTTACCTATGAAAAAAATACTGGTAACCGGTGCGTTCGGCCTCGTTGGAAGCGACCTCATTGAAGCGCTTGCAAAAAAATACTCTCGCGAATCGATTGTTGCCTTAAGTCATAAGGCGGCAGGATCCCCAAATGCTCTCGTTGAAAAAGGAGATGTAACAGACGTTGCAGCACTTGAATCCATAATCCAAAAACATGGTATTACAGATATCTATCATTTGGCCGGACTGCTTTCAGTCGGAAGCGAAAAGAATCCGCAGCTTGCATGGGAAGTCAACTTAGGGGGACTGAAAAATATCCTTGACCTTGCCGTCAAATATAAGACACGCGTCTTCTGGCCATCATCGATTGCGGCATTTGGTCCAACAACCCCCAAGACCAATACTCCGCAACACACGATTCTTGAGCCCACCACCATGTACGGAGTGAATAAGGTTGCCGGAGAACTCTTGTGCCAATATTATAATCTCCGTTATGGACTAGACGTTCGTTCACTGCGCTATCCAGGACTCACCGGATATAAGGCCCCTCCAGGAGACGGGACGACAGAATACTCCGTCCATATTTTTTATGGAGCACTTAATGAAGGACGATACAGCATTTTCCTGAAGGAAGATGCCCGTCTTCCCATGATGTATATCGACGATGCCATTGACGGGACAATTCAATTGATGGAAGCGCCATCTGAGAACATCACCATCAGAACAAGTTACAATTTCGGTGCGATAAGTTTCACTCCTCATGAACTTGCCGAAGAAGTGAAAAAACTGCATCCTGGATTTACCTACGATTATAAGGTGGACCAACGCCAAAAAATAGCAGAGTCTTGGCCGCAATCAATAGATGACACCCAAGCGCAAAAAGATTGGGGCTGGAAACCGAAATATGATTTGGCTCGCATGACGAAGGTCATGTATGAGGGATTAAAAATTAAATTACAGAAATAAATTCACATGGCTAAACAACAGTTCTATACAATCCTTGAGTCCGAAGTTGCCCGCATCGATGATATCAAGACATCAAAAAGAAGCGAGCGCGTCATCCAATCGTTCAAGAACGCCACAACCGCCTCGATAAACGGCAAAGATGTAACCATCTTCAACTCCAATGACTATCTGGGCCTGCGTCACAATGAGGCAGTCAAAAAAGCGGAACATGCAGCGTCCAAGCACTACGGTGCAGGACCGGGCGCTGTCCGGTTCATCTCAGGGACGATGCAGGTGCATCGTGAACTTGAGAAGGCAGTTTCAAAATTCCATGGACGGGCGGACGCGATGATATTCTCCTCAGCATTTGCCGCAAACCTCGCTGTCCTATTTTGTCTTATCAGCGGCCAAAGCAAGGATTCGAAAGTGACAAATAATGTCCTTGTCGTTTCCGATGCGTTAAACCACAGAAGCATCATCGACGGTATCCGCCTCGCACAGCTTCCTAAAGAACAACGGGTTGTTTTTGAACATATGAATATGGAAAGTTTGGAGACCGTCCTAAAGACTGCTGTCGGAAAATATGAGAGAGTCCTCGTCGTCACCGATGGCGTGTTTAGTATGTTGGGTGAATATCAGCACCTAGATAAGATGCGCACGATAATCGACAGCTATGACGAACAGTTTCCGCAAGGAGTACTCCTTGTCATGGACGACTGCCATGGTGTCGCATCATGCGGCGCAACGGGCCGAGGAGTTGAGGAACTCAAAAAAGCCAAGGCCGATGTATTGGTCGGGACGTTCGGCAAGGGATTTGGGAGCGATGGTGGATATGTGGTTGCTGACCAAACGGTCATCGACTATCTGAGAGAATCGTCAGCCACCTATATCTACTCCAATTCCATCTCACCGGGAACTGCTGGTGCAGCGCTTCGTGCAGTGCAACTTGTGAGTGGTCCAGAAGGTGAACTTCTGCTTCACACATCCCAAGAAAACACTGCCTATTTCAAGAAGCAGGCGCTTGCAGCTGGGTTCGTATTTGCGGCAGATTCAGTACATCCTATACAACCTGTACTCATCGGGGACCCCGTAAAGACGAGAGGACTTGTTGATTTTCTTTTTTCCAAAAATATTCTCGTTACGAACATCAGCTATCCAGTCGTGCAAAAAGGGAGAGATGAGATCCGTATACAGATAAGTGCAGCACATACGAAAGAAGAAATTGATGTTCTGATAAAGAGTATGAAGGAATTCAAGATGTAAGGGATGAGTGTCACATCATGATATATCCCATCATCTCCCCGAATGCTTCGGGATGTTTTTTGTACTGCCTTCTGTATGAATAGAATCGTTTGCTGTCACAGGAGGTGCAAAAAGGGAATGCATCGATGTGGCTTTTTTGGATGCCACTTTCAAGGGCCAATTCATAGTTGAGTCGTGTCAGATTCAAGTGATACCCCCCGCCATGGGGACGGAAGATAAGTTTTTCAAACCGCTCCATCTCCTCCATGAATAACACATAACGGTCTATATCTACCGTGTAACAACACTCGCCAATTGACGGACCAAGCGCCACACGGATGTTAAGTACATGTGCACCAAGCGTTTCCATTTTGGTAATCATGGACTTCATCATGTTCTTCACGCTCCCTCTCCACCCATTGTGAGAAGCTCCAATGACTCCTGCAACCGGATCATACATGAGTACCGGCACGCAGTCAGCAACCTTCACTATGAGCATCGTATTTTTCTCTGTCGTCACCACTCCATCTGCCTCTTCCTGGACTTCCACGTCGCCTAGGTGATATGGATCAGGGACCACTACGTTTATCGAATGGATTTGCTCCAAGACCACCACCTTACGGGGAACGATATCGCGCTCATCAAAAAAGTCGTTGATTATCTGTATCTTGCGCATGTCGCCAGCGTCTTGAGTCGTGAAACCAGAAGTACACTGATATAACAGTGAAGAAGAAATAGTGTTTAACTCACGATAAGTTCGAAACATAATTTTTGACACAATCTATATCACTCCATGGATATTCCTTTGTCCCTCTGCATAAACTTTTTTCATGCCCTTTTCCCGTGATGACGACAACATCCCCCGGGGACGCAGCATCGATTGCCTTTTGGATTGCCCGTTCCCGATCAAGTTCCACTTCGTATTTTTTTCCTTCAAATCCTGTACCGATCTCGCGTGCTATGACTGCGGGGTCCTCAGTACGATAATCTTCCTCAGTCACATAAGAGATGTCGGCATATGTCGCGCTTGCCTTCCCCATCGCAAACCGTTTCGTATGGTCCCGTAGACCGGCGGATCCAAACACATGGATAAGTCTTCCCTTCCCTTTCACATACTGTTTCTTTATGGTTTCAAGGATGCGTGCGATACCATTGGGTGTGTGTGCAAAATCCACCACTATCATGAATTTCTTATCGTATACGATATCGACCCGTCCCGCAGGAAGTTTGTATGTCGCAAGCGCGCTTATTATCGTTTCATCATCCAATCCCAACTCCTTGCATAAGCCGTATGCACAAAGATAGTTGTAGGCGTTGAAATCTGCAAGATTCGGTATCGCTTTCCTGAAATCGGTCATATAATCAGCAGGATTGTTCAAGCCATATGTTTTGATATGCGACATATCGTTGTGTGATTTATTTATGAGGGACCCAGTCACTTCATCATCCCTGTTCACCACTGCGACACGTGACTTTGCAATAAGGCTCCATTTGGTTCGCGCATATTCTTGTATCGATTTATGATAGTCAAGATGTTCGTGAGTAATGTTCGTGAGCGCTGCCGCTTCGTATTCTACTCCCCATACCCTATTCTGGTCCAATGCATGGGAGGTGGTTTCAAGGACGAAGTATTCATCCTTTTGAGCAACCGCAAGACGCAATAGTTTCTGCACCAAAAATGAATCAGGCGTCGTCACATGGAATCCCGTGTCATACTCCTTACCGCCTATTTTTGCATAAATGGTCGAGAGCATCGCCACCTTCTTGCCTGCTGAGGCAAGGATATGAAAGAGCAGATGGGTGGTAGTCGTCTTGCCATCGGTCCCCGTCACACCTATGACCTTGATCTCACGGCTGGGAAATCCATACCAGGCGGTTGCGACAACCGCTATCAGGAGGTGATAAATGTTTTTCAGTTTTTGTATCATAGATGTCTATTCCGGAGCTATATTATAATACACTATAAGCTCTTTTGCGATTTCAAAGAAGACCGGCGCTGCCGTTTCAGATCCCCATTGTGAGGACTTTGGCTCTTTCAAAACAACAAGACCTATAAACTGCGGATGTTTGATGGGTGAAAAACCGATGAAGGAAGCGATTGTTTTGGTGGCATCATAGCGACCTTCAAGTGCTATCTGTGCTGTCCCTGTTTTTCCTCCAATCTGATACCCTTTCGGTTTCAGATATTTGGTCTCTCCGTTCTCGATAGTTGAGTGGAGCACTTTTTTCATGGCGTCGCTTGTCTTTTCGCTTAAGACTTTGCGGATAAGCTGGGGTTCGACTTTCTGTATCTCTTCCCCGTGCAGTTCCTTGACGACATACGGTTTCATGAGATTGCCGCCGTTGATGACGGCCGAAAATGCACGGATCATCTGGATGGGAGTCACCGCAAGTCCTTGTCCGAACGTCGCGGTCGCAAAGTCGATTGGATACCAATCAGCTTTCTGCTTTATGTTTCCCGTCGCTTCTCCTTCTAAGTCGATGCCTGTTATCCCGCCGAATCCGAACGTCTGGATAGCATTGTACAGATTCGTATTACCCAGCTTTGAACCGATGAAGACCATGCCGACATTGGAAGATTTCTCAATTGCCCGCGTCAACGTGATGCGGCCCTCATACTGATTGTTCCATGTGCGTATCGTGTATTCTCCAATTGTCACAGGACCGTCTTCATCAAACTTCGTATCAGGCTTTATCACTCCTTTTTCTATGCCGGCCGCCATGACTATTGGCTTGAATGTGCTTCCTGGCTCATACGTATCGGAAATCGCCGCATTCCTGAATGCGGAATTGGAAAAATCAAAATAAGTAGTCGGATCATAATCAGGAATACAGCTTAAGGCAAGGATCTCAAGGGTATTTGGATTGGCGATTATCACACATCCTTCTTTAGCTTCATATCGCTCCATGCCTGAAATCAGTTTATCCTTGACGATTTTTTGTACTGATTTGTCGATGGTCAGATATAGGTCACGTCCATCTTCAGCATCTATCCGCTCTTGGGTTCCCAAGAATATGGGCTTACCTTGCAAATCGACATCCGACCTGATAAGTCCCGGCAAACCACCTAAATCCTTGTCGTAAAACCCTTCGACTCCACTTCTTCCTATGTCGGCTCCTTCATCGTTCTTTCCGACGAACCCGGACAGATGTGCCGCTAAGGATGCATCAGGGTAATAGCGGTTCCACATGTCATCAAATCCCATGCCCGGAAGTCCTGACTTGATGATATCCTCTTTTTGCTTTTTCGTGACACCCGTCTTTACCGCAACCCACTTTTTGTCGGGCTGTATCTTTGAAGAAATGGATGCCTCCTCAACGCCAAGCAGTTTGGAGAGGGTATATGTCGTTTTTTCACTGTCTCGGATAAGTTGTGGTTCAAAGAAGAGTCGATAGAGTACCTGGTTCATCACGAGAGGTTGCCCGTTGCGGTCAAACAGGCGTCCCCGTTGGGGCACCAATTTGCGCGTCGAAAGATAGTCTTGCTGGGTGTCGGGAAAGAGGACTTGGATGAAGAAAAGTCGGACAATCACGAGGAAGAAGACCGCCAGAAATCCCATCAAAAGAAAGCGTAGTTTCGTCATACGGGAATCATTTTTTATTCAACGCATACTGTAATTCACCTACATAGATGGGCTTGGACGCACTATGGAATCCCCATCGCTCCTTATATGCTTTCGTGTGCAGGAATGACTCAGTATCGGCCATCTCTTTTTCTAGTTGTATATTCTCCTGTTTTAATGCGAATGTCTTTTGCTCAAAAGTGTGGATTTCTGAACTTATCTTCATGCTTGATACAAAAATCCCTATATTGCCAAAAAGAGCAACGAGAAATATACCAACCAAGAGATTCCGATACATAGTGTTCATAAGGAAAAAATACGCATCACTGCTGAGCGTTCAAAGCGAAGGGCACTGTCCCCGAATATGGGTTTTTTGCCCAATGGGACATAGCCATGCGCCTTGATGAATCGTTTTACGATCCTATCCTCAAGCGAGTGGAAACTGATAACTGCGATTTTGCCTTTTGGTGCAAGAAGGGATACGGCACTAACAAGCGCCCGTTCCAAATTATTGAATTCATCATTTACCTCTACGCGAAGAGCCTGGAAGACTCTTGTCATCGTGGGGCGGGGATTATTCTTGGCGACGGAATTGACTACCTCGACAAGCCATCCGACGGTAAGAGGGCGTACTCCCACACGCTGAAGAGCTATCCGTTTTGAAAGTTCAACAGCCAATGTCTCTTCTGCATTGTGCATGAACATGTGGACCATCTCTTTTTCGCTATATTGACGAAGTATCGTTTCGGCATCCATCTCACAGCTATCATCAAGCCGCATATCCAACGTTTCGTCGAAGTTCTTGTAGGAAAGTCCCTTGCCGCCTGAACGCAACTGTTCATTCGACAACCCCAAATCGAAGATGATGCCATCGACTGGGAAAAACTGTTCCTGTTTGGCGATTTCCTCTATGTCCTTGAAATTCCCTTGTTTGAGGATCAACTTCCCTTCCTCAACTGGCGATTTGAAATGTTCTATTTGGGAAATGTCCCGATCTATGGCAAGGACTGTTGCACCATGCTCAAGAAGCGCTCTCGTATGTCCCCCTTCACCAAACGTCGCATCGATATACCGTTGCCCTGGAACGATCTCAAGGGCTTTCATCATTTCGTCAAGTAATACTGGTGTATGCATTAGTTCTTTTGTGTTTGTTGTAATTGATATGCTTCCCACTTTTCCGGATTCCACAGTTCAAAATGATCTCCCACTCCCACGATCAACACTTTATTCGTCAGATTCGCAAATTGAAGGAGTGGCTTGGGTATGACGAAGCGTCCCTGTCCATCTATTTCTATATACATAGTGGAGGAGAACAATGCGCGCCTTTTGTCTATGTCTGTCTTGTCAAGGAGGGAAACCTGCGTGAGGCTTAAGGATCGCTCTTCCCAATCGTTTTTGTCATAACCTGCAAGGCAAAAGTCAAAACCTTTTGTTACAATGAAGCTGTCGCCTGTAAGAAGTTCACGGATTTTTTTTGGAATAACGACACGGCCCGGTGCAGTAAACGATACTAGATATTCACCAAAAAAAACCATATATAACCATTTAACGCCATTTGCTCTAAAAAGTCAATACTGATATTATTAATGTGAACGTATGCAAAAAATCATTCAACAGACACGGAAACTATTCTTAAGTGCACAGGGCGGGATGTTTTCTTCAGCCATCATCTTAAGCTTCATGATCATCGTATCCCGTATTTTCGGATTCATGAGATATCGTATCCTGGCGGGCTATTTCAATAAGGATGAGCTTGATATTTTTTTCGCGTCATTCCGCATTCCTGACCTCGTATTTGAACTGATAATAACGGGAGCCATCACATCCACCTTCATCCCCATCTTCATCAAGTACAGTGCCAATGAAAAAGAAAGATCCCAAATAATCTCATCGATAATCAATATCATCTTCATCGTCTTAAGCGTCCTTATTATCCTTATCCTACCCTTCATGGAGCCTATCGTCGCATTCATTACGCCGGGATTCCGAGGAGAGAAATTGCAAACCATCGTCGTCTTCTCGCAGTGGCTATTGGTGAGCCAGCTTCCGTTTTTGGTACTTGGCAACTTCCTGACTGGCATAGCACAAGCGCGCAAGCAGTTCCTTATAACAACCCTTCCCCCTATCATCTACAACGTATCGGTTATTGCCGCGACCATAGCCCTCACCCCGTCTATTGGTCTGTATGCGCCGATCCTCGGTGTCATCGGGGGAGCTCTTCTTTTCACCATCATCCAACTGCCTGTCGTCATAGATGAACTCAAGACCTATAGGTTCACCATACAACTCCACACCGGGGTCAGTGATTTCTTCAGGATGATAGGTCCTCGCATCCTGACTATCATTACAGCACAGATAGATGCGACAATCGATCTTACACTCACCACGTTGCTTGGGTCCGGTGCTTATACCATTTTCTACTTTGCCCAACATCTGCAGCTGTTGCCCGTTTCAGTCATCGGTATGTCATTCGGACAAGCATCACTCCCATATCTTTCGGAGCTTGCGGAAGCAAAAAAACAAAATGAACTTATCAAGATAGTCACTGAATCCATCCTGAACGTATTTTTCATGACGATGCCTATTGCCATGTACTTCATCTTCGCACGCACCCCTCTTACCCGTATGTTCTTCGGAGGTGAGAAATTCGACTGGGAAGGAACAGTGCAGACCGCATTCCTTCTTTCCTACTTTGCCGTCTCCATTCCATTCCATTCGGTCTACTATCTCCTGACCCGTAGTTTCTATGCACTCCTTGACAGCCGGACTCCGTTTTTTGCCAGCACCATCGGAGTCGTGACCAACACGGTCCTTTCGCTTGTCTTCATATTGGTCTTAAAGATGCCGGTTTGGGCGCTGGGGGTATCATTCTCCGTTTCGATGATCGTCCAGGATGCCATTTTGTTTTTCATACTCCACAAGAAAATCGGATTCAATCTCATCCAGGTAACCCTTTCCATTGTGAAGATATCCTTCGCGGCACTCATCTCGGCGCCTATTCCTTATATCCTCATAAAACTCATGGACAATCTCCTCTTGGATACCACGCGTACCATCAATATTTTCCTCCTGTTATGCGTCAGCGCCATGGTCTATGGTTTGTTATACTTATTTGTCTCTTGGTTTATCGGAGTCCAAGAACTGTATATCATCTCGCAACTTATCGGAAAAGCTAAGCAATTCCAAAAGAAAATTACTGAAATGTACTTGTCCTATGACTAACAGTGACCACGACCAAAAAAAAGCAGTCCAATCGATACAGAAGAACCTGTTGGGTAAGAAATTATCCTACAAGGAAATATATAATCTGATGGACCAGATTTCACATGAAAAGCTGAGCGACATCCTTACCACCTACTTCGTTGCTGCATCATTCAAGGAAGGATTTACCCATGAAGAGCTCTATCACTTTACCCGTGCGATGGTTGAGACCGGGAACAGGATGCATTTCAAAGGAATCGTCGCAGACAAGCATTCCATAGGCGGCGTTTCAGGTACAAGGGCATCGATGATCATCGTCCCCATCATTGCAGCTGCCGGATACAAGATACCCAAGATATCATCGCGAGCGATAACCACTCCCGCCGGTACTGCTGATGCGATGGAAGTGTTTGCCGGAGTTGAGTTTTCGATAGAAGCACTTGAACATATCGTAAATACTGTCGGAGGATGTATCTGTTGGAATGGCCGTTTAGGTATTGCCCCGGCTGATGATGTCCTCATCCATATCGAAGAACCACTTGCATTCGAATCATTCGACAAGATAATCGTCTCGGTCATGGCAAAAAAAATTGCGGCGTCAACCACCCATCTTGTGCTTGATATCCCGATTGGTGCAACGATGAAAGTGGTCCACCAGAAGGATGCGGAAAAAGTCGCACGCAAATTCCAGATGTTGGGAAGCAAATTCGGTATCCACGTAACAACGACTATCAATAAGACAAAACAGCCTGCCGGATATGGCATAGGGCCTGTGCTTGAGGCGCGCGATGTCTTACGGGTCCTTGAACAGACCGAGGACAGGCCACCAGAACTGGAAGAGAGATCCCTTTATCTTGCCGGCATCTTGCTTGATATGTGTTTCAAGGAAGCCCATATCAAAAAGCATGGAATAGATGAAGCCCGATCCATTCTCCAGTCCGGAGCAGCTCTTAAGAAGTTCAAGGAGATAGTCAAAGCGCAGGGCGGATCGAGCCATATCTCAGCAGCAACAATGAAACTGCTTCACAGAAAACATGTCGTATATGCCACTTCATCAGGTTACGTCAAAAGCATCAACAACCACAACCTCAATAGCATCGCAAAGATGTTGGGCGCGCCCAATGACAAACATGCAGGTATGTATCTGCTCAAAAAGATAGGGGACGTCGTTGAACGAGGAGAACCTATTCTGGAATTTTATGCAAAAGATAGCCATCTTCTGAGGGAAGCAGAAGCAACATTACAAATGTTTCCCATCCACCAGTTGGATACATACATATGAAAAGAATTAAAATCGCATTCCTGCTAATCGCTTTGACACTGCTTGGAATCTACTTCCTGTATACGGAAGGGTCCCTCGCCGTCGACAAGACCAATGAAGGATCCAAGATCGTCATCATCAACAAGGGTGACGGACTGTATGCAATAACAAAAAAACTATCATCTGAGGGTCTTATCCGAAACAAGCTTGTTTTCCTTTTCATCGCAAAAACCATGGGGATCGAGAAAAAGGTACAGGCTGGAGAGTTCAGATTGAGCAAACGGATGAATGCACGGGAAATCGCAGATACTCTCACCCACGGGACCGTGGATGAATGGGTCACTATCGTTGAAGGACTCCGCAAGGAAGAAATCGCACAAAAATTGGCGACCCAGTTCTCCTTCTCGGAAATTAGTTTCATCGAGCAGGCAAAAGAGGGACAACTGTTTCCTGACACCTATCTCATCCCGAAAACCGCATCCATTGATGCCATATTAAATATCATGGAATCGAACTTCCAGAAAAAAATGGCTGAGGCGCGCAAAGAACGCCCATTCGAAAAAAGATCAGAGCGGGAAATCCTCATCCTTGCCTCACTCGTCGAACGGGAAGCGAAATTCGCAGATGACAGACAACTTGTTGCCAGCATCATCCTCAAACGGGCACAAAACGATTGGCCTGTGCAGATTGATGCAACTATTCAATATGCCATCGGTTACCAAAGAAAAGAAAAGACCTGGTGGAAGAGAGATCTAACCATCGAGGACCTGAAGGTCGACTCGACATATAACACCTATGAACGCAAAGGACTGCCTCCTGCCCCAATATGTAATCCTGGGCTTGAGTCGATAAAGGCAGCTGTAGCAGCTGACCCCAACACGCCATACTGGTATTATGTGAACGACAAGAACGGACGCATTCGTCCAGCAAAGACATTGGAGGAGCACAACGAGAACATCAAAAATTTTGTGCAGTAATGCAAAACTAACTTAAGCGAGGACTGTCCGCTTCAAGAGAGAAAGGATTGTTGTCATATTTTTTTCCACATCTCCATCTCTCATGAATGCATGAGGTATTGTGTTGTCTTCGATATAGTTGCCCTTATTTTTTTCCGGCATATTTGAATAGAACGAAGCGACCATATCGTTGTTTAGTCGAGCGAATCTTGCAGGGTCATCTATCCCTCGCACCTCTTCATCTGTGTATCCATCTTTCCCATAATTACGGAGCGTAAAGTTGACTACATGGACGACTACATCTGAGGTGATTTCTCCCATAAGGATGGATGTCGTTTTTCGGGTGGGTGCATAGATATCGGTACCTGTCCAGGTCCGTGAACTTCTCACGGTCTCTTGGGTGTCGCCGTAGTGATCGGCAGGGTCCAGAAGGACGACACTCCGTATTACTTTTCCCCATTCTGGATCCCCCAAGAGATGAGCAACACTAAATGCGCCGTTACTGGTCGCAACTATCGATACCGACTCCCTGTTTTTCAGTCCTCCTATCACGTCTTTCAGATCTTGTATCTGTTGGCTAAGAGGCATATCGATCTTCTCCTCGACGCCTCTAAACGAAAATGTGACTATTGCTTGTTGGGGAACCAAAGGTATAAGTCTGTGTATCAGTTCATCATAGGAATCTTTCGAGTCCCCACTTCCCCCCACGATGAGAATGTAAGAAGAAGATGTTGTGTCTCCAAAAAAACGAGTGGGAACATCCATATGAATTTTAGAGAGGTATTTCAGACGGCACATCGGCGGACGGCGCCCGCTTGAGGATCTCGCGTGGCTTTCCGCTCCCGGTTGCCGCTCCGATAAATCCTGCAGCTTCCATTTCGTCAATTATGGCCGCAGCGCGCGAATAGCCGATCTTCAGCTTGCGTTGCAGAAATGATGTCGATGCCTTGCCTGATTGTTGGACTATTTCCAGCGCCTGGTTGAACAGTGGATCTTTACCGGCTGATGCTCCTCCCATTCCTGTGGATATTCCCCCGACCGTAATGCCTGGATCCGTTTCCATTATCTCTTCCGTGTAATGGACTTCAGGTGACTGGGCACGGATGAATTTGGTCAGTTCAAGGACTTCTTTTTCAGTGATGAAAGGACCTTGGATACGACGTGGTTTTGCCTGATCTGGTGGCAGGAACAACATGTCTCCCTTACCCAACAGTTTCTCTGCTCCCGGCATATCGATGATGACACGTGAGTCAACCATAGAGGAAACATTGAACGCAAGACGTGCTGGGATATTCGCTTTCATAAGACCAGTGATGACATCGACCGATGGACGTTGTGTTGCAAGGACCAAATGGATACCAGTCGCACGGGCAAGCTGCGCGATGCGGGTTATCAGTGTTTCTACGTCGTTTCCTGCAAATAACATGAGGTCTGCCAACTCGTCAATGATAAACACGATGAACGGTTTTTTCTCAATTCCCGGTATCTGGTTGTAGCTTTCCAGGTTTCGGGCATGCACTGCGGCAAATTGCTTATAGCGCTCCTGCATTTCATTCACCGTCCAACGGAGGGCCCGAAGCGTTACCTCTGGCTCATTGATGACTGGGGTCAATAGATGGGGAATATTGTTGTATGGGGCCATTTCGACACGTTTTGGGTCAACCAGGATGAGGCGCAAATCCTCAGGTCGTGTCCTGAAAAGCATTGTGCTTATCCAGGTATTGATGATTACTGACTTACCTGAACCGGTTGTTCCGGCGATCAAGCAGTGAGGCATCTTGGAAATGCTCGTCACAAGTGGCTTACCAGATACATCAAGCCCGAGAGGCATAAGAAGCGGATCGGGATTCTTGGTAAATACATCATCTTCAAGAAGGCTTTTTAATGTGACAATTTGTGATCTCTTATTTGGAATCTCGATTCCCACAAGCGCCCGCCCAGGAATAGGAGCCTCAATACGTACTTGGCCAGGTGCCGCTATGGCAAGGGCCAAATCATTCGAAAGAGCCGTAATGCGCGAAAGACGTGTGCCACTTTTGATTTCAAGTCCATATTGGGTGACTGCTGGGCCTTTATTCTGTTCAACGACCCGTGCAGATATGCCGAAACTGTCAAGGGTTTTTTCTATCATGTCGGCGATATAGCTAACGTCCCCTCGGTCTGCCTCTGCCTGTTTGACGTTTGTCAACAGGTTGAGTGGTGGGAATACCCATGTGCCACCCGGTTGCGTGAGCGGCTTGATATACAACTCCTGAGATGCAAGCGCTTGAACATGTTGTTGTCTGTTATCTTGCGGTGCATTTTGGTTATTGTCCCAATCCTCTATCTTTTGTTGTTTGCTTTTCACGTCCTTGATGAACTCAGGCGGTGGAACATCTTTTTTCTTTGCCTGCACTTTCTGGTCGATGATAAATCCGTCATTACTCTTTTGTGCTGCCATCTTATGGAGAGCTGGATCTCCCATTGCGCGTATTTTGTGATATGCGGCCGAAATGAACTTGACTGCGGTAGAAATGAGGACATCGATTGAGGCATCAAAAAACAGGATGATACCTACCCCCAAGATGGTAAGGAAAAAGATAAGTGATCCGATGGATGAAATATATGAAGAAAGTTTGCTGAATAAAAAAAATCCCCACTCTCCTGCCTTAAAAAGCCCACCAAGCGACAGGAAAATGAAAAAGAGTCCGATAGTGATGTTATAGCCTATCAGCTGTTTTTTCGCATGCAATATGATGTGGAGCGCGATAAGCAGGACTAGGGTAGGAGCAAAAAAAGCCAGGAATCCAAACCACCCCGTCAATTTCGTGCTCATGGCCAAAAGAAGCATCCCTTCCCCAATTTGTCCGATAGGAAGGAGCGACAGGAACATAAGGATTCCCGCTGCAAAGAGCAGCAAGCCGAATAACAAATGAACTGTGCGGGAGTTGACCTTTGCTTTCAAAAAGGGTATTTTAACGAGTGTTTTTTTTCGTGCCATAACAACTCATTCTAGTACATTACCCATGCGCGAGTCAACTCCGACTCACGTTCGTTATTAGGACATCAATTCCTTGAGAAAGTCATCCTCGACAGGCTGTGGTTGTCGGCTGTCGTTTCCTCTCATTGGAGGACGTCTATCGTCACGATGGAATCGTGATGGTGGACGAGAACCTGGTCTATTGAATGAATGACGTGGTCTTCTCTCGAAATCGCCTCTGCCGCCTCCTGCTGCTGGTGCTCCACCTGCTGGTGGACCTCCCGCTTGAGGCTCAGAACCATCTTCTCCAAACATTTGGAGATTGATGCGTCCCATATTGTCTATTTCCATGACTTTTACTTTCACTTTCTGTCCGACAGATACGACTTCTGCTGGATCCTTGACGAATCCACGTCCCATCTTCGAAACATGGACGAGTCCATCTTTTCCAGGAATACATTCGACGAACGCTCCAAATGGTGCGATTCGTTTCACTTCTCCTTCAAAGATTTCCCCTACCTGGATTTCACGAGTCATGTTTTCGATAAGTTTTGCTGCCATATCGACATTTGCCTTGTCGATTCCGCTGATCGTCACACGGCCATCATCACCTACGTTGATGTCTGTGTTTGTTTGTGCGATAAGTGCACGGATATTCTTTCCTCCAGGTCCGATTATTTCACCAATCTTATCCTGTGGAGGAGTGATGACGACAACTTTCGGTGCAAACTGTGAAACGGTCACTCTTGGCTTATCTATAGCTGCACTCATATTCTTCAAGACTTTCATTCTTGCTGCTCGTCCTCTTGTTATCGCTTCGTGCATCATTGCCGTTGTCAGACCCATGTTTTTGACATCGAGTTGAATGGCAGTGACACCTGTTTCTGTTCCTGCGATTTTAAAGTCCATCTCTCCTGAAAAATCTTCTACGCCCAAGATGTCCGTAAGGACCACATAGTCATCGTCTGTTTTTGTGACGATTCCCATTGCGATACCTGCAACAAGTGCTTTGATTGGAACTCCTGCATCCATAAGAGCAAGTGTTGAAGCACAAGTTGACGCTTGAGAAGTCGATCCATTTGAAGAAAGAACTTCACTCACCACACGGATTGTGTATGGGAAATCCTTCTGTGAAGGAAGTACTGGCTCAAGAGCTTTTTCAGCCAATGCGCCATGTCCTATTTCACGTCGTGAAGAAAATCCAAAACGTCCCGTTTCTCCGACTGAGTATGGAGGCATGTTGTAGTGATGGATATATCTCTTCGATTCTTCTCCTTCTGGGCTTTCGATAAGCTGTTCCAGGCTTGGGGCACCGAGTGTGACGATTGACAGGACCTGTGTATCTCCTCTGGAGAACAATGCTGATCCATGGATTCGAGGAAGGATGCTTACCTCTGAGGAAAGCTCTCTTACTTCGTCTATGCCACGTCCATCAACTCGCTTTTTTAGGAGGATGTTGTCACGGATAACCTGTTTTGTCATATAATCGACCGCCTTTGCGATGGTCTTCTTGTCGAATTCGTCTGCATGCTTTTCTGAAACGGCATTCACGACTTCTTCAACCGCTGTCTTGTCTTCAAACTCTTTTTTTGCTTTTTGTGCAACAAGGGCTTCAATTTCTTTCTTGAAATCCTGTTTTAAAATAGCAAGTAATTTTTCATCCACCGCTGAGTCTGATGCTTCATCTCTTTTGTTTCCCACAGCTTGTGCGAATTCCTTGATGAATGCGATGACTTTCTTATTCTCGACCTTGGCAAGTTCAATTCCTTTTTCGATGATTTCTTCTTGCAATTCTTCTGCGCGTGTTTCGATCATCACTACTTTTTCTTCTGATGAAGAAACGACAAGATCAAGCACCGAGAATTTTTGATCTTCTTCTGTTGGGTTTATGATAAAGGTTACTTCTCCATTTTTCACTGCGCCCACTCGAGTTGTTGCGATTGGACCCTTGAAAGGAATGGTTGATGCTTGGAGTGCAGCTGATACGGTAAGGGCCGCTAAGATGTCTGGAGAGTTTACACCGTCAATTGACATCAATGTGATAATGATCTGGACATTTTTTTTGTACCCCTTTGGGAACAGAGGGCGGATGGAACGGTCGATAAGACGGCCATTCAACACGGCTTCGTCCGATGGACGTCCTTCTCGTTTTACCCAACGAGATCCTTTAATAATGCCTCCTGCATACAGTTTTTCTGCATACTCCACCTGAAGTGGAAAATAATCAAGGTCTTCACGCTCTGCTCCTGCCACTATTGTGACTAAGAGGCTCGTGTCGCCCATGCGACCGAGGACGGCGATTGTTGCCGCTTTCGCTAATTTACCTGTCTGAAATGACAGTGTTCGTTTTGTCTGCTCGTTTCCAAGTTCGAGGCTTTTTTCTATAACGTTCATAAGGTAGGAATAAAAAATGAATAAATTAAATTAATGCCAAAATAATTTGGTAATATCTCTATAATACAACACGAAGAACAATGAAAGCAAAAAAATAGTACCCTGTTCGTTATTTTTTGAGACCGATTTGTTCGATAAGTTTTTTATAGCGTTTTTCGTCAAGTTTTTGGAGGTAATTAAGGATTCTGCGTCTCTTTGCGATGACCTTAAGAAGTCCACGGCGAGAGTGATTGTCCTTGTTGTTCTCTGTTAAATGCTCCGTCAATCTGAGGATTTTGTGGGTAAGAAGAGCGGACTGTACTTCAGGCGAACCTGTGTCTCCGTCTTTTTGTGCGAACATCTCAATAAGCTTCAGTTTATCGTCTGGCAGTTTTTTCATAAGAACCTATTATAATAAATGACATATGAAGTTGCAATATCTATTTCTGCCGGTCATTTTGTGGGGTTTTGCCCTCTCCATTATGTATTTCATCCCCCCAACATCGCTTGCGACCGTCTTGCTGCTTGTCTTTATTTTGTCTACAGCAGTATATACTAGTATCCGCGCTTTCAACAGGACCAAACTTCCGCTTATCATTGCGGGAGGGCTCTTTCTCTTTCTCCTCAGCAGTGTCATCGCAGGATTCTCGTTCATGAATTTACTCCTCGTTCTCGCCATCACCACGCTTCTCTCCGTTCTGTTGAGGTGATATAATATTCTTTATGCCAAAGAACAAATACATCACAACGACTCTTCCCTATGTAAACGCCGACCCACACATCGGATTCGCACTCGAAATAGTGCAGGCTGATGTCATCGCTCGATCATGGCGACAGCAAGGCATGGACGTCGTTTTCAATACAGGAACGGATGAACATGGCCAGAAAATATACCAGAAGGCGCTCGCCGAAGGCAAGGATGTAAAAAAATATTGCGACGAGTATGCCCAAAAATTCGACAGCCTGAAGGCGGCACTGAACCTTTCCTATACCCATTTTATCCGCACGACTGATGAAAACCATATCAAAGCTGCGGCAGAATTTTGGAACCGCTGCCTTGCAAACGGGGATATCTACAAGAAAAACTATCAGACCAAATACTGTGTCGGGTGCGAACTTGAAAAGACTGACTCCGAACTCGCCGATGGACAATGCCCGCTCCATCCAAAAAACACGATAGAACTGCGCAGTGAGGAAAACTACTTTTTTGCATTCTCCAAATTCCAACAGCCACTTCTTGAACTCTATGAGACACAAAAGGATTTTGTCCTTCCTCCTTCCAAATTCAACGAAATAAAACAGTTTGTTGCCGGAGGCCTGCAGGACTTTAGCATCTCCCGCCTCAAAGAAAAGATGCCGTGGGGCATTCCGGTCCCAAACGATGCGGAGCATGTGATGTATGTCTGGTTTGACGCACTCATAAACTATATTTCGACCGTCGGATGGCCGGATGGCGACTGGAATGCCTGGTGGCCGGGTATCCAAGTGGCAGGAAAGGACAATCTCCGCCAACAGTCTGCGATGTGGCAAGCCATGTTGTTGTCGGCGCAAGTTCCGCTTTCCAAACAGATAATCATCCATGGATTCATAACCGCAAATGGCCAGAAAATGAGCAAGAGTCTAGGCAACGTCGTCAATCCTTATGATGTCGTAGCGAAATATGGGACCGATGCGGTCCGCTATTATTTGCTTCGTGAAATCCCAACGCTCGATGACGGGAATTTTTCTGAAGTTCGCATGAAGGAACTGTACAATTCAGATCTTGCCAATGAGCTGGGCAACTGCGTCTCCCGTATCACCACTCTTGCCAGTACCGACGGCCTAACCGTTGATGGTACAAACGTTCCACCAAGTTCTGATTTTGAACATATAGAACGGTTTGAGCTCAATGAGATATTGGTTGAGGTTTGGGAAGAGGTCAAGATGCTGAACAAGAAGATAAATGAAATGGAGCCATGGAGCAAGCCTTCAAGCGAACGTCATGATTTCCTTGTCCAAGCCTTAAGCATCTTGAATAAAATAGGAGTACGTCTCATTCCTTTCTTACCGGCAACAGCTGAAACTATAGCAAAAGGAACGACAGGTACTATTAAAAAAATTCCCCCATTGTTCCCCCGACTCGCAAAATGAAAAAACTTTTCGCTATCCTATTCCAAAAAAAAAACATTGCCGTGGTCATCATCGCCATTGTGGTGATGGCGCTTGCGCTTTGCATCGGTATATTTTTCTTCATTTTCAAGGATCTTCCCTCCGCCTCCTCCCTACGCAACCTCAAGGCTATTCCCTTTTCCACTCATATGTATGATAGGAACGGGAAGTTGCTCTACGAAATCTATAAGGATCAGAATAGGACCCCAATCAAGCTCAAGGACCTCAAGCCATATGTCTATCAGGCGGCAGTCGCAATAGAAGACAAGGATTTCTATAAACATAAAGGAGTTTCTCTTACATCCGGAATTCTTCGCGCCCTCAAGGAAATAGTATTCAAACAAAGCTTACAGGGAGGATCGACAATCACGCAACAATTGGTAAAAAATGCCCTCCTTTCCTCTGAACGGACCATCCGCCGAAAGATCCGCGAAATTGTCCTTGCGATAAGCGTCGAAAAGCAGTTCAGCAAGGAAGAGATATTGGAGATGTATATAAACCAAGTTCCCTACGGAGGCAGCGCGTATGGAATTGAGGAAGCTTCCCGCACGTTCTTCGGAAAAAAAGCGAAAGATTTGCGAATTGACGAAGCTGCTCTTCTTGCCGGACTCCCTCAGGCACCTTCCCGCTATTCCCCGTATGTGAATCCACAATATACCATTGCACGGCGCAATGAGGTCATCAAGAAAATGAGAGAGCAGGGATATATCACCGAAAAACAGAAAAATGATGCACTCGCCCAACCGCTTGCGGTCATTCCTCTTAAAACCATCATGCATGCTCCGCACTTTGTCTTCTATGTGAAGTCACTCCTTGAGAAAGAATATGGAGCCGACCTGGTGGAACAGGGGGGACTTCGCGTCACGACCACTCTTGACCTTGATATCCAGGAAGCAGCCGAAAAGATTGTGAGCGAAGAAATAGAAAAATTGGAATACTTGGACGTGTCAAACGGTGCAGCACTTATCACCCGACCACCAACGGGTGAAATTCTTGCGATGGTAGGATCTGTCGATTATTACGCCACCGATTCGGGAACATTCAATGTGACGACCGCCCTTCGCCAACCGGGAAGTTCTATCAAACCACTCAACTTCGCTGTCGGAATTGATCGTAAACTTGTGACAGCCGGCACCCCATTTCTTGATATCCCTACCTGCTTCACCGCGGAAGGACAACCTGGATCATACTGCCCAGTCAACTATGACGGTCAATTTCATGGACCAACTCAGCTTAGATTCGCCCTTGGCAATTCGTACAATATCCCGGCGGTCAAGATGTTGGCGGTCAATGGTGTCAAGGATTTTATTGCTTCCGCCTCTGCCTTCACTATCACCTCATTCGAAGACCCAAGAAAATATGGACTCTCTCTCACTCTTGGAGGAGGAGAGGTCCGGATGACAGAAATGGCACAAGCATTTTCCACATTCGCAAATCAAGGTATCCCTCGAAAACTAAATCACATCCTCAAGGTAGAGGACAGGTATGGCAAAGTACTCTATACGTTCAAGGACCCCAACTTTGTCGCTGACGTAAAAAAAGCAGTTCCTGCTCCATCGACACTTGCGATTGCGGGAAAGCGAGCACTTTCGAAAGAAGCCTCATACATCATCTCTCACATATTGCTTGACGACAACGCTCGCTCCGCGGCCTTTGGGAGCGGATCACTTTTGGTAGTTCCCGGCAAGGCAGTATCTGTTAAGACAGGAACGACAGATAACAAGAAAGATAACTGGACCATCGGCTATACACCCAACTTCCTTACGGCAGTATGGGTTGGTAATAATGACAATACACCTATGAACCAAGCCCTCACCTCAGGAGTCACGGGAGCTGCTCCCATCTGGAACAAGATTATGCGTGCGATACTCAAGGAACAGTCCGATCTCTGGCCGGTAAAACCGGAAACGGTCATCGGAAAACAGATATGTAATGACAGTGGTGGCGAGATGACAAAGGGAGATGACGGAAAAGAAAGTTGTGGTGCACGCTATGAATTTTTCATCAAGGGTACTGAACCAAAGGGCGGAGGAGTTGTTCGCCAATCGGTACCAATCAACAAGGATACAGATAAATTAGCAAGCCCCTCAGACAGCAATGTGGAAAATAGGGATAAGACGATAATAAAGGATATGTTTTCCAACTATTGCGTAGACTGTAACCACGACAAGGACCCATATTCAATAATCAAACTCTAAAATTACCAGGTTATAGTTTGAAAAGGGTCCCAACGAAGTAGGCGACGGTTGCCGCTGCCCCTCCCAAAAGAAGCGTCTCTCCGACACACCTTATAAAGGTGTGTTTCGATATCCTCCACCTCAGCACCCCAAGCATGAACATGGCGGTAGCGGTTGTCCCGATGGATGCAATAAATAGGGATGATCCCTGGAAGAATACATACGGGATAAGAGGGATGAATCCGAAAAATATGAATGAGACGAATGTCGCAAGGGACATGAGAACAGGATTGTCGTTTGTGGGGTTTGGAAGTTCAAGCTCCTGGTTCATCATGAAGTCGGTCCAATACGGAGTATTTGTCATATAGATAGCGACAAGCTCAGTTGCTTGCTGATGGGTAAACCCTTTCTTATGGAGAATCTCAACCGACTCCAAGCGCTCCAGTTCCGTATTATGATGTATCTCGTGCACTTCCTTTGCTTTCTCCCCTTCGTATACATCCTGTTCAGAACGGATTGAAAGATAGTTCCCGAGTGCCATCGAAACGCCATCTGCAAACAGATTGGCGAATCCAAACAACAAAACCGTCAAGACAGGAAGGGTGACGCCACCGGTAACCTGTGCACCGGCAAACCCAGCCACCACGGCAAAAGTCGTTACGATTCCGTCATTTCCTCCATAGACTATTTCCTTCAGGTAAACGGATAATGGAGTCATCTTATGCTCCTTCTCCAAATGTTCAAGCAGACTGAATTCCTTTTTAGTTGTCATACACAAAAGTATATACTATAGTAATAGTATGAACCAGAGAATTTGTGTCTCAAAAAAAATAACCTTCGCATTCATGTTTTCACTCTTCGTCTTGTTGTTCGTGCTCCTTGGACAATTGACTCTCCAAAGTAATCAAGCAAAAAACAGTCGCGCCGCAATTCCAACAGGAGTCCCAATCGCACTTCCTTCTCCTCTTGCTGCACCGAATTGTTATACACCTGCACCTAAACAGTCCTGCTTAAATCCAATCTACAACAGAGGAACCAAGGATCTTGAATTACGAATAAACAGTGAGACAGTGGAATATTTGAATGCAATTTTAAATACTGCTGACAGATATGCAATCTATCGGTTCAATACATTCAATGAGAAGCAAAAGGCTACCCATCTCTTCTCAATATCGAAAGAGGAAGTGAATGCCTTAATCAATTCAACAACTGATCCAAAGCTCACGCTGAGCAATGTGACAGCAGATGACATATCCCATTCCACTTACGTCATATTCGGTATACCGACCGCTACGACAAGCCTGACCACATGCAGCAAAAATACTTTTGTTTCGCGCTGCTCAAAACTGTCACCATTGGATTGACCTTGACAGAATACTAGCATACTAGTATAATAGTATTCATGAACAGTTCTTATTACGATACATTGGTCGAGTGCGTCCTTTCCCTAAAGACAAAAAAAGATGTCAGGGAATTCTTGGACGGCATCCTTACTCCCAAAGAGCGTGAAGAACTTGCAGTGCGTCTCCAAATAATCAGGCTCCTCAAGAAGAAAGTCCCCCAACATGAAATAGCGGCACAGTTGGGTGTCGGTATCGCAACGGTAACACGCGGCTCAAAAGAAATCTCCAAAGGCAACTTCTCAAACTGGCGATAAGCCACACCTTCACTTCACATTCAACCTTCTCAATTTTAAATTTGAAATTTTTAATCTTATGGACATATATAATCAACCAGACAGCAAAGGATTTTTCGGAAATTTCGGCGGGGCATTCGTCCCTCCCCAACTGGAAAAATCGCTTGCCACATTGACACAGGAATACACAAAAGCCAAAGATGATCCGGCGTTCCAAAATGAGCTTCGCACGCTGTACAGGACCTATGCTAACAGGCCAAGTCTGTTGTACTTTGCGAACAATCTGACGAAGTATGCCGGTGGCGCACGCATCTATCTGAAACGGGAAGATCTGAACCACACGGGAGCACATAAGATAAACAATACGCTTGGCCAAGCGCTTCTTGCCAAACGGCTTGGTAAAAAAAAGCTGATTGCAGAAACGGGGGCCGGCCAACATGGTGTTGCAGTCGCAACCGTTGCAGCACTTTTTGGGATGGAGTGTGACATTTATATGGGAAAGCGGGATGTCATACATGAAAAGCCAAATGTCTATCGAATGAAAATGTTGGGAGCAAAAGTCATTGAAGTAACTGATGGACAACAGACACTCAAGGATGCGGTCGATGCAGCCCTTACCGCTTACGTGAACGATCCATCTGTCTATTATCTCTTGGGGTCTGTTGTTGGACCACATCCCTACCCAACAATGGTGCGCGACTTCCAGAAAATAATCGGGGAGGAAATAAAAGAACAGATGGAAGCGCTTGAAAAGAAGGCTCCTGACTATATTGTCGCATGTGTCGGTGGAGGCAGCAATGCGATTGGTGCATTCACTGCATTCATAAACGACAGAAGGGTGAAGCTTGTTGCGGTGGAACCGGCAGGAAAAGGAATTGACACCGGCAGACATGGAGTAGCTCTGGGGACTGGGACACCGGATGTCATACACGGCTTTAAAACCCTCGTCATGCATGATGAAAAAGGAAGAGTGGCAGAGTCATACAGCGCCGCATCGGGACTTGATTATCCCGGTGTTGGACCGGAGATGGCACATCTCACAGAAATAGGTCGAGTAGAACTTGCGACCGCTGATGATGCAAAAGCAATAGATGCCTTCTCGCTTCTTTCGAAAACCGAGGGAATAATTCCGGCACTTGAAAGTGCACATGCTGTCGCGTATGGAATACAGCTTGCACGTACTTTACCACAAGAGAAAGTAGTCGTCATCAATCTTTCGGGTCGCGGGGACAAAGATGTCGAATTTATTTATAACGAATATTTAAAAACAGACTGATATGGGAAAAGAAGTACGTACCTATTTCAATACGCAGACAGAGGACCCGCGATATCTTCCGTTCAAGATAGAAAGGAACGGCTCTATAGCAAAAAGGATAGCTCGTCACATCGGACTCCCCTATAACCAGTCGCCGTTATTGTCGCTTAATTCCCAGGAACAATATTATGTTGTTCCTGGGGTAACACTTGAAGTGGACGAGGCGAAACGACTCCTTATCGAAAGCGAGATGGATATATATGGGACAGTTGTTCCCACTTTTGATATGGTGGGCAAATCGATCCTCCATCCATCGGTCGATGATATGACACCCGCATTCTATAACGACACCTTTGCAAAAAAGGTAGAACAGGAGGGACTTGTATTACCCGGCATAACTGGATTTTCGAAAAAAAATCTCCTTGATGCGTATCGGGCAATTGGCGCACCTTCGAAAGGATTTCGATTGAAGCGGACCAACGAATCGGACGGCAACGGACAGAATGAAGTAAAAGGATTGGAACACTTGGATGAACTGCTGACCCTTACCGGAGACATGGAAATCCGGGAACACGGAGTGGTATTGGAGCCGAACCTCAGAAATAAGCAAACACAGTCGACTGGGTTTTTGAATCTAGGAGGGGTACAGTATGTGTTCGTTGCAGATCAGCTGAGCGGAAAGGACGACAGATATATGGGAGGGGAAAATATACTAGTCGCACGGGGGGATTTTGACGTTCTTGATGACCTATTGCAAAGGCTCAACGATTCGCGAGGTGCGACCGCCGCAAAAGCAGGCGCATTTTTGCGCGAATACTTCGCTCATTTTCCATCAACGATTGCGTCGCGTATGAGTGTTGACGTATTGTCTGGGTTTCATCCTGATTACGGACACGTATCAGGAGTGACTGATATAACGGGAAGGCTTGGGGGGTTGTGTCCCGCAACGATACTGGCGGCCCAACAGTTGCAGGACAATCCCGCACAAGAGGCCGCAGTTGCAGAGGTCCATTTGAATTATGAACCGTCGATTCGGCAGCCGTATGAAGAAAATGCAGTGGTATTCATGGACCAGGCGCCATTGAGGATTACGGCAAAGATTGTAAAAGTTATATAATATATTTCGTTATAATAAACACATATGAATTCATCCATCGTACAACAATCCAACAAAGGAACTGCACCATTGGGAAAAGACTCTTATTCTATTCTGACTGGTATCACCCCATCAGGAAGCGGTGAGGTCCACATTGGTAATTATCTAGGTGCTGTTGTGCCGTTTTTGGAACTGCAAAAAAAGGCAAATAAGGTTTATTTCTTTATTGCAGACCTACATGCATTAACAACTGTACAAAATAAAGAAGAAATGCAAAGAAATGTAGAGAACCTCGTTCTCTCTTATTTAGCGTTTGGAATTGATACTGAAAAAGTGGTGTTCTATCGTCAATCTGATATCCCCCAGCACACGGAATTGCAAAGCATCTTGAATAATGTTACTCCCCTTTCACTTATCAAAAGGGCTCATGCATACAAAGATAAACTACAAAAGGGTGCTGATCCAGAGGAAATAAATATGGGATTGTTTAGTTACCCAGTACTCATGGCTGCGGATATTTTACTGTATGACCCGGACTACATACCAGTTGGAGATGATCAAAAACAACATATTGAAATAACTCGAGATATTGCCGGCTTTTTTAATAAGACATTTGGGGAAACATTTATTCTTCCGGATATTCACAACGTGAAAGAAAGTGCGCGATTAGTAGGGACAGATGGACAAAGAAAGATGAGTAAAAGCTTACATAATTATATCGCTGTTTTTGCAGATGAAAAAATAATTAGGAAACAAGTGATGAGTTGTTTTACAGATCCAAACAGAAAAAAAGTAACTGATCCAGGTCAAGTTGAGGGAAATCCAGTATTTATCTACCACAGACTACTGAACGACAATAAAGATGAGGTCATGGATCTTGAGAATAGATATAAGTCGGGAACAGTGTCTGATGTCGAGGTAAAAGAAAAACTACTGCAAGCGATTCTCATGAAATTTAAAAAAGAGCGCGCACTCTATAATGAACTAAAAACTCATCCTGAAAAAATAAAGAATATTTTGAAGGATGGGGCTGACAAAGCAAGAGCACAAGCCATAAAAAAAATGTTGGAAGTAAGAGAAAAAGTGGGTATAACCAATAAATACTCTCAATTCAACTATTAATCGTATTAAAGATGTATCTTGCCATATGAAACAGAGACTTGACGTGTTGGATGGACTTCGGGGATTTGCGATAATCCTTGTGTTCCTGAACCACATCGACTCACGCTTCATAAAGGAAGCTCTTCCCGTCTTTCTCCAACCCATTGTTTCATTCCTTTTTACAAGCGGCAATTTAGGTGTCACGTTTTTTTTCATCCTGTCGGGATTCCTTATGGGGTATCTATATACCAATCCCGATCCAATGGGTTTTATCGAAAGGCGCTATGCCCGTATCTTTCCTCCATTTATTGCAATGGCACTTTGTATGTGGGCATTCCGTCTGAGTCCTACACTTAATCTAGTGCTGAGAGTTGGCCTTATCCTTTCGGTCGCACTCGTCGTTAGATTGCTCTGGGTACATGTCGTTGAACGCTTCCGTTTTGGCCCACACCTCATACGGATATTCCTGTTCTTGCAGCTTGGTGTCGCTTTTTGGTATGGGTTCATCATCATGCGCAGTCCTCCCATCTGGTTTGATTCGCTCCCATTCTTCTTGAAAGAGGGAACTATCTTTGCCGCAAACGCGACGCTTACCCTTCCGCTTGGCAATTACATCCCTCTTCTTGATGGAGTGTATTGGAGTCTGGCGCCGGAGATGATCTTCTATCTCCTGTACCCATATCTGTTCTCGCCGACGGTTGATATCCTCAAGAAAAAATCCCCCTCCCTTATCGCTCTCTTTGTCCTCACCTTATTCCCCTTTTTCTTTGGGCTTTCTCTTTTGTTCAAACATACACAAGGACTTTCCATGCTGTTTATCGAATACTTCATATACTTCTGTGGAGGTATCGCAATCGCAAACCACGTAAGGAGTCATCCAAAGAAAACCTCATCGAAAATATCAGCTCTGCTTGTGAATCCTCTTACATTCTTGTCACTCTTATTCCTCGCATTCCTTGCGCTTGGCGCAACATCCGGTGGTATAACGATAATCGTCCGACTGCTTTTCGTCATTCCATTCGGATACATCGTCTACTCGCTTGTGGAGGAAGAATCACCGCTTGGTACCTTGTTCAAACGTTCACAGTTCCTGTTTTTGGGAACAATCAGTTATTCCATGTATATAGGGCACACCGCGATAGTCGATGGGATGCACCTTATCTTCAGGCCATATGACCTTCTGACCAACCTATTGTTTCTCATCATCACTGCAATCATTTTCCTAATTGTTGCAACTGCCCTTCATACCATCATCGAAAAACCCTACTTTGAGTTCAAGCCCGAAAAAAAAGCGATACAGGTCGCAGCTTCCCCTCGCACACTTCCCTATCTCATATTGTTCTTTATCATTTTGTTTTTATTCTTCACCGCCTATACTTCACAGTTCAATTTCTTTTCCCAACAAAAAAAATACAAGGACGTTATCGTGTCATCCGTCAAGATAACCGATAAACCATTCACGTTCACGTTTACGGCACAAGAAGACAACATGGGAATCATCCTTCTCCATCTGACGAACGTGGTCGGCGATACGCTGCCGAAAGATGCAATAAAAATTGATCCAAATATCCATCAACGGTTCCAGATCCGCATGAAAGAAGTGGGGAGCGATACATGGTATGCGTCCCAGGACACCGCTCCGGCAGAAATCGGGAACAGTGCATCCTATCCGTTTGGATTTCCCGTTATCGCAGAGTCAAAGGGAAGGAAGTATGTTGTTGAACTGGCAATCGTGAATGTCGACTATTCCTCAGCTGTCTTATTCAACAAGGATGAGTACCCACTCACGACGGTTCATCAAATTCAAAAGAAGACATTATTGACAAATCCCATTATGCTCATGATGCATACCGGTGAAAAACTGCAGGCGGCATTCACCAACCCTGAAGCCATCACTGTGCTTCTTTGCATTATGCCTTTCTTTATCCTGCTATTTGTTTTATTATATGTTTCATGATCCCACTCGCCGAACACCTCCGACCCAAGACGCTTGATGATGTCATCGGACAATCTCACCTCGTCGGCAAAGGCAAACCTCTCCGCAAGATGTTGATGGGCGGACAGATAACATCGATGATCCTCTGGGGACCTCCGGGATGCGGAAAAACGACACTTGCCCGACTCGTCGCATCATATGTTGAAGCAGATTTCGTCCAATTTTCGGCAGTGACGGGAGGAGTCGCTGAGATACGCGAAATCATAAAGAAAGCGAAGGATGACCAAAACCTATTCAAGAAACAGACAGTTCTATTCGTGGATGAAATACACCGGTTCAACAAAAGCCAGCAAGATGCATTCCTTCCGCATGTCGAGGACGGTTCCATAATCCTTATCGGTGCCACGACCGAAAACCCCGGATTTGAAGTCAATGCGCCGCTTATTTCCCGTGCACAGGTGTATAAACTCGAAGCTCTTACCGACGAAGAAATACGCAAGATCGTGTTGCGTGCATGTGAAGAATATAAGGGGAGAAAGTGGGCCCCCGAGGCAATTGATCATATCGTCACAAGTAGTAATGGAGATGCGCGCACGGCGATAAACGCAGTCGAACTTGCCTCCTCATTTGGACGGACCATTACCCTCAAAAGCGCTGAAGAAGCGGTGCAGAGAAAAGCTATTTATTATGACAAGAAAGGCGACTGGCATTACGACACCATCTCAGCATTCATAAAAAGCATGCGAGGAAATGAGCCGGACGCGGCGCTTCATTATCTATCGCGTATGATCAAGGCAGGAGAAGATCCTGTTTTTATCGCACGGAGGATGGTGATATTTGCCAGCGAAGATATCGGCAATGCTCAACCAACGGCACTTGTTGTCGCGACTGCCTGCATGCAGGCAGTCCATATGATTGGCATGCCCGAGTCTGGTCTCATCCTTGCACAGACTGCGACCTATCTTGCCACAGCGAAAAAATCGATAGCATCTTCAAGTGGTCTCTGGGCAGCCCTTACCGATATCGACGAAAAAAACCTAGACCCGATTCCACTGCACCTACGCAATGCGTCAAATAAAGTAATGAAACAATTCAATTATGGGAAGGGGCATGTGCGTTATCCCTGGCTTGCAGAAAAGGAATCAGGTACAAAACCTGTCCAGGAATACTTGCCAAAAAATCTCCGCGGAAAGAAATACTACCAAAAGGATTGGTAATCTTCCCCCATCAATTTTTTACCGGAGCGGATGGAGCGCTTGATGCGCCAGCATCCGGTTCAGTTTGAGTCTCAAGCAGTATGGGTGGTTCCTCGATAAATAGTGTCGGTTCAACAACCTTCCGGTTTTCAAAAAGCACTTCTCCCACCTTATCCCAAATACCTTCCTTGAAGGATGCTATGCCCGTGTCGCTGACAACATAGAAATAGTCATTCAGATAGAGTCCTCGTTTTACGACTGGGGACTCTATTGCCTTGACAAGGTTAAGTGTTTGTCCTTCATAGGAGAAAATATATCCTCCTCGACTGCCTGGAAGGAAGAATATCTGATACTTCGGATCCTGGAGGAATGCGTGATGATTGTCCATGGCTTCACTCCAATACTCTCCCGCCAAATCATATTTGGAAACTTCTTTTGGAGACTTTGGATCGCTTACATCAAACAGCGACAACTTCACCTGCGTCTCTCGACCGATTCCCAAAACCAGATGATTCCCGAGTTGATGCAGATAGGACGAATAGCCCGGGATCTTCAACTCCCCTTTGACGACCGGCGCATTGGCATTTGATAGGTCAAGTACATAGAACGGATCTGTCTGCCTGAAGGTAACGACATATCCACGGTCCTGCATGAACCTTACCGAATAAATACGTTCCGTTTTACCTAAGTCTTTTGCCGATCCTTTTACCTCAAGATTACTTCCCAAAACATATACATCACTCACCTGTGACTCCAAATCATTTGACCCAAACATGTAGAAGGGATTCCTTCCACCGATTGTCGTTGCGACACGAAGGTCCCCCTTCCATTCATCATAAGCAAACTGGTTGAGCGTATACCCAGGGATCTTACCTGTTGCTAATACTTTCAAATCATCATTCCCTATCTTCACTATCCCTGTGTAATCGAAAGATCTTTTGTATTTATTGAAGAAACGTTTGAACGTGTTCTGCAATTGATTCTCCTGTTTCAGCCGCTCATCCTCATCCATCCCCGATAGGTAATATGAGAGGAGATTGTTCATCTCCATTTCCTTTGTCGACTGCGTAAGATCATACTGCATCAACGTCTTCATTTTCTGTTCAAGATATGTTGGGAAGACGCCCTTGTTTTCAGCGATAAATTGATTCAGTATCTGCAGACTATTACCTTCCATCTGATAACTGAGATAGAGTGCGTTAGGCGACATGTATAGGTCTGTCTGTCCCTGCTGCGCGATAAACGAGATCGTCTTCGTTATTGCTCCCGTCTGTGGGGCTATCTTGATGACCGAATAGACTGCATCAGCAAGTGGCCTGCTTGACGGCATATAGATATCGGTGCATCGTATCTGCGTAACGGTCTTTCCTTCGATAAGTGGCATCGGACACGGACGAGGAAGCGTGGGTGTCGTTGCAGTCACCAGATATAGATTCCCCTTAAACAATCGTGCCCCTATTTTTTGTGAACGATTCGTGAAAGGAAGTTCCCACATCTTCTTTGGAGTTGACGGATTGGCGACCGAATACCCTTCGATCTGAAGAGCTCCTTCTTCGGAGGTGGTGAATAATACCATCATCTTATTGGAAATGAGCATGTCTCCACTCTTGGCAATCGTGCCCTGTAACTTCATATTACTTGGCGGGACTGCATTCACGGCAACGACATTGCTTGTGGATGGTTGACAACGGGACGGCATCATCTTCAGATTGCTCACCCCTGCAAAGTCCTCAAGGCAACGATATGAACCGCCTTGTTTTGAGTAATAAATGGAGGTAGCGTCAGTCTTGACGATATCTGGTTCGTCAATCCCTAATACCTGGACGTTCGTTCCTGATGATCTGTCGACTGTTACGCTTGCGTCATTTGGGGCACTCACTCCAACTGCCTTTTCCATGAGAGCCATGCGTCCACCTCCAGAGATAGGTAATGAGGAGCGATTTTGCCCTACGCTCACAAGCTCGATAAACTCGCTGTCTGATTTTATTTTCGTGAATGAGTCCTTATCATAAAATGTATTCTGTGGGGCGGAGATAGGATTGCCTGTTGAGATAGGCTTTGATGGCGAGGATTTTTTGAAGTACGCAAGAGCGAGGACGCCCAAAACCAGGACAAGCGTTATCAATATGACAGGCGGGGATTTCTTTTTCTGGGGGGGTTTTTGGACAGGTTGAGGAGTGACTGGATTTTCTTCCATATCCTCATGCTACACTATTTCTTATCCCTTTTCTATATCCCAGAACGAAGCGCCAAGTGCGTCCCATTTCAGCCTTCTTTCATCAGCATCGTTCACATTGAACTGACTATTCACGAAGTAAAAAATGGTACCGGGGGTTGAAGCTATATTGACGACACCATGTGCAACACCGCGAGGTACTACGACAAGTTTCGATGTGCCGTTTCCCATGACGACCTTCATCGTCTTTCCTTTTGTTGCGGACTGTTCACGAGTGTCCCATAATCCCAATATCATATGATCCTCCGGTGCCACATACCATACGTCTTCTTGCTTGAAGTGCAGGTGCCATGCTTTTATTGAGCCGGGGAGGAGTTTTGACCTGTTGATCTGTCTGACCTGGATCTCCGGGAACAGTTCCAAGTGACCTGATGTATCAAGTCGAAGAAGATCTTCAAATGTCCCATCTTCTCCTGCCATGCGTTTCACCTCAACAATTTTCACGCCATCGATAAGTGTTTTTTTCGAGTAATCTTGGACGAAGACATCTTTTTGCAAATCAGTTGAAATATCCTGCAGTGTTAGGTCGGCCATACGAATGAAAAATAAAAACTACTAATTACTTCTTTTTTTTATTATACACGTCTCCTGTCGGCTTCGTCACGGGCAATCCATGCGTCAGAAAGTTCATTTGCCTCTGTATCCGAATAATGGATTGCAGGAAGTGCGGCCCTTTTGGACCGGAGATAATGGGTACATATACCCACAGTAACGGAAAGATTCAAGCTGTCGACAAATCCGTACATAGGGATATATAACAACATGTCGGCACTTTTTTTTGCCGTCTCGGTGATGCCGAATCCCTCATTCCCGAATACCAATGCTACGGGTGTTGAAGGAAGGACGAGCACATCAAATGAAACGGCTTTCGTATCTATGGCAGTTGCGATTATGGTATACCCTCGTTCTTTAAGGTGTGCAAAACACTCGGTTGTCGTTGTCCATGTCTTGACGGTAAGCCATTTGTTGGCTGATGCTGAGGTGAGTTTACCCAGCTTCTCAGGATCAAACATCTTTTCCGTTTCGAAAATGACATGGACTTCTTGGATACCAAATGCATCACAGTTGCGAAGCGCCGCTGCGGCGTTATGGGGGTCATGTATATTCTCAAGTACGATTATGTCGTGAAGCCGTTCTGCAGCCACACTTTTTAACCTCTCAATTCGTTTGTCGGTAAGCATAAGACTTATATGCCTTCTTCTTACGGAAGGGTGGCTGAGGCGGGATTCGAACCCACGACCTAACGCTTATGAAACGTGTGCTCTACCACTGAGCTACTCAGCCATTCCATTCTATGATTTAAGGCCGGAATTTGGTATAATTATACAATATGACAGTCAAAAAACCCGAGCTATCTATTGTGATTGTCAATTTTAACACGAGAAAAATCACACAGCAATGCATCGAGTCGATTTTTAAGTCATTTCGTGCCTATAAATCGAAAGATGCTCCCCGATATGAAATAGTCCTCATAGACAATGCGTCCACTAGAGACGACTCAGTATCCTTCTTTGCCTCATATGTAGCTAAACATCCAAACATCGTCTATGTGGCCAATCAGATAAATACGGGGTTTGGTCCTGCCAATAACCAGGGCGTCGAACTTGCTAAGGGTGAATATGTGTTCTTGCTCAATTCAGATACCATCATATTGAAAGACGCAGTGCATCGCCTGTTTGCATTCTACAAAAAAAACGAGCACATCAAGCATTTTGTCGGGCCCAAGCTCTTCAACAAGGATATGACCCCGCAACCCTCAGCAGCACCGTTTTACACGCTTCCCGTCATTATCGGAGCATTGTTCCTGCGCGGCGATTATTGGGGGCTGACCCGTTATTCACCAAAAAAAACGCGCAGGGTCGATTGGGTGTCGGGCGCTGCTATCATGACGAAAAAAGAGTACTTCAAACGCGTCGGTGGGTTTGATGAAACCATATTCATGTATATGGAAGAGGTGGACCTTCTGTACCGCGCACTCAAAGACAAGATGTATACCTATTTCTATCCAAAAGCGAAAATAGTCCATCTCGGATCGGCGTCAAGTAATGGAAAGACCTTCCCCATCCTCCAGGTTTACAAAGGATTCCTCTTTTTCTATAAGAAACACTATTCACGATTATCACTCATTTTATTGCGTTTTCTGCTACGCTTAAAGGCAGGGATGGCTTGGTTCTTGGGATTTGTCATTAATAATCATTACTTAAAACAAACATATGAAGAAGCTTTTGACGTGGCTGGACAATAACATTCTTAAACTGTTCCTGGTACTGTACGTATTCTTTATTCCCCTCTTTCCCAAGCTACCTTTCAAGATGGTCGATTACACCTATATCGCCATCAGGTTTGAGGACTTTCTTGTCGCCATAATATATACCACTTTCGTTGTCCAGGTGTTCAGGAAGAAGGTAGATATCAATAAAAAGTATCTTTTGCTTTTCAGCATCTTCTGGCTTTCGGTCTTCATCTCCTACTACCTTGGGTTTTTCGTGCAAAAGACCATCGTCATACATAATCTAGGACTTCTTCACTCACTTCGCAGAGTTGAATATATGTTCATTTTCTTTGCCTTCGCCGCAAGCGTCAAGTCAAGAAAAGATTTTTACTTCTACCTGCGTGCAATCCTTGTCGTACTTGCCATCGTCACAGTATATGGACTGGGCCAAAAATATGCCGGATGGCCAGCGGTCCAGACGATGAATCCTGAATACGCAAAAGGATATATCCTTGTCCTTGATTCATGGGCCCGCATTTCGTCCACATTCGGAGGTCATTATGACTTGGCGGCATATCTCATCTTTTTCATGCCGGTCATCCTTGCCTTCACTATCAAAGAAAGCCCTTGGTATTACATTCTCTATCTGTTAGCTCTTTCCAATCTTGTCCTTACTGCGTCCCGTGTTTCTTACGGCGCATATCTTATGAGTGTGTTCCCATTCCTTCTCATCAACAGGAAGTGGACATTGACCTTGGTCACGATTGCGGCAACAGTTGGACTCACGCTCCTTTCAGGGAACCTGACTCAACGTATCAATAGGACATTCCAGACAAAACAGATTTTCATCAACAAGACGACAGGTCAGACAACCGTCCCGCGCCGTCTCAGTCCTGATGACCTTCCGACAGGCGACTTTATCCCAAACAAAAAAAATGTCGAGGATAGTGCGACCGATGTATATACAGACGGAAACACGAGTATCAATTTGAGTTCAAAAGACGTCCTGGAAGCAAAATATAATATCCGTGAACAGATCCAGGAAGAAGCAAAAAAGACAGGAAAAATCCTCACACAGGCAGAAGAGGATGCACTTGTCGAAGCGACATTCCGCAACATGAAAGTGGTTTCTGCATCCATTCCTGATATCTCAGTCGCAACCCGTCTTCAAGTCGAATGGCCACGTGCAATCCGAGCATTCACGAAACACCCACTCTTTGGCAGCGGCCCATCCTCAATCACTGAGGCGACCGATGGCGATTATTTCAGATGGCTTGGTGAATTTGGATTGGTCGGGACATTGTCGTTCCTTACCATTCTCGGCACACTCTTTGTGAGTATCTTTGTGTCTGCCCGCAAAAAGAATGCGGATTCCATATTGCTGTGGGGAATTCTTGCAGGCTTTATGGGGCTTCTCACAAATGCCACCTTCATCGATGTATTTGAGGCATCTAAAGTAGCATTCATATTCTGGATGACGATGGGACTGACCGTCGGCTATCTTGCGGTCCACAAAAGTGAAATCGCATATGAGCCAGCATACACAAAAAAGAAAATAGCTCAACCGTTAAAAAAGAAGATAAAAAAATAATGCATAAAAACACATTCAAAAAGACAGATTTCCTTATCCTTGCGGTCATACTCATTATCGCTGCAGCGGTCCGTAGCTATAAGATTGATGCGCCTTTGGCGGACTTTCACTCGTGGCGACAGGCAGATACCGCAGCGGTTGCACGGAATTTCGAAAGGAATGGGTTTGACCTGATGCATCCAACCTATGACGATCTGTCAAATCTGCAATCCGGAATAGATAACCCCAACGGATACAGATTCGTTGAATTCCCTATCTATAATGCGATTTTTGCCGGACTGCACAGCGCATTCCCCAGCATTTCACTTGAAACGTGGGGGAGGATTGTCGCAGTGTTTTTCTCGCTCCTCTGTATGGCATCTTTGTATTATCTTGCCCATATGGAAGTCGGCAGACCTACAGCTATTTTTGCTACGCTCACCTATGCAATCATGCCTTTTTTCGTATACTTTTCCCGTGTAATACTTCCGGAAACACCAGCTGTAGCAACCGCAATTGCGTCTCTTGCACTTCTGCATATGTTCACGACGAGCACGACGACCAAAAGCAAGATTGTTTTTTTCCTGTTGTCCAGCGGTTCGTTTGCCGTTTCTCTTCTCATAAAACCGACAACCATTTTCTATGCGCTGCCACTTATGGTGCTTTTCGCGCAAAAATATAAGTACTCGCTTCCCAAAAAATTACACGTCTTCATCTTCTTCATCATCGCCGGTCTGCCGCTTCTTGCATGGCGCTATTACATCACAAGTTTCCCTGAAGGGATCCCTGCCAGTAGTTGGCTCATCTCACAGGTCAACACGTATGAAGGACCAAAGGAAATATTCATGCGTCCAGCATTTTTCAGATGGATATTTTTTGAACGGATAAACAACCTCATATTGGGAGGCTATCTGACTGCTTTTTTTGTACTCGGCATTCTCAGGAAGCAAAAGACATTCTTGCTTCTCAGCGTCGTCATCGCATCGTTCATCTATATCTTCACGTTCCAAGGAGGTAATGTGCAACATGAGTATTATCAGGTGATGGCATTCCCCGGCATCGCACTTGCAGTGGGACTCGGTGCTGCCCTCATCGTCGAAACGACAAAGACATTCATCCATCCCGTCCTCACGACTCCCATCATCATCGTCCTCTTCTCCATATCATTCCTGTTCTCTTGGTTCCAGGTCAAAGGATATTATGTCATTCCCCAGGACTTACTCCTTATGGCGAAAATAATGAAGACCTTCACCAAGCCGACGGATAAGGTTATCGCAGATCGTATGGGAGATACGACGTTATTATATTTATCGGACAGAAAAGGTGCCCCGCTCCTCTACAGATCCATTGAGGAGATGCAACAGATGGGGTACTCATATATCCTGACAGACAAAAAAGAGATAGTGGAACAGCTGGTAGAAAAGAACTATACAAAGCTGTTTGAAAACAGTCAGTTTGCTCTTTTTAAGCTATGAAGATATTGATGCTTACGCCATACGTTCCCTATCCTCCTGCTTCAGGCGGACAGATCAGGACGCTTAACCTCTTGAAATATCTGAGTAAGAATAATGAGATCACGCTTGTCTCTTTGTACAAAAATGAACGGGATAAGCAATACATCCCAGCCCTCCAGTCCTACTGCAAACATATCTATCTCTGTAAAAGACCTGAAAAACCTTGGCAATTTCGAACCATTTGGAAAGCCATCACATCATCTGATCCATTTCTCATCGTACGGAATTACTCAGAAGAGGCAAAAAAAACAGTAGATAGACTACTTAAGCAGGAAGACTTTGATGTTATCCATGCAGAAACGTTTTACATCATGCCTCACATCGAGACATCATCCATCCCAATATTTCTCGTTGAACAAACGATTGAATATAAGGTCTATCAACATTTCGTCAATTCACTTCCCTTCTTTATCCGACCTCTGTTCATGTTAGACATAAAGAAGTTGAAAAAGGCAGAGCAATACTATTGGAAAAAAGCGCTGTTGGTTGGAGGCGTTTCTGAAGCTGATAAAAAAGAGGTACAGTCGCTTGAACCGTCAATTAATCCCGTCATAATCCCCAACTGTGCCGGGGATGAGATGTTTGTCGAGGAGTTGACCAAAAAGGATTTACTTAACCCAACGATACTTTTTATCGGCAACTTTGACTGGCTCCAGAATACGGAAGCCGTCACCATACTCGTCGAAAAAATTGCTCCCCTTATCCATAAGGCTGTTCCTCGCGCAAAGATAATTATCGCTGGGCAGAACGCCAATAAGAAATTGACCATCCAAAGCGGCGACAATATCGAGGTTATCAGTCTGACACAGGATGACTCTGCGACTGTGCTTCGCCTCTACAAATCGTCAACCATCTTCATCGCGCCCATTTTTGGTCCAGGTGGGACACGTCTGAAAATATTGGCAGCTATGGCAAGCGGACTCCCTGTCATTTCATCCCAGACCGGTGTCGAGGGACTTGACCTTGAGAACAATACCCATGTGCTTATTGCCAACACCCCTGAGGAATTCGTCAAAGAAACAATACGGATCTTGAATGATTCCAAACTGTATGAATCCATCCGCAAAGCAGCATATGAGCTCGCTGTCGAAAAATACAGTTGGAAGCATATCGCTGAGAAACTGGAAATCGTTTACAAGAAAATAAAAAAGTCATGAATATCGGTATTGATATCTCACAGGCAACCTATACGGGCACGGGCGTCGGTAGATATACCATTGGATTGGTAGAGAGTATCCTTGACTTTGATACGGACAACAAATGGACCTTCCTCTTCTTTTCGCTTCGGGGAAAACTACCCGATGGATTGACAAAAAAAATCGCCACGTCAAGACACCGCTTCATCCGCATACCACTCCCTCCGAGTATCCTTTCTTTCCTATGGAACACGCTTCATCTTATTCCTGTTGAATTCTTTACTGGACCGCTTGATCTTTTCATATCTTCCGACTGGACCGAACCTCCTTCAACATGCAAAAAAATGACCGTCATACACGACCTTACCTATCTCCGCTACCCTGAAACGGTCCATCCGACCATACTTTCCACCCAAAAAAAGCGCATGCATTGGGTCATGAAAGAATCAACCCATATCATCGCAACTTCCAAAACAACAGCACAAGACATTGAGTCATACCTTCATATCCCACACCAAAGAATAACCTCGATATATGCAGGTATCGACGCACACCCTTCAACTGATGAGCAGAAAAAAACAGTGTTGACCAAGTATGGAATAAAACTTCCGTTCATATTGGCTGTAGGGAAGATCGAACCAAGGAAAAATAATGCCCGTCTCATCGAGGCGTTCACTAACCTGAATATGATGGAGTGGAATCTGGTATTCGTTGGGCATGAAGGATGGGGAGCTCTTCCGAATGCAGATAAAAATGATAAGGTCCACTTTACCGGTTTTGTCCCCGACACCGATCTGGATGCGCTCTATGATCTCTGTTCCTTTTTTGCGTTCCCCTCATTATGGGAAGGATTTGGACATCCGATAATCGAAGCCATGAAACATGGCAAAGCCGTAATAACGTCCCATGTTGAGTCCCTCAGCGAAGTGGCAGGAGGAGCTGCACTTTTATGTGATCCCCAATCAACAAAAAGCATACAGGATGCACTTCATGCCTTTATGACAGATGAGAGATCACGCGATACATATGGACAAAAGGGATACGAGCATGCACAACAGTTCACCTGGAAAAGATATTACGAAGGGTTATCTACGATATTGAAAAAAATATAATATGCACATAGCGGTTGACGGAAATGAAGCGAACGTCCCTCACAAAGTGGGAGTATCTGTCTATACCTTCCGTCTTCTCTCCTATTTCCGCAAGCATGCTGACTCAGACAATCGATTTACCGTCTTTTTAAGGAATGCCCCCCAAAGCGATATGCCGCAGACATCCGAGTATTTTTCCTATGAAGTCGTGAAGGGTCCTATCGGTTGGTCACAGATCTTTCTCCCTCTTAGATTGTGTCTCAATTATCTGAAAGGGATACGGTATCATGTGTTTTTTTCTCCTGCACATTATATTCCCCGATTCTCTCCTTTCAAGACAGTTGTCACCATCCATGATCTTTCCTATCTCTTCTTTCCACAGGAATTCCTGAAAAAGGACCTCTATCAATTGACGAATTGGACACGACATGCGATAGAAAAATCCTCTGCAGTGATTGCGGTATCCAAGACGACGAAAAAAGATATCGTCCGTGAATATGGGACAGATGAGAACAAGATATCCATCATCTATAACGGGTATGAAAAAATCGCTCAGTCCTCACCAATCCAAAAACCAACAAAAGAAGATCCTTATTTCCTGTATGTCGGTACCGTCCAGCCCAGGAAAAACTTGAAATTCCTCATTGCCGCATTTGCGAAGTTCATAAAAAAACACCCTACCTATCGCCTTATCATCGCAGGAAAAAAGGGCTGGTTGTCTGATGATATAGAACCCTATGTTTCTTCATTGAAGCTTGAAGGTTCCGTTTCATTCCCAGGTTATGTGTCCCAAGAGAAGAAGGATGAACTCTACAAGAATGCGCGCGCATTCATCTTGCCATCTCTCTATGAGGGATTCGGTATTCCACTTCTTGAGGCTATGGCAAATAAGTGTCCGGTGCTTTCTTCCTATGAATCAAGTCTTCCTGAAGTCGGGGGCGAGGCATGTCTCTATTTTGATCCCCATGAGCAGTCTGACCTTATCGAAAAGATGGAACTTGTCACAACAGACGAAGCGCTCAGAAAAAACCTTATCCAAAAAGGAGTCGAACGGGTAAAAGCATTTTCATGGGACCAGACCGGTGAGCAGACGCTCCTCCTTCTTAAGTCAGCTTAAAAAATATGAAAAAACTTCATATAGCGATGATGACTTCTTCCAATCCTTCCCTTGCCGGTGGCGTCCAAGAACATGTGATAGCGCTTGGAAGGCAGCTTCGCAAACGAGGCCACAGTGTCACGATATTTGGTCCCAAACCAAAAGGAAAATCCCTCTTCACCCATTATAAACACATAGGTGAAAAGGTATACTTCCCGCTTCCGAATGGCACCCATAGCAACGTCCACTTGTTGACCGAATATGATAAGCCTGAAACGCTTTTCAATCCAAAGAAATTCGACATCCTCCATATCCATGAACCCTATATCCCTTTTGCGGCATGGAATGTCTTGGAGAAAATACGGATCCCGGTCGTTGGGACATTTCATACAGTTTGGGATAATGAATCCTTTTTCAACATATTCAACCAGCTCATCCCGCTTTTCAGTACCTTGTTCTCGACCTACACCCAAGGCGCTATTTTCGTATCGACTATCTGTTATGAAAAATGGCATTCACTCTGTAACGCGACCGTCATAAAACGCATTATCCCAAATGCCGTAGATACCACGCTTTTTGTCCCCAAAAAGCATACAAATAAGAAGGTAGCTCTCCTATTTGTCGCGCGACTCGTCCACAGGAAAGGACTCATGAGACTTCTGAGGGCGCTCACCCTTCTGAAAAAGAACACCCTCGATTTTACGCTTACCATTCTCGGAGATGGTGACGAACGGGAAGAGGATTTTGAATATATCCGCACCCACAAGCTTGGGTCATTCATCACTTATCTGGGAGAAGTGACCGGCAAAAAACGAGCACAGTATTTCAAGGGTGCCGACGTCTTTTGTGCGCCCTACACCAATGAGGCATCGTCACTTTCTGTCCTTGAGGCAGTGAGTGCCGGACTGCCTGTCGTTGGATACAATATCCCGATATTCAGCGATATCCTCAAGGATTATCCAGGAAAGAGCTTGCTTGTCGCAAAAAATGATGAAGCTCTTGCGAACGGGTTATATAGGATAATCACTGATACTCAACTTCGTACCACACTCTCCAAATGGTGCGTCCTCAAGCGCAGTACTTTCTCATGGCAAACAATCGCACAACAGACTGAAGAACTCTATTATCAAGTGCTACAAAAAAAATGAGAGATATTATTTTCAGGTTTTTTTTACGTCTTTTTGGATTCTCCATCCACAAGAGGTATGGACAGAACAAAGGGACAATAGTCATATTAATAGATGGCTTGAGTTACGATGCTCTCCTTCTCGCCATCACGAAAAAACAATGTCCGACACTCAAAAAATTGGTAACGAAAAAAGGACATTTCATCCAACCATATTACTGTGGACTCCCTGCAGCAACGACATCAACCGAGGCGCTTCTTTTTTATGGCAACAATGCAAATATCCCCGGTTTCACTTGGTATGATCGAGCGCTTGGCGCATTCGTGCGAGGTAATCGAAGTTACGAGTTGGCACAGTTTGAAGATGCCTATCAAAAAAAATGGAGCCTTCTGACTGACGGCTCTGCCATCATGAGTGTCTATACGGGAGGAGCGACCGAGCTATCGGTATCAGGTCGGAACCTTACCTTGTCCAAGTCGATGCCGATGATCAAAGCCATCCATTATCTTCTCATGTCCATTCTCTATCCCATACAACTTATCAGGGCGCTCTTTGTCACCTGCAAAATGGTAATCCTCTATTATCGATCGAATGTTGACCGTGCAAAAGAGATGATGTCCGGACTTTTTTTGGGTCAGTTCTCCTGTTTCCTGACAGAGATTGAGATTATGAGAAATACGAAAAAAATATTTGTCGATTTTCTCCTCTATGACGAAATGGCGCATGAGCATGGCCCAACACACCCAACAGCACTATCTGCCCTGAAGCTTATCGATAGATATATCAAGAGAATAATTAATACCTCGCATCATTCAGGAATGACCTACGATATCATTATCCTATCCGATCATGGCCAGACTGGGTCAATTCCGTATGATGATACTACACCCAGATGTGAGACGGAAATACGGCAAGCACTCCAGGACCCAAAGCGAGAAATCCTCAAGACGTATGGCGGATTTATCCCTGATGGAAAAAAAAGTAGTCTGTTTGTCGTCCCTGCCGGCTCCACACTCCAACTCTATTTCTCAGAATCGCTCGGGAAACCCATGACACATGATGAAATAAAGCGACAATACCCGTCCTTCATCGAAAAACTTCTTGAATATCAAGGATTCGGTTGGATTCTCATGAGAGAGAAAAATGGTGAACGACTTCTTATGGGAAAATATGGAACGGTACATTTCGATAAAAATGGCAATCACACGATAACGGGAGATCCACTCAGGCATATACCTAAACGGGATTTCGACAATACCATATCGTCCTTCAAGACCTATTCACAGTTTGTGAATAATGGGGATATCGTAATCTTTGGAGCAACTATAAACGGGGCAGTTGTCAGTTTTGAGAAACATAAGGGGACACATGGCGGATTTTTTGGCCCGATGGTGACGCCATTCATCATATCCACGCTGAAACTGGAAAAGAACGATTCAATGGAAATGATATTTAGAAAAATAGAGTACAATATGAGATAAGCTATGATTGACAAAGCCTTTCAGAACAGCCTCGCACAGCACCCTCTCCAGACATGGGAGTGGGGTGAAGCGCGCACCCAAATGGGCATAGCTGTTGAAAAAATTGTCGGAAATGACGCCATCTTCCAGATGACATTCCATCCGATACCGCACACCTCCTACACCATTGGATATCTTCCCCGCTCCGTTGCCCCAGATAAAGACACTGCGCTACGACTTGTCGAAGTGGCAAAAAAGCACAACTGCATATTCATCAAGATGGAGCCATACCTATCCTTCGCCGAAGGAGAACAGCTGCCACTCATTGATCCTGCTATCCGAGTTTCCCCTCATCCGTTGTTTACTGAATGGACGCAGACACTTGATATCACCCCCTCCGAAGAAGCACTCCTTAAGGCCATGAAACCGAAGACCCGCTACAATATCAGATTGGCGGAAAAAAAGGGAGTGACAGTAAAACTCATGGACACTGATGAAGGATTTTCCATTTTTTCAAAACTGTATTTCGAAACCTGCAAAAGACAACACTACCATGGACACACCCTGGAATACCATAGGAAAATTTGGGACTCCATGAAAGAGTCTCAGGCCCATATCCTCATCTCCTATTATGAAGATACCCCGCTTGGGGCGTATGAGTTGTTCCACTTTAAGGATCGCCTGTATTATGTGTATGGCGGCTCATCGCTTGAGCATAAACAGGTCATGGCCCCAAACCTCCTCATGTGGGAAACGATAAAGCTGGCAAAAAAATGGGGAGCCAAGACATTCGATATGTGGGGATCTCTCTCTCCTGATTATCCACCAACCCATGCATGGGCGGGATTTACTCGCTTTAAGGAAGGCTATGGCACAGAGTTTACCCACCTATCAAGAAGTTTTGATCTCGTCATCAAACCATTCCACTACAGCATATATTCGCTCGTACATGCAGTCAGGGAAAAGCTGCTTTAGATCTTTTTCTCAAGAGCTATTGGGAATACTTCATCAGCGTGTTCGACAAAGAAGAATGTCAACTTGTCCTTTACGCTTTCCGGAATATCTTCCAAATCCTTCTTGTTGTCTTTCGGTAGGATAACAGTCTTCACTCCTGCACGTTGTGCTGCGATGACCTTTTCCTTCACTCCACCGATCTCAAGTGCACGTCCACGGAGAGTCATCTCACCCGTCATCGCGACATCTTTCTTGAATGGGTTTTTAGTAAGTGCGGAAACCATTGCTGTCGTTATCGCAAGTCCCGCGGATGGACCATCTTTTGGTACAGCACCTTCTGGGACATGGACATGTATATCTATCTTATGGTAAAAATCCTTATCCAGTTTGAACTTGTTCCATTGGGATCTGACATATGACAAGGCTGCTTGGCAGGATTCCTTCATGACGTCGCCGAGTTGTCCTGTGAGGGTAAGACCACCCTTACCAGGCATTATCGCCACTTCGATGAAAAGGACATCTCCTCCTGCTTGTGTCCATGCAAGACCTGTCGACATACCGATGGTATTTTTTGTCTCAAGCACTGAATCTGAATATTTGAATGGACCCAAGTAACTTGGTACTTTTGCGGCATTCACGATTGTCGTCACTTCTTTCTTTTCCACCAATTCACGTGCGCGTTTTCTAAATACAGTTGCGACCTGTCGCTCAAGTTCGCGTACTCCGGCTTCTCTTGTATATCGTCTGATGATAAGCTTCAATGCTGCATCGTTAACTGAACCTTCCTTTGGTGAGACACTGTGTGCTTCCTGTTGTTTTTTCACCAAGTACTGTTTTCCTATATGAAACTTCTCTTCTTCTGTATAGCCAGGGAAGTGGATTATCTCCAAACGATCCCGCAGAGCATCAGGAATTGTATCCAACATATTCGCGGTCGTTATGAAAAACACATCCGAAAGATCATAGGGCACTTCCAGATAATGATCTGAGAATGCATGATTCTGTTCTGGATCGAGTGCCTCAAGAAGTGCAGCTGATGCATCTCCGCGATAATCACGGCCAATCTTGTCTATTTCGTCCAACATGAATAGAGGATTTCTTGTCCCTGCCTGCTTTATCCCTTGGATGATACGGCCTGGCATTGCTCCTACATATGTTCTTCTGTGTCCTCGAATCTCAGCTTCATCCCGAACACCACCGAGTGAGACTTTGACGAACTTGCGTCCCAAAGCGCGAGCAATCGATCGTCCAAGTGACGTCTTTCCAACTCCGGGAGGTCCAGCAAAACAGATGATGGTTGGCTGGAAATTTTTCTTGTTGTGTCCCTTGGTTTTTTCGGATAGTTTATCCTTTGAACGCTTCAGTTCTATCACTGCCAGATATTCAAGGATGCGTTCCTTGATTTTTTTCAGACCATAGTGATCTTCGTCCAACACCTTTTGTGCAATCTTTATGTCTATCTCGTTTCCGATATCGTTCTTCCAAGGAAGTTCTACCAACCAATCAAGGTAGTTGCGTACATAGGATGTTTCCGGATTGTACTGTGACATGCCGGCCAGCTTCTTCAGCTCCTTCATCGCTTTTTCCTCTACCTCTTTTGGCATGCCGGCTTTTCGTATCTTTATTTCATATTCTTTCGTATCTTTCCCTCCTTCATTGCCCCCCAACTCTTCTTCTATCGTCTTCATTTTTTCCTTAAGGAAAGTTTCCTTCATTCCCCGCTCGAATTTTTTCTGGGTCTTGGCAGAGATCGTCTGTTCGATTTCGAGTATTTTTACTTCACGGTTAATGAATTCAACCTCCATCGTCAATCTTTTTTTGAGACTTGATTCTTCAAGTAATTTTTGGCGTTCTTCTTCTTTCAGTTCAAGCACAGCTGCTATCTGATAGGAAAAGTCCGCAGGTGTTGCGACGTTCAGGATATTCATGAGGAATACAAAATCGACTGCCTTGCCATAATTGATGGCTTTCTTCATCTGTTGGGAAATATACTTCACCATTGCGTTTATCTCATCCCCCATGTCGATAAGGTCATTGACCTCTTCTACTTTAGCTTCAAAGTAAGGGACTTCTTTCGTATACTCGACTATTCTCACCTTTTGGATACCTTTGACCATTGCATTGACCTCGCCCTTTTCGCCGATGACTGTTTTCTCAATCGAGACAAGCACACCAATCTGCAATAGTTCTTCTTTTTTCGGATCTTCTTCGTTGATGTTTTTCTGCATGATAAGGACCATTTTTTTGTCTCTTTTCAGTGCTTCGTTAATCGTCGCAATGCTCTTTGAACGACCAAAAATGAGGACGTTTTCCGTCTTTGGAAATACCACACCATCGCGGACTGCGATTATCGGATATGTGGCTAATTCTGGTTTATTTGGGGGTGTGAAAAATGACATATATTAGCACTATAGCAAAAGGTTTGCTAATTGTCAATCGGCATTATATGAAATCCGCGGCAAGTGATTGCATGTCCTTGAAAGGAGATTGATCTAGAAGGGATACGCTCTCATTTACGACTGCGCGTGTATGATATGCATCGCGATTTGTCTCGTAGATGACGCCTAGTGCAAACTTTTCTTCCTGCACCTTGAATGCTTCCTCAAGCGCCTTCATTTTGTTTGAAGGATCATGGGTTGCAGGCAGTTTATAGACATTCTTCATATAGTATTGATAGGTCATCTTCTTGTTGAATGTGACGCACGGCTGAAGCACATTCACGACAGAAAATCCCTTGTGTTGCATGGCTTTTTTTATCGTCTCAACCATATGCTTCGTGTCCCCCGCGAATGTCTGTGCGACGAATGTCGCTCCTTGGGTTATCGCGAGGGCCAGCGGATCAACAGGTGTTTCAATTATCCCACCGGGAGTGGACTTTGACTTTTGTCCTTTTTCTGCCGTTGGTGATACCTGTCCGGTCGTCAGTCCATATACGTTATTGTCATGGATTATGACAGTTATGTCATGGTTGCCGCGACATGCGTGAAGGAAGTGATTTCCCCCTTCTCCATAACAATCTCCATCTCCCACGACTGCCAACACCGGCATCTGGTGGTTTGCAAGTTTCATGCCGACAGCAGTCGTTATCGCTCGTCCGTGGAGCCCATGCATCGCATTTGCGTTGACAAAGTCGTTCATGTTACCGGAACAGCCTATACCGAATGAGATCATGACTGAAGAGGGCGCAAGAGACTGTTCGGCAAGGGCCATCTTTATACCCATCCCTATGCCCCAGTTTCCGCAACCTGGACACCACGTTGGTTTGTATCCCGTAAAATCTTGTACTGTTGCCATAGTATTATATTTTTTTCAGTAATTCGTCAACCGTTATGAGTCTCCCATCAAATCTCAACACCTTTTTTTCTATATGTATGCCGGTTTCTGCACGAAGCAGTTGGCCAAGCTGTGCAGTCGCGTTATTCTCGACCAATATGCATTTCTCGACTATTGAGGCAAAGAAAGCAGTTATCCGTTCTTCGTGAAGTGGATAGAGTGAGGTAAAATGGACATATGCCGTCTTTTTGCCTAGAACACTCGCCTGTTTTATGGCTTCAAGAGCGACACCTTTCGTCGAACCCCATCCGACAAAAATTGTTTGTGCATCCGCGATATTTCCATATACCTGTGGCAGTTTGAAATCGTTTTTCAAGTATTCATTCCATTTGCGTGCTCTCTTTTCCACCTGTTGGATGCGCACATCAGCACTCTCGCTTGTGTGTCCATCTTCCAGATGTTCATAGGAGTTTGCTTGATAGAACGCTCCCTCTTGCTTTCCCGGAATAAGGCGTGGCGAGATGCCATCGTCGGTTATTGCATATCGTTTATAAGGCACAGTCGTAGATGTTATCAGTTTTCCTCTATTTGGTTTGTATGATGAGGTGAGTTTTTCGATTGCAGGATAGGAGATGCTTGCGTGCGACTCGGAAAGCAACATATCAGAAAGAACTATGACTGGGAGTTGATATTGGTCGGCTAGGTCAAATGCTCGCATTGTCATTTCGATCATTTCCTTGTGGTCGCCCGGTGCAAGGACTATTTTTTGGAACTCTCCATGTCCTGCATGCACTGAGAACAAGAGATCACCCTGCTCGGTCCATGTCGGCATACCTGTTGCAGGACCTGGACGTTGGGAAACGAATATGACGATTGGCAATTCTGTGATTCCGGCAAGCGATACAGCTTCTACCATCAACGCAAATCCTCCTCCCGAACTTCCGACAGAACTACGTACCCCGGCATATGATGCGCCAAGAGCCGAGTTTATCACGGCAATCTCATCTTCCGCGTGTCGTACGACCATCCCCGTTTTACTACTCCACCCGGCAAGTGCGGTCAATACGCCGGAAGATGGAGTCATCGGATAGGCGGCATAAAACCGACAATCAGCGGCAACCGCCCCGTATGCAAATGCCTCGTTTCCCGTGATGACCATCTGTTGGGCTTCTTCCCGTTTGACGAGAACCGGACGGATGTGCTCTTTATGATTGGTCTGAACTTCCTCAAAGCCTTTTTCTGCAAAAGAACGGTTCAATGCAATTATCGCATCTCCTTTTTTCCCGAATTGCTGACCTAAGAGAGTGATGAGTTCCGAAAGGTCGCTGCAGCCACACAAGGCAAGCGATGCACCAAGCGCAACAATATTTTTCATGATGACTTGGCCGTTTAGTTCTTTCAATATCTTTGAAAATGGGACCCCGACAGCTCGCGGATCATTTTCGATTGAGAATTGTTCAGGATCATAGACGATATGCCCGTCGGCACTTACTGCAGCTTTATTGAGTTTGTATGTCTCTTCATTCAGGCAGATAAGAAAGTCAATTGTCGGTTTTAGGGTAGATACCTGTTCGTCTCCGAACGTGACATCATACGCATTGTGTCCTCCACGGATAAGGGATGGATATTCTACGAAGTCGAATGTGTGGTAGCCGCTCCTGGCCGCAATTTTTGCAAAAAGCAGACCCGTCGTCATAATACCAAATCCCGCTTCTCCTCCGATTTTCCACGTGTACTGCATATAAAAAATTCAAATTTATTCGCTGCAACAAGGATCCTTATACCCGCAATTTGCGCAAATCGAATCGCGTCCTCCCGGCATACCTTTTAACGTGATATGTCCACAACAAGGACAGGGACGTATATTGTCCGCTTCCGCGGGCATCATATCGTCGTCGTTATTCTGGGAATATTCGTTTACCTGTTTCATCGGTTATGATGATTGCCGCAACGGGACATGCCTTTGCGGATTCAATTATGGTATCCGGTGTTTCCTGATTCGCTGTTTCCAAGATTATCGCTTTGGCTTCATCATCAAGGATGAATGTCTGTGGTGCAACCGCGATACAGGTTGCCGCTCCGATACATAAATTTCTGTCAACCGTGACATTTAATTTACCCACAGTCACTGGACCGGAGGGATTTTTTTCATCGAGAAGTTTGTCTGCCATAGGTCTTTTTTATACAGATTTATAATTAGGTATTCACTGTGCGATAAGTTTTTGCAGTGCTTCCAAGGGGAGCAGTGCACACTTTAAACGGTTTGGCCCCAGTTCTATGCCAAGCATATTTATCATACTTGTTTTATCCCATTTTCTCAACTCAGAAAGCTTTTTTCCTTTCACTTCGTCCGTCAAGAGTGAAGCGGATGCTTTCGAAATAGCGCATCCTTTTCCGGTGAACATTACTTCTTGCACCACATCCCCTTTTACTGCAACCTCCATTTGGATTACATCTCCACACAGAGGATTGTCGAGTGCTATTTTTTTTGTTGCGCTGGGCAATCTCCCGAAATTATGGGGATTGGTTGAATGCTGTAATATGCGTTCCTGGTAGATCGATGACATGCTTCATTTATAATGCACAGGGCTCATTTTTTCAATGAAAAGAATTGAAGAGCTCTCTTGAGGGATGTAATAAGTGTATCGACATCTTTTTTTGTATTGTAGATATAGAAGCTTGCTCGAAGGGAGGCTTCTATCCCTAGCTTCTCATGAAGCGGCATCGCACAATGGTGGCCCGCCCGTACAGCAACCCCATCTTCGTTCAGAAGCTGTGCTGCGTCATGAGCATGCAACTCACCGAACGTAAATGCAACGATACCCGACTCCCTTTTTTCAGGACCGATTATCCGTATCTTCTCCTTGAATGTAGACGTGAGCTCATCATAACAATACTGAGCCAATGCCTGTTCGTGCACATGAATGTTATCCAACCCAATTTTTTTAAGATAATATATCGCTTCCTTCAGTGCGATAACGCCTGCGATATGGGGTGTCCCTGCTTCAAATCGATGAGGCAGATCGGCAAATTCGGTATTCTCTATCTGGACTCTCCGTATCATTTCACCTCCGTATTGATACGGCTTCAACTCTTCAAGGAGTTCTCTTTTTACCCATAAGACACCAACTCCCGTTGGTCCAAGCATCTTATGGCTTGAAAATGCAAATGCATCACAGCCTAAATCGACAACATCAATTGACATATGCGGAACCGCTTGTGCGCCGTCTATCAGTATTATGATGTCTGGGTTAATTCTTCTTGCTTCTTGGATGATTTTTTTGACAGGATTGATTGTCCCCACAACATTTGAGACATACGTCAATGCCAACACCTTTGTTTTCTTTGAAACCGGAAACGTGAGACTGTCCACCATTTCATTTGTGAGGACGGTGAACTGCATCTTTTTCCTTTTGCACAGCTGTTGCCATGGCACGAAATTCGAATGATGTTCGAGAATTGTCGTCATTACTTCATCTCCTTCGTGGAGCTTATGTTCTATTCCGTTCACGAATAAATTGATTGACTCAGTCGTATTCCTGGTAAAGATTATTTCCTTCTCAGAAGTCGCTTGGATAAAATCCTTTACGACAGTCCGCGTTTCCTCATACTCGCCCGTTGCCTTTTCTGAGATGTCGTATACGCCCCTGAAGATATTGGCGCTGTAGTGGGTGTAGTAATCCGTCAATTTCTCTATTACCGACTGGGGTTTGAGTGACGTCGCTGTCGAATCCAAATACGTCAATCCAGGGTCCGTAAGGAAGATGGGGAAATCTTTTTTTATCTGTTCTACGTCAATCATAAGGTTACGCCTAACTGCTTAATACGATCATACACCTGGTTTTTAAATCCTTCTATGAGAAGCTGTTCTGCCGGTAGTCTATCGATACCCCGTATCTGCAGATACAACAACTGCTCTTTCGAAAGAGGACCGGTCGTTGAACCATGAGTGCAGAATACATCATCGGCGAGGATCTCAAGGATAGGGCGTGAGTCAACGAATGCATCTGGTGAAAGGATGAGATTCTGATTTTTTTGATAGGCATGGGATTTCTGTGCATCCTTTTCTATGCGGATCTTTCCGGCAAATGCAAGGGATGAAGTATCTTTCATCACCGAAAGCAAGAATAGATCGGAATATGACCCAGGAGCGATGTGGATCTGCTCCGTGTGTATGGTGTATTTTTTTTCTTTATCCATGTCATATAGTCCGAACATGAAAAGCTCCACTTTGGGAGAGGTTATCGTACAGGACAGTGTCCCTGATATGTTTTTGAAGAATACGGCATAACTTCCCGGTGTATCAAAGGTAAGTTGGGTATTGTTCTCAGTAATGGTGATAAGATTTGTTTTCATCCGACGCTCCCTTCCATTTCTAAACGTATAAGTCTGTTCAATTCGACCGAATATTCAAGCGGGATCTCCTTGACGACTGGGTCTATGAATCCGTTCACGAGCGCGGTTTCCGCATCTACTTTCGTCAGGCCCCGTGACATCATATAGAGAAGTTTTTCTTCTCCTATCTTTTCAACAGTCGCTTCATGTTGGATATAACTCTGATTGTTTTTTATACGCATCGTCGGATAGGTGTCGGATCGGGAGTGTTCGTCCAACAACAATGCATCACAGGATACATAGGTATGTGAACCGTGCGCTTGCGGCATTATCTGAACTAGACCTCGATAGGAGGTCCTTCCTCCTTCTTTCGAAATCGATTTGGAGACTATGCGAGATGTCGTATTGGGCGCAAAATGGATCATCTTGGCGCCTGCATCCTGATGTTGTCCGTTGCCTGCAAAAGCTATAGAGAGCACCTCTCCCCGTGCTCCTTCTCCCATGAGGTACACTGCTGGATATTTCATCGTTATCTGACTTCCGAGGTTGCAGTCGATCCATTCCATGACTGCGTTCTTATCGGCACGTGCACGCTTAGTGACAAGGTTATACACGTTCTTGCTCCAGTTTTGGACGGTTGTATAACGGACCCGAGCTCCTTCTTTAACAAAGATTTCAACGACAGCGCTATGGAGCGAATCACGGGCATAAATGGGGGCAGTACATCCTTCTATGTAGTGGACATAAGACCCTTCCTCGGCAATGATGAGTGTCCGTTCAAACTGTCCGAACGCCTGCGCATTCATGCGGAAATAGGCCTGCAAAGGAAGCGTCACCTTGACGCCTTTGGGGACGTATACGAATGAACCACCCGACCATACGCTTGTATTTAGTGCGGCGAATTTATTGTCCGAATAGGGTATCAATGTACCGAAATATTCTTTCACCAGTTCCGGATATCGCTTTACTGCAGAATCCATATCGCAAAAGATGACACCCTGCTTCTGAAGCGTTTCCTGTACTTTTTCATACACGACTTCACTTTCGAATTGGGCGCTCACTCCAGACAAGAATTTCTTTTCCGCCTCCGGGACCCCGATACGGTCGTAAGTATCCTTTATTTCTGATGGAAGTTCTTCCCATGTTCCCACCTGCTTGTCGGTTGAACGGATAAAGTAGGTGATTTCATCGAACTTGATTGTCGATAGGTCAGCTCCCCATGCGGGTAATTTTTCCTTGAGGAAAAATGCATATGCCTGGAGTCTTTTTTTTAGCATCCATTCCGGTTCTTCCTTCATGCCGGAAATCATCGCAACCTGCTTTTCATTCAGTCCCTTTTCCGCGACAAAGACATTCTTATTTTTGACGGAGAAACCGAATTTGTAGTCAAACTCTATTTTTTTCTTTTTCATATATGCTGTTTATTTTGTAGTTTGAATATGCGGAATTTTGATGTGATGCTTTTCCCCTATTTTTCGTATATAGGTTTTTGGTCTGATGCATTCGCGTTTCCCGATAATGGAATCTTCTCTGCCTCAGTTGGTCTAAGTTGCATCAGTCAAAAAGATATGTGCGAAAAAAGGTTAAAAGGCTTCGTACCCCTTTTTATCAACTATATCGACCACCTCACGTCCTCCCTCTTTCACGATATTCCCATCTTTCATGATGAATACCGTATCGGGTTGTAGGTAGGTGAATATCTTGCTGTAGTGCGTGATGAATACGAAGGTCTTTTTCTTCTTGAATTCTTTCAGGAACGTAAAAATCGTCTTCAAGCTGTCGACATCGACACCCGTATCTATCTCATCAAAGAAGATGAGGGATGGATTGAGTATCGCCATCTGCAGTATCTCCAATTTCTTTCGCTCTCCGCCTGAGGCACCGTCATTCAGCGGTCTGTCTATCAGTTCTTTCTTTATTTTGAGCGCAACCGCTATTTTCTCTATCTCTTTATAGAGTTTCAAGACGTCTGTGTCTTTCTTTGCCAAACGAAGCAACTGAAAAACACTCACGCCTTGCAGGGCAAGAGGCGATTGGAACGTCACCCCTAATCCCATATTCGCCCGTTTATCTGGCGACAATGAGTGGATCTTTTTTTTATTGAAGATAATGGATGATGAAGAAGAAAGCTCATAGAGTGGATTGCCGATTATTGCCTGCACGAGCGTAGACTTGCCGGAACCGTTTGGCCCCATGATGGCATATGTCTTGTTCTCGTTGAACGTACAATTGAGGGAATGAAGGATTGTCTTTTTCCCAATCGATACAGCGACTTTTGAGAGTGAAAGCATGTGATTGGTTATGCGAATAGCTCTGATAATTTTACTTGTTGGAGATCTTTCAGGATCACCGCATGGAGCTTCTTTTGGACATGGTCTTTATGTTTGCATATCTTTTCGAATCTGCATGTCTTGCCATCATGTTGACAGCTCGTCATTATCATGTCTGATTCAAAGATAGCGAGAAAATCGTATACGGATAAAAGGGGATATCTTTTTCCCAACTTATATCCACCGACCCGTCCTTCACGACTGGCGAGTACGCCGTTATGTGCTAGCACAGCACTGATTCTCGCCAAAAATCTAAGTGGAAGTTTTGTGTCTTCAACCAATTTTGACAAGGATATATATTCTTCCGATCCCAACAGTTTTGAGATTATCAGAAGGCCGTAATCGGACTTTTTGCTTAGTTTTAACATATACTATACGAGTAATAGTTTAAAGTATTTTTTGGCCATTTGCAAGTGGTAATAATTGCATGCGCGGAACCCTCTCTACGGTGTCTGAAAACATCCCCCACTCTCCCCTTTTCCAAGCCGCTAACCCGATCATAGCTGCATTATCCCCTGTCAATATTTTGAACGACGGGAACTCTACGCTTCCCTTATATTTCTTCGTGAGTGCCCTGAACCGTTTCCTTAACTCGTGGTTTGCTATAACTCCTCCCCCTATAGCCATACGTGAAACTCCTGTCTGTTTTATTGCCTTTTCTGCCTTAAAGAGTATCGTGTCAAAAACCGCCCTCTGGAATGCGCTTGCCAAATACGCAAGTTGCTTGTTCTTTTCTTCGTCCGAAATGGTTTTCAGGAAATAGTAGAAACTCGTCTTCAGTCCAGAGAAAGAAAAATTCAGGTCCCCACTCCTTAACATGGGACGAGGAAATGAATAGTTGTCGACATTCCCGACCTGACTTGCAAGACGCTCAATTACCGCGCCTGCTGGATACCCTAACCCAAGAAGTTTTCCCGCCTTGTCCAGCGCCTCACCAGCCGCATCATCCACTGTCGCCCCAAGTAATTCGTAGGTAAGATAGTCCTTCCATAAGACAAACTCCGTATGCCCACCTGATATGATCATCCCAAGATAGGGAAACTCGATGTCCCGCTTTGGATTTCCGTTACTGTTTTGCGCAAAACACGAATAGAGATGTCCCTCAAGATGATTGATTCCGATAAGCGGTTTCTTGTAAGAAGCTGCAAGTTCTTGGGCTTTCTGTATCCCAACCCCAAGAGCAATTGCCAATCCCGGTCCTTGGGTAACGGCGATTGCTCCAATATCCGTCCATGTCATATGAGCACGTTTCAGTGCGCTTTCAACAACTCCATCTATCCGCTCTTCGTGTGCTCGCTTCGCAAGGGATGGGACTACTCCTCCCCACTTCTTATGCAGGAGTATTTGAGAATAGATGACGTTTGACTTGATCATCCTACCGCAAGTCACGGCAGCTGCCGTCTCATCGCAAGACGTATCTATCGCCAGTATGTTTATCGTGTTTTCTTTCATAGTTGTTTGACTACTATTTTCCTTGACTGTTCTGATGTATAGGACATTTCTATCATCATTACATGCGCCTGTTTTTTCATCACTTCAAAAAGAGGTCCTATCCTGTTTCCCCATTCCATACAGATGAGTGTATTCTTCTTCAGATATTCTTCCAGGCCGAGATGTTTGTATTCTTCGCTTTCTTCGATATTGTATAGATCGGCATGGAGGAACATCTGTATCGCGTCTGTCTTTACTGGATATTCATAATAGATGACATAGGTTGGCGATATTATGTTTTCTATCCCGAAAAAATGTCCTAAGCCTTGAGCGAATACCGTCTTACCTACTCCCATTTCTCCTTCAACGATGAAGACCACGGGCTTACTCTTTGCAAGTGCATGATATTTCCGTGCGAGGAATGTTCCAATCTTTTTTGTCTCAAGTGAACTCGTCGATGAAAAGACGTGTTCTGAAACCGGCAAGACATCGCCGTGCCGTAGCAGTTTAAGTGAGCTCCCAGTCAGATCGACAATCGTTGATGGTTTATTACGTGGCAGTTTGCCCATATCCACCACTGCATCGATGAGTTTTCTTTTTTCACTCGACAATTCGTTCATGAATCCTTGTGCTTCATAGTGAGGCGACTTACCTGAGATGTTTGCCGATGTGGCAGTGAGCGGTTTGCCGTATGCATGCACCAGGTTCTGTATCCATTCATATGCAGGAAGACGGACACCGAGCGTCTTGCGTTCGCTTTCCAAGAGTGGGCAGACCTTCTGTTTTGAAGGCAGGATGACAGTGAAAGGACCTGGAAGAAGCGTCTGGAGTATCGACTGATGATTTCCCACCGTCACGAGAGACTTAATCATCCCAAGTCCGTCCGTAAAAACGGAGATCGGTTTGCCATATGGCCTGTTTTTGACAGCTATTAACTTCTTTACGGCACTCTCATTTGTCGCGTCACACACCAACCCGTATACGGTATCGGATGGCGCAACAAGAAGTCCGCCACCCCGTAATATCTTGATATAACGGGACAAATCAGCATCCATTCCCATCTCTATATTATAATTTACATTTCATAAATGAGGAGTGACAAATCCATTTTAAGCATTATTTCACACATACACTGATAGAATGATGACTGTACATAACCGTTTATATATTTGGCAGTTATTACTATCATCTGCTACAATAGTCATATGGCACAAAAAAAACAACAGAAAAAAATAACACAGTTCAGTCTTGAGTTTAATATTAAGAATGTCTTCATCATCGGATTCATACTGCTTTTCGGATATGTAGCTCTTAGTTCCATCGGGAATGGGATAAAGGATGTCATCCCGGAAAAATCACTAAACGCAGTGGTTGAGGATGTTCGTACGCAAAAGGTTAAGAAGGTTGAAATCATCGATAATAAAGTACTTGTCCATTATCAGAACGGAACATTCGCCACAACATTCAAAGAGCCCAGTGACAGTTTCATGAAAATTTTGCGCGACGCCAACGTGAATACCGGCAAGACACAGATAGTCATCAAGGACACGCAAGGGTCATCGGGACTCATCACTTTCCTAAGCAATATCATCCCAACCATTCTCATGGTCGCATTTTTCATCTTCCTCTTCCGCCAAGCGCGAGGAGCACAGGACAACGTCTTCTCGTTCGGTCAGTCGAGAGCAAAACGATTCAACAAGGACATGCCCAAGACAACATTCAACGATGTTGCAGGAGTTGATGATGCAAAAAAAGAACTGGAAGAGGTCGTGGATTTCCTGAAGAGACCGGAAAAATATAAGAAATTAGGCGCTCGCACTCCCAAGGGTGTCATGTTGGTCGGACCTGCCGGATGCGGAAAGACACTCCTTGCAAAGGCAGTCGCCGGAGAAGCCGGAGTCCCCTTCTTCTCAATCGCCGGAAGTGAATTCATGGAAATGCTTGTCGGAATCGGTGCGGCCCGTGTGCGCGACCTTTTTGCGACAGCCAAAAAAAGTGCACCTTCTATTATCTTCATTGATGAAATCGATGCGATAGGACGTTCCCGATCGGTCGGCATGATGCCCTCCCACGATGAGCGAGAGCAGACATTGAACCAGATACTTGTCGAGATGGATGGATTCAATCCAAACGAACAGGTTGTCGTAGTTGCAGCAACAAACAGAGGAGATCTTTTGGACAGTGCACTTCTTCGTCCTGGACGATTTGACAGACGTATCCTTGTCGATTATCCGGATGTGGAAGGACGCAAAGAAATTTTATCCATCCACGCAAAAGGAAAGCCATTCAACAAAGCAGTCAATTGGGATCGTGTCGCAAAACGGACAGTCGGATACTCAGGAGCAGACCTTGAAAATATGTTGAATGAAGCAGCCATAACGGCCGCCCGCAACGCGAAACAGGACATAACATTTGAAGACATCGAAGACGCTGCCATGAAAGTGAAGATGGGACCGGAAAAAAAGAGAATGCAGTCCGATCAGGACAAAAAACTGACCGCATATCATGAAGCAGGACACGCCGTACTTTCCCATTTCCAAAACGAGACCGATCCTGTACACCGCATATCTATCGTTTCCCGTGGAATGGCGCTTGGATACACCCTCATCCCTCCCCAGAAAGATAAGGTTCATGAAACAAAAAAGCACCTCATCCAGCGCATCGCAGTCATGATGGGTGGACGTGCGGCTGAAGAGGTTGTATTTGACGAAATGACAACAGGCGCATCAAATGATTTTGAACAAGCAACGAATGTCGCGCGTGCGATGGTCGTTGATTTCGGCATGAGCGAACTGGGACACGTCTCATTTGCAGCGGATGAAAAATCATACTATGGACAACCTGCCATATCGCAGGAGATGATGGCCAAGATCGATACCGAAATAAAGAAAATAGTAGAGATAGGCTATAAAAAGGCCATCGATATGTTGAAGGAAAAAAGAGATGTACTCGACAAGGTCGCCCTCGCTCTTCTTGCCAAAGAAAGTCTTGATCAGGACGAATTCGAGGCGATAGTCGGAGTTAAAAATACAACAAAAAAGTCAGCGTAACGAGAATGAACATCTTATTGGTCGTTGATGGGAATGGTCTCATGCATCGGGCATACCATGCGCTCCCCCCGTTCAAGACTGCCAAAGGGATTCCGACTCATGTTGTGTACGGTTTTTTTTCCATCCTCCACAAATCAATCCTTGATTTTCAACCGACACACTTAGTGGTCTGTTTTGACACGCCAGCGAAAACGTTCCGTAATGCACTCCATAAGGAATATCAATCGCAACGCCCGAAAATCGCTGACGACTTTATCCAACAGATACCGATGGTGAAGGACGTCCTCACTGCAGGCAGCATCGTCCACCTGGAAAAGGATGGATATGAAGGAGATGATGTCATCGGGACCGTGACGGTAAGAGGAGAAAAAGAAGGATTCCAGGTGCTCATTTTGACGGGAGACAAGGATATGATGCAGCTCATCAATCCCCATGTCTCAACAGTCACGCCAGACATCGGATTTTCAAAAACGAAGGTATATACGGAAAAGGAAGTCGTGGAAAAAATGGGCGTCCCTCCCAAACAGATAATCGATCTTAAGGCGTTGACCGGGGATCCGTCCGACAACTATAAAGGCGCGGATGGCATCGGCCCTAAGACTGCGCAAAAGTTGTTGCAGGAATATCAGTCGGTAGACAATATATTACTGCACGCAGATGAACTCCCTGAGGGGAGGATCAAGGAAAACATAAAGAATGGGATCGAAGACATAAAGATGGGGAAAAAACTTGCAACCATTCTTACCGATATCCCCATAACATTTGATCTGACCGATGCCAAATGGAACGGTTTCAATGAAGTTCTTAAGACTAAACTATTGGAATTTGAAATGTATTCCCTTGCCGGACGACTGTTCCCTAAGCAAAAAAAAACCGTCGTCAAAAAAAAGGAAGTTGAAGTGAATACCGATCAGATCAGCATGTTTTGATTTTATCATTACGTATATGGCACTTACCCCAGAACTTAAGCAAAATATTTTTTATACCGTGTATTTTACCGTTACCCATAATATCCCTGTCTTTGTCTATGGGATAGGCATCCTTGTGTCTGCGGTACTTGCGATACTGAAACCAAAGCGGTCGTATGTCTTGTTTCTTCTTGGATTCATCATCCTCCTTTTTGCATTTGAATACCAAAAACATATTGTCGACGGGCTCAAAGAACAGACGATAAATGCGCTCATTACAATACAAGAACATAATCTGGTACGCAGGATAATCAATATCGTACTGATAAAGCTCTTACCCATAGGTATGCCTGTTGTCGGATGGACCTTCATCATCCTGGGAGCATACCTCCTTCGCAAAAAAAAGTGAATTTGGTATACTTAAGACAAGCTCTTTTTAAATGGGATAGATTACCAATAAGATTGCGCGTGTGGCCCAAGGCCTGTTCGGGACTTGTCCTGAGCTTGCCGAAGGATACGAGGAGAGGGGTTTGCCTGTTTCAGGCGGACAATCGAATATATCTGCGGAAACCCTCAGACGACTAGTTGTTCGGCTTTAGATACGGCTGAAAAGGACGTATTATACAACTCTATCTCCCTATTATATGAGCTCCATTATTATTTTGGGTTGCGTTTATGCATGGTGCAAACGGAACTCACTTTTATATCTATGTGTGGAATTTTTGGCGTAACTAACGACTCGAAAAAACAAGCTGCCCAGACGGTACTGGCCGGACTCAAGAAATTGGAATATCGCGGATATGACTCATGGGGAGTGGCTCTCCAAGATATAACGAATCAATCGGTCCTTATAGAAAAACATATCGGCAAGATCGGTAGTGCTACAACGACACTCCCTTCTGGAACATTGGCAATTGGACACACACGTTGGGCGACACACGGAGGAGTCACGGACGTCAATGCGCACCCACATCTGGACTGCACCAAGCATATCTCGGTCATCCACAATGGGATAGTCGAAAATTTCCAGGAACTGAAGGCTGCGCTTATTGCCAAGGGCCATACGTTCGTCTCAGAAACAGACACGGAAGTCATCGCTCACCTTATCGAAGAAAAGAACAAAACGATGGACATGCTCAAAAGTGTCCTTGCGGCTTTCAAGGAACTTGCCGGCTCAAACGCCATAGCGGTACTGGATGCAACATCATCGACAATCGTCGTCTGTCGCAACGGTTCCCCGCTTGTTGTCGGATATGGGCAGGACTCTGCATACATAGCGTCCGACGCAACGGCACTGCTTGAAAAGACGAACAAAGTACACTTCATGTTGGACGGAGAGGCGGCACTGTTGCATGGATCAAATGTGCAACTTTATGACATTGCGACCGAGAAGGAAAAAGATACGGCTCCTGAAACAATAGATTGGAAAGCGGAACAAGCGGAGAAAGAAGGATATCCTCATTTCATGGTCAAAGAGATCCTGGAACAGAAAAAAACCGTCCCGCACGCATTATCCCAAGATGTGGACGCCACTCTAAAAATCGTAGACCTCATACAAGCGGGATACAAACCTGTTTTTGTCGGATGCGGAAGTGCCTACTACTGCGGACTTGCCGGGACATATTTCTTCGCAGAGTCTGGTGTTGCTGCAACAGTGTATGGTGCATATGAACTTGATCCTTTCATGCGTTTTATCGATGATAAAACAGTCGTATTTGCTATCTCCCAAAGTGGAGAGACCGCCGATACCCTTATTGCGGTCAAGGCAGCCAAAAAGGCAGGAGCAAAGATATGTGCCATCATCAATGCGCAAGGGTCTACCCTTGAACGTATCGCGGACTTTGTCATCCCTGTACATGCTGGGCCGGAGATTTCGGTTGTCTCAACAAAAGCATTCACCGCACAGCTTGCCACGCTTCTCGCAATTGCCTCCCGCCTTAAGGCGCGAGATACAGCAGGATTTGCCAATCAGTTTGCGACATGGATTGAGTCAAAGGAAATGCAGTCGACTATCCTTGCACTTGCAAAAAAATTGCTTGCAGAGGAACATGTGTACGTCATCGGGAAACATTTCAATTACCCATCCACGTTTGAGTTCGCCCTTAAATTGAAGGAGACAAGCTATATCCATGCAGAGGCATTTTCGTCAGGAGAACTGAAACACGGAGTGATATCTCTCATCCAGAAAAATACGCCCTGTGTCGTCCTCACTGCGGATGATGATATCTATAAGGAAGTCATATCCTCGGCAATCGAGCTCAAAAGCAGAGGTGGCTTTATCATTGGTGTCGGTCCACACAACAACGATGCATTCAGTTATTGGATAGAGACGCCGCTTTGTGATCCTGCCTATTCCCTGTTCTATAACATCGTCGTTGGACAACTCCTCGGATATTATCTCAGCATCGGGCGAGGCGCCGATCCTGATAAGCCAAGGAATCTGGCCAAGAGCGTGACGGTCAAATGATTTAAGGTATACTGACAGTATGCGAAGAGTGGGATTGTTTTTTTATATCTTTTTTGTCGTCATCTTATTGGGTGTCGGGATAGGGATGCTTACAAAATCAAAGGAATCGTTTCAGATATCCCTTCCTTCTTTCATTACTGTCCTGTCCACCACCAAGATACCGTATCCGGTGCCACTTACCTCAGATGAAATAGCGACCGTTGGGGGTGTCATCGATGGCGACACCATCACGCTTCTTGATAAACGTAAGGTCCGCTACATCGGCATCGATACTCCTGAGACAAGACACCCGATAAAAGGGGTGGAATGTTTCGGCAAAGAAGCTTCGGCGAAAAACAAAAGCCTAATCCTTGGAAAGACTATCCGCATGAAGAAGGATGTGTCAGACGTTGACAGATATGGACGGCTGCTTCGTTATGTGTGGATTGATGCAACTGAATCTGCAAAAATGCTCTTTGTGAATGAATACCTGGTACGAGAAGGGTATGCATCCGCCTCCACATTCCCTCCTGATGTGGCATATGCCCTGCTCTTTAAGAAGAGCGCAGAAGATGCCCGTTCAAACAAAAAAGGATTATGGGGTCTGTGCAAATAACCTTATCCTCGTTTGACGAGTTTGTACACTGGGACAATTTCTCGTATCTCTCCGTTTTCGCCTTCGATAATATTGGTGCCGGAGACTCTTTGATATTCTTCAAGATATCCTGAAAGCATTTCTTTGGCATCGCTCAGCTCACCTTTATACTCTTCTATTTTTGCGACAACCGCTTCCATAGCTACAGTTTTCATGACGTTCTGCTTTATCGCTGTTTTCTTCTTGTTCAATTCTTTCGATTGCATATCAAGCTCATGGTATGCCGCATCCCCTTCGACAGCGTCCCGCAACATGCCGCTTTGTATCTTCAGATTGTCTCTCATTTTTTTCATGTCTGCTTCGTATCGGTTGATAAGGGCAGTAAGTTCAACGATAGTCATCGCACCGCGTGGAGCATCTACGACTTCTGCATCTTCGATTTTTTGTTCGTCTGGTTGAGTGGTATTGTTTGTATCCATAAGGATTAAATATATCACACATTGGTGAGCGAATGTAAATAAATATGAAAATGATTTATTTTATGCTTTTCACTATAATGAGAGGCATGTTCAGACCTAAAATCGGATTAGCGCTCGGCGGCGGCGGTCCCAAAGGACTTGCCCATATCGGCGTCATAAAGACCCTTCTTCATCACAACGTTCCAATAGACTACATAGCTGGCACAAGCGCTGGCGCACTTATCGGAAGCCTCTATGCGTACTCACAGGATATCGAGTCGGTCGAACGCCACATCATGGACCGGAACAGATTGCAGCTTCTGTCCTATTTTTCTGATGTCTCTTTGAACGCTGGGTTCATCGGTGGCAATAGGATAGAAAAATTCCTTGGTGAGTACATCAAGGATGATGACTTCAAGTCGCTTAAAGTTCCCTTCACAGCCCTTGCGGTAAACCTAATTGATGGGAAACTTGTCACATTAAAACACGGATCGGTCGTCAAGGCAGTCCGCGCAAGTATCGCTATCCCTGTCTTGTTCAAGCCCGTTCAAATTGATGATATGATGCTTGTCGATGGGGGACTTATAAGCCAAGTACCAGTCAATACGGCCTTTGCGATGGGAGCTGATATCGTGATTGCGGTCCAGCTTGACTATCGATATGACCCCGAGTATGACATGAGCAAGTTGAATCCTCTCCAGGTAGGAGGACTATCTTTTGACATCGTCGGAAAAAGAGTGGCTGATGATGAGATAAAAAAAGCGCACATCGTCATCCGCCCACACCTTGAGGCCATCGACTGGAGCTCACTCGTCAATGAAAAAGCGCGCGTCGCCAGTATTCGCATGGGGGTTGAAGAAACCGAGAAAAATATATTCGCCATCAGCCAGCTTACGAAAGAAGACTCGTTACTTGGCAAGATCAAGAAGGCGCTTAACGGTTTTCTGAATGCCCGTTGAGTATTGGAATGCTTTTTTAGGACGCGCTATTATTTCGCTCGGCAGACCTTTCGTCTTGCCCCACTCCCTCATCATGAACTTTTCCACTCCATCTTTCAATTTATACTCAGACGGCACCGAGAGCGTGAACTCGATAAAGTCATTCTCAAGATACGGATTCAGAAGCGTTATCCCAAAGTGCGCCGCCATGCCCGAGTCCCGTTTTATATCCGTCTCAAGGAGTGTTAAATCCTTTTTTATCTCTTCGTTGATGAGTACAGGCGAGATCGACTTGTATTTATGGTATCCGGCGAATAAGATATCAGGTCCTTGTCCTGTGACTATTGTATGGATCCCCAACTCGTGCGCCCGCTTGAAGATAAGATAATACCCAACGGCAAGTGATAGTTGCATGGTCGAATCAACTACGCCCACCTCTTTCAGCAGTTTCCTCACCTCAGGAAGTGCCGCCTCAACGACATCATCGCTCAAATCAACCCATTCATATTCCTTTTTTTCGCGAAGCGTGAATATGTCGACAAACTGCCTATCTTTTGTCTGGTCCGTTCCCATGGAAAAAATGCGAGCTTGTGGGAAGGAGCGAAACACATATGAAGTGATGAGTGTAGAGTCGATTCCGCCCGATAGCAACACACCAACAGTATCATACTTCTTGGCGTACTGAGCAAAGTGATTTGATACAATACTATCAGCGCTTTCTATATAGTCGTGAATGTCCATTTTTTTATATTGTAATGTATTACCCATCCAATTTCCCGCGTGATCTTGAACCCCATCTTATCACGCTCCTTTTGAAACTGCAAAGCATATGGGAAAGTGAACCGAAGCAGACGCTCCCCACATGGCACAAACACATACGCAAAATCCTCCAACAAAAAGAGTATGAAGCCTTCCACGGGAAGACGCCCCCCTATTGGTGGCTCCAGTTCATGTTGCTTCGTCATAAGGACCGCCTTACCCCATCCTTCGTCACACATCTTGAATCGACTCTCATCAAGACCAAGATACGTTCCATTTCGGGAATCGTCCCTCTCACGCTTTTCACGAAAGGTGTTGCTTGTCCCTTCAACTGTATCTATTGCCCATCCGAACCGAATGTGCCCAAAAGCTATCTGTCGGATGAACCTGCCGTCATGCGCGCCATCCGCAGCCATTATGACCCCTTTATCCAGACGCAAAGCAGACTCATCATGTTCGCGCTCTCCGGACACTCAATAGATAAGATAGAGATAATCATCAAAGGAGGCACTTTTTCCTTTTTGCCGAAACGATATCGCACATTTTTCCTGAGACGTATTTTCCAAGCATGTAATACCGACACGAAACACTTCATCGATGACAACTCAAAAGAACCAACTCATGAATCGACAACTCTTTCATCGGAGCAGAAAAAGAATGAAGAGGCCCCCTCCCGTATCATCGGGATAAATATCGAGACACGGCCTGACTATATCACCAGGGATGAACTTATCTATCTGCGTCGTCTTGGTGTCACCCATATCGAAATCGGGGTACAGACTCTGTTTGATGATGTATATACGAAAATAAAAAGAGGCCACATGGTACAAAGCGTTGTCAAAGCGACGCGTATGCTGAAAGACGCCGGATTCAAGGTCGGATATCATTTTATGCTCAACCTTCCAGGTTCATCCGCCGATAGGGATACCGAAATGCTTAATATGGGTTTCACCAACGAAGCGTTCAAACCTGACCATATCAAACTCTACCCCACCACCATCACGAAGTTCACCCGCCTGGCTGAGGAATATAAGAAAGGCGCATACGTTCCCTATCCCTTGGAGCGGATGATAGAGGTCATTCTTGAAGCGAAAAAGAATATCTTCCCCGTATGGGTCCGTATCGGTCGACTGACACGGGATATCACGACCACCATGATGGAAGCCCATCTTTTTCCTCCTAACTTGCGTGAAATAATCCAGAAAAGACAGATTGCAGAAAATATCAAGTGCCAATGCATCAGATGCAGGGAAATCCAACTGGACAAACCTCTCCTTCCCATTACGACCCGCATAACGGAATATCCCTCCTCCGGCGGGCGCGAATTCTTCATAGAAAAAATTGACGGTATGGATAAATGTCTCGGATTCATCCGGCTCCGATTCCCTTCCTATTTGTATGACACTGATGTCGCGCCATTATTTATGGCGCTTAAAGGGGCTGCGATAATCCGCGAACTGCACGTATACGGCAAGTCCACTCCCCTAGGTGGACAGGAAACGAAATCTGCACAACACAAAGGATGGGGAGAGGAACTATTGTCGACTGCCGAAAAGATAACGCAGGAAGCAGGCATCGCAAAACTCGCAGTCATTTCAGGAATAGGCGTAAGGGAGTATTACAGAAAAAAAGGGTATGGATTACGAAGTACGTACATGATCAAAAAATTCAAGAAGCCGACTGCTTGACCCTTCATAATCAGCTGAATCATAATGGAATGTTTGCCATCCCAATTGCTTTGCCGCATTCACATGTTTTTCCTGATTGTCGATAAACAGTAATTCCTCACCTTTCACTCCTGCTTCTTGTTGTGCTTTCATGAAGAATTGACTGTCAGGCTTCTGCAGTTTCACGACACTTGAATCCATGACGACATCAAATGGGACAGGGGGAAGTATTCCTTTTTCTTGTATCATGTCAAGCATGCGTGGATACATATTGGTCAAAAGTCCGACTCGCACCTGTTTTTGTATTTCGGAAACAGTATTGAATATTGTTTCGTTTTTTTCGAAGCGGTCGACAAATCCTTGAAGCAGTGAGAATCCCTTGGGAATAGTAAGTCCTACTTTCGTATTGAGTTCATCGATCATGCTATCGACATCGAAGTCCACGCAGACCCTGTTTCTATGGCTCATCCACACCTCGTTGAACACTGCTTCATTTGTCTGTGTGACGCCGATATCTTTTTGCAGCTCTTTCCACTTGGATGATGCACTAAAATCCCTGATAAGGACTCCGCCGACATCAAAGTAAACGAATGTGATCATAGGGAAACATTAATCCGGCCAATGGCACTTCTTGTACTTCTTGCCGCTTCCGCACCAACATGGCTCATTCCTTCCGGGCTTTTTTTCGGCAACGATCTGTGAGGTTGACCTGACTATATCCGCTTCCTGTTTTTCTCCATTTTGGAATGGATTCACCGCTCCGGCTGATGAAAAATGGATATTGTGAGGTGTCTGTTGTACGGGCCCGAATCCCTCGACTTCTATCTTGAATAGCTTACGGGTAGAGTCATACGGAATGTTATTCATCGTTTCCTCAAACAGTGAGAATGCCTCGTTCTTATATTCGACAAGCGGATCAAGCTGTGCATATCCTCTCAGGTTGATGCCTTCCCGTAAGTCCTCTATCGCGGTCAAATGATCGGTCCAGTATTTGTCGATTGTCGACAGGAATACCGATTTCACTATCTCTTTCCACACCAAAGGACCGAATTTTTCCTCACGCATCCTGAACTCGTCTTCAAACAATTGCACGAGCTGTTTTTTCAACTCGGTGAAGTCCTTGCTTTTCACGACTCCGCTGATTTCCAATTTGTTGACTGGAGGAAGTAATGTTTCAAGTTCTTCCCTGATGTCTGCAACCATTTGGTCCTCAAGTTCCGTTCCTTCAATGGACTCGGTATTGAGGATGGAATCGATTTCATCATCAAACAGATCCTTAATTGTTTTCTTGAACGTTTCCGGATCATCGATGGCGAACAACATTTTTTTCCTGAGTGCATAGATTATCTCTCTTTGTCTATTGAGGACGTCATCGAAGTCAACCAAGTGTTTTCGGATGTCGAAGTTGAATCCTTCTACCTTTACCTGGGCCTGTTCTATAGCACGCGAAACCATCGAATGACTCAAGGGTTGATCTTCCGGTAAGTTGAAGAATGTCATCAGTTTCGATATCTGTTCCCCGCCGAATATGCGCATCAAGTCATCTCCCAATGCGACGAAAAAGCGCGTCTCTCCGGGATCTCCCTGTCGTCCTGCGCGTCCTCGCAATTGATTATCTATGCGTCTTGATTCGTGTCGTTCGGTACCGATGACATACAGTCCTCCAACTGCCATCACCTCATCATGCTCTTTCTGCCATTCTTCCATTTCATTTTTATTTTCAGGTTTCACTCCTCCTAAAATAATATCCACTCCACGTCCTGCCATGTTGGTCGCAACAGTCACCGCATGCTTCTTACCGGCGCGGGCGATGATGGACGCTTCCCTTTCGTGGTTTTTTGCGTTAAGGAGTTCATGTGGGACACCTTTTCTCACCAACAGATGGGAAAGGAATTCATTCTTTTCTATCGACGTCGTACCGATAAGCACCGGTCTGCCCGTTTTATATTGTTGTGCAACCTCTTCCGCTATCGCATTGTATTTCGCGTTTTCTGTTTTATATATCATGTCGGCATGATCTATGCGGACCATCGGTCTATGTGTCGGCATAGTGATGACATCAGCCTTGTATATTTTGTGGAACTCCTCAGCTTCTGTTGCGGCAGTACCTGTCATACCTGCTATTTTTTTGTATGCACGGAAATAGTTCTGAAGAGATACGGTCGCAAGCGTCTTTGATTCCCGCTGAATCTGTACTCCTTCTTTCGCTTCGATAGCCTGATGTATTCCTTCCGAAAAACGTCTCCCCTGAAGGAGGCGCCCGGTAAACTCATCGACTATGACTATTTCGCCATCCTTGACGATATATTCCTTATTGTTCTTGAACAATGCTTCGGCTTTGAGTCCCGCTTCCACATGGAAAAGCGTATCGAAATCCTTTTCGTAAATATTCTTTACGCCAAGCAGTGACTCGACATGTGACACTCCTTGCTCGGTCAAGTGCGCTGTTCTGGACTTTTCGTCTATCTTATAATCGCCTTCACCTAGTTGTTTGACGATTTTGGCATAGGTATAGTATTTGCTAGTATCTTCATCATACGGAGCGGAAATGATATGAGGAGTACGCGCCTCATCAATAAGCACTGAGTCCGCCTCATCAATTATCGCGAAGTGAAACCCGCGTTGGACGAGCTCCTCGGAGTTGAGTGCCATATTATCGCGCAGGTAATCGAATCCGAATTCGCTGTTGATACCGTAGGTGATATCCGCCGTATAGGCAACCTTGCGGCTGCATGCTTTCAAGTGTTTGAGTCTGCTGTCCTGCACTTCGCTGTCTTCGAATGTCCTGTCATAGATGTATGATTTATCGGAGATGATGGCTGATGAAGTAAGTCCCAGGAAATCATACACTTCACCCATCCATCCTGCATCACGTCGTGCAAGGTAGTCATTCACCGTAACCAAGTGGACCCCTTTTCCTTCAAGGGCATTCAAGTAAAGTGCCGAGGTTGCGGATAATGTCTTTCCTTCACCAGTCCGCTGTTCGCTTATTTTTCCTTCATGAAGTGCAATACCTGCCATGAGCTGCACATCAAAGTGGCGCTCTCCCAATTTCCTTCGCGCCGCTTCACGTACCAATGCAAATGCATAGGGCAACAGGTCATCCAATGTTTTCCCGTCTTTTAATTGTTGCCTTAATTCGTTTGTCTTTATCGGGAAGTCGGCGTCAGCCAATTTGCGGACCTCATCTTCAAGCGCATTTATTTGGACAACGATTTTCTTATATCTGTTAATCTGTTTTTGATTGTAATCAAACAGTCTGGTGATGAATTCAAACATAGGGATATAAGTATACAACTGGGAGAGAAAAAGAAAAGTTGATTTACTGAGCAGAGAATTCTTGTGGGATCACAAGGATGCGAACTGCGTCATATCTGTTTTTTTCTTTTCCGTCACCAGGATTTGTTTTATTCACTACGAAATGGATAGAGTCGCCTTCTTTGATTTGGGAGAAACCCGTGCGTTCAATTTCCTTTGTCTTGCTATTTAGTAAAAATTGACGGGTTGCACTTTGTATATCAAGGATGTACTCGTCCTTATCGTACGTGATAACTTTTAAATAAAAATCTGACTTGGATAATTCGATTATCTTGGCTGTTCGTACCAAAAACTGTTCATCTATGTAGAGTTCATTCGCTTCGAGTGTGTCATCTATCATCTGGCCTGTCACTATAACGTAGTCGTTCACTTTGATGTCACTGGTTTTTATCTCTTTCTTCGTCGCACCTACTACTCTGTAGAGCGTGGTCAGCGTATCGTCAATCTTTACCGTATATTTGCGTTCATCCTCCCCTTGCTGGGATGTGATTATTATCGTTGAGTTGTCTATTTTCGAAACAGTACCCACATATGCGCGTTGGTCTTTCTTTCGAAGCTCTTCCGCCTGTGTTGCAAGTTTTTCGCGAAGCAACTTCACTCCTTTTTCTTCAGAAGGGGTCGCTGAGGAGGTTGCATCAAGTGCAAAGACCGGCATGACAAAAAGACAGGTGCAAAGGATGGAGACTATCACTGCATCTTTTTTGTTAATCATTTTGTGTTCAGATAATAAACTTTCAATTCTTTTTCCTGGATTTTGCCCTGCACACCTTTTGCATAGGCGCTTAAGCGGATGACATTTTCACCAAGCGTCAATGGCAAGTCATAACTGAACTCTGCCTTGTCTGCCGTAAACACCGCATCTTTTGCACTTGATTGGACGACGACAAAACTCCCTTTTTCGACTGTCCCCTTGAGGGTGACTGATGCCGTGTTGATTATCGCCCCATCATTGGGTGAGGATATCGTTATCGGCTGGGTCAATGTCTGCTGTTCAGTCGTCCCTGCTGGACGTACTTTTTGAGGCTGTTTTTTTTGTGAGACCGTACTGTTTTTTTGCGTGTTCAAGATGACCACGAACGAGAAGACAAGCCCGAAGACTATACCCATTCCAATTGCGATTGATGTTTCTTTCTTCATATAAACGTGTATAGCTATACTACCCTAAATTGGTGGATATGTCAAACACCACTTGACCCCTGCGACAGGGCGTGGAATAACTCCGGAAGTGTCGTGATGATGTCCCGTACCGAGTACCAATACCCTTTCATTTCGAATAATCGGTCTGCTGTCCTTTTCAGGAGATAAGAAGCGACAACTGAGGAGGTGAACGAATCAGAGTGGACGGAAAGCGCTGCAACGAGTCCGGCCAAGATGTCACCTGTCCCCCCCTTGGTGAGACCAGCGTTCCCACCGCGCACCACAACGGTTTTTTTCCCGTCGGTCGCGATATCGTCTATAGCCTTCAACAGAATCGTACAGTTATATTTTGTCGCCATCTCTTCAACCGCATGTACTTTTTCTTCCAAGTCCATCGTGCGCACATCGATCCCGAAGAGCGTCATGAATTCTTTTTGATGGGGAGTGAGTGTTGCCTTGACGGTAAGTCCGGTAAGCCACTCTTTATCCATTACCTGGAGCGCTCCGGCATCAAAGACGAATTTTTTATCCGGAAAATGGGTCATGAGATAGTGCACGACCTCATGAGTGAACTCTCCCTCATTGCCCGTAGCAAGGATCTTGTCCCACGACTTTTCTCTTACTATGCCAACAGGTGGCTTGTCCGCATCCCACCTCATCATGCCGTTCCCGATCAAAAGTACATCGTCTTCCTTGGCATAGAGTGGAATATCTTTTTGCGGTACGACCATACCCGACTGCCACGCTGTCTTTATTGCCCGAATGATTTCATTGTTTTCTTTTGTGGAGGCGACATGCACCATATCCACGATATGTGAGGCGATTTCTGCCGACCACAATACTGCTCCGTGGAACAATGACGATCCGCCAACAACCAAGACCTTCCCGTTATTGCCTTTGTGGGACTCCTTGTTGGGAAGCGATAATGCGCGGATGTAGCTATGTATCAGGCTTTCATCTGCGAAAGATAGTTGGATGCTCATACATATTACATGTTAGTTTATTAATTGATATAATGCTAGTCATGGGAATTGACCATAAATCGTTTCGCACACTGTTTGGGGACCACATGAAATCAAAAGGGCATGTTGAGGTGCCTTCCATTCCTCTCGTACCGAAAGATGATCCAACGACCCTTTTCACCGGATCGGGCATGCAACAACTTGTTCCCTATCTTCTTGGAGAAGTGCATCCACTTGGCACTCGTTTGTATGACTTCCAACGATGCCTTCGTTCCCAGGATATCGATGAAATCGGCGACAACCGCCATATCCTTCTGTTTGAGATGGTCGGCAATTGGTCACTCGGCGATTATTTCAAGAAAGAACAACTGCAATGGATCTTCCAATTCTTAGTGAACCAACTTCACCTGGATCCAAATAAATTGTATGTGACCGCATTCAAAGGACAAGACGGACTGCCACAAGACAAGGAGTCAATTGAGATTTGGAAAGCGGAATTTGAAAAAGTAGGAATAAAAGCAGATATCGGAAACCACATTTATCTTTATGACGCAACAAAAAACTGGTGGTCACGGGCTGGCGTCCCCAACAACATGCCTGCAGGAGAGCCTGGCGGTCCAGACAGCGAAATCTTCTATGAGTTCACCCATGTAAAACATGATAAGAAGTTCGGCGATGAATGCCATCCGAACTGTGACTGCGGACGATACTTGGAAATCTGCAACTCCGTTTTCATGCAATATAAAAAAAATGCGGATGGGACATTTTCCCCGCTCCCCAAACAGAATGTGGATTTCGGTGGAGGACTTGAGCGGTTCATCATGGCGATGGAAAACAATCCCGACATATTCGCGACGTCCCTCTTTTCAACGATAATCAAGGAAATAGAGAATATAACCCACCTGTCTTATTCCGAAGAAAAAAACAGGCCTCCGATGCGCATTATCGCAGATCATTTGAAGGCTTCGGTATTTCTTATCAAGGATGGTGTACTTCCTTCCAACAAAGAACAAGGGTATGTGCTGCGCCGCCTTCTTCGCAGACTGACGGTGAAACTCAGGAAACTTCTTGGCAAACTCCCCTCTCCTGATGAGGTGGCGTCAGTATCCGAAAAAGTGCTTGAACTCTATGAAGGGGTCTACTTCGATCCTGCTCGTGATATCGAGCTTATCAAACCGATAATCACCGATGAAATACGAAAATTCAACATGAGTCTTGAAAAAGGAATAAAACAGATAGAAAAGATCCCGACCATCGACGGCAAGATAGCATTCGATCTCTATCAATCATATGGCTTTCCGCTTGAAGTCACCGAAGAGCTCTATCGCGAAAAAGGACAAGAGATAGACAGGACACAGTTCATGGGAGAGTTCAATAAACACAAAGAGTTGTCCCGTTCGGCATCGGCCGGCAAATTCAAGGGAGGTCTTGCTGACCAAAGCGAACAGACACTCAAATACCACACAGCGACCCATCTCCTGCACCAGGCTCTGTTTGACATCTTGGGCAGCGATATCCGCCAGGAAGGCTCAAACATCACAAGCGAACGGTTGCGGTTTGATTTCTATTGTCTCCATAAACCGACTGACGAACAGATACAGAAAGTCATTGCGCTCGTCAACGAAAAGATAACGAGCAAACTCCCAGTTGAGTTCAAAATCATGCCCAAGAAAGAGGCAGAGCTTTTGGGCGCAAAGTCATTTTTCCGCGAGAAATATCCTGATATGGTGAAGGTCTATTTCGTGGGAGATTATTCCAAAGAATTCTGCGGAGGGCCTCATGTGAAAAATACCGGAGAAATCGGACAGTTTGCACTCGTGAAGTTCGAAAAAATAGGGAACAACATGTACCGTATTTACGGCAAATAAGTCCTGGTCGATATATACATTATAAATATCCCATCTATACCCAAACTATGAAACAACCACTTATCCAATTTGCTGATTTTCTTAAACTGGATGTGCGCGCAGGCGAAATAAAAACTGCTACCCCAGTCCCCAATTCCAACAAGTTGCTTGAGCTTACCGTTGACTTGGGCGAAGAGTATGGAGTGGTGACGATTCTCTCCGGAATCGCAAAACATATGACACCAGAATCGATAATCGGGAAGAAAGTACCGGTCGTCGCCAATCTCGCACCCAAGGAAATGGCAGGCAAAACATCCAATGGTTTTATCCTTATGGTTGACCTCCCGGGACATGTTCCGCTCCTTATAGAACTGCCCATAATTACACCAAATGGGTCGATACTTTGCTGAAACTCATACAGCCACAATTAGGTTTGACAAGGGAAAAAAAATAGTATTAAATAGTCTCACTATGGTAAAAAAACATTCAGGTCCAGAACAACCCAAACTCAACTGGTCGATGATCGCAGTCGTCGCTGCACTCGCCGGTATCCTTCTTATCGTTAAAACATTCAGAGGCAAGACCGACGAATTCAAGAACAAGACGATTCCTGCCGCAATCAAGAAAGTGCTCAACAGCCCTGACACGAAATTCGAGATTGCTTCAGTCAAAGAGACAAGCGGTGTCTATGAATTCCAACTCAAATTACAGAATCAGTCATATACTTCTTATATCACCAAAGATGGAAAAATCCTTTTCACCTCAGGTGTCGTAGTTGACGGTTCCAAAAAGGATGCTGCAACCACACAAGAACAGAAAAAATTGACTTGTAACGATTTGAACAAGGCAGAAAAACCAACACTTACCGCATTCGTCGTCGCAAACTGTCCATTCGGATTGCAGACACAGCGCGTGTTCAAGAAAGTCATGGAAGAACTTCCTGACCTTGAGCAAAATCTTAAGATAAAATACATCGGTGAAATCGTGAACGGAAAAATCACGGCAATGCACGGAGATGAAGAAGCACAGGAAAACTTAAGACAGATATGTATAAGAGATGAACAGCCAACACTGTACTGGCCATATGTGAATTGTTACATGCAAGAAGGTAAGACAGATCAATGTCTTGCAAACACAGGCGTTGACACAGCAATGATGAACGCATGTATGGAAGATCCAAAAAGAGGAAATGCATTTGCACAAAAAGATTTTGATTTGGCAAACAAATTCAACGTAAGCGGATCCCCAACTCTTCTTCTGAACGACAAGCAAGTCGTATCAGAATTTGATTTCGGAGGACGTGTGCCAAACAGCATGAAAACAATGTTATGCTGCGGTAGCAAAACAAAGGGAGATTATTGTTCTAAAGATATCTCAACAAGCGAAGTAGCAGTCTCCTTATCAGTGACTGACGAAGCTGCAAGCACAGGCGGAACCACGAGTTCTGCAGCTGGCTGTGCTCCAGCTAAATAAGGTTTAGTAGATCACCCAAGGGGATGGCGCAAGCCATCCCCTTTTTTTGAGGCTCAACTTGTCTCCCCGCCATTTCATACGATATACTTTACCTATGGCCCACAAAAAAGACATCAAACGACTCCCCCCACAAATCAGCTTCACTATTCTCATGGCGCTCATCGTGATTATGTTCCTCGGCTACTTGTTTATCAAGTCAAGATAAGATAAAATACCGTATACCAGAACTTGAGTGCGTCTTTTTGTTCGGTATACGGCCCCGTACCGAGCTTTGCTCTGGTACTGGGGGGAGCATTGTTTATTGACCGATATGTTTTACGTATACGTACTGCGTAGCAAGGCAAGAAACATTTGTTATACGGGCTTTACTGGTAATCTACAAGAAAGATTAAAGTATCATTTAGCCCATCAGGTCAAATCAACGAAAAGTATGGGTGATCTTGAACTCATTTTCTATGAAGGATATTTGTCAAAATCGGACGCACAAAGAAGAGAGAAATATTTGAAGACCACAAAAGGAAAGCGTGCATTAAAATTGATGTTGAGGGATTATTTTAAGTCTGAGTCAGTCGCTATCGTCTAGAGGCCTAGGACGGCAGATTCTCAATCTGCGAACACGGGTTCGAATCCCGTTAGCGACACATATTCAACAAGCTCAACGCTAGTTGAGATTGGTGAATATTATGGACGGGATGAGAAGTTTACCCCTTCGAAGCTCTGGAAGAGCGAAGTGGGGAATCCCGTTAGCGACACACACCTTGCTAATTGTCTATTTCTTCATAAAGCGTGTATTATCAAGATATGATAAATATTCCTCAGACACACACAATAAAGGAGTATAAATATCATCTAAGTCTTATCAAAATTCTCCAAAGAACTGTCTATTTTTCTTATGTAGGAATTGTGGGAACTTTTATTTGGGCCTTACTTAAAAATACCAACATCAAATATGGAGTTATTGGAATAGTGTTCATAGGAATTATTGATTATTTTGGGTATAAAGTAATTCGAAATGAACAAGGATTAAATGATGAATTAGCAAAAAAGATTGAACAAAGATGGGGTATAGGAGCTGTCGCAGAATTTATGGTGCAAGAAGACCTTAATTTATTACCAAAGGAATATAAAATATTACCTGATTTTTATAAGAAAATTGGTGGAAATATTGACTTTATTATCATCTGTACGAAAGGTATATTTGCTATAGAAGTAAAATCAAGAGAAGGGGTGATAAATTATTCAAACGGTAAGCTTTATTCTTTTAATTGGCAATTACACGACGGTGGAGGGATAGAACAGACAATGAAAAACGCCACTTATATATCTGATTTACTAGAAACAAAATTTCACAAGCGTTATTTTGTGCAAGGCATTTTAGAATATCCAAGAGGAACAATCGATATTAAATCAATCCACAATAAAATTGACCATATTTGGATAGGAGGACAAAGATTCCATGAATATGCTATTAGAAAATCTAAATACCATTTAGAAAGCAAGGAAGTTGAAGAGATTTATAACTATCTGAATACATTAAAGACTCAAGCAAAGAAGTTGTAAAATAAGTTCCAACATCGTTCCAGACCTTACGTAAATTAGCCGTATAATAATAAGATTAGACTCAATTGTATATATTATTATTTACCTAATTTATAAGTGTTTGTACCAAGAGTATAATGTATATAATGAAAGTAACTAAAAAAATCATTACGGTCTGTTTATTAGTAATTTTCATAGTTGGATTCTTTTTTTACTATTCACTAAACCACCTTCAGTACTTTAACCGGGGAAAAAATAACACAACAGTTACAGAAACAAATATTAATCAAAATATTTGCACTCGTACAAAACCATTTCATCTTAATCAAGAATTTAATAGCGCTTTAGATTTGATTCAACAAAGGAGCAAAAGTGCTGAAGATATTATAAAAATATCTCTTAAACCAAAAGAGCGTTTGCCTAGATTTTTTTCTGCAATTGATTCAAGAAATTGCCTAGACATATTTTATTCAGACAATATTCCAAATCTCAACTATACAAATGCATGGTTTGATTCTGAGAATTCAACTCCAAATCATTTAATAATAAAGATCGATCCAAAATATAAAGACAGTAGAATTGATAATTTAGTTATGGCAATGCTGTTAGCACACGAACTAACACATGTAAGACAATATTTTGATATCAAATCTGGAGATAAAATGACTTGCATCCAACAAGAAGTAGATTCATTCTTAAGTCAATTAAGATTCTTAGCAATTCTTAATAAAGATGAGCAACCACAAGTCATGAACCTAATTAAAACAAAATACTACTATGTTCTAGGCACTTTTTATGATATTTGGATTGGTCAAGACAGAGCTGCAACCGAATGTAACAAACTGCAACCAACGGGTCAATTTAATCAAAATGGCTTTAATGTTTGTTATTGGGAAAAAATGCAAGCAGTTGCAGAAGGATACATACAAACAATTCCAGGCTATAAAGAACATTGTAAACTTAAGTAAGTCGGAAATCTTTTACAAAATATGGGTAAAAAAAAGTTCCAACATCGTTCTAGATCTTGTGCCTATCGACAAGTCGTTATCTCCCTTCTGATATACTCTTTTCATGAACATCCTTGATTCCTTGTCGTTCAAACGGGTCATGTACTTCAAATTCTTCATGGTGATTTTTATTTGGGGACTTCTCCCCCTTCTTATCCCCACCAATCTCATTCCCCTCCTTGGACTGCAGCTTGATGCGTCCCAAATACAATTGATGAGAATATGGGGAGTTGTCGTTCTCTTGGACTTTTTTCTGTACTACTATATTTTCAAGAATCCTCATGCGCGACTGTCGAAATATTTCATCCTGTTTGCGGTGCTCGACAACGGTGGGCTCGGCTTACTTCTTCTCATTCTTACTCCCTTTTTCCACTTCCCGTGGGGCATCTGGATCAATATCCCCTTCCAACTCTTTTTCGGCTACTGGTTTCTAAAATTTTATAAACAAGGCAATTTTCTCTAAACTGGCCATCCGGCCACCTCCGGGGTGGCCAGGCACGATAAGCGAAAAACTGACGGCTATTTGGCCTTCTGATTTGATACAATGGACCAAGGAACATATATGGAAAACATCAAGTGGATACTATTTGACGTTGGTGGCGTCATCGTACAGCTGATACTCAAAAAGGCTGAAGGATATACCTTCAAATCGAGATACTTTACCCAAAAGGATTTGGAGGGGTTTTTCTATACTAAAGACTATGCCAACTACATGTTGGGCCTCATATCGCATGAGCAATTCATCGAGCGGTATCTGCACAAGAAAAAGATGGATCTGAGCGTTGATGAACTCAACGAGATAGTGAAAGAAGACATTATTCCGATGGAAGGGATGGAACCACTTATCCAAAAATTGGCACAAAAATACAAAATAGCTCTTGCCACCAACGAAGGCAAGGTGCTTACCAAGTTCAAGGTTGAAAAATCAGGAATAATGCAACATCTTTCCAAAGTCGTGCCGTCTTATTTGCTTCGCGAGATCAAACCGCATGAAGCGTTCTTCAGGAAGACACTTGACGTGCTCCACGCAAAACCGGAGGAATGCATTTTCATCGATGATATGAAAGAGAATATCGACGGGGCCGGAAAGGTCGGTATCAAAAGCATCTTATTTACGTCAGTACCGCAGCTTGAAGCGGATCTGACAGCATTACATTTATTGCCATGACACAAATGAACAAAATACAACTGACCCAGGAAGGATTTGATAACCTCAAAAAGGAACTTGATGAATTGCAAAACGTAAGGCGTCCTGCAACTATCGAAAAACTGCAAAAGGCCCGGGCAATGGGAGACCTGAAGGAGAATAATGCCTATCAATCCGCGCGCGAGGAGCTTGGCGATTTGGACGGGCGTATCCTTGAAATCCAATATATCCTGAAAGACCCATCAGTTGTTGAAAAAGGAAATGGGGACGTCGTACAACTGGGCAACTCTGTCTCAGTCCTTGTTGATGGCGAGGAGAAAACACTTCTTATCGTTGGTGAGCATGAGTCCGATCCGATGAACGGAAAAATCTCTACCACTTCCCCTATCGGGATGGCGCTTATGGGATCAAAACCAGGTATGACTGTCGCGGTTTCAACTCCTGCCGGAACCAAGTCATACAAAGTCACTTCAATCAGATAAAGACTGATTTGATTACTGTGAAAGCCGTATCTATTTCCGTATCGTTGAACAATATCGTGAACTCATTTTTTGTCGAGACCACGTCAAACACGTTGATTCCATTCCACGCAAGTGCCTTCAGTATCGTGTAGTATACGCCTGGTGTCTCCACGTTTGAAGGAGGCAGAATGAGCGTTATCGCCGATAGGTTCGTGACGCTGTCTTTTATCGATGATTTCGCGATGATCTTCTCTATGTCCTGCTTGTACTGCGCGTCAATGATGACGGCTGTTTCATACACTCCCTGTGTCACTGCGACGATATGACGGTGATTGCGCGTATTTTTCATGATGAGATTCGTTATGGAAGACAACACCTCTTCGGTGTTTTCAAGGGTGTACTCCGTCAGGTTGGAACGGATGATGATGTTGGGCTTCACATGGAAAAATGAGGAGAGTTCCACTTTATTTTTCACGACACTCTTCATCCTGCGGAGAGCCATGATGATGGCACCTGTTTCCACACGCTTCATGAGGATGGTTTCAATCCGGGGGCGAATCTCTCTCGCATACGCCGAAAGATTCAATATATTCTTTTGGATGGCTTCCTCGATGAGGGGCTCTTTTGCGACAAGTTGTTGGACGACCTCTGGAATGGTAATCATAGTGATGTTAATATTTTAACATATTATACGTATTTTGTATATATTAACCAAAAATTTGTATTCTACTCTGGCCTCAGTATACTTCATGCTTATGGCATTACAAATGGTAGAGACAAGCAATGGCGGGGACACCCCCATCCAAATAGGCGGACAACCAGGAGAGACGAGCAGTCTCGGTCTTTTTTGGCCGCCAAAAGAAACGGACTTCCACCGCGCGAAGGGTTTCTATAAGCGTGCTATTCTGTCTGCCACAGACTTTGCTCCATTCCAACAAGTGTATGATGAGTTTGCCGAGTCTCCCCGCTTCACGACACAGGGTGTTGAGAACGGAGATGGCCAAGAAAAGAATTTTTCGCGCATCACCATGCGGGCAGTCGTATCAAATGAATTCCTCATGGGTAACGTCGATATATTGCAACCAATGGTCGAGTCAATCCTGCCGCTTGGGAATGACGGCGCTTTTGCAGGGACCTCACTTGTCTATTTTGGCACCAATCATCCTGACCGTCAATCCGATCAGATGCGCATGGAACAATGCGTGCAAAATCTTCATGTTGCACTTGGTGAACAGCCAAGACGGCCTGATGAGATGATTGCCAAGGCGTCCCAAAATGGATATGGCCTTACTCTTGTGGACAAGTCACATGAGTATACCGCAACAGACAAGATAGCATCTGACCTCTTCGCTCTCTATAAGCCGTTCGGTTGGTCCCAAGAACAGGTCCTTGAACTTTTAAATACCCAAAACAGACTGGTCGCTGTCGCGCAAAAAAATGATACCGTGGTGAGCGCGGGAATCGCCGAGATGGGAAGGGAGTTTATCCAGTTTGGACCTGACACCACCTATCCCCTCGACCTTGTCGAACTCACCGATGCAGCGACTCTTGTTGCGGACGAAGGAAGAGGGTTGTATAGTGGTGTTTCGACGGTGCTTTTGAATCAGCTCGCGTCTCTCTATTCACACTCACCTACTGAAGTATTGGTATTCGGAGAAAGTAATGCCAGTGCCCTTGGAGTGTTGAAGACCTCCACACATCAGGGCCGTGTATTTGCCGCGTCTGTTGGGGAACAGTTCGGATATCCTAACTCCGGCATGCTTCACCAACATGTCCCCATCCTGGACCGCGGTGAAAAAAAGAATGAGATCCAGTACAAGTATAATAATTTCTACCCGACGTTCATCACGAAGGGTATATTGCAGAACACCTATGGACATCAAACAGCGTCTTAAGGAACTCGTATCGATCCCATCCACCTATCCTCATGAAGAAAAGATGGGTGAGTATGTCTACTCCCTATTGAAAAGGGCGGGCTTTACCGTACAGAAACAGTTCATCGACGATACGCGTTTCAACGTATTGGCAGAAAAAGGGACAGGAGACAAAAGCGTCCTGTTCTATTCACATCTTGATACCGTCGGCACCGTGGCGGGATGGAAGACAGATCCGCATACGCTCACGATTGTCGGCGACAAGGCCTATGGGTTAGGCGTGTGGGACATGAAAGCAGGTATGCTTGCCAACATACTCGCCGCACAAGATGCTGTAACAAAAAACGTGAAGATAAAGATTGTGTTTTGCGTGGATGAAGAATTCATTTCAAGAGGGGGACATACATTGATGAAAAATACGTTCATGTATGATGTCGTCTGTGTCGTGTCGACCGAACCTGCATTCCAACACGGTATCCAAGGGATAGTGACAGGCAGAATCGGGCGGTCCGTATATGATGTGACGCTCACCGGCCCTTCCCATCACTTTGCGTTTTATGATCCGAAAAAAGATATCAATCATGCGTTGTCCGATTTCATACAGGCGACTCAGAAACTATACAAAAAGACAGGGGACAAAAAGCAGTTCGTGTTTGTCCGTTCCATCGAATCGAAAACCGTCGGCATGTCCCTTCCGGAAAAGATATCCTTACAGCTGGACAGTTCTGTACTGCCTCCTCATACCCATGCAAGCGTGTTGTCGTTCCTTGAGACAGAAGCAAGAAAAATAGAAAAAAAATATAAATCCTTTTTCTCATTTGCCGTGAAGAAACATGAAAGGGAAACGCCATTTTTGGAACCCTATATCATCGCATCAAATAATCGGTATTTGCAGCTTATGAAAAAAAGCGTCATGACAACTACCAAAAAGCGAGCTGTCCCCTATTTCCGTTCATCGGTTGCTGATGAGAATATCTTTGGCGCGCAAGGTATAACGACCCTTGGTATCGGCCCCATAGGAGGCAGTGCACACGGCGCGAATGAATGGGTTTCGCTTCGTTCCATAGACAAGCTTGTGGCCATTCTATCGCACTTTATTTCCTCATTCGATGGATTATAATTAGCGTTATATGTCAACCGCACAAACCTTAAGGGACGAACGATTGAAAAAACTTGCGAAAATCCGTGAAATTGGATGGAATCCCTATCCATCTTCTTATGAGAAAAAACAGATGATTGCCCAAACCCGTGAAATGGAAGGCAAAGAAGTGCAGACTGCGGGCAAGCTGTTTTCGCTTCGCACCCATGGCAATATCGCGTTCGCCGACCTCAAGGACGAAAGCGGCAAGATCCAGATCTTCTTCAAGAAAGATACTCTAGGAGTAGAGGCATATAAACAACTTTCCCTTCTTGATATCGGAGACTATATCGGCGTTGAAGGCACCGTCATGAAAACAACTGCCGGCGAGCTCTCCATCATGCCGACAAAATACACCCTTCTTTCAAAATCCCTCCAACAGCTGCCTCATGAGTGGTTTGGGATAAAGGATACGGAACAACGTTTCAGACAGCGATATCTCGATCTCCTTTTGAACCCTGAAGTCAGAGAGCGGTTTAACGTCAGGACAAAAGTCCTTCGCCATATGCGCGAGTATTTGGACGGACTTGGATTCTGGGAAGTAGAAACCCCGATTTTTCACCCTCTGTACGGAGGAGCCAATGCCAAACCATTTACGACCCATTACAATGCACTGGGCCAGGATATGTATCTGCGTATCGCATTCGAACTATACTTGAAACGGCTCATTTCGGGAGGATATGAACGAGTATACGAAATAGGGCGAGACTTCCGAAACGAAGGATTTGACAGGTCCCACAGTCCTGAGTTCACGATGATCGAATGGTACGAAGCATATGCTGATTATCATCGCGTGATGGATGTCACCGAAGGATTGTTCAAGCACTTGGCTGATAAACTCAACGGTTCCCCCAAGATGAAAATTGATGAAAAGGAAATTGACCTATCAGGGAAATGGCCCCGCATCCCGATGTCCGAAATAATGAAGAAAGAGTTGGGACTTGATGTTGAAACTGCATCCCAAGAAGAGCTCCTTGCCTATTGCAAGACACACAAGATAGAACTCATCGGTGGCGAAACGAAAGGACAACTTATCTTTGCTATCTTTGAACATACCATTCCTGAAAAACTCATCGAACCTGTCTGGATAATCGATTATCCGGAAGATGTTTCTCCACTTTCGAAAAACCACAGGTCAAAGCCAGGGTGGGTAGAACGATTCGAAGGATATATCGGTGGCAAAGAAATCTGTGATGGATGGAGCGAGCTTACCGATCCCCTTATCCAAAGACAGCGATTTGAAAATGACCAAAAAGCATCCCGCAAGGACAAGTCTGAGGCACAACAGGTTGATGAAGACTTCATCACTTCAATGGAATTCGGTATGCCTCCTATGGGAGGAATCGGAATAGGAATAGAGCGGCTTGTGATGTTCTTCACGAATACCTGGGCCATCCGCGAAGTGATGTTATTTCCTACCTTGAAAAAATTAGGAAATGACACAGCTGTTGCCCAACAAGCACCACCCCCTGCAGCAAAAAAGAATCCATACGCGATTACCCGCGAACAGGCACTTGCACTTGTGGATGAAAAACTGACAAGTCCCCATTTGCGAAAACATTCCCGCGCAGTTGAAGCAGCTATGTCTGCTCTTGCGCGACATTTGGGCGGAGACGAAAGCCGATGGGCAATGGTCGGACTGCTTCACGACATCGACTGGGATAAGACCAAAGATGCTCCTGACCAACACACGAAGCAAACCGTCGCATGGTTGAACGAACTCGGAAATACCGATGTCGAACTGCATCGTGCAATCCTCTCCCACAACCATCATCATAACGGTGAAGGAGAGCCTGCAACTCCTATGGAATGGGCTCTGTACACCTGTGATGAATTGACCGGACTTATCGTAGCAGTGACACTCATCCTCCCGTCAAAAAAAATTGCGGATGTGACCCCTGAGTCGGTACTCAAAAAGTTTCCTTCCAAGTCATTTGCGGCCGGAGTGAACAGGATGCAGATACAGCTTTGTGAAGAAAAATTGGGAATCAAGATCAATGATTTTGTCTCAATAGTCCTCAAAAGCATGCAGGCAATTGCCAGTGATTTGAGTCTGTAATATGGATCTGCTTATCGCCACCCACAATCCTGCAAAAAAGGATGAATTGCGCAATGGTTTTTCATCGCTTATCGAGTCGGGGATCAATCTTGTTTTTTTGGATGATCTCCATATAACTGCCGACCCAGAAGAAACGGGAGCCACCTTTCTCGCTAATGCAAAATTAAAAGCAGAGTATTTTGCAGCTATCTCGCGCCTGCCCACAATCGCCGATGATGGAGGGATAGAGATTGATATGCTTGGTGGTGAACCTGGCGTCCACTCAAAACGTTGGTTGGGACGAGATGCAGAAGATGCCGAATTGATAGCGTATACGCTTTCCCGTTTGCAGAATATCCCCATGCAAAAACGGACGGCACACTTCAAAATAGTGCTCTACTATCACAATCCCCTTACAGGGAAAAGCGAGTCCTCACAAGCTATGTTAGACGGCAGGATTGCACTTACCGTCGGACCTGACGCAAAGAAGGGATTTCCCTATCGGTCACTCTTTATCGTTGATAGATATGCCAAGAATTATGACGAACTGAATGAAAAAGAGCATCTATCGGTCAACCATAGGTTGTTGGCAGCCCAAAAACTCATCCCACTCGTAAAAAAAGATTTGTTACAATAACCATATGTTGTCAATAGAATATATCCGCGCAAATAAACAAAAGGTCCTTGATGCACTAAAGAACAAAAATAGAGAAGCGGATATTGATTCTATCCTCCTTCTGGACGACAAACGCAAAGAAAAGATACAACAAGCACAAGTCCTTCGGGAAGAACGCAATAAACTTGCAAAACAAAAATTCACCGAGGAAACAAAAACAAGAGGTAAGGAAATTAAGGAACTCCTGAAGACTATTGAAGGCGATTTGGCTACGGTCGAAACAGAGCTTGACCGACTTGTCTCTTTTGTCCCAAGTGTCCCGCTTGATGAGGTTCCTGTTGGACATGACGAAACGGGCAACAAGGAACTCCGAAAGGTCGGAACGGTTCCCGCTTTTTCGTTTCCTGTCAAAGATCATACACAACTCGGGGTCGATCTTGATATCATCGATTTTGAACGAGGAGCAAAAGTGTCTGGATATCGCGGATACTTCCTCAAGAATCAAGGTGCGATACTCCACATGGCACTCCTTCTCTATGTATTCAAAAAACTGACCGCAAAAGGATATACACCGGTCATTGCTCCATCCATCGTGAAGAAATTCACACTCTTCGGATCGGGACATTTGCCATGGGGCGAAAAGGAAGTCTATAAACTGAATGGTGAGGACGATGACGCATATCTTTCGGCAACCGCTGAGATTCCGATAACTTCATACTTTAGCAACGAAATACTCCAGGAAAAAGACCTGCCGAAAAAGTTCGTCGCATTCTCTCCTTGTTTCCGCAGTGAAGCGGGATCATACGGCAAGGACACGAAGGGCCTGTACCGAGTCCATGAATTCTGGAAGATAGAACAGGTAATAATAGGTAGTAGTGATATTGACAACGCACGTAAAGTCCATGAAGAACTCCAACAGAATGCCGAAGAAATTTTGGCAGATTTAGGCTTACCTTACCGAGTGCTCCTTATGTGCACGGGCGACATGGGTGAACCACAACTGAAAAAATATGATATTGAAACATGGATGCCATCCCGCAACGGATACGGCGAAACGATGAGTAATTCCATCATGGGAGACTTCCAAACACGCAGGTTGAAAATCAAGTATAGGAAAAAAGATGGTGAGACCGCTTATTGTTATTCTTTCAATAATACAGCAGTCGCATCCCCCCGTATCCTCATCGCACTTCTTGAGAATTTCCAACAGGAAGACGGATCTATCCTTGTCCCAAAAGTGCTCCATGACCTGACAGGATTCGACAGGATAAAGAAATAACGTATTAGTGCACTAAAATACCTCTTGCACTTTTTTTTGTGTATGCTATACTTTCTCTCAGTATGAACAGTTTTGGTTTTTCACTTATTATTACCCAACTCGTCCTCAAACAAGAGGCGGGTGCGTAATGATAAAAAGGAAAAACCTTTTTAAAAGCACCCGCCCCAAAGGCGGGTTTTTCAGTTATATGGGAGAATTTTTGCTTGTCGCGCTCATAATGGCGATAGTGTACCAATTGCTCTAGATAGTATGAATATGTTTCAACGTAGATTGAATGCCATCATTGTCGTCCTTATTCTTATTCTCCGCTCAGGCGGATAGAATTTTTATTATTTAAAATTTTATCCCGCCGAAAGGCGGGATTTTTTGTTCACTATGGCAGAGACAGTAAATAAGCTAGCACCCATGAACTTGAAGGAATTGGGAAATTACGGAATTAAACATTTTGCGGAATTGCCGTACCGTTTTGAGGCGGCTAAACGCCTGTCGGTCAGCACGGGAGCAGATCATGCTATCTTTTTTGATGACCTGGCCTATGCGGTACCGGTGGCACAACGGACTAAATTAGCTGGTCTTCCTGGATATGAACGGGTATTACTTCCCGCCCTTCTTTTGGCTCCAGGATTTGAAAATGGAGTATCCGTCGTCTGTGCCGCACCACCTAATCCGGTCGAGATGGCCAATTTTAAACACTTAAAGAGTGTAATGGATGAGAAAGGTGGGGTACAAAGTACTGTTAGGGTATTGCATGAAAAAGATGGCGAACTCGTCGATCTTATGGAGATGAGACCGGATGAATATCGCGAAGTAAGTACTCAATTCGCAAAGCGGATGGGGGACCCATCACAAGCTTCCGCATTTACGCCTGAGTATCACACGGATGTGTTCAAGCGTCATGCAGGCGAGCTGCTGTCCGTCGGAAAAAAAGCGTACATTGCACCATTCCAAAGTACGCCCGACCATTATAATGCCCTTCATGATTATATAGAGGCGGACCAAGTCGCACTCCCTGACTTACCCAACATGGATAAGGCGCATAATAATTTCCTGTTGCGTAAGGAGGGTTTGGGTAAATATCTCCATACTATGCATGCTATTCATGCAGATGGAACCGTCGTTACGGATTATGACACCTATATCCAAAAATCTGAGATAACAAGTGAACGCAGTCCATCCACTTTCATGAGGAACGACCAAAATATCCAAATAATGGCAGAAAGCGTTCTCAATTCAATCGACATGCTTGCTGGACAAAACATGAAAGCGATAGCAAAACTTGATTCGAATGGTGTTTCCGGCCTTGGTAACCTTATGCCGGGCAGACATCCAGAAATATATGATACAAAACTCGATCACCAAAAGAGACTGCAATTGCTTGTTGAACAGATGCGCAAGTCATATGCTGATAGTGAAACACTTCCCCAATTCGCTGTGGTTGAAGAATTCATCGATGACGCAAAGAGAATAGATGGATTCAAACATGATCTCACGGTCGGAGGAATGATGATTGATGGCGAATTCATGCCGATGTCGATATTCCCATTCGCAACAAATGATGATGGAGAATATGACAGAGGATGGATCGCTTCCGATGCGGCGCTCGTTCAAGAAAATCCAGAACAATGGCAAGAATTATTCAAGGCATATGCAGAAATGGGTGAAGTTATGAGTAGGCATGGATACCGCAATGGTGTATTGGCCGGGGATGTCATGGTGAGAGAAAATGGTCAATTCGTTTTCCATGATTACAACTTTAGAAGAGGAGGAAGATCAACGCCAGAGGCATTGATCGCGATAGAGGATAATGTTGGTCTGTTTGAAGTACAACTTAAGATCGATCATGCGACTGGACTGCCGGATGTCCAATCGAACGAGCAGTTGTTCGAATGTTATACACAAACATGTGCCAGACTTTCGAATGATTTCGGGATAACTCCATTCTCAACATCATTTGGCTATTTTGGCTTCGGCGATGGTTCACATCCCTTCATGAAGCTAAAATTATTGGTCCCCATGGAGTTGCTTCAGGGTCAACCGAGAACAATGCATTCTGAAGCTGTCCAAAAATTAGTTACCAGTTTTTTCAATTAATTATCTTATGGCCGAAACATTAGCAATAACCGGTGTTACCCAACACACACATCCTTTGTTAGTTAATCGCGAAATAGCTATCGCGAATGCAGGAACGGTATGGCCGCCCTATTCAGCATTTCATTTGGCCGAACACACATTCAATATCGCCGAAAAGGTCGCACACAGGAATGCGCATACGCCCATAATGCTTGATGTCGGAACTGGCTCTGGGATACTTCCCATAATGGCAAAGCAATTTGTCCCAGATGCTGTCTTTATCGCGACTGATTTAAATGCAGATGCTACGCGACTTGCGGAGCATAATTGGAAATTGAATAAGCTTGCCCCAAGTGACTTGACTACCATGGTAGCTGATGGTATGAGTCCAGAATTGGTACGACTCGCTGCCGCACAAGGAGGAGTAGATGTACTTCTGGCAAATCTCCCACAGCAACCATTGGTTAGCAATACCGATCTCCCCTCTTTGAGAGAGAAAAATGCTGCTGCATGGAACGTAGATCCAAGTAGGGACCCTGACGGATTGGGAATATTCATGAGTGTTCTTTCGGATGCGCATATGGTCATGAAAGATGGTGGAGTGGCTCTCGTCTCTGCTTCATCAAAGCAGAACAAACCAAGAATAGATGCATTCCTAAACGCCATGGTATCAAGGGGTAACGCAAAGTCATGGAACGTTGTTTCAACGACTCGGTTTGACGTACCTGCCAGTTATGATAGAGAAATAATCGAACATTGGCGTAGAATGGAAGAGGCGGATAGCGTACAAAGATTATTCGTAGGACCAAACACGCAGCCACAATACGATCATTATAATATTGCCATAAATTTTTAATGGAAAATGAACTCGTCGCCGTCACCAAGCGGCTCATAAAATTCAAGACAATTACTGGAAACGGCCTCGAATCCCGAAGAGCGATGAACTATGTAAAAAAATATCTCTCTCAACTACATTTGAGAGAATATACCAACGGTGGTTTTGAATCGCTCGTTTTTTGCAACAAAAAATTCAGTGATGGAGACACATTCGACCTAATCCTGCACGGACACATCGACGTAGTCGTGGCCGCAAGTGAAGACCAATTCCAACCCTATATCAAGGAAGGCAACCTCTACGGCAGAGGAGCTCTTGACATGAAGGGTGGTTTAGCAGCGCTTATGGTGTATATGAAGCATCATTTAAAACAAACTGATGATAAAAAAGTTGCACTGTTCATTACGTCGGATGAAGAAATCGGTGGACAAAATGGCACACAATATCTCATGGAAACCATGAGATTTAAAGGAAGTTTTTTTATCACTGCTGAAGGGGAAAAGGAATATTACCTTAAAACAGAACAAAAGGGCGTCTATATGTTTAAGCTCATGGCTTCCGGAAAAAGCGATCATTCCGCATATGTATGGAAAGGAAAGAATGCTATCGTGGAGCTATTCAATGCATACAGCAAAATCGAAAGTCGGTTCAAGAAGAAAAGGGACGACCGCAACCACTGGTATACCACCATCAATATGGGTACAATTCATGGCGGACTCATGAGGAGTTCTATACCTGACAAAGCGGAGGCGGAGTGTGACATACGGTTTTGTGGGACCAGCACAAACGAACAAACCGTAGAAGGTGTGATAACGTCCGCAATAAAATCCAAGAAAAACATTTCGTTTAAGAAATTGTTTTCAGCCCCCCAAATGAAAACAAAAAACACAGATCCCTATTTGAGAAGTCTTAATGCTTCCGCAAAAAAACAATTACATATATCACATGATCTTTTCTTTAAAAATCATGGGACGAATGATGCAAGATTTGCGGCAAAACAAGGGATTCCCGCAGTTGGCTTTGGTCCTGTCGGGGACAACTATCATGTGAAGGACGAATATGTCTCCATCAAGAGTCTTGTTGATTTTTATTCTATCCTAGAAAAGATTTGAACCCATTGGATGTTATGTCAATGATATATAATCACACTATGAACAAGAATATCCTTGACCTAACAAAAAAACTTATTTCCATAGAATCGACCGATGCAAAGAAGGATAAATTGCAGGAAGTCATTGATGTGTGCGTCCAGGAACTGGACGGATATACTATCGAAAAATTTAATCAGAACGGACGCCCCAGTATCTTGGCTTATGCGGGCAAGACTCGTCCCAAACAGTTTGATGTCATCTTCAACGCGCATCTTGATGTGGTGTCCGCACAACCCTCCCAGTTTACCCCTGTTGAAAAAGATGGGAAACTGTATGGACGCGGGACAAGCGACATGAAAGCAGCGGCTGCCGTCCAGCTCTTGGCATTCAAGGATGTCGCAAAGACCTCCACCTCCCCCATCGGCCTCCAATTGGTTACTGATGAAGAAATCGGCGGGTATGATGGGACCCATGTACAGATAAAAGACGGAGTCCGCACTCCGTTTGTCATAGCAGGTGAACCTACTGATTTTGGCGTTGGACAAAAGTCAAAAGGTGTCATCTGGATGAATGTGAAGACCAAGGGAGTCGTTGCACATGGTGCCTATCAGTGGCGCGGGACGAGTGCACTCTTGAAGATGAAAAAAGCGATTGATGCTATAGAAAAGGAGTTTCCTGTTCTGACCAAAGAAGAGTGGCGAACAACCGTTAATATCGCACATATCAGCACGACGAACACAACCTTCAACAAGATCCCTGATGAGTGCAGCATGAAACTCGATATACGATACATCCCCGAAGATTGGAAAACGATAAAACAAAAGTTGGAAAAAATGCTTGAAGGATGCGAGCTTGAATTTCTCGAGTTTGAACCACCCCAAGTGACAAGCGAATCAAATCCTTATTTCAAGAAGCTGCTTGCATCTATTGAAAAAGTCACAAAGGGTAAGTCCAACGTCATCCTCAAACATGGTTCCTCAGATGTCCGCCATTTCAGCAAAGTGGAGGGTGAGGGTGTTGAATTCGGACCCGTTGGGGCAGGACTTCACAGCAATGAGGAATGGGTCGATATCAAAAGCCTTGAAACGTATTACGATATATTAACCGCTTTCCTTCGCGACCTTTAAGACAAAGGTTAAGGAGCTTTTGTGGGAGTGATATTTGGCGTTCCCAATATTGCCGTTGAACAGTTGGCTTTCGTTTCTGTGCCGCGTACGAAGTATTCCGTTTTTCCGAAATAGCATTGTTTTTCGACGATATTGCTGGGCTTCTCATACCAGTGTGCTCCATATTTCGTCAACAGATATGACATGACCCTGTTCCAGATAGGAGCAGCTCCCGTTATTCCAGAAGACAAATATTGATCCATTGGCGTGTTGTCATTATTTCCCACCCATACGGCAACGACGAAGTCAGGAGTATAGCCGATGGTCCAGTTGTCCTTTTTCATGTCAGTGGTTCCCGTTTTGACAGCGACTTTATATCCAGGGATTTCAAGAGCTGAGTTTGTACCAAATGCCAATCGGCGGGCAAAACTATCAGCAAGGATATCTGAAAGTATAAAACTTGTCTCTTCGCTCATGACCCGTTTTTTTGTCGGGCTGTAATCAAAAAGTGTCGTGTTCCTTGCATCATAAATACGCTTGATACCAGTGACAGGGACACGCTCTCCCATATTGGCAAACGTTCCGTATGCAGTAGCCATGTCCGTCATCAAGACTTCTCCTCCCCCAAGAGTCAATGAAAGTCCGAAGCGCGAAGAGTCATCCCATGTGGTGATACCCAGTTTTTTTGAGAATGCCACCATATTATCGACTCCTTCCATCTGTATCAGTTTGACGGCCGGGATGTTGAATGAGTTGGCAAGGGCATAGCGAAGAGGTACCCGACCATGAAACCTTCCATCATAGTTGACCGGCACATAAGGAGGTGATCCTGGAATACCGAATGCTGTTGGGACATCATCAATTATCGTTGAGGCGGTAAGTCCGTTTTCAAGGGCAAGTGCATAGGTGACTGGCTTGATGGAACTTCCGGGTTGTCTAAAACCTGTTGTCACATTGAATGCTCCCGATGGTGCAGCATAATAATCTGCCGATCCTACCATAGCTAAGATTTCTCCTGTGTCAGGTTTTGCCACAAGCACGGCGGCATTCGTGACGTTGAGGTAAGCTATTTTTTCGAGTTCCTCCGTCACTATTTTTTCCGCTTCCTTTTGGATATCAAGATCAAGTGTAGTGACAACATTTAGTCCACCTTCTTCGACCCGCTGTATGCCATATTGGTTTTCCAAATCGCTTTTTATGTAAAAGACGAAATGTGGTGCGCGGATAGTGTTTTGCAATGGTGTCACGTTTATCTCTTCCTTATTTGCCGCTTCTTTTTGTTTCTTCGTGATGAACCCCAGTTCATACATCCGTTTCAATACCTCATCCCTTCTGTTTTTTGCCAGGTCAGGATTGGTGTAAGGAGAGTAGACTGAAGGTGCCTGTGGCATCCCTGCCAAAAACGCTGCTTCGGCAATGGTGAGTTCTTTTGCCTGTTTCTTGAAATATGTCTTTGCAGCTTCTTCGATTCCATAAGCACTTCCTCCGTAAGGCACCTGATTCAAATACATTTCCAAAATCTGTTTTTTTGTATAAAGCTTTTCTGTCCAGAGTGCAAGAAGGATTTCCTTGAGTTTACGCTCTATGGTTCGCTCAGGAGTCAGGAGGGCACTTTTGACGAGCTGTTGAGTGATTGTTGATCCTCCTTGAAGTCCTTTCTTGAGAGCGGTCTCTTTGGCAGCACGAAGTATTCCGCCCAAAAGCGAAACACCACTATGGCTGAAGAAATCCTTGTCTTCTATGGCGATAGTCGCCTCATAGACATATTGTGGAAGATCTTTCAGTTGTACCAGTGTCCTATTTTGGTCCTTATATATTTCATAGAGCAATTTACCGTTCCTGTCATACATATGAGTAGAAAGTGGATAGTTCAGTTTACCGATGTCTGTGGGGGACGGCAATTCGACGACAAATCGGTATGAAAAAAACAACGTAAACCCAAAAAAACAGATCAATACGCCAAGGAGAAAAAATTTCAATTCAGGAGAAAAAAAGACCGCAATACAACGAAGTGGAAAGACAATAATGGCATGAATACCCCTCATGACTGCCCGTCCAATACGGACTACAACGTGCGTAACGGACATAAATATATGATATGCCAAGTCTTTTCCTTTCCCTTTATTTTTCCAAAAGAAGTGAAACGGAGCCATAAAGATAGTTATGGCTGTTTTTATGACAAGCTCAGTAAATTCACCTATAGTAATGAAAAAGAAGACCACTTGGTAGATAAAAAAATAAAGAAGCCTTAATAAGCTTCTCCAAAACAATAATAGGCGAAATTTCGAGGCTGAGACCATTTGAGTATTGTAACAGATATTATAGGATAAAACAATAGGTTTTTATTGAGGAAGTCTCAGCAGTTTCGCCTTTACGACCAATCGTTTCCAGAAAGTACCGGGTGGAACACAGGTCACCAGAGTCAGGTAAGAGGCATCATATTGCTGGTCAAGAACTGAAATCTTGTCCGGAGTCACGACAAACATATCATATATTTCATATTCATACTCCAAGTCCCCCATCGTTATGAGGACCGTGTCTCCCGTCTGGAGTGAGGGCAGATAGGTGAAGATGGTTTTATAGTCCTTTTCGTCATATAACTGAGGAAGCGTTGAATGGCCAAAAATCGACACGTTGCCGAACTCCCCAGGCATAGATCGTGGTATATAGTGTACAAGACTTTTGGTAAGGTCATCCCCTCCTACAACAACCTGTGCTTTGTTTATGTTCAACTTCGGGATGCTGAGCGAATACTTTTGGACTCCGCCTGCAGGCTTATCTCCTTCTGTCTGCTTTGAGGGGAACCAAAGATGTGCCTGCGTAAAATCCTTGAGATTGCTTGAAAATGCATCGTTGCTTCCCAAGACCGATTGGGCCGCTTGGATGGAAGATGATTTGGAATTTGTCGGGAATGGGCTTTCTACCCCATTTTTCAATATGAAGCGAGAATATAATTCAAATGAGAGTACGGGATAAAATGACCAAAACAAAAGCAATACTCCCATCCCAAGCGTGATATATGAAATCACGTTAACCGCTTTGCGCTTGGACGATGTGTTTTCCTTTAGGTATACATGCAGTGCCATAATATGCTTATCTCACAAAGTCAACTCGTATGTTCCCGCTCCAGAATGGGAGGCGGTCTTGGATTAGCGGTAAATCCGGAGTAATGGTTATGGTATTTCCTTTTGTGCCAAACTGCGTCTCGATAAGGCCTTCACCTTCATCTGTTCCCTTTCCGAGAACCGTCTTCACGACTTCGTCCTGTGAAATGGTCTTTTTAAAGACAATGGAGCCTTCTATGGTGAGCTGTATATCTCCTGACTCCAATTTTTTCTGTTTCTTCACGACGAATTTGACTGCGTCAGTTTCATATCCAGTCGGTTTTTCATCTTCCAATTTTTTCCTCACCGACTCCTCTATTGATTTCTTTGGGATGCGATACACCGTTACCGATCCTTTGCCGGTATAGGTTATCTTGTCTGCCTCTTCCCCTACTTCTCCTGATAATTTTTCCGTTCCCACAGATGTGGTCGTAAGCTCATTGATGAGGATATAGGATGCTTCAGTCTGTTTTTCCTTTTCGTAAGCGTTCTTTTTTGCCTTATCCAATACGAAACTGCGTATGCCATCAATATCTGCTTTCGCAATTGTTCTGACGGTTTTCTTTGTCCCTCCTGTTATTGCCGATTCATTTATCGCAAACAGGACGTTCGATGAGGTACCTGGAATGGAGAATCTCTTGTTCTTGTCCATATTGCTTTCGGTCCCCAGGACGACTGCACGTATCTTGACTTTTGATTTTCCTGGATTTTTGGTTATTCCGTCTGACCCGAATTGGGATGCTGGGATAGTTGTCCCATCATCAGTCTCAAACTGTATCGAGTCGACCTGCAGTTTGGTCCCCTTCGTTACCTCTTTTGATTTTTCGTCATAGTTATATAAGGTCACTTCACCTGATGCTTTTTCACCGATATCCCGTTTCCCCGTCGTATCCTTTTTTTCTGAAGCGGAAAACGATGACACGACACTCTCCAGTTTCGTCACATCAACTTCATCCGAATCTCTACTTGCCAATATGGCGACTTCTGCCTCTTTCTTCTCGGTAGGGATGGCTATGGTTACCGTTGCTTTATGGAAGAAATAGAGGAATCCAAAGAGTGATAATCCGATACCAAGGAGTGTCGCCCCAATGATGATAAGGGGCATCGAGGGAAGCGTGAATTTTGGGAATGAAAAGGAAGGGGGCGTAAATGCAGCCCTTTGCTGTGGCGCCTCATCTTCTTGGAGAGCGACTTCATGTCCTATCGTAAATCCTAATACCTCTTTCTTTTCTTCTTTTTTCTCACCCTCCTGTTGAGCTGACGGAGCAAGTGAACACAACTGCTTTTCCAACAGATTCTTAAGAGCTGCCCCAACCGTCGAGGACGGTATGACCGCAACACGCGGTTGTTGGATGAAGATATTCTTTTTCCATGCATGAAGCATCAGGTCGGATGATTCCTCCGCTAGGTCACTGGAATCATACAGATAAATATGTGTCGGGAGTATGTGTGTCTCGGCAATCGTAGCAAGAGCATTGTCCATATCTTCCGCAAAATTATCCGTGCGAGTACTTCTCTGGACTGCGATTTTGTGACCGGCTTTGAATAAGAACACGGTCATTTGTGTATCATCAAGTTCGACAACTACGCTTGACAGAGGTGTCTGTTTTTCCTGTTGAAGCTCTTCATGGACAGCATCGATGACTTCCATATATCCTAAGGGTTTCAATTCCAGATTATTTGCCAGGTCGCGGATCTTGCCTGTGTACTGCTTGCTTATTTCTTTTGTCTGGATATCGATGAGGTGCGAAAAGACGAAAAAGATGCAGTGCGTCAGCTTTGCGTTGCCTGAGACTTCCTGTTCGATTATGGAAAGAGCATTATCGACGTCATCCACGATATGGTCCCACCCATTCATATATTGGAATTCCCGCTGTTTAAGAAGGTGGATGGAACTTTCTCTTTTTTCGAAGATAAAGCAAATTCCTTGCGCCTCTTTCAGGAGGATACCGCAGTAAAGTTCGCCTCCCCCATTTTTTTCTGATAGAAACGGTATCTGCATAGTGTTTATGTTAGATAGTATTATTGTATCTTATAGCGCAAAAAAACCTGATCTATTCCTTTTTTTGCCGTCGCCATTGCCTCCGTATATGATACTCCCTGCGATGCGCTATTGATAGCGTTTTCGAGATAGCGGACTATCTCATCATTCAGTCCATCATCATATGTATTCATGCTGAGCGGAAGCGACAGGAATCGGTCTTCTGCCGCTTGTTTGACTACCGGTCCCAGATACTGATCCTGGACCAGTAAGTCCGCCAAATCCATGCGGGAGTATGTGGCACCAAAAGCGCGGACACTGCTTTGGATTTCATACAGCTTCGTTTCACCCTCTTTGGACGCCAGATACGCAAGGAATTTCCATGCTTCTTCCTGATTCTCGCTTTTTCGTGACACTCCCTCTACCCAATAAGAGGCAAGCGAAAACTGTTTACCGCCCGGTGGGGCGGGGATGGGCGCTACAGCTATTTTAAGATCTGGCGCATTGGTCCGTATTGTGTGGATCTCCCAGCTTGGCGCAAATATCATCGCGACTTTCCCTTGGGTGAACGCAGAGATGGAGTTTGGAAGATCCTCGCTCCAAACATTGTTTGGCTCCTCAGCAAATCGTCTATATGCTTCCAGTGCTCCTGATGCCTCTGGCATGTCAAGCTTCGTCAAGTCTCCCCCATTCAGGATGAGCATCAGTCCGAAAATATCAGAGAAATGCGCGACGTTTGATGCGGTGCCTGCAGCAAATCCTGCCGTGATGATCCTGCTGTCCTTATCCTTTACCGTCGTCTGCAATGCGGCAGCCATCATATCATCCCAATTAGCAGGTATGGTTGCTATTCCTGCCTTTCGAAGAAGGTCTTCGTTCACTATCAACACAAGTCCATCAACCATGAGCGGCATTCCATATACCTTTGTCCCAAACTTCAGGTCCTTGGTATGGATTGGATAAAATGTCTTCTCAAAATCGGAAACGCTCATCACACTCTCAGGAATTGCCGAAACAACTTCCTGTATCTCAGGTATCCACGTATTGTGGAACCGAAATATATCAGGACCCTGTCCCTTTTGTATCCATACCAACAGCTTTTGTCTGTAGTCCTGTTCTGTTTTTTTCTCGTAGGTGATAATGACGTTTGGATGGGCTTTTTGGTATTCCTTGATAAGAGGATCCATCACTTCTTTTTCTTCCCACAATCCCCAATAGCTCAAGGCTACTTGTTTTTGTACCGGTTCTTTTTTCTTTCCAGATCCCGCAAGGAGGGCGAAGATGAGTATAAAGACACTTAAAAAAACCACGACTCCACCGATGATGAAAGGAATCTTATTTATTTCTTTGGTGGCAACAGCGGGAGGAGGGGTCGCTTCAAGCGGTGCTATTTCTGGTTCTATTTGGCTGAAATCTCCCTGATCTGTTGCTTGCACATTTGAGCTCACTTCCTCGGCCTGCATGCTTTCCTCAACAGGAACCGTCTCATACACCGGCTGTGCAACATCAGACGGCCCTTGCAATTGGTCGTCATTTTTTCTATCATCCATATATCCATGATACCAAATAAACGGGGGGGAGTTGTTATACAAATTGTCGTGTTCGTTCTTGTCATATCTGCTCTCGTGGCCATATCATTTTTCGTGGCACGCGAAATGCAAAAAAAATATGATTCGAGGCTATTTCCCCATATCCGCATCAACGGCAAGGAGGTTGGAGGCATGAATAAAACGGAGGTGTATCTCTCGTTTTCCGAAACGAATGAGGCTATCCAAAAAACGACTCTCACACTTACCTTCAAGGACGAGCTAATCGCCACCCTTCCAGCTCACCTTACAAATGCCCGTCTGGATCTTGATACCGCTTTCGATCAGGCATATGTCGTTGGCCGATCAACTCATGTCCCATCAAAATTATGGCAATCCTTCCTGTCGGCAACCGGCATCCATACCTTTGAGTTTCCGCTGCAAGTCGTTTATTCCATGCAACCGGTCCGTGATGCACTCTTCCATCTCACAGACCAATATGAAAAACAGCCGATAAATGCCAAATTCCAATTCGAAAACGGGAAAGTTGTCCAGTTTGCCAGCGAAGAAAATGGACTCCACATCGAAAACGAAAAAGCGCAAGATGCAGTGAAGGCTTATTACCAAACGCTTCTCGCAAAACCTGCAAATAAAAATATATCCGTCGCAAGCACCGTCGTAAAACCGAAAATTACCCTTTCCCAAACGAATACCTACGGCATCGAGGAGCTTATTGCAGAAGGTACATCGGACTATACCCATTCTATTCCCCAACGCATCCATAACCTACTATTGGGCGCCTCCAAATTCAACGGCGTCCTCATCCCCAAGGGAGGAACGTTCTCATTCAACGAACTCGTGGGCGATATTTCCTCATCCACCGGATATCAGCCTGCCTATATTATCAAGGATGGGAAGACGGTCCTGGGAGATGGAGGAGGAATCTGCCAGGTCTCAACGACCATATTCCGCGCCGTACTCAAAGCAGGACTTCCCATTGCTGAGTATCATTCACATGCATATAGGGTTGGTTATTATGAAAATGATTCAAAGCCAGGGCTTGATGCAACGGTGTTTGGACCCACGGTAGACTTCAAATTCGTCAACAACACGCCGGCAAGTATCCTCATACAGACAAAAGCAGATGAAGAAAAACAAACGCTCTCCTTCAAGTTTTATGGAAAAAAAGATGGACGTGTGGTTGAACTCAGCACTCCTGTCATATCTGATCAGACTCCGGCTCCTGAACCCCAGTTCCAGGATGACCCAACCCTCAAGAAGGGCATCACCAGACAGGTTGATTTTGCGGCATCAGGTGCCCGTGCCCGTTATTCATATAAGGTAACACGGAATAAGGAAGTCCTATATGAAAAGGATTTCAACATTTGGTATAGACCATGGAGAGCGGTATTCCTTGTCGGGACCGCTGATTGATAGTTTATCGAAACCATGCTGCACGTCCAAGCTTGTAGGAGTAATGTTGAAGTGGACGGTCTCCAATCGGTTTTGCCGGCACACCTGCGACTATGACGCCCGGTAACACATCTTTCGTGACAACAGCTCCAGCGCCCACTACTGCACCCTTCCCTATCCTGACGCCGGGCAGAAGTATCGCGCGCGGTCCGACGAACACATAATCTTCAATATACACTTCTTTCGTTATCGCCATAAACTGTGGGTCACGAATATCATGTTGGGAGTTATACACCATGACTCCTGTGGCAAATGCAACATGGTCCCCGATCGTTATTTTCCCGCGCCCATCCAATATCGCATCTTCCCCAATGACCGTATCTTTTCCTATTTCGATATTGTGAGGATTGTATAATTTCAATCCTGTGTGGATAGATGTTCCGTCCCCTATACGCATGCCGCTGAGTCTATAGAAAAAACGTCTGAAGTGATGCAGTGGAACGTGCCCCACGATATGGAGAAAAAAAACGACAAGCTCCAAGGAAACTGTTTTTATGCGACGGATAATACGGAATACAACATCATCTTTTGACATATAACATCATTCTACCACTCTTCATTTTCTTCCGCAATGAATCGGGACGGTGCACTTTGCATCCTTCTTCCAAAAAGGAACCTTCGTCTGGCATGCGTGATGTAAAGATGTTCTTTTGCGCGCGTCACTCCAACATACATGAGTCTCCTTTCCTCTTCCAATTGGAAATGGTCATACGCTGCCCGGGAATGAGGAAGTATCCCCTCTTCCACCCCCACAAGGAATACCATCTTGAATTCCAAACCCTTTGCTTGGTGAAGCGTCATGAGCCGCACGCCCTCTTCTCCTTTTCTCTTTTTTTCTCCCTCCGAGTACTCGTTCTCGACAAGTGCTATCTGCTCCATGAAGTCATGGATATTCGGATATGAATTGGCGACACTTTTCAGCTCTCGTATGTTTTCCAGTCGCGAATACTCTTCGGGATCCTTTTCGTTATACAGGCTTAAGTACCGGGTTGCGGCAAACAATTCCTCCATGATCGTATCTGTGTCTTTTTTTTCCAATCCCTCCCGGATCTGGGGGGATTTTTCCACGAACTCAGTCCACTTTCGTTTTCCCAATTTGATGATGCGGTTTTGTGCTATTTCGTTATCGGGATTGATGATGAGTCTCATATAGGACAAGATGTCCTTTATCTCTTTTCGTTCATAAAAGCGGACTCCACCGATAAGCATATAGGGGATTCCATATTGCAAGAATGCCTCCTCAAGCGCGCGTGATTGTGCATTTATTCTATAGAGCACCGCCATATCCTTGTAGTCGTACTTATCTCGCATACGCTCAACTTCGGTAACAACATAAAGTGCCTCATCCTCCTCATTTTGCATCTCCTTGATGATGATATCCTCCCCTCCATCTTTTTCCGTATATAACTTGAGGATAGGATGCCCGTTATTTTTTGAGATGACGGTATATGCGAAGTCAAGGATGGGAGGAGTCGATCTATAATTCTGCTCCAACTCAAAGATGCGTGCATCCGCAAAGTCGGTCTGGAATTTTTCAAGATTCCGAATATCGGCACCTCGCCATGAATAGATACTTTGGGAGAAGTCGCCAACGACGGTAATATCAAGACTGTCTTCTGATAAGAGGCGCGCCAACGAATACTGGGCATAATTCGTATCCTGGAATTCATCGATGAGTATCTGTGTATATTTCTCATGTATGAGAGCTCGCACTTCATCATCCTTCCGCAGAAGCTCCACAACCTTCATTATGAGGTCATCAAAATCAAAAGCGTTGTTCTTCTTCAGTCGCGCTTGGTAGGTCGCATATAATTCAGCCACCTGGACCGCACGTTCATCAGGGAAATATGTTGTGAACTTGTCAGGCGGTATGAGTTGGTTTTTTGCGGCGGAAATGAGATGGGAGAGGTAGGAGACCGTCATGCGTTCCACATCCTTTTCCTTTATTATCTCCTTAAGAAGCGCTTCCTGATCGTCATCATCGAAGATGACGAAGTCGGGGCCATATCCCATCCTACCTGCATATCTGCGAAGTAGACTTGCACAGAACGAGTGGAATGTCCCGACAAACCCCAGCTTACCAAAACCTGCAGATTCAATCCTTTTTTTCATCTCTGCGGCTGCCTTATTCGTGAACGTTATCATCACGATTTCGGAAGGAGGAACTTTTTTTTGTGTGATGAGATAGAGCACTTTATACACCAATACACGGGTCTTACCCGAGCCAGCCCCTGCCAAAACGACTGAAGGACCCTCAGTATAGGAAACTGCATTTTTCTGCGCAGGATTTAATGTATTGAACTCAATTTCATGCATACGGTATACTATACCATTATGAGATACATCTTTGGTAATTGGAAAGCGAACAAAAATTTTGCGGAAGTCAGGGAATGGTTATATGTTTTTGCGAGAGAATATCGTAAGACCGCAAACACGACAATCGGAGTGTTTCCTCCATTTCCGTTCATCTCATATGTCCAAGGTAAATTGAAAGATTGCAAGAATGTCGCAATCGGCGCACAGACTCTTTCTTCCTATGAAAAAGGCAGTCATACCGGCGAAGTCACTGCAACGACATTGGAAGGCATGGCAGAATATGTCATCATCGGACACAGCGAACGCAGAAAGCAGTTTAGCGAAACCGATGCCGAATTGGCCCAAAAAGTACAGCAGGCACTTCTGCATAAAATGAAACCTGTTTATTGTGTGCGCGATGAGAATGATCCCATCCCGCAAGGAGTGGAGATTGTCGCATATGAGCCCATCGCGGCAATCGGCACCGGACAGAACGAACCACCAGAACAGACGGTCGCCATGAAAAGAAAGATGAAGCTACCTAAAAATTGCATTTTCATCTACGGAGGATCTGTAACTGAAAAAAACGCGGCGGACTATTTTGCCACAGGCGAAATCGATGGATTCCTTATAGGGAAGGCAAGTCTTGAGCCTCAACAATTATTGGCCATCGCGCATATTGCTGAAGACAGGTAATACGGTAGGAGTTTCATACCATATTCAGACACTTTTTGTATACTGTACTCTTCTCTATGAAACAAGGTACTCGCTTCATTTTTCCCCTTCTTATCGTTGCGACTGGCATCGTTATCCTTATTGTGACTAAACGAGTTTTTCCGACAAACATCGTGCCGCGCCTCCCCCTCGGCTCATCTCCTTCTCCTACCCCCTTTCCGTTTGAAGAAGTGACGATAGATGGATTAAGAAAACGTGCCTATACCGGCACACTGGGAGAAAAAACGATATATGAAAAAAGATCCACATATACTTCATACCTGACAAGCTATACCTCAGACATGTATAAGATTAATGCTCTCCTTACCGAGCCAACTGGACCCATGCCGCAAGGGGGATGGCCCGCTATCGTTTTCATCCATGGATATATACCCCCCAAACAATATGAGACTACATCCCGTTATGTGGCTTATGTGGATTACCTCGCATCCCAAGGATTTGCTGTACTAAAAATTGACCTGAGAGGACACGGACAGTCGGAGGGACAGGCGGGAGGCGCATACTATTCAAGTGACTATGTCATCGATACGCTAAACGCCTATGCAGCGCTTCAAGGGTACCAAAACATAAATCCGGATCGTATCGGTCTGTGGGGACATAGCATGGCAGGCAATGTCGTCATGAGAAGTGCGGCAGTAAAGCCGACGATTCCCGCCGTTGTCATCTGGGCAGGAGTCGGATACACATATGAAGACATCCAAAAATATCGTATTTCGGATGCAAGTTATCAGCGCCCTCCCGGTATGCCGACCGCTCAAGGAAGAAGGCGTAACCCTATCGTTGAAATGTATGGCGAACCCAACCTTACCGTCCCATTTTGGCAGAAGTTCGCACCCGCCTCCTACCTCCATGAATTGCAAGGGGCTGTCCAGATCCATCACGCAATCGATGACGATGTGGTCAATATCGGATACAGCAGGGACCTGAATGCGCTTCTTGAAAAGACCTCTGTGCCACATGAGTTTTTTGAGTATCAAAGTGGTGGTCACAATATAGAAGGATATTCTTTTGCGCAGGCAATCGAACGAACGAGTGAGTTTTACAAGAAGGAGCTATAAAGATTACTACTGACCGATTATCTTCGTTATCCAATCCAAATGACTGCTGATATGTGGTCCATAAACAGGACCATAATTATCGCTCAAAATGCCGATGACATATACCGTCCCATTATATGTGAATAAGACAGGCCCTCCTGAATCCCCCTTGTCCGAAGTATTCTGCCTTCCCTTTTTTTCATCCACATAGCCGATTTTCAATGGATTCTTATCGGGTCCGGAGACGATTGGAAGGTTTATGGTCTGCAGTTCTTTTGGATACACCCCGGACGTGAATATCCATAACCACGGTACATACTGATAAATACCATATCCCGCTATCGTAGTGGAATTATCAATGGCATAGAGTTTATCCTCAAGCGATGTGGAGGGAAGAAGTGGCGTCGCACTTACATTCATAGGGGCTGTCGTTTGGATAAGGGCCAGATCAAACGGGGCGACGTCAAATGCGGATGCATAATCAGGATGAATCTGTATGTCCTGTATCGAGTAAAACGTCTTATCGTAGGTTTCCTGCGTCATCGTGCCGATAAGTTTCGTCACCCCCACAGCAAGCCCTACAGACTCATATTTCTTTATCTTTTCCACACAGTGTGCAGCTGTCATGATCCACGAATTCTTTATCACGACTCCTCCACAGACAAGTGCCTTGTTCGTGAAGAGATCATACTTCCCTGTTTTTGCATCATAGATCAATTTATCCTTGTGATACATAAACACCATATAAGGAAACTCTCCCTCGGCAGCGGTTCGTCCTCCGATGATGGCGGGATTGCTCTTGGGTGTACTTGCCCTGCTTTTGGTCGATAGTTTCATCGAATTTGCGAAGAAGGAAAAAACGAAGGTGGAAATGACACAAAGCACCAAAAAAAGGATACCATATGATGTCGTTTTACGTATGCAAATCTTTTTCTGTGCCATTCCCTCATTTAACCATATTATGGGGACCAACACCTCTCCATTTTTACTCTGTCTATCAATTTAAATAGGTTTCGATATTTTCCAGATGCTCTTCATACGTTTCTGCACAGTGAATCTGTTGTTTGTCATCGTGCAGATAAAACAAGCAGTCTGTCTCAGTCGGATTAAGAGCAGCTTCGATATAGTTGATATTCGCACTGCAGATCGGGGTAGGCGGCAATCCTTTATACAGATATGTGTTGTAGGGTGAATCGTTTGTCTTTTCCTTGAGGTCAATGGATCCCCACCAACGCCCTTCCCTATTCTTTCCCAACGTATATTGCATCGTCGCATCTATTTGGAGCGGCATCCCTTTATCAAGCCTGTTCCAGATGATACCTGAAATAAGATGCATATCCCTTGCTCCCGCGGCTTCCCGCGCGATGAGGGACGCAATCTTGAGTCCGGTCACCCAGCGAATATTTGCCGCAACATACTTTTCCGCATAGGGCCCAAATTGCTCGTTGAACCGTCCGATAAGCCTTTCAGCGACCTTATCACCTGACTCATTTTTTGGGATAAGGTATGTATCAGGATAATAAACTCCCTCCGCATACTCCGGCTTGGTATTGGTATAAACGGTATTCCATTTAGTAAGCTCCTCCTCACTCCACCCCAGATTCTCTGCAAGTATCTCGCCGATTTGCTCCTTACGTAGACAGCTGCTGTAGCTTATCCATACAAGGTCGGGGTCTCCATTTATCTTCTTCAGGACTTCCCATGCATTCATCGAACCGCGAAGTGTATATCCTCCGCCTTTTACATTGGTCAATAAAAACATTTTCTTGAAAAAACGGAATGTCTGTTCGTTTTTTATGAATTTACCCGTGTTCAGCGCATCGATGACATCAAAAGATTTGTTGTTTTTTGGGACGATGAATATCCGTGTGTCATGCGATGTACTAACTGGCCCTAACCATGACCAATATCCATAGGCAAGAAGACCTATCAAGATGAGTAATGGAATCAATTTTCTTATCATAGTGAGTTTACATTATAACCTAGACGACCTTACTCCTTAGAAAAGAAGTGAAAATAGGATCGTCGTAGCGGCGACTATAAAGAGGATAGATGAGGTTTGGACCCATCCTGTCTCAGGCAATTGCTGAACACCAGTTGGCACAAGAGCTGCTTTCGTTGGGGTTGGGGTCGACTTTGCCACTGTCGGATTGAGCATACCACCCGTACTCCCTTTTATGGGAATAAGGGTAGGTGTTAATGTTGTACTTTTATAGGCAAGAAGTGGTTGAACCGGCGGCGTAACAACCTCAGGAATATCCGTCGGCTCAAGAGCGGCAACAGCTGGCATAGTTGGTACAGCGGTAGGGGTTTTTGTTATCGGCGCCACAGTTGGGGCTAATGTAGGGGCTTTTGCGATAAGCGCGGTTGTCGGTTTGGCGGTCGGGGCAGAGGTGGGAGCTTTTGCGATAAGCGCTGTTGTGGGGGTGGGCGTTGCACTTGGTGAAACACCAGGCGACGGTTCCCCTGTTGGATCTGCTGTCCCAAAGTCAGTAAGTTCTATCGTCTTTTTATAGGTAATAGCCGATGCACGCGTTTTTTGGATCTGGGTCGGTGAATTGGTGGTGGAAGAAAGGAGGGTGCTGATATAGATGGTTGAACCCAACAAAACGACCGTCACGAAAAGCAGGAGTATGGTAATGGCCGTCTTATTATTCTTCATACTAATCCCCAAGCCACCCGTCGCTTGCCGAATGAAGCTGGGCATCAATTTTTAACTGAGCTGTTCCCGTCGCAACAGTATATTCCTTATAATACACCTTCAGTTTGGGATTATACAGTGTCGTGATATGTCCAATCTGCCAATCTCTTTCATTGATCTTTATGCGAGCCCTGTCGATATCCGCCTCAACGATTGTCTGTATGGCAATATAGAGTACTTCTCCTGGCTTTGTCTTATCTTTCTTTTTGCCTTCTATCTCAGTCCAATCTGTGTCATAGACCTTCAGGCCGGCTGATGAGATTTCCCTCACTATTGGGACCGGGGTAGAAGATATGCGGGTGCGCGCTGCTTTCGTGTTGTAGGTGAGAACCATGACGACAATCAAACCAATGAGCGACACGACACCGATGAGTATCATGATTACCGTGCCGACTGAGTTATTGTGATTACTTTTTTTGATCGGCTTGGGTGCAGCTGGCAAAGGCGTACTGTTTTGTGCTGCTACGGGTCCTGGTTGGACAGCATCAACAAACTGTGGCACCGTCGGCTTTTCTTCTTTCTTCTTATCGTCCATGGTTTTTTTTATCTCAAAGATAAGAAATCCCAATACCACCACGAACGCAAAAAGGGCTATCTTATTGATTGAAACAAAAAAATCTACGACGCTTACCATACTTATTCATTCTAGCAGGAATATGAATTAAAACGCAAGAACTAACCCAGCGCCTACCACAATACAAAAAAGCGCAACATATGCGAATGCGGTCATTCCCCCTCCTGTTACCGGAGGAGTCGCAGTCGGAACGAAGCGTGTGGGCACCGCTGTCGGATATGTGGCCACAGTGGGGCGTATCGTAGGCGAGGTCGTAGGATTTGCATATGTGGGCACAGGTGCCGTAGGAGCCAAGGTAGGCGAGCCTGTCGCCTCACCCAATACCTGCTCACCACTTTTTATTATCGAGAAAGAACGGCGGAGAGTGAGTGGGAACCCGCTCTTATCGACTGTTGATATGGAGAAAGTATATGCTCCTGATTCAAGAGCTAACGGATACTGGATAATCCACTCGCCTTTGCTGTCGGCGGTGCTGCGATAGCTGTATTGTTTTGTCGGGCCCTGGATGAGCGCAAGGACGTCTTTTCCTGGTATCGCAACTCCCCGCATCAACGGTTTATTTCCAGGGATAAGGGCTTTTTCTTTCGGATAGATAATGCTTGGCTGTATCTCATTACTGTTCACCACTGCTCCCTCCGTTGTCACTCCCAATACGGCAGTTTGTGGATTGAGGGACGCTACTGTTTGTGTCGTTCCGGCAATGACTGACTGTCGAAGGGGTCGTGTCTGGCCAACTGTCGTGCGGACAGAACCCTTCGGATAGGAAAAAAGACGGATTGTGACGGGTAACGTATCGCTTATTGGTGCAATCGCCGTCGTTTGTCTTTTCACCAAGCCGGTCAGCGGAAGAAGCCACTCTCCTGTCCCTTTCGTGAAGGTTGCAACAGGATAAAACCCCTCAACTTCATATAATACTAATCCATTAGCATATGGTTTACCTGAAGGCAGGAGGACCTTGCCATATGCAGGTGAGATAGGTAGTTCTTTTGATTCCTTAGGCAGCTTCACTTCTGAAACGGCAAGATTGTCAAGAATGTACGTCTTTGCGCCTGTCCTGACTTTGAAAGTGTATGTCTTTGTGCTCTCTAAGCCTTGGATGGTTGATCTATAGCTGTCCCCTATCCGCTCAGCCTCGACTTTCCCCTCTGTATTACCTGTCTTCCATTCGACCCATTGTGCTTCTTTGGGTGTCTGTTCCGTTGACCATACCACCTCAAAACCGGTCGGAGAAATGTTGACAATTTGGAGGCGGTTTATGCCTTTTATATGCTCCCAACCATTTTTTAGTCCCAGATCGCGAACAAACAAAAAGAGCCATAAACCCACCATGGTTGCCGCAAAACAAGCAAGCGCATACAGCACCTTTTTGTTTTCCCGTTTATATAATCTGCTATATATCATATCGTTATTCCTGTTTTTGCTTTAATACTTCAATTATAGACTTATCCATGACATAATTTGGAACCTGTGCCGGTTTGATTGTTATTTGTTCATTGATCTTGGTCTGTATATGATATATATCAAGGATCATCCACGCGATAATAGTAAGAAACACTCCTAATGCCAAAGCTAACAACTCTCTGCTTTTCATAAGTAATATCCCTCTACTTCTAACACGAGCCGTAAGTTTCCGCTATCGGAGCTCTGTTTGGAGTCGATATCGAATGTGATTTTGCGAATGGTTTTCAATCGTCTGTCATTCATTACTTGTATGATGAACGACTTGGACTGGAGGAAATTAGCGACTCCTTCTATAGTGAGACTCACCTTTTTCCTATCCTTCTTCTTGCCGCTGTCGCGTAAGTCCACCTTATTAATCGACATTGTATTCAAGGTCATGCCTGAATCGGAGGCAGAGTACTGCGAATCGTTCACAAGCTTATTGATTTGCGGGACATCAGGCAATGCTTCGTCCAACAACGGTAGATCCGTTCTGTTTTCTTCAAGGAATGTCTGGATGTCGACTATCTTTTTAATAACGTTTTCATACCCTATATCCAAAATATGCAGTCTCCCCGACTCTTCTTGGAGCGAAAGAATCGTGAGGATGTTCGGACGGATGACAAAAAAAGTAAAAAAGGCAAATGAAATGAAAAAGAGAATAGTATAACTATAATCAGTTGCCTTCTTGACTAATAACTTTCGTTTGATAACTGCCTTGTTCATTTTTTTATTGTGACTAACTGGAAATCTGACAGGGTAAATGGAACGATAAATTCAAGTCCGGTGCGTCGGATACTTCCTATCACGATACTTTTGAAACGTTTTTCTTGCCGAAGTCGTGCGAGATAGATGCGGATCGTTTCAGGATCAATGGTTGTCGCTTCGAATTTGTACGTGCCGTCTGTTATGTCGAGTCGTTTAAGCGTAAGTTTTACTGGAAATGTTTCAAGAAAATACGTGAACGACTCCGCAAAGCGGGCCTGGTCCACGAGTATTTCCCGCGTCTGTTTTGTCTTGATGTCTACAATCTCTGCCTCCTTAAGGAGAGGCTCCGAAACTGCAACGATTTCCTGTTTCTGTTGCAGCTCATCTTTCAGATCAATGATTTCTTGATCGATCTTGAATCGATAAAAGAAGACAGAGATGACGACAATCTGAGTGATCACCAGGACATACCGCAAATAATGCAGTACAAAATAAATACTCTTATCGAGTAGATCTTTTTCCTTTTCTGGGAGAAGATTGATTTTATATTTCATTTCTTCTTGGATCCCAATTTGGTAACTCGTGATTTTAAGCGAGCTGCTTTGTTCTTGTGAACAACCTTGCGTTTTGCTGCTTTATCAATGAGTGAAACCGCTTTTCTCACTTCTTTGTCTTCCGCTTTTCCCTTCAGTTTGAACAATCCTTTGATGGCTTGTTCGATTGCTTTCAGGTATGATGCGTTCTGCTTTGTTCTTGTTACGTCTTTCCTCATTTTCTTTTTGGCCGATTGTATGTTTGGCATATAGAAATCACCCCCTTTATTTATATCATTAATAACAGTATATCCTAAGAAGTACTTCCTTTACAAAGAAAAATCTTTAGTTAATACTTTTTCACCGTACTCTCCCGAAAACTTAATCGTAACTTGTATCGGTCCGTCTACATCATGATACACACAGCGGCCTGATGAACAGGTGCCGAGTGTCATTTTTGAACTCATCCCAGTGTCAACCGCTATCTGACCGAATGTGCCTTGGTCGATATTCTGTTTGGTTTTATACATGATTTGAGCTTCAACCGACTCTGTCCCTCGTGGCATTCCGCTTACTTTCAATTGCATCTCTTTTCCTCCGTTGAAGAATTCCGCCGCCACTTTCGTTGAGGAATCAACCGTTGGGATGACGTCTTCTGCCGTATTTTCAACTACCGTTTCAACAACTTTAGGTTTCTGCTGGCTTACAAAAAAGAATACTCCAATAGCTACGATGAGAACTCCTGCGACCAATAAACCAATGGTGTTTTTTTTCATACTTCAAACTTATGAATTAGTAATATGCTCTCCAATGTAATTGAGGATACCGTCAAGTGGTACTCGTTCCTGTTTCATCGTATCGCGATCGCGGACGGTTACGGTCTTGTCTTCCACTGTTTGGTAGTCGATCGTTACGCAGTAAGGTGTTCCTATTTCGTCTTGGCGTCTATACATCTTTCCGATGTTTCCCGCATCATCAAACTCCGTGACGAAGCGAGTCTTGGCTTTATCATACAACTCTGTGGCGATTTTCTGTAACTGCTCATCCTTTTGGAGTGGGAATATAGCCAACTTAACAGGAGATAATGAAGGCTTTATGCGAAGGACTGTCCGTGTCTTTCCATTTTCCAATGTTTCTGTGTGCAGTGCATTATCAAGGATCATCAATACCAATCGATTAAGTCCGACGGATGTTTCCATGATATGAGGAACAAAACGAAGATTTCTTGCTTGGTCGAAATATTCAAGCTTTACTCCGGAGAACTGTGCATGGCGCGTCAAGTCCCAGTCTCCTCGTTGATGCACCCCTTCTATTTCGGCAAACTTACCGAAACAGGAAAAGTTATATTCTATGTCGAATGCTGCTTTTGCATAATGGGCAAGTTTCTCATGTTTTTTGAATCGAAGTTTGTCCGCAGCGATTCCCAAAGTCTTTAAGTACCAATTCATCCGTTCTGTTTTCCAGAATTCGAATTTAGTATCCATGTCGTCTGGATGCAGGAAGTACTGCATTTCCATCTGTTCGAATTCCCGTGTGCGGAATATGAACTGCTTTGCCACTATTTCATTCCTGAATGCCTTCCCTACCTGTGCGATACCGAAGGGCAACTTCACGCGCATTGAATCGATGATATTTTTGTATTCCAAATATATTCCTTGACAGGTTTCTCCACGTGGATACACAATTTCTGCGTCAGGCAGATCTTTCAGATTCCCCACGGGGGAACCAAAATTGGTCTTTACCAATAGATTGAAGTCCCGCGCATCGGTAAGATTTTTCCTTCCGCAGTGCTCACACCCCAATTTTCCTTCTGTCTTGAGAGCTGTTAAGATTTCGTTTATTTTTTCAAGTGGCCACTTATCGACATCGTATCCATGTTTTTCAAGGAGGTGGTCTGCACGCATTCGGTAATTGCAATCCTTACAGTCTACTTGTGGATCGCTGAAACTGTCGACATGTCCACTCGCCTTCCAGGTCATAGGATGCATGAAAATGGCGCTATCAAGTCCGACCACGTCGCGGCGTGTCAGGACCATATCGTTCCACCATGCTTGTTGGATGTTATTCTTGAGGAGTACCCCATAATGTCCATAATCATACACAGCAGCAAGGCCGCCGTATATTTCTGAGGACGGATAAATAAATCCCCTTCGTTTTGCGAGAGCTACCAGTTCTTCCATATCAGATTATATAATACTGAGTGGCATTTTTTTACCCATAATATCTTCACCAAGCGCAATACATTCTTCAAATGAATGGCATTCTCCATATCCCAAATGGACATAGATAGAATTCATCGCCTCAGTAATGGAGAAATCTGAATTTTCTTTTTTGGCCAATGCCACAAGCAGATGTTTGCATAAATCGTATCCGGCTTTGTCAGGTTGGTTCTCCGGAAGCAACCTATCGAACAGATACAGAATGGTATAGAGGTTCTGGAGTTTCTCGGTGCTTTTCTTGATTGACGAAAGATGTGAAATCAGGCTCACTGAATTCAAATAACGAGTCGCACTTTGTCTTTCGGAAAAAATGACATTGATGAGTGTGCCCGTTTGGAGCGCCGAAATACGTTTGCTCGTGATTTTTTGTATACCCTTTGCAAGCACTCTGATTTTCCCGTATTGGGGGGTAAAGATGCTGACGACAGCATCAGAGTGAAGTATCTTCTTCTTCACAAGCACTATTCCCTCGTCCTCACAGGTATGGACTCGATATGATGACATGCGTTACTTGAACTCCGTATCTTTTTCCATGGCGCCGTTAAATACCGTTTTGCCTTCCATTGTTACCTTGTATTTTTGGCCTTCGACTCCCGACTGCTTTTGCACCATTAATACGGATGAATCAACAGTTGAAGGGAGTGTATATGTTACCTTTATCTTGGATAATCCCATCGGATTTACTACCAAGAAGCCTTCAAAGACCGTCTTATCTAAGTCTTCATATGTCTGCACCTTCATCTGTGACCCTTCGAATCCGTCTAATTTTGCACCCTTTGGAACGTAGATTCTCACCCAGTTACGAAGTGGTGCGTTCAGACAGAGGATTCTCTCCTGATGCCTATTGCAGTTTGAGGCAGGGTACGGATTCTTATACTCGACTTCAAGCTCGCGCTTGCTGCCGGTCGTTTTGGACGTTATCGTTTCTGTCGTGAACAAGTTTGACTTTGCTCCTGCGAAATTCACGTTGTTGACATGGAGATAGTCACCTTTGCTTGCGTTGATGCGTCCTGCATAGTTCAATTTTTCGATAGATTGCTGCAGATCTTTGTCCTCAAAGTTCAACAAGATATGCTTTTCATCCATGTTTTTGAACATGGTCTGGGCAAGCGCTCCCCAATAACGGGAAGGTGAAAAACGAAGAGCTCTATTGAACAACTCATACATGAGGTCTCCCAATATTCCTTTTCTGTCTACTTTCTGATATCCAACCTCTTCATCCACTATGGAGAACAGTTGGTAGATGACCTGTGCACAATCGCATCTTTTGTCGATCTTCGCGCTGAACGTCACTCCATTCACTTCAGCGTCCCCAAAGATTGTCAACATATCGACAAGAATCTTTGAGTCAAGTGCGATGATACCGTCATACTTGACGCGCATTCCGCTTTTGCTGTAGAGAGAATTGAATAGTTCAAGTGATTTCACGAAGTCAGGGGAAAGATTGCTGTCTCTTATGTAGAGCTTTGTCACTCCCTTATGATACGTCGCGATTTCAGGTGGAGCAGCAGGATGGCTTGCGATGCTTGCATCCAACGTGTAAATATCGCTTGATCTGTCTATGGTCATCTTACCGTCCTTGATCTTGAATACGGCATATGCTGTCAAGAATCCTCCTGTTGCACGACGCTCTGCTGTATTTTGGAAAAGAAGCAGATATGTTTGCTCTTTCTTTGAACCAAGGATTTCAGGAAGTTTTTTCAAGAGAGGTTTTGCATCGACAAAAAGACGGGAGACACCGCTAAACTGTGTTTTCACTTCAGAAATGGATGATCGGATCTTTTTTCCGCCAACCTGTTCTGGATATCTTTTTTCATCGATTTGTTCCAAACGATTTTCTATCTGGTTGATATTTTCTGAAATGACATCTACGTTTTTAAGCACTTTATCAAGTGTCAACACAGCTGTCTGCAACCTTCCTTCTGCTGATTTTTCTACGAATGATGATTGTCCTTTTTTGAACCCGATAAGATCTGCATAAGGAGCAATTGACGCGACTATTGCTTTTCCGGCCTCAACTCCATAGCGACCTGATTCCACTCCGCGTTTGAAGTCTGCAACATAAGGGATTGCCGTTGCCCAATAGACAGTCTGTGATTCTTTTTCGAATTCACTATATTTCTCGTCAAGAACCTTCAACTTAGTAGAGAGAAGGTCTATGTCGTTTTTTGAGAAGGCGGATTTAAGCTCTTTACCCGAAAGCATCACTGCCATGGCTTTTGCCTGGATGCGCGTGTACGGGAGATAAAAAGAATAGTACACATATCCGAAAATTGCTAATACGATTCCGAATAGAATGATACCTGTTTGTTTTTTCATAGTACTTACATTATACCGCACCTCGACCGGTAATCATAACAAGAGGTGTACGAAAAATGATGGAAATATCTTTCCATAATGAGATTGTTCTGACATACTCAGCATCAAGGGCGATGCGTTTGTCGAAGTGGACTTCAGAACGACCCGAAACCTGCCATAGACCGGTTATTCCCGGTTTGACGGATAACACGTCATCGACATATTTTTGTGTATCGGGATGTTTTTTTTGTTGGTTTTCAAGTTCGTCAGGATAGTATGCGCGAGGACCGACAATGCTCATATCCCCCTTCAAAACATTCAATAATTGTGGGATTTCATCAAGAGAGTGTTTACGTATCCATTTCCCCACAGCCGTGACACGAGGATCATCCTTCAGTTTGTAGCTGTCTTTTTGGTACTGTTCAAAGAGTTTTTTGAACCGTGCATCCGTATGGAGAAGGATATGGGCGTTTTTTATCATTGACCTGAATTTATACATCTTGAAGGGATTGCCGTTTTGCCCTACACGTTCCGGCACGTCGGCAAAAATCGGACCTTTCGAGTCCAACTTTATTGCTATCGAAACAATCAGGCAAATCGGTGCGAATATGATAAGCAATAGTATCGATAACGTCACGTCCATTATTCGTTTTATGATCTTGTTGTAGTTGCGTCCAAAAAAAAGTGAATTCATATGATTATGTGAGATCTTCATTCTCCGTTCCTTCAAAATTCTCAACAAGCGTCTTGATCTTGCCGACTGATGACTTTTTCGCAATAAGAAGAACATCCTTCGTGTTGACGATGATATGTTCATCAAGATCTATTCCCACAATGAGTTTCTTATCCTCATAATTATAGATAAGTGAGTCGCGCACATGCTCCAAATAGGCTCGCCCACGGATGATATTCTCGTATGGATACTGTTCCATCGCTTCTTTGACGGCCTCCCATGCACCAATATCGCTCCATCCTATATCTTCAACAATAACGGACGCACTCTCCTTATCGAGGTTTTCAAGAATTGCATTATCGAAATTCACTTTCTCAACAGTTGCATACTCTTTCTTGAGGGTCGTGTTATATCCTGCTTTGCCGTATTTTGCCACAATTTTCTTTATCGTCTTGTGGAGCTTTGGCTCAAATCGTTCGAATGCATTCCATATGAATCGAGGGGTAGTGACAAAATAACCTAAGTTCCATGCGTAGTTGCCCGATTTGAAATACTCCTCTGCTGTCTTTTCATCTGGCCTATATTTGCATCCTTCAAATGCATAAAATGAGATCAATTCCTTATCATGCGATTTCTTCCCGATATGGATATATCCCAAGTTTGCACTGGCAAATCGAGGCTTATGTGCAATAAATACAATACTGTCCGGTTTTTTTTCGATATGTTCTCCTGCCAATTGCAGTATCTTCTTGAAAAGGTTCACTTCTTTTACCAAATGATCGCTCCAAAGGATAGCGACCGGTTCATTGGGAAATTTTTTTTCAAGGATTCCCATGACGAGGGCGATTGCTGGTCCTACATCTTTTTTTTCCGGTTCAAGGAAATAATTTTCTTCAGGTATTTCAGGAAGTTGGCTCTGGATCATTTCTTTATATGCGAAGTTCGTGGAGATATAAATATCGCTTGGTGCGAAATTAGGCTTCAAACGTTCGACTGCAAGTTGCAATGTGGATTTGTCCCCGATTATCCTTTCGAATTGTTTGGGGGATTTTTTTCTGGACAACGGCCAAAGACGGGTTCCTGCTCCACCGGCAAAAATGATTGCTTTCATATGTTTGATATTAAATATAACTAATGAATTGTTTGTCGAACCGTGCGCTGCCAAACTGTGCTCTGATATCCGGTATCTGATCACAGGTTGAACGTCTTAGATTGTATGATATTTGTTCAAATCTTTCAAGCACGCCCATCAATGATGAAACTGACTGTGAATCGAAGAATAATCCTGTTATTCCGTCCTTCACGGTTTCTGTTGCCCCACCTTTCCGGTATGAGATCACCGGGCATCCATGATATTGGGCTTCAAGGGAAACATAACCAAAGTCCTCGTTCTGTGGCATGATAAGGGCTGATGCATGCGTATAGGCCGCACTCAGCGCTTCATCGGTCAGGTGCCCCGTAAAAATACAGTTTGTTGTGGCTGTGCGTTTGAGCGCTTCTTCCAGTGTTCCTGTACCGACAAAGACGAACGTGTAATCCGGCATCCGTCTTGCGACATCGCAGATGATATCTGGCCTTTTGTACCGCTCCATTCGCCCAACCCATAAATAATATTTTTTGTCCCGAATGGGGGGTGGTAACGCTTGGGATAGCTGTTTCTTTTCATCCCAATAGTTCGTGTCGAAGGGCGGATAGACGACATCGCTTTTTACCCCATAGGCGTCCAGTGCACGCTTTGCAACCACATCAGAGATACTCACATAAGTATCAGGTCTCTGTGCTGCGGTCTTGTCCCATCTTTTCAAGTGATTGATGAACGGAGTTCCGACAAACCTCATTGCTTCGGAAAGATACTCTTCACTATGACTCCATAAATAACGAGGTGGCGTCAGGAGATAACAGATGTGATGAGTGTCAGGCTTTGTGACTATGCCTTTCGCAAATGCCGAGGTAACCGATATGACGGTGTCATATTCGCCAAAGTCCAAGTTCTCGAAGGCAAGTGGGTAAAGAGGGAGCATGAATGCCCGATTTCTACGCAAGAAAAGCGGCAATGACTGCATGAATGAAGGGTGTATCGTCAGCTCACGTGCCCACTCTGCATGGCGTCTGTCCACTGCAGTCGTATACACGTCCATGCCCGGAATAAGGCGATTGAGATGGAGAAGTAACCGTTCAACACCGCCCCATTTATCGATCCAGTCGTAGACCAGTGCTACTTTTTTTCTTTTATGCTGCATATCTTTTATAGAGGTCCATCGTTGCTGCCGTCATCTGGGAAAACGAAAAGTCATCTTTCAGTGTGTTTATGTTCTTGACTTTTGCCTGTTCAAAACGTGAAATAGCTTGTTTTATGGACTCTTCTTCATATGGATCGAATGAATAATAAGATGTCCCTAAAAGTTCCTGGAAGACTGGGATGTGGGAAGCTAATATCGGTATACCGAAATACATCGCTTCAACCAGAGGTAGTCCGAATCCCTCAGACCGCGAAGGATGGATAAGACCTGCAGCATGCTTATATAGGCCCACCAATTCGCCCAGTGTCGGCTTATCCTTGATAAGGATATGCGCCTTTTCTTCAGGTGTACAGGAAGCAAGAAGTGAATCAAGGAAATATCCGCGTGGTCCCGCCAAAACGAGCGTATAGGTGCTCTTGCTTTTTGCGAACGCACGAACGAGCGTCAGCACATTCTTGTGCGGATAGAAATTGCCTACATATAAGAGGTATGGGCCTGGAATGGTTGGCTTCGTTTCTGTGGCCCCTTCTAATCTATATGAAACACCTTCATGGATAGGATATATCTTGTCTGTCAATGCTTTGCCGTAAAGTTGGACCAACTGCTCTTTCACGATGATGGTAGGCGTTATGACGGCTTTACTATGAACCATCTGGTTTTTCAATACGGCAGCAAAAGTGCCATGCTTGATGCCATAGGTAAGTGCATTTTTGGTCGAGGCGCGGCCAGTCTTGAATAAAAGTGGCGTCACGTCATGGATGGTTGCAATAAAGGGAGATCTATACAGTATAGGGTGTCCAAAATAAGTGAAATGCATGAGATCGAGCTTATCCTTGTTGATATCGGCCAAGAAAACCGTCTGTTCTTCCATTGTATGCCACATAGCTGTTGTGACATGGATATGTGCATGTGGCAGCTCTTTTTGTACGAATTCAACATCAGGCGCTAGGCAGTAGATAGTAAACTCCATACCTGGTGTTGGATGGAGCGAAATTTCGTGAAGGAGGTTTTGAAGATATGTACCGACACCCGTTTGGAAAAGAAGCCGCGCATCAATCCCTATGCGTTTCATACCGCTGTTTTTTTTCGATTGATAGCTGCGTATACTAACGCACTAATCCATCGTGGGTAGCATTGCTCGTAATGCTTTTTATAAAAGATGGCCATTGACTCATAAAAATAATTGCGAGTCTTTTTTTGAATTGTTACGTTGTTCTTGCGTTTGATGCCGCTTTGGTTTTTTAAGTGAAGCACCGTATGGGCTGGGTCATAGATGATTGAATATCCCAACCTTTTTATTCGATATGATAGATCGATATCTTCTCCATACATAAAGAAGATTTCGTCAAACCCCTTCAGAACATCAAGTATATCCTTGCGTGCCAAGAAAAAGGCGCCTGTGGGCGTATCAATCTCATGACGCGTGGAGAGCGGTAAATAGGTTAGATGGTATCCGCCGAATATACGATTTAAGAGGGGGATTTTTGCAGTCAACTTCTCAAGTCCTGCATAGTAGCAGAGTGATCTCCATACGGTCGGGAATCCCCTGTGGGATGCGGGATCTATGGAACCTGTGGTCAAATTTACCCTGACGGTAAGCGCACCAAGTAGTGGATTGTCATCCATTTGCTTTATAAGGTCATCCAAGAATGCTTCCTCAGGCACGTAGACGTCTGAGTTCAGATAGAGAACATAACGACCTTCAGATATCGCAAGTCCTTGATTGTTTGGCTTACCAAATCCTGTATTTTCTTTGTTCAGGATAACCTTCATGTCCTTGTCGTTTGAAAGGGCCTTCAGGCTTTCTGCAGATCCATCATGTGAATCGTTATCCACGACTATTATTTCAGCGGTTATTTTTCCTTTTGAGAGAGAGTGTCTTAACTTCTCTATACAAGTGAGTGTGAGTTCTTTTGTATTAAAAGAAACAATGATGACAGAAAGATCTTTCCTCATATATATAGATAATACTATATCTCGTTAACGCTTTGGAGATTGCTTTGCTCTTCGAGACTTTCCTCCTGTACCAACCTTGCGTCTTTGACGTGCACGAGGATCTCTTTTGAGAAGTAATTCTTTCTTCAAGATAGGACGAACCACTTCTTTATCAGTCTTTTCAAGTGCTCGGGAAAGACCATGCATTATGGCTTCCAATTGTCCCTGCATTCCGCCACCGTTTACGGTGATTGAGACGCAGAAACGGTCATCGGCTTTGACAAGTGCCATTGGTTTCAAATATTGGACCTTTTGGTGAAGTGCTGGGAACATTTCTTCTATTTTTTTTCCGTTTACATACATTTCTCCTTCTTTTATCTTCAATTCACCGACTGTTGCGACCTTATCCTTACCAGGAATGAACAATCGCACAACCGCTACTGAGGTTCTTCTTCTTCCTATGCCTTCGTAATATAAGACATTTTTTGTTTTTTTCACCATAGAATTCTGTCAAATAATAATTATTATTTCTGCAATTTTTCCGCGTATGGATGTTTATCATCCGCGAATACAAATAACCGGGCCAATCTCTTGTCGCGTAATTTATTCTTTGGAAGCATTCCGCCCACTCCATTCAACACCATGCGGGCAGGATTTTTTTCAACCAAATCCTCTGCTTTTACTTTGTGAAGTCCTCCAGGAAAGCCTGAGAAATGATCATATTCTTTTGTCAGCATCTTTTTTCCTGTCAGTACAAGATGGGACGCATTGATGACGACGACATAATCACCACTGTCAATATGAGTCACATAGGTTGTCTTGTGTTTTCCCTGAAGAAGTGTGGAGATACGAGGAAGTTCTCTTCCCAACACTTTTCCCTTAAGATCCACCAGGTGCCATGCGCGTACTACTGATGTCTCTGAGATTGGTTTAGTTACTTTTGTTAAGTTTGCCATGATTATTTAGTTTCTTCATTTTTTGTAACCGGTTCTTTTACCTTTTTTTCTGTTACAAATGGATGTGCCCATGTAAGTTCTGCCATCATAGCGCCATCTGACTGTCTTTGTTTCAAGAGTGTCATCTTGGTATATCCACCATTTATTTTTTCGAATGCTGGGCCGACTGTATTGAACAATCTGTCAACAAGTGCTTTTTCTCCGAAATAACTGAGTATGATATTTTTATTCGCTTCTGTCTTTGACTTTGACTTTGTTACGAGTTTTTCGATAACAATCTGCATTGCTTTAACTCTCTCTTTTGTTGTTATTGTTTTCTGTTCAAGGAAAAAGTTGCGACAAAGCTGACGCATCAGCATCTTGTTTGCATCATATCCCTGCCCAAATTTTCTTTTTGCTACGCGGTGCTTCATATTATTTCCACTCAAACCCCAACTTTTTTAACTCATCTTTTATCAAATCTATTGATTTTCTTCCGAGACCCTTATAAGCGACCAATTTTTCTTCTCCGATTTTTACCAAGTCGGCAACTGTCTCTATGTTCTCACGAAGAAGTGCGTTGACCACACGGGAAGGAAGGTTCAATTCATCGATTATGAGGTCGTTGAATTTTTTATCCATTTCGCCTGATGCGATTTCTTGTGATGTCGTTGCGACACTTGTCTGTGACTCATTTTGTGCAAAAACATGTGCAAACTGAGCTGTAAGAAGGCTTGCTGCTTGCTTCAATGATTCCTCAGGAGAGATGCTTCCATCTGTCCAGATTGAAAGGATGACACGGTCCGCATCTGATTTGCGTCCGACACGTGCTTCTTCAACTTTATAGTTGACTTTCTTTACTGGAGAAAAGGATGAATCGATTGCAATATATCCAAATTCCTTAGGTGATTGATCATTTGCTGCAACGTATCCATATCCAGATTCAACCAATGCTTCCATTTCTATCTTTCCTTTTGCATCGGTGATTTCACCTAAATATTGATCCTTGTTGACGACTTCAACGTCTCCTTCAAGGTCACTTGCGAATACTTTACCAATTCCCTTTTTGCTTAATTTTACTGTGTGTGTTCCTTCTGCACCCTTCTTGAAACGGACTTGTTTCATGTTGAGTGTTATTTCAAGTGCTGTTTCCTTTACTCCCTTGAGTACACTGAAAAGATGAGGAACCTCATCGAATTTGACAGCAACTACTGCTGTTCCTTCGAGTGAGGAAAGAAGAGTCCTGCGCAGGGCATTTGCCATGCTCTCTCCGAAGCTTTTTGTAAGAGGTTCCAAAATGAACACTCCTGCTGTTTCGGATGTTTCTCCTGTTTTGGTGATAAATTGTGGTGTCAACATACGTGCTTTAAATATGATAAATAATAACTAATTATTAGCGTGAAAAATATTCAATTACTAAACGCAAATCTACTTGGTCCTTAAGTACATCCATATTTGGTTTTTCCAAGAGTTTTCCGACTGTTGCCTGTTTTTCAAGCCATGCTGGGATGATGAGATCTTTAAGCTCAAGCATCTGTGCAACTGCTGGAATTTTTTCTGTTGATGCTGATTTAAATGTGATAACATCCCCTACTTTGACTTGGTAGGATGGGATGGATAGCATTTTACCGTTTACTGTGAAATGTCCGTGTGTGACCAATTGACGTGCTGCTGCACGAGTTGGTGCAAAACCCAATCTGAAGACACAGTTATCCAATCTGCTTTCAAGAAGTGTGCTCAAGTACAGTGCTGTGTTTCCCTTTGTGCTGACTGCTTTTGCAAAGTAGTTTTTCATTTGTTTTGCGGTGACACCAAACATGAATCTGATCTTTTGCGTTTCTCTTATTTGATTACCACGCTCTGACACCTTGCGTCTTTTATTCAATCCATGCTGTCCAGGAGGGACGGCAATTTTCTTCATTAAACGTGCATGAGATTTTGAACCAGGTGTTTTTAATCCTAGATCAATTCCTTGTCTCCGTGCAATTCTATTTTTTGGACCTGTATATCTCATATAGTCATCTGAAATTCATAATTAATATTACACTCTTCTGACCTTGGGAGGTCGTACTCCATTGTGTGGAACTGGAGTAACATCAATAATGGTGTCAATATCAACGGTTGATGCCTTGATGGCACGAAGGGCTGCTTCGCGTCCAGGACCAATGCCTTTCATGAATACGACTGCTTTCCTCATTCCGAAGTCGTTTGTCACTTTCTTTAATACTGTTTCTGTCGTTACTGTTGCTGCGTAAGGAGTTGATTTTCTTGTACCGGAGAATCCGTGCATACCACTTGACCCAGTCGCGATGACTGCGCCCTTTTCATCACTGACAGCAACAAGAGTGTTGTTGAATGTCGCTGTGACGTAGATCTTTCCATTTTCGACTACTCGGTTTTTTGATTTCTTATTTGTTGTATTCATAGATTGCATTTAATAATTTATTTTGCAGGTTTTGCTGCTGGGGCTGCTGTTTTTGCCTGCTCCATCTTTGCCCAAACTTCTTTCTTTAACGCTCCGACTGTCTTCTTCTTACCTTTCTTCGTACGAGAGTTGGATTTTGTTCTTTGTCCGTCAACGGGAAGACCTCTCATGTGACGTACACCTTTGTATGAAGTTATTTCTTTCAGTCTCTTGATATTCTCACTTACTTCTTCACGAAGATCTCCTTCAACGCGATATTCTTTTTCAACAATTGCTGTGATTTTCTTCAATTGCTCTTCTGTTAGGTCCTTCATTCGTTTCGATACATCAATACCTGCTCGCTTGAGAACACTTGCTCCATTGACCCAACCGATCCCGTAGAGTTTTGTAAGACCAAAAAGTACCTTATCTGTGTCTGGTATGATTATGCCGAATAAACGAACCATAAAAAAAATCGTAAATAAATAATAATCAAATTATCCCTGTCTTTGTTTATGCTTGGGATTTGCACAAATGACATATAACTTGCCATTTCTTTTTACCATTGAGCACTTAGCACATCTTTTTTTTACTGATGATTGTATGTTCATATTTTTTTTAATAGATTAAACACGATAAACGATCCTGCCTCGTTCCATATCGTATCGAGACAGTTCAAATTTCACTTTATCGCCTGGCAATATTTTAATATAATTTTTCCTCATTTTGCCAGACAAATAACACAAAATGATTTTATCTGAGTTAAAGACCTTCACCCGAAATAGGGTGTTTGGGAGGTTTTCAAGAACCTCTCCTTCCAAAACAATAAAATCACTTTCTTCCTTCATAAAAAGTATATTGTAACATACAATTACGTCAAAACCAAGGTGTTTTTATCCGTAATTGCCACTGTATGTTCAAAGCAGGCTGAAAGTGCCTTATCTTCCGTAATTATAGACCAATTATTCCCTTCTTCATAGGCTATTTCTGTACTTTTGCCCATGGAGTAGATAACTTCAAGTGCAAGTACCATTCCAGCTCGTAATTTCATTGTTTTTTCGATTGGCTTGGCCGTGTAACCGGGAATGAAGGGGTCCTCATGAAGTTCGTGTCCGACTCCATGTCCGGTAAGCTGCCTCATAATGGCATATCCTGCTCCGTTTACCCGCTTTTCGATTGCTGCTGAAATATCACCTATTCGTTTGCCAATTACCGCCTGGGCAATAGCCTCATCAAGTGCTTGTTTGCCGATGGCAAGGAATTTGTCCTTTTCCGGGGTTGATTTCCCACCTACCATCATCGTTATCGCGTGGTCTGTGTGAAAGCCCTTATAAAAGGCGCCGATATCGATTGTCAACATGTCACCATCCTTAAGGACTCTCTCTGAAGGAGGGGTGTGTACTACCTGTTCATCGATGGGGATACAGATTGCCCATTTGTATCCTTCTACTTTGTTGAATGAGATATCTGCCCCTTCATCCCGAATATACTCTACCGCTTTCTTGTTGATAAAGTTGGTGGTGACGCCGGCACGGACCTCAAGCAACACTTTCTGCATTGCACTTTTTAGTTTGAGACCGCACTCGGTCATTATTGCGATTTCTTCTGGCGATTTGTAGGTGATCATAGGGGTTAGGAAGAAAAGTAAATTTGTCGATAGACGGATTCCAGTTTATCGCTAAAGTCTTCTTTTGAAAAATTATTTTTTACGACGAAGTCTGCAAATGCAATAGTTGGTCCCATGTTGGTCCCCAGGAGTTCATTGATATCTCGCTGTTCACCGAACAGGTTCCTTCTGTATGTCCTATGTGCTGCACGATGGTAGCGGATCTTCTTATCCGCATATACGTTGACGATGAATATCCTTGTCCTTTTTATGTTTTCTTTTAGATATGTGTATTCTTCCCATGATCTCATACCGTCGATGACGAGGATCTGGTTTTTTTTGAATGCCTCTTCCAATTTTTCCTTATTGAGCAGTGCCAAAGCCTGTTTTCCGTACTTTTCTCGCAGTTCTTCCCGGACTTTCTTATGTACGTCTTCCGTATGCTCCATGCCTTCGCGGTCAATGTAGTCGTTGATGACTTTACCGAATGAGATTATCGGGAAACCCTTTTCCTGGAAAAAAGCAGCAGCATCTGTCTTACCTGCTCCTGGAAGTCCGACAAGTGCGATTATTGTCTTTTTTGGCTTCCATTCAACGACCTGATTGTCGACAACCTGCTTTCCTAAGTTTTCAAGTATCTGTCCATTCACGTCTTCAATTTTCATCGTACCATCTATGTCGATAAGCTTGCCTTCGCGATCATAATATTCTATGACTGGGTCGGTGAATGTGTGGAATAATTTGATTCTTTTTTTGATGGCAGGAAGTGTTTCGTCATCCCTTGTTTCATTCCTGTTGATAAGGCGCCATATGGCTTCCTTGTCGGAAATACGAAGATAAATGACCTTGTCTACATGGTTTTTGAACTGTTCTACTTGTTTAAGTGTGCGAGGGAATCCATCAAGGATGTATCCTCTCTTATATTCAGGACGGGAAAGATAGCTATTTACTATCTCGATAGTCTTCTCATCAGGAACAAGCGCTCCCGAATTGATTGTTTCTTTGATATAACGACCAAGGGTCGTCTTTTCCTTAGCTATTTCGCGGAATATATGACCCGTAGACAGATAAGGGATCTTGAAGAGTTTCGACAGGATATTACCCTGTGTTGATTTTCCTGATCCTTGAATGCCTATGAGTACAAATTTCATACAAAGTTAGTCTAATTTTTTGCGTTCCTTGTGGGCAACTGTCTTTCGGCATTGATTGCAGTATTTCTGCAATTTCAATGGCTCAGTTGTATTGATCTTATTTTTCTGGGTAACGTAATTTTGTTTACCACATACTTCACAAACCAAACCGACGAGTACGCGAGATCCTTTTTTTGCCATAGTATCTGTACGAACTAATAATATTTAGCGAACAAATTTATCGTAGCTTTTCATGACGAGTTGAGATTCCATCATCTTGAATGATTCAAGTACGACGGACACAACTATCAGGATGCTTGTTCCTCCGATGACGAGTCCTGACATACCTGTGATTGCAGATAAGATGGTAGGCATGACTGCGATAAGACCTAAAAACAGAGCTCCAACGCTCGTTATCTTGTAGAGCACCTGTTCAAGATACTGTTTGGTGGCTATTCCAGGGCGAATGCCAGGAATAAATCCACCTTGTTTCTGAATTTCTTCAGAAATTTTCTGTGGGCTGAAAACGATTATCGTATAGAAAAATGTAAAGCCGATGACGAGGAGGAAATAAAGAACATTATACACAACGCCAGAAGGTGCAAATGTTGTGACGAGAAATCTCGCTACTGCCGCAACTGCCGGTTGTTTTGAATATTGAAGGAAGTTTCCAACCAATTGAGGAAATAATACGAACGAAACTGCGAAGATGATGGGGACCACGCCAGCCTGATTCAGCTTCAATGGCAAATAATTCGTCGCTCCTTGATATACCTTATTTCCTTTTATACGTTTTGCATAGTACACCGGGATACGTCTGATGGCTTCATTGATGAATACGACCGATGCAACGACACCGACAGATACCACCACGAAAACAATGAAGTTGATTATCATTTCCGAATTCAATGTTGTTGCGGTCTTGCCTAACATGACAGGTAATCGACCGACGATACCGGCAAAGATGATGAGCGAAATTCCGTTTCCCATTCCAAATTCCGATATGAGCTCTCCAAACCATACGAGGATGAATGTACCTGCAACAAGCGTGAAGATGAATGAGAAAAACTCAAGTGGGGATAGATTGCCGATAATCTGCTGATTTTTAAGTAATACGAATATACCAACGGCCTGGACGATAGTGAGTGGCACCGTCAGGAATCGGGTGTACTGATTCATCTTGAATCTTCCGTATTCTCCTTCTTTTGCCAATTGTTCCAAAGGTGGAAAAATGACCGAAAGAAGTTGGAGGATGATAGATGCATTGATATAAGGGTTCAATCCCAAAGCCATGATAGAGAAGTTGACAAGGGTTCCTCCTGAAAATATATCCAATAAGGACAAGAACTGACTTTGATCAAAAAGAGCCTTGAGTTTCGTGAGATTAATCACCGAAACAGGAAGGAATGCGAAGATACGAAAAAACAAGAATATTGCGAGAGTAAAAAAGATCTTTCTTTTGAGCGTTTCATCTCGTGCCAATAATCTTAGTTTTTCGACGATATCTTTCATACAGTCACCGTTCCACCGGCTTTCTCAATCATTGCTTTTACCGATTGAGTAACTGGTAAAGCAACTGTCAATTTTTTGGTGATCTCCCCTTTCTTGATAAGTTTGACTTTGGCATTCTTTGCTTCAGGGTCAATAAGTAGTTTTGCCTGTAATGCAGCCACGTCAACTTTCGTTCCCTCTGGGAATACATTCAATTCTTCTGAATAGACTACATACTTGTTCAATTTCTTGCTGTAGTTTCTTCCTTTTCCACGAAGAAGAGGAAATTTCTTGACCAATCTTCCCTGTCCACCTTCAAAGTGCAATGGGATAGTTGATCGTGCTTTTTGGTGACGAGTTGTTCCACGGCCGGACTTTGAACCACGTCCACTTCCGATACCGCGACCGACTCTCTTTTTAACGCCGTTTACGAGTGCTGGTAAAAATGATAGAAATGATGTCATGACTTCTTGGATTCCTCCTTAACTGATAATGCTCTTGGCTTCAACATTTGAATCGCTTTCATGATAAGGTGTGTGTTCACTATTTGATTTCGTGATCCGATTATTTTTCCAGATACGTTATATACTCCTGCAAGATCGAAGATTGTGCGGATGACGCTTCCAACCTTGAGTCCTGTACCTTCTGGAGCAGGCTTTAAGAATACGACTCCGGCCTTATATTTAAGAAATACTTCATGAGGAATGGTCCCTTTATATACTGGGATTGAGATCATTTTTTTCTGCGCTTTTGTGAAAGCCTTGCGAATAGCTTGAGGAACTTCTCTTCCTTTTCCCATACCGACTCCAACCTTACCTTTTCTGTCTCCTACAGCTACCACAGCAACAAAAGTGATATGACTACCACCCGTTATCTTTTTGGTAACACGCTTTATTAGTAAAATACGTTCTTCTAGCTTTTTTTCGTCAAAATGATCTGCCATACAAACAAAAATAATTATTAAACCTGTATACCGGCCTCGCGAACTCCTTCAGCAAGCCGTTTTACACGACCTAAATATGTATAAGAACCTCTGTCAAATACTGCTTTTTCAATCTTTTTTTCTTTCATGAGTATACCTAAATTCTTACCTGTTTCAAAGGCCTTGTCTGCTTTCTTGCCTTCTTTTACTTGCTTGCTGTGTGCTGAGCACAGTGTTTTTTCGGCTTCATCATCTATTGCCTGTACGAAAATGTACTTAGCAGAACGATATACCGAAATACGTGGTCTCTCTGCTGTCCCGATGATGTTTATACTAACTCTCTTTTTTCTTCTGAGAGTTCTATTTGTTGTAATGTGTTTCATAGTTAGATGTTTAAGGTTATGCCGCTTTCGCTTTCTTTCCTGGCTTAATTCTTAACTTTTCACCTTCATATTTGATACCTTTTCCCTTATATACATCTGGTTTCTTCAACATCTTGATCTTGTGTGCTACTTCTCCGACAAGTTGCTTATCGATACCACTGATTATCACTTTTGTATTTCCGTCGACCATGAATGTCAATCCCGCTGTCTCCTTGAAGATAACAGGGTGAGAATATCCGACCTTGAAAACGAGATCTTTTCCTTGCATCTTTACGTTGAATCCTGTTCCAACCACTTCCAATCTCTTTTCCCATGATTTTTCCACACCGACTATAGCATTGTCGATAAGTGTGCGAATGGTACCATGAAGTGATTTCTGACCTTTAGTGTCATTTCTTCGTGTTACGTTGTATGTATTCTGTTCGCTTCCTTTTTCCACCAAGACTCCTTGTGGAAGGGTGATTGAAAGTGATCCACCTTTTCCCTTAACCGTAACGATTGAACCCTCTACTGTGAGTGTTACTGTTGCCGGTACAATGAGTGGTCTTTGTCCAATTTTTGACATAGTATTACCAAATCTTAAATAATAACTCTCCGCCCAGTTTTGCTGTTCGTGCTTCTCTGTTGGTTAGGATACCTTTTGGCGTAGATAAAAATGATACTCCCATTCCATTCATGACTGATTTCAAATCTCTGTATGAAATGTATTCTCGTTTTCCTGGTTTTGATACGATAACAACATCTGTCATTGCGGGAACACCTTTGGTATAGGACAACTCTACAGTGATTGTCTTTATGACGTCCCCGTTCACTGTATATCCTGCGATATATCCTGCTTCCTGCATTTTCTTCAAGACAGATTCGCGATACTGTGAATGAGGACATTCACATGTTTCGTTCTTTGTCATGTATGCGTTTTTAATTCTGATTATCAAGTCAATTATTGGATCGTTCATCATAGATATATATCAACTATTAAGTTTTATCTGCTGTTCTCTTTGTAATCTTTCCATGACCCTTGAACGTTCTGGTCAAAGAAAATTCTCCCAATCTGTGTCCTACCATTCCTTCAGTGATGAGGACTTCGATATGTTTTTTTCCGTTATGGATGCCAATCTTGTGTGTTACAAATTCCGGTGGAATTTGGGATGCACGTGCCCATGTTTTAAGTACACTTCGGTCAGTACCTTTTTTTTGTTCCATGACCTTTTTCATAAGGTTCTCATCTATATAGGGGCCTTTTTTCATTGATCTACTCATAGTGCATTACCAAGAAATCTTTTTAACACCTGGAATCTCTCCTTCTAACGCTCGTTTTCTGAAACAAATACGACACAGTCCAAAACGTCTCATATATCCGCGAGATCGTCCACAGATCTGACATCTGTTGTGGTTTCGAACCTTAAATTTTTGTTCTTTTTTGAATTTTACTTCATCTGATGTTTTTGCCATAGGTGATTATTTTTTAAAAGCAACTCCCAATTTTTCAAATAGTAATCGCCCTTTTTGCTTGTCTTTCGCTGTGGTAACGATGGTTACCTGAAGACCTCTTAGTTTATCTACTTTGTCATATTCGATTTCAGGAAACAATGTCTGTTCTGTAAGTCCTAAGTTCAAGTTTCCATGTAAATCAACTGTACTATCTTCGATTCCTCTGAAATCACGAAGTCTTGGTATAACGATAGTAACAAGTTTCTGTATGAAATGATACATGCGTGCTCCACGAAGAGTCACTTTGACTCCGATGGCAAGTCCTTCTCTGATTTTGAAAGCAGAGACTGATTTTCGTGCTTTTGTGATGACGGCTTTTTGTCCTGCGATAATACTTATCTGTTCTTGTATCTTTGCGATGGCTCCTTTATTCGTGACAGCTTCTCCGGCTCCCACATTGATCACTACCTTCACCAATCGGGGTACCGCATTGATGTTTTTTATCCCAAGCTCTTTCATGAGCGCTGGTCTTACTTCTGTTTGAAAAAATTCTTGAAATGACATATGTGTTAGATAATGCTCTTGCATTTTTTGCAAATGCGCAGCTTTTTCCCGCTTTCAACTTTATAACCAACTCGCACGTTTTTCTTGCATTGTGGACATACGAGAGCCACTTTTGCTATGTTCAATGGGCGAGGAACCTCAACAATACCGCCTTTAGGCATCTGTTCACTCTTTCTCACGTGTTTTTTGTAGAGGTTTACTCCAGCAATAAGCACTGAGCTTTGTTTTTCATATACCTTTTCTACCACACCTTTTTTTCCTTTGTCCTTACCTGTTTGTATGGTAACGGTATCGTTTTTTTTGATTTTCATATTAATACATTTCCTCTGCCAAACTTGCAATCTTTTTAAATCCATTGTCTTTCACTTCTTTTGCAATAGGTCCGAAAACGCGTGTTCCCTTAGGATCCTTATTATCCTTTGCTTGCAGGATGACGCATGCGTTGTCGTCAAATCGTATATAGCTTCCATCTGCTCTCTTATATTCTTTATGTGTTCGAATTACGACAGCTGATAACACTTCTCCCTTTTTCACTTGTCCAAAAGGAATTGCTTCTTTAACAGCGATGTTAACAATCTCTCCGACATATGCATATGTTCTGTTCCCTTTGAAAGGCATTCCGATCATAATAGCTTTCTTTGCACCGCTATTATCCGCAACTGTCAGAACTGTTCTCAGCTGTATCATATCTGTTTATTTCTCTAACTTTTTAATAACGGTAAATCTCTTTTCTCCTGACATTGGTCTGTTTTCCTGCATCTCGACCAAGTCTCCGGTCTTATATATTCCCTCTGCATCATGTGCTTTGTATTTCTTGTTTCTCACTATGACCTTGTTGTATTTTGCATGTCTGAACTTGCGCTCGACAGAAACGACAACAGTCTTCTGCATTTTGTCCGAAACCACTGTACCAACTAAAGTTCGTGCCATAATAATTGTTTACTTCTTTTGTTGTAACGCTGTCAAAAGAACTGCTAATTGCTTTTTTTTATTCGAAATAACATTTGAATTCTTCTGTGGTGAAACGGTCATCTCTACATTCAACTTTGCTAACTCAAGCCGTGCTGTTGCAATATCTTTCTTGAGTTCTTCTGCGGTTTTTTGGCTTACTTCCTTCATGTATTTGCTCATATTATTTCTTTAGTTACAATTTTTGTTTTAATCGACAATTTCATGGAAACACTTTTCAATACTTCCCGTGCTTCTGCAACTGGAAGTCCGTCAATCTCAAACATTATTTTTCCTGGGACGACTGATGCTACGAAATAAGCAACATCTCCCTTTCCTGCACCCATGGTAACTTCTGGTGGTTTCTTCGAAAAAGGCTTATCAGGAAAAATACGGATCCAAAACTTTCCTAATTTTCTGGTTGCACGAGCAAGTACGACGCGGACAGCTTCTATCTCTCTATCCTTGATCCATCCTTGATCCATTGCCTTCAGACCGACTGATCCGAATGCAACGTTTGCACCTTTCATAGCAACTTTCTTCCATATTCCTCTGAACTGCTTGCGATATTTCTGTCTTTTTGGTGCCAACATAGTTATTTGCAAATCCAAACTTTTATTCCGACATATCCTGACTTTGTCAATGCAGGGTATCGTACGAAGTCAACATCCTCACGGATTGTTGAGGTTGGAATACTTCCAAGGAAGTACTTTTCTCTTCGTGAAATTTCTGCTCCGTTGATTCTGCCTCCGATTTGGATTTTGACACCTTTTGCACCAGCTTCCATAACACGATCCATTGTATGGTGGATGACTGCTCTATGTGGGAAACCCTTTACTATCTTTTCTGCGACCATCTGGGCAACATAATATGCGCTTAAGTATGGTTTTTTGACTGGTTCAATCTTGATTTCTACCTTGAGCTCTTTGTTTGGTTTCTTGTCCAAGTCTGCAACAATATATTTTTTTACTTCTTCCAAACCCTTTCCGCCACGTCCGATGATCATTCCCGGCTTCACTGCATAGATGATTGCTGAAATCTTCTTGATTGCTCGCTCTATGTCAATATGAGTGACTGAGGCAAATTTGAATTTAAGAAGCAACTTCTCACGTATGCGGATATCTGAGATAAGTGCATCCTTGAAAGTTTTTTTGTTACTAAAAAACCATCTGGATGTCCATCCCTGAGATATACCTACCCGAAGTCCTTTTGGATCAACTTTTTGTCCCATTTATTATTTTACTTGTGCTGCGGTCTTCTTTTTTAGGGAAGGTTTCTTAGCAACTTTTAATGTCTTTTTCTCATCTGTTTTTGCCGTTTCTGTGCTTTCTGTCTTTTTTTCTTCTTTCTTGACCGCAAGTTTAGCTTCATTACCCTTACTGAGGCCAACAACTACTGAAATATGGGCAAATTGCTTTCTGTATGGTTTTGCGGTCCCTCTTCCTCCTGGATTGTATCTTCGTAATGAGTGTCCTTGGTCTACTTTTAAAAGCTTAAATTCTAACAGATTGGCATCAATCTGTAAAGTCGCTTTCGCGTTATCCACTGCTGATTTGATAACCTTGTAAAGAATCTCTGCTGATTTCTTTGGTGAGTACATAAGATGTTCCATTGCTTTCACTGGTTTCATCTTTTTTACGTCATCCAAGAGAATCCTTAATTTCTTTGGTGTTGTGTGTACGTCTGTAACTGATGCTTTTGCTTCCATATTATTTTACGATGAATTTATTACTCCATTTAACTTTGTTGCGTGTTTTTGTTCCTCTGGCCGATTTACCCCATGGCGTCTTTGGATGCATACCTTCACCAGTTCTACCCTCTCCTCCACCGTGTGGATGGCTTCGAGGATTCTGGGCAGTACCACGGACAGTAGGACGAACTCCTCTGTGTCTGCTTGCACCGGCTGTTCCTAATATTTCATCTTTATGTTCAATATTTCCAAGCATGCCGATTGTCGCATATGCTTCACCAAAACACTTTCTTACTGTTCCTGATGGCAGTTTTACGTGTACGAACAATCCTTCTTTAGCGACGATGACACCCGCTGTACCTGCACCTCGGATGAGCTTTGCGCCCTGTCCTGGGAAGAGTTCCAGGTTGTGGATCTCGATACCGATTGGGATCAGGCGAAGTGGAAGTGCATTTCCAGCCTTGATATCCGCTTTTTCACCGGAGTAGATAGCATCCCCTACCTTGAGTTCATTTGGCTTCAAGATATATCTTTTTTCGCCATCTGTGTATTCGACCAAACATACGTCTACATTTCTGTTTGGATCGTATTCTATTGTCTTTATCACGCCTTCCATATCACGTTTATCACGTTTGAAGTCGATCATACGGTAGTATCTCTTGTGGCGTCCACCTTGGTGTCGCACGGTGATACGACCTGCGTTATTCCGTCCAGAGTGCTTCTGAAGCAGTTCTGTTAGTTTTTTTTCTGGTCTTATAGATGAGGTATTCATATCAGTATTCAAATTATGCTTTTGGGAATAAACTTATTGTTCCTTTTGTAACGGTAACATATGCAACTTTCTTGTTTGTATGCAATTTTGGTACCATTCTTTTTCCCACGCGCTGGACTTTTCCCTTGCGGACTACGATGCGTATGGAACCGACTGACACGCCGTATAATGTTTCAACTGCATGACGGATTTGGTCTTTTGTAGCCAATGTTGCGACTAAAAATGCATATACGTTCTTCTGAGCGAGCATTGTTGCTTTTTCTGTGACAACAGGTGACTTTAAAATGGTGTTTTTCATTATTTTGTAAACATCTGTTGCATTGTTTTGAAGGCTTCCGCAACAACTACTATATGCCTTGCTTCAAGAAGGGAATGAACGTTGAGCGACCCCATATGGGTGCTTGTGACGCGCTCTATATTTCTTGCTGATTTGACGAATCCCGTTGCCTTTGCATCGAGAAGGACAAAAAGTGTAGAACCTTTTTCCATATTCGTCTTTGCGATAAACTGTGCAACTGTTTTTGTTTTTGCTGGCAATTCATTCACATCTGAGGTAAGTACTGAGACTGTTCCCTGTTGTACTTGGTATGCTATTGCACTTAAGAGTGCGCCTTTTCTTTGATTTTTTGAGAATTCTAGTCTGTGTTCCTGTGGTTTTGGACCGCCAACGACTCCACCACCCTTAAAGAGAGGCGCTTTTCTTGATCCGTGTCGTGCATTTCCTGTCCCTTTTTGTTTGTATATTTTCTTTGTTGAACCGGTGACTTCTGCTCGTGTTTGTGCGGAAGCGTTACCTTCTCTTTGGTTTGCAAGATACATGCGCTCATACTGTGCAAGGAGCACCTTGTTTGGGGTGTATGAGAGAAGCTCTTTTGTAAGCTCTGCTGTCCCAGACTCAACTCCGTCAAGAGTGTATTGTTTTACTGTAATTTCTTTTGATGCTTTCATAGTCATTATGAATTTCTTTTAATTCGAATTAAACCGCCGATTGCGCCTGGCACCAAACCACCGACGACCAAACTTGTGTCATTTGCTTCAACAACGGCAAGATTCTTTACTGTGACAGTTTCATTTCCCATACGACCTGCCATTCTTTTTCCTTTGAATACACGTCCTGGGGTTGTAGACATTCCGATTGATCCTGGAGCACGCAGTCTGTCTGATTGTCCGTGAGTTTTGGATCCTCCCTTAAAGTGGTGTCTGCGAACGACTCCTTGGAATCCTTTTCCTTTGCCTGTGCCTGTTACGCTGACCATGTCATCCAATTTGAATAATTGGCTTGGTTTTAATTCCTGTCCGACTGTGACTACGACATCTCCGAATGAGATTGCTTTTTTTCCTTCGACTTCTGAAACAGTAAGTACTGTTGGATCGAATCTGAATTCTGAGATATGTTTGAGTTGTTTCTCTACTTTTGCTTTCTTAAGAAGTCCTTGTACTGGTTTTTGTATGTTTTTTCCTTCCTTAAAACCCACGACTACGGCATTATAACCGTTTTTTTCTGCAAGCTTAATATCAAGAAGATAGTTTGGGGCTGTCTCGATAATGGTAACTGCAAGTCGGGAACCGTTTTTGTCAAATCTTTGTGATTGACCTTTTTTAATACCTAAAATAAACCTGTCCATAGCGTTAATATAACTTATCGGACAATGTGGAAAAAAAATATGCCCTGCGGACAAGGCACATTTTTCCTATCCGGAACTTTGTGATTATATAATATAAACTCGTCTTTATCAAGCCAACAATTACATCTTGACTTCAACTTCTACACCGGCTGGAAGCTCTAAGTGCATCAGTGAATCAATTGTCTGATTTGTTGGGTTCAATATATCTATCAATCTCTTATGAGTCTTTAGTCCAAAATGCTCTCTGGAATTCTTATCAATGAATGTCGCTTTGTTCACAACAAACACTTCAACCTTTGTTGGGAGCGGAATAGGTCCCATGACTGAGGCACCTGTCCTGACTGCTGTGTCAACAAGCTTCTGACATGTCTCGTCGATTATACGATAATCGTAAGACTTCATTTTGATTCGAATTCTTCCTTTAGGCATAGTGTAAAAGTGCTCTTAAATAGACCTATTATTTAATAATTTTTGTTACGACTCCGGCTCCAACTGTGTGACCACCTTCTCGGATAGCGAATTTCAATCCTTCTTCCATAGCTACTGGATAGATAAGCTTTCCGGTGACCTTTACGTTGTCTCCAGGCATAACCATCTCAACTCCTGCTGGGAGAATGACTTCTCCGGTAACATCGGTTGTTCTGACATAGAATTGTGGTCTGTATCCATTGAAGAATGCTGTGTGTCTTCCACCTTCATCCTTTTTCAAGACGTAAATTTCAGCTTCAAATTCTGTGTGTGGCTTGATTGTTCCTGGTTTTGCAAGAACTTGACCTCTTTGTACATCTGCTTTTTCGATTCCTCGGATAAGGATACCTGTGTTGTCTCCTGCACGTGCCTCATCGAGTGTTTTCTTGAACATTTCGATTCCGGTAACGACAGTTTTTCTTGTTTCCTTCAATCCGACGATCTCAAGTTCTTCATTGAGCTTGAGCAATCCTCTTTCGACACGACCTGTAACCACTGTTCCACGTCCTTGAATCGTAAATACGTCTTCAATAGGCATGAGGAATGGTTTGTCTGTCGCACGAGTTGGCTCTGGGAAGTATGTATCAACTTGGTGCATGAGTTCTTCAATCTGTTTGATTGATTCTGGATCATCTTGGAGAGCTTTAAGAGCTGAACCCTTGATGACTGGAACCTTGTCTCCTGGGAATCCGTATTTTGTGAGAAGATCTCTTACTTCCATTTCAACGAGATCGAGGATTTCCTTATCTTGGACCATGTCCACTTTGTTTAAGAAAACGATGATTGCTGGAACGTTAACCTGGCTTGCAAGTAAGATGTGCTCTCTTGTCTGAGGCATTGGACCGTCTGGAGCTGATACAACGAGTATTGCACCATCCATCTGAGCGGCACCGGTGATCATGTTCTTGATGTAATCAGCATGTCCTGGAGCATCAATATGTGCATAGTGTCGTGAATCTGTTTCGTATTCTGAGTGATGGAGGTTGATGGTGACGCCACGTGCTCTTTCTTCTGGAGCCTTATCAATATCCTCGTATTTTAAGAATTTTGCTTGTCCTTTTTTTGAAAGAACGTAGTGAATTGCTGAAGTGGTTGTGGTTTTTCCGTGATCCACGTGACCAATGGTACCGATGTTCAAATGAGGTTTATTTCTCTGAAAGACGCCGTCTGCCATAGGAAAAATAATATAAATTAATAAAGAAAAATTCTCACTTCAATAGATGAAGTTGCAATTTTTTTCTGACTTCTCTATGATAAAACGTAGTATGAAAAAAGTCAAGGCCATTTTGACAACTTCCCTAAACTCTGTTATTCCTCAAGATATCTACTATCCAAAACTCCTTCATATACGTTTTTTTTACTCTCTGCACTATTATATCACTATACTGCTTGTTCTGACGGGACTTTTCACGTTTGCGTTTTCATATAAATACCCGCTTTCGAAATTGCTCCAATATAAAAACGATATCACTAGAAGTTTTGCCCAATTTCCTGACACTGTCATTTTGCGTATACACAAGGGTCAACTGACATCCAATAGCGACCTTCCTGTGTTTATATGGGTAAAACATAAGGAAAAGCCATTATTTGTATTCATGGCTAACGCCAAGGATGATGCCCCTCGCACCATCAGCCCCATCCCCTTCCTATTCCTGAAAAAGGACGGCATGCAGATTTCATATAGGCGATATCAGCGTATTTCCCCCTACGACAAAATGCGCGATTACACCATTTCAAAAGAGCAGATGCCACAGTTTGAAGAAAAAATAAATGCATTGTTTACTCCGCTCCTCTCCTACTACAACCTAGCTATGGTCACTTTGCTCCCACTCGTATTTATAATTTTCACAACAGCATCCATAATACTTTCTGCAGCATTTTCATTTCTGGTCTTCCGCATATTTTTTTCCCGGACACACTTTAAGAAATGCTTACAGGCAGGACTTCATGGAACACATATCCCCATGATTATCTCAGCGCTCTTGTTCATTCTCTATCCAACAACCATGAGGACTGTTCCGATAGTATGTGCACTTTATTTTGTATTCACGCTTGTTTCGATTTTCGAGATGTATAGTAAAGAAGCACCTCATCATCGTAGTGGGCGATAAAAATGCTCCCGAAGTTTGCAGTATGGGCAATCCTTATCTTCGCATCGGGTATCCCAAAATGAAAGATTGAGTACACTGTCCTTCATATTTCGTATATCTTCCTTCAGTTTTGAAACCTCCTCAGTTGATGGGGTGAATGACTCGTATTTGATGTCTCCAAGGAGGGATGACTCCACAAACTCTATTGTTCCCTCCGTCATTGTGTAGACACCCTTTTTATAGAGTGACAAGAGAAGCTTGTAGAACACGAGTTGTCGATAATAGTCTTTGTTGTGTGCCTGCGTCTCCCCCAGTATCGCATTCCGGCTTTTCGCTTTTCCCGTCTTGAAGTCGTAGACCACGACCTCCGTCTTATTCTTGAATTCGATCATGTCTATCTTACCGTTGATGGTGATGTCAGTATCAAGAGAGATGTTGGGAATGACAAGCTCGGTTTCCCGGTTCGTATCCCACGTTTGCATCCGCTTTTGGAAATAGGCTCGGATAATGGCGGACCCTTTTTCTGAAAGGAGTGTTAGGTCTTTTTCCGATGCAGAATATCGACTTATTGATTCGTCAAAGTAACGGATAAGATCATCCTCTTTCCACTCGACACTCTTTTTCTTTTGTGAGATATACTCCCTGATTGTATCGTGTACTGCCGTCCCCAACAGCATATAGTACCCTCTCACATCAGGAAGACGGATGAGATTGCGGAAAACATAGCGCCAAGGACAAGTGATGAAGTTGTTGAGTGCACTCACCGATATTCCGTTACGGATAAAGCGAGCTCGTACATAATCCTGTATCTCTATCTTGTTGAATGACGCAGTATCTGTCATGCTAGGCGAAAGATAGGTTGAGATCCTTTCTTGTGCCGCATGAGGGAGTTCCTCGACCGCCAACTCCTTCACGTATTCCGATGGGATCTCAAAGATAAACCGGGAGGCAATTTGCGCCTTTCCTTCTTCATTTTGTGCGCTGAATGACAGGTGAAGCTCTTTTTTCGCGCGGGTAAGGGCGACATAGAAAAGTCGTCGCTCTTCCTCAATGATATCCTCTTTTTTTTCAGGGAGCAGTTCTACCCGTGACAAATAGTTCCAGGGCAGATGGATGAGCGATGTCTGACCACGCGAAGCGCCCCAGTAGGAATCTGTCGTTTTCGGGATAAATACATGTTCGAATTCCAGACCCTTCGCTTTATGGGCGGTAGTTATATAGACGCTTCCTATCCTGCGCTTCATGACTTTTATGTGAGGTGCGATACTATGCTCTTCAAGCAAATCTAAGTAGGTAAGATAATCCTGCAGGGACAGTTTATGGTTTTTGCGCTGCAATTCTTTGATGTCCTCATACAGTACGTGCAATTTTTCAAGGATTGTAAGGGAGCTTGGTTCCTTCAATATTCGTGCCATCATCCCCGACTCGTTCAATATCCTTACAAATAATTCATCGATGCTCTCGTTCTCACTCCACTTTTTCCAATCCAACAGAAGTTGAGTTGCTGAAAAAATAGCTTTTGGGATCTCTGGATCCCGACAGTAGTCCCAAAGGGTCTTTTTTTGCTTATGCGCATCTTCGATGACTTTAAAAGCGTCCAGTGGATTGACTTCAAAAACATCCATGAGGAGGACCTTTGAAAGCACGATATCGTCTCCTACCGAATAGATTGCGCGCAAGAGAGTGGTGAATTTTTGGATGAATAAATCCGTAAAGACAGATTCATCTGTAGAAATAAGGGCTGGAATATTATATTTTTCTAGTACCGACGCAAGGGATAAAACATCGGCATTTTTTTTCACTATCACCGCTATTTGTTCATATGCGGCACCACCCTCATGAAGGGATTGTATGCCAGACGCGATTTCCGACAGTTCCTGATGGGGGTTGCTGTATTTTGTTATATTGATTGCGACTTCAGGGTACGCAGATTGTGCCTTCAGGTAGGTCTTACCTGAGATGCTATGGGGATTGTTTTGGATAAGTGCGTGAGCTGTGTCGAGTATCTTTTGGGTCGAACGGTAATTCTCCTCAAGGGAGATAAGTGTTGCGCGGGGAAATGTCTTTTGAAAATATAAAAAGTTCTCAAGGGACGCTCCTTGGAACCGGAAAATGGACTGCTTTTCGTCTCCAACGACAAATAAATTGGGGAAGTCATCCAGACCACATATATATTCTATTATTGTGTTTTGTGCATTGTTGGTGTCCTGATGTTCGTCGACCAGGATATATTGATAGAGTTCGCGTATTTGGGACAAAAACTCACTATCCCGTTTGAATGCACGAATGACTTCAATAATCATGTCGTTGAAGTCATACATCTTTTTTTCCTGCAGTTTTTGTTGATAAAGCTGGAACACCCGTCCGAACTCCTTGTTCTTCTCTATATGTTTGATTTCGTCTATCGCAAATCCCTTCATTTTTCCTTTATATTTGCCTTTTGTATGTATGAGATCATCGCGCTTTTCAAAATCACTCTTCCACGTATCAACCGCCTTGATGAACTGGGCTGGGCTCACACCTTCTTTTTTTAGTGAAGAAATGGCGGATCGTATCGGATGATAATAATATGCAGGATCACCTTGAGGACGTAAATAGACATATGTCTCACTTTCGACGATTTCTTGGATGAGCTGTATTTCCTCAAGTGCACTTATCGGCAAATAGGAGGCCAAATGATGGAACATGTCGAAGTGTTTTTGTATCAATTCATTGCAGAATCCATGGAAGGTATTTATCTGTACGCGGAAGGCATCAGGCCCGATAAGCCCACTCAAGCGCTCCTTCATCTCAAGCGCGGCGTTCTCGGTAAAGGTGAGCGCAAGGATATTTTCTGGGTTAGCCTGTGTTTTCTCAAGGATGTTTGCGATGCGCAGCGTCAATATCTGGGTCTTGCCCGTTCCAGGACCTGCAATCACCATCACAGGACCTTCTATCGCATCAACCGCATTTCTCTGCTGGCTATTGAGCGATTTGTAGGCCTGTGCGAATGAGTTCATTGCTCTATTATACTGCGGTATAATATACACATGTCAGTAAAAAAAGAATGTCATCCTTTTTTGGGAAGGATTTTCGATCTCATCATTCCCGTGTTCTCGTGGTTTCTTATCACGCTCCCCTTATGGCTTTCTCCTTTTCACCCTGCACTTGTTGCCTATTTCATCATTGCGTTCGACCTTTATTTTCTCTATAACTGTCTGGAGACTGTCTACTACAGCACCCTCTCCTACAGCTTACTTCATGCGAACGAACAGGTTCCTTTCCACTCAATGGTAAAAGATAATGCCAAAAATACGAAACAGATTTCCCATTTCATCATCATCCCAAACTACAAGGAACCGCTCTATAAGCTGAAAGAGACCATTGACCGGATAGTGAAAAACGACTATCCGTTCAAAAAAATAATCCTCGTTCTCGCATTCGAAAAGCGGGAAGATGAAGCAAAAGATAAGGCGAGCTCCATCCGAAGCGAGTATGGAGATTTCTTTGAAGATATTATCGAATCCTATCATGTACTCCAAGCGCATGAAGAGGCTGGAAAAGCAAGTAATCAGACTGCTGCAGCACAGATAGTCTCGCGTTACTGCAGGGAAAAGGGCAAGGATCCCAAAGAGGTCGTCCTCACTATTTGCGATGCGGACAGCACACTCCCTGTAAATTATTTTTCGTATCTTACCCACTCCTACACCAATGATGTCCATCGCATTTATCACTTCTATTGGGCGCCTGTCCTTCTCTATAATAATTTCTGGAAGTTGCCTGTGTTCATTCGCATACAAGCTACCCTTTCCTCAATCCTCCGCCTGGCATTCTTGTCCCAAAAACATAACCTTATCCAGATTTCCACCTACTCTGTCAGTCTGTGGCTCATTGAGGAAATTGACTATTGGGACGTGGATATTATTCCGGAAGACTGGCATGTGTTCCTTCAGGCATTCTTCAAGCATGGTGCACTTGTCCGCACGATCCCTCTCTATACGCTTATCGGAAGTGACGCGGTGTTTGCCGGCAGCGCCCTCCAGACATTCAAGACACGCTATGAGCAAGAAAAGCGATGGGCATGGGGAGTGAGTGATATCGGATATGCCCTCAGGCAATCGGCGGTCACGCCTCACATCCCGTTTGGCGAAAAATTCAAGAAGATATTGTTCATTTCAAAGAATCACCTGTTATGGCCCGTTTCATTTTTCATCCTCACCATAAGCGCATCCCTTCCTCCCCTCATTAATCCCGCCTTCAAGAATAGCGTTCTCGGATTCCTTCTTCCCCAACTCTCGGGATTCATCCTGACTATTTCCTCATCCATGATTATTGTCTATATCTATATCGATATCCACATCAGACGCAAGATGAATGTCGACACTCCTATAACCTCTCTCCCACTCATGTTCATCCAGTGGTATTTCTTACCTATCATCTCATTCCTCCTCTCGGCACTTCCGGCGCTTGAGTCTCATACCCGAGTTATACTGAAGAAAAACATTACGTATAAGGTAACCGAAAAAATATGATTTCGTTTATATTTGAACGGACACCGCTTACTTATCTTGTCTCCAGTTTTTGGAGAGATGAAGCCTTTTCCTATCTCATGGCAAAGCAACCCCTCTTTTCTCTTCTTTGGTCAACTGCCCATGACTCAAACCCTCCTCTGTACTATCTATTGCTTAAGGTATGGATGACCATTTTTGGGACATCGGAACTTGCTCTTCGCTCATTGTCATTCATCTTTTTTTGGGCGACAATCTATCTCGTGTTCAAGATACTGCATGAACAACTGCATCTATCGGCAAAAAAAAGTTATTGGTACCTCCTCCTTGTCATATTAAATCCCCTCCTGCACTACTATGCATTTGAGGCGCGCATGTACACGATGATGGCATTTCTTGGTACTGCGTTGTTTTATCTCTTATCCAAAAAAAATTATTCACTTTACGCCATTTCTGCAGTACTCGCGCTCCTTACTCATTACTTCCTTGCTTTGATACTTGCGTTTCATTTCGTGTATATGGTGATGTTACATAGACACGAGTGGAAGTTGTACATAAGGCCGCTCCTTCGCGCGATGGTTTGGTATATTCCTTGGATAGGAGTAGTGTTGTTCGCCCGCCCACCTGTGGTCCAACAGTTTTGGATACTGCCAATGACTCTCAATGAGTTGTTCCTTATTCCCTCTATCCTGTTGACCGGATATGAAAAAAGCGCATGGGTGACTTTTGCCTACCTACCCCATATTTCCGCCATCCTATGGATGCTTTTCGCCTATTTCTTTTATCGGACATATCATGCAAAGAACAAGCGAAGTTTGTTATTCCTCTATGGAGGATGGGCTCTTTTGATACCACTTTGTGTCGGCATCATTTCTTTTTGGAAACCGGTATTTCTCCCTCGGTATCTTATTTTTTCCTCCGTTGGCCTAACCATACTCATGATCATGTCGATAGAAAGTATCCACCAGAAGTACGCGAAATTGGGGACCCTGCTTCTTGTCATAGTCCTTATGTTCTCCTATGCTGACACACAGGTACGGATGCGGACAAAATCTCCGCTCAAGTCGGTCTTTACTATCATGCGCCATGAAATGAAGCCATCAGATGCACTCTATGTGACGCATGAATATGATTTTCATCCGGCACAATACTATCTCCCCAACACGAAGGTGTTTATCTATAAAAAGACCTATGAAGAGCTGCCGTGGTATGTAGGGAAGACATTGATACACAACGACGATGTCAGATTCACGCTCCCCATCTACCCAATACGTGCATTCATACTCAGCAACGGCACATACACCATCCAGTCATCACGGTAACGGAAACCGTTTTGCCATTGTCCGCACTTCAATACGGATTTTCCTGAGTGTCGCATTCTTTGCAAGCATGATGTCGTATTTCTTCAAGGTCGCCAATCTGGATTCCTTGTCACTTGGTAATCTGTAATCCTTTATTTCTGCAAGGACTTGGCCCATGAACTGCCCAATTTTCTTCATATCGGATGTCTTCATGCCTCGACTGGTTGCAGCAGGCGTCCCGAGACGCACTCCGGACGGATAGAAGGGACTTGACTGTTCTCCTGGCACCGTGTTTTTGTTCATGGTAAGACCCACCGCATCAAGTGCTTTTTGCATGAAGATACCGGCACCTGGTCCCATTACTGTGGTCAAGTCGACAAGAATCAAATGGTTCTCTGAAGTGCCTCCTACCAACTTGAATCCTTGCTTTTTCAATTCGTTGGCAAGCGCAAGCGAGTTTGTGACTATCTGTTTTGCATACGACTTGAACTCACTTGTTGAAGCTTCGTTCAGTGCTGCGGCTATCGCTAATGTCTGATTGTCGTGTGGACCGCCCTGCAGTCCCGGGAATACCGCCTTATTGATCCGGTCGGCAAGATCGGGATACGCATCAAGCCCTTTTTGCGTGACCATTATCATTGCGCCACGAGGACCTCGGAGAGTCTTGTGAGTTGTTGTCGTGACGATATGCACATACGGAACAGGACTCGGGTGTACCCCACCCACAATCAAGCCCGCAATGTGGGCGATATCTGCAGCCAAAACTGCTCCCACCTTTTCCGCAATCTCGCTGAATTTCTTATAGTTGAATTGGAGAGGATGTGCTGTTGCCCCGACCCACATGAGTTTCGGTTTGTATTGCATTGCCAATTTGAGTATTGCATCATAATCAAAAAGATCAGGTGATGCAGGATCCACGCCGTACTGATGGCTCTCGTAAAAGATTCCTGTCGCTGATACGCTATGTCCATGGGTCAGATGTCCACCTGCGGTGAGACCTTGCCCCATGACACTGTCCCCTGGTTTGCAGACCGCAAGATATACGGCCAAATTCGCTGGTGAACCTGAATATGGTTGTACGTTCACGAAAGGAACTCCGAATAGTTTTTTTGCACGCTCCTGGGTCAGTCGTTCGACTTCGTCAACCACTTCATTCCCTCCATAATACCGTTTGCCTGGATATCCTTCTGAGTATTTGTTGACAAATTCAGTGCTCAAATACGACCGGACAGAGGAGGACGCAAAGTTTTCTGATGGGATGAGTTCAATCCCTTCCTTTTGTCGCTTTTTTTCTGCTTTGACTAACGCGAGAAGTTGTTTATCTATCATGTGAATCATAAAAAAATGATAATAAAAGGTAAGAAGGAGAGGATTTTTTTATGTCATGCGCAGATATTACTGTATTTTTTTTCTGAGTGCAAGGGGGATAGTAGAGTATAATAGGGATGTCCTATGATTGGATTACTCATAAGCGCAAATCTTATACAGCTGGGAATGTATCTTGTGCGGATGCGTTCCATCCCTCCACAAATCCCACTTTTTTACTCACTCCCCGTAGGGGAAGATCAGCTTGTTGAATGGTGGATGATCTTTATCATTCCGCTTCTCATGAATGGACTCGTTATCGCAAATACGCTTCTTTTGAGGCGGTTTTTCTTGCAAGATACGTTTACCCGCTCAGTCATTCGCCATACCAATACTGTATTGATGCTCATCAGCACGTATATCTTTATAAGGATTGTATTACTTGTTTCTTGACGCTCTATGGAATTCATATTAGCTTTTGGTATCGCAGCATGTATATCCTACCTTCTCACCCCGCCTACCATCTATTTCGCCACACGGTTTGGACTCGTTACGGATAGTAAGGTGCGCAAACACCCTGCCCATACCCATGTCGGTATCATTCCCAGAGGTGGCGGTATTCCGCTCTTTATTGGATTCCTCATCACTTCTCTCTTATTCGTCACCCTCAATAAACTTTATATCGGCATAATCATCGCAAGTACCCTTACTGTCATCATCGGCGTGTTGGACGACTATTATGATATTTCACCTTATCTCCGATTTGGGATTAATCTTCTGATTTCTGGTCTTGTCATCGGATTTGGACTTGGTATCCCATTCATCTCAAATCCTTTCGGGGAGGCTATCCGACTTGATACATGGAGAATCACATTCGAACTGTTCGGCAAGCATTCGGTTCTCCCTTTTGCCGACATCCTCGCGCTTATTTGGCTTACGTGGATAACGAACATGATCAACTGGAGCAAGGGAGTTGATGGACAGATGCCTGGGTTTGTCGCTGTCGCAGCATTATTTTTAGGGATACTTTCCCAACGGTTCATCGCTCATGATGTCTCAACGTCAAACGTCATGTTTTTTGCCTTTATCATTTCCGGCGTCTTTATCGGCTTTCTTCCCTTCAATTTTTACCCACAGAAAATCATGCCGGGATATGGCGGAGGGGCGCTCGCCGGATTCTGGTTAGGAGTCCTATCCATCCTGTCGTTTGGCAAAATAGGGACATTTATCGTCGTCCTCGCTATTCCTATGATCGATGCGATTTACACACTCATCAGACGCATAAAGAAGGGAGTTTCGCCGTTCAAGGCGGACCGCGGACATTTCCACCATCGTTTGATGGAACTGGGATGGGGGAAACGTCGTATTGCGGTATTTTACTGGTTCATCACGGGCATCCTTGGATGCGCCAGCTTATTCCTCTCCGGAATAGAGAAACTGATCGCATTCATGATAGTCGCCGTTCTGCTTGCCCTCTTTTTTTTCATTATCGACAAGAAGCAACGTTCATGAAACGCTACTTTATCCATACATTCGGCTGTCAACAGAATGTCGCCGACTCCGAGCGGATTGCTGCCTACTGCGAGGCGGCAGGGATGGTGCGCGCAAAAACCCTTGAAGAAGCCTCCTATGTGGTCATCACTACCTGCATGATTAAGGAAGCGGCAGAGAATAAAGTGTATGGCATGGTGAATAATTTAGGGATTCTCAAAGCGAAAAAGAATGCAGTCGGGGAGGAGTTTGAGATAGTGATAACCGGTTGCATGACAGGAATGGCACATCGGGACAAGACGGGTAAGATGATGAAGGAGCTTCATCGTCGGATGCCAGCAGCAGATCAGTTTATTCCACTTGAAGAGATTGGATTTGAGCTTGCTCCCCTTCGCCAAGACGGTTCAGTTGCACTCATCCCCATCTCAAACGGATGTAACAATTTCTGCACCTATTGTGTCGTTCCCTTTACCCGCGGACGAGAGGTGAGTCGCGCATTTGACGACATTGTCACGGAAGCACAAAAAGCATTCGATGAAGGGTTCAAAAAAGTACTTCTTCTTGGACAGAACGTCAACTCATATGGTTCAGATATCGTCCTTGAAGGAAAAAAACAACAGGACCTGAAACCGGTATACGTAAAACACTTAGGAAAACATAGGATCCCGACACTCTTTCCCCATCTGCTTGAGGCCGTCGCCAATATCGGATTTGATGAAGTCAATTTCATATCAAGTAACCCTTGGGATTTTTCGGATGAACTTATTGACACAATCGCAAAACACACAAATATTACACGTACCTTCCACCTTGCCGTCCAGTCAGGAGATGATGCGGTCTTAAAGCGCATGAATCGTTGGTACACAGCCCAAGAATATGTCGATCTATACGAGCGGATAAAGAAAAAAATGCCTGAAGCACATGTGACGACCGATATCATTGTCGGCTTCTGCGGCGAGACTGAGGAAGAGTTCCAGAATACCGTGAAGCTCTGCGAGAAAATACACTTCGACAAAGCCTATATCTCCATCTATTCAAACCGCCGTGGCACCCATGCATACAAATACATGCCAGACGACATCCCTCACCCAATCAAAGACAAACGCTGGAAAATGTTGGATAGAATCGTGAATACAAAGTACTATAAATCCAGATGAATAAATTATCGTTACCTCTTTTTTTGTTTCTTATCCTCCTTTTTGTCTATTTTTCTTGGACATATGTGCGGACCACTCCCCAGTATTCGCTCTTTAATGCCTATCAGGCAGTTAGTGTTCGTGATTACCAGGCATTTACGAAATATGCTGATGTTGACCAAATAGTCGACACATATGTCGCACAAAAATTCAAGAATAATGATACGGAGCAAAATTCAGACAATATACTTCTTCAACTCAGGACCACCCTCATGAATGCGCTTCAAAAGAACTTAAAGCCTGCGGCAGCCAATACAACGAAGGCTATTATAAGAAAAGGTGTCGAGTCAGGGACTTTTTTTGCACTCTATAAACCACACACCGTGTTTATTATGTTGATAACCGCACAAGTGATCCAAGTGGATGATGTGGCAAGTGTTGAGATTAGGGAGAAAGACAAACAAACAATAACCCTCAAGATGAGGAAGCTCCCAGATCATTGGCAGGTATACGAAGTCACATTTCCCGTGAAATAAACATAATTCGTGCCTGGCCACCCCGGAGGTGGCCGGAAATGGCAAGTATCTTATGGGAAGCTTACTTCCCGATTCTTTTTCTCAATTGTCGCCTGACGGGCTTTATATCGCTTCCTGTTTCTCGCTTTTACTAAATCAAGTGCTGTGCGTGGGGAAGCAAATCCACTTATTTTTTCGGTGTGTTTTTTTGCGCCTTGAAAGACCGCTGCGACTTCTGGACCATAGGTCACTTCTCTTTTTTTCCTTTCAGCCTCATCGACCAGCGAGGCAATAGTCTCACGAAGAGTAAATCCATCCACTTTCGGCAGCCCTTGAAGGCTCCCACCCCGAGCTCGGATTGCAGCATCAGTGTCAACGAACCGGCTTGAAGTTCCTTCTTTTAATGCCGATGACAATGTTGGTCGTGCCCAGGTGTGATCATATACTAATGCACTCAGTGGAATATGGCGTAGGGTTTCCACCGGATAGGGGATTTTTTTTGCAGGTCGGAATCCCTCCTCACCTGTCTGATCGTCATAAAAGAATACAAGGCGAGGAAGTCTTATCTGTCCAAACGCAATCAACCCCTCCCCCCTTTGTAGATTTGTATTTCGCGTAAACGGCACTCCTACAAGCTCAACGTGTGCTATACCTGCCATACTCACCTATTTTACACCCCTCCAACAAAATCAAGAAGCTAAACTAGCAATTTTATGGCAAGTCGGTATAATATACCTATATGAAATTATTCGTCACGGGTGGTGCAGGCTTCATTGGTTCGAACTTCATTTTATACTGGATGAAAAAGTACCCACAGGATTCGATAATTAACTTCGATAAACTTACCTATGCGGGAAACTTGGAAAACCTCAAGGAGGTCGAGAAAAACCCCAACTATCTGTTTGTCCAAGGCGATATCTGTGACCGAGCGCTCGTCAATGAAAAGACACAAGGTGTCGACATCATCATACACTTTGCTGCAGAGAGCCACGTCGACAGATCGATAATCGACTCATCCCCATTCATCCAGACGAATGTCGTTGGGACACATGTCCTTCTTGAAGCTGCACTGAAAAATAAGATTCCTCGTTTCCACCACATTTCAACTGACGAAGTATTTGGAGCATTACCTCTTAACTCGACGGAAAAATTTACAGATACGACTCCTTATGATCCACATAGTCCCTATTCAGCATCCAAAGCGGGATCGGATCACTTGGTACGAGCATATGGGGACACATACGGATTGCAATACACACTTTCCAACTGTTCCAATAATTTTGGCCCCTATCACTTCCCGGAAAAACTCATTCCACTTGCGATAACCAACATAATCGAAGGGAAAAAGGTCCCGGTCTACGGAGATGGTCTCTATGTACGCGATTGGCTCTACGTACTTGACCACTGTGAAGCGATTGACATGATAATAAAAAAGGGCACGATCGGCAAGACCTATCTCATCGGCGGACAGACGGATGATATCGCCAATATCGACGTCATAAAAAAAATCCTTACCCATATGGGAAAAGACGAGTCTTCAATTGAATATGTCAAAGACCGTCCCGGGCATGACAGACGCTATGCCATTGACTGGACGACTATCCATAATGAACTGGGATGGAGTCCAAAATATTCTTTCGACGAAGCGCTACAGGCAACGATTGAATGGTTCAAGAGCAACGCATCCTGGTGGCAGCGGATAAAAAGCGGTGAGTACCAACAGTATTACAAAACACAATACTCCTCATGATGAAGATTGCCCTTACCGGTGCTAATGGATTGGTTGGTTCACGGATTGTCGAACTCCTAAAAGACACATTCGAATTCATCTCCTTCTCCCAGGACTCAATGGATATCACCAACCGAGATGCAGTCCATTCGACATTGTCCACAACCCGGTTCGATCTCATGTTGCATTTGGCTGCATATACGAATGTCGCAGGAGCAGAAACGAATGCAGATCTCGCCCATAAGATAAATGTCGAAGGAACAAAAAATGTATTTGAAGTCACTCAATCATTGCAGCGCAAGTTTATCTATATCTCAACTGACTTTGTCTTTGACGGAGAACATCCGCCATATCATGAACTATCCATCCCCAATCCTTTGTCTGTCTATGCCAAGACAAAATATGAGGGAGAAAAATTCATACGCAACAATGCGATGATTGTCAGGATCGCTTATCCTTATCGGGCACAATTTGCAGAAAAAAAGGATTTTTTTCGGACATTCAAATGGCTGATAGAACAAAAAAAACAGATAAACATGATTGCGGACTCGCTGATGACTCCCACTTTTATCGATGATATTGCCTCAGGATTGAAATACCTCATGACAAATTATTCCCCTGAGGTCTATCACCTTGTCGGCAAGGAATCGCTTTCCCCTTACGACGCCTGCCTACAGATAGCAAAGACATTTAATCTTGATACTTCACTCATCGGAAAGACGACACTTGCAGAATATATCGTCGGCAAGGCACCGCTCCCTCGGCTCGCAAAGATTGTATCGAAAAAAAACACCTTTTCTCAGATGAGTTCGTTTGAGGAGGGGTTATTAAGAATTAAAGAACAACTACAAACACTATGACGATTTCAATCGTGGGGCACGGCTATGTTGGATTAGTATCGGCATGCGCTTTCGCTGATTTTGGAAACACCGTATATGTCATCGGTCACACACCGGAAAAATTGGAGAGACTACGAAGTGGGGACCCTATCATCTATGAACCGGGACTCAAAGAAGTATTGGAAAAGAACAACAAAGCAGGACGCCTCATCTTTACGACAGAATATGAAAAAGCAGTATCATCATCAGAGATAGTATTCATCACCGTCGGCACTCCTCCCAAAGAAAATGGTGATGCAGACCTTTCAACTGTTTTGGATGTTGCTGAAAAAATAGGCAAAAATCTTTCATCCCCATTCACCGTCGTCTCATGCAAAAGCACAGTTCCAGTTGGAACGAATAAAAAAATCGAAAAGATCATAGTGCAACACAAGAAAAGCAATGTTGACTTTGCAGTCGCCTCCTGTCCCGAATTCTTGCGTGAAGGAAGTGCGCTTCATGATACATTTCAAGCGGATCGTGTCGTCATCGGTTCCGAATCGAAACGGGCAATTGAATTACTTCTCAAAATACATGCACCAATCCCCGGAAAAAAAGTCGTCACGGATTTGGCCTCAGCAGAGCTGATCAAATACACTTCAAACTCCGTCCTCGCCATGAAGATCTCCTTCGCTAATCTCATTTCCTTCTTCTGTGAAAAGACGGGGGCAAACGTAGAGATGGTTCTGGACGCTGTCGGATTTGATAAACGAATCGGACGCGTATTCATGGATCCAGGTGTTGGCTACGGCGGATCTTGCTTCCCAAAAGATGTGAAGGCACTTATTTCCACCGGAAAAGAATTGAAGATAAATACACAACTTCTTGAGGCAGTCGATGAGATTAATGATAGAGCGCGCATGAATTTGCTTGAGAAAATAGTCGCGCAAGCACCGGGTAAGAATATCGCCATATGGGGCCTAAGTTTCAAGCCTAATACAGACGATATCCGATTTGCACCTTCCGTTGATATCATCCGAGAACTGTTGGCAAAAGGATATAAACTCACCGTCTATGACCAAGAAGGCGCCAAGAATATTAAAAAGATATTTGGCGAAACAATAACCTATGCCGAAAATGCAATGGGTGCCGTCACCGGATCTGACGCGCTTGTTATCTTAACCGATTGGAATGAATTCAAGAATATCGACTTGCAGAAAGTAAGAGAGTCCATGAAGCAGCCAATGATTTTTGACGGTCGCAATATCTATGATCCATCCACCATGAAGGATCTTGGTTTTACTTATATTTCAACCGGAAGAGCATCGGTTATCAAATCATAACGTTATGAATATAGTCATCACGGGTTCCGCTGGATTTATCGCGTCTCATTTGACCGATTATCTCCTTTCAGAAGGACATATGGTCATGGGTATTGATAACTTCCTGACCGGTAGCAAAAGGAATATCCAACATCTCCTTTCAAATGGAAAATACGAATTCATTGAAGCGAATGTGTTGAACTTCGATTATGCAAGAATAGAGAGAGATGTGGATATCGTATTCCATATGGCCTCCCCCGCATCCCCCATTCAATACAAGAAATATCCTATCGAAACTCTTGAAGTTAATTCCATCGGTACCAAGCGGGCACTGGACTTTGCAACGAAAAAGAAAGCTGTCTTAGTGTATGCTTCAACATCCGAAGTATATGGTGACCCACTTATTCACCCACAGGTTGAATCCTATTGGGGAAACGTAAATCCAAATGGTGTCCGCTCTTGTTATGATGAGGCAAAAAGATTTGGGGAAGCAATGTGCATGAGCTATGTCAGGAAATATGATACGAAGGTCCGTATCGCGCGCATCTTCAATACCTATGGCCCGCGGATGGATGTGGATGACGGTCGCGTCGTATCGAACTTCATCGTCCAAGCCCTTAAAAATGTACCCATCACCATCTACGGGAATGGCCTTCAGACTCGTTCATTCTGTTATGTGTCCGATCTGGTCCGTGGACTCACCCTCCTTGCGACCAAACAATTGCCCTCAGGCGAAGTGATCAATCTTGGGAATCCAAATGAGATGACAATTGCAGAAATTGCTGAGAGAATTAAAACAGTAACGGGTTCAGAAGGGCCAGTGCAGTTATACCCTATAGATCAGGATGATCCTCAAAGAAGGAAGCCTGATATCACGAGAGCAAAAGAGTTACTAGATTGGAGCCCGGCAGTATCCCTTGAGGAGGGCCTTGGATCCACCATAGCATATTTCAAGTCAATCCTATGAAAAAGGCGGTCATCGTCATTCCAACATACAACGAACGCGGCAATATCGCACAGTTGATTGAATCCGTGATGAATGTCACAAAGACTATCCCCAATTGGGAAATAGAACTCCTTATCGTCGACAGTTCTTCCCCCGACGGGACAATCACCGAAGTTGCGGAAATGCAGAAAAAATATCCCTCAGTCCATTCCATTCAAACAAAAAAGGAAGGATTGGGAAGGGCATATATCGCTGGATTTACGTATGCTATCGAGCATATGAATCCGTTCGTCTTATGTGAAATGGATGCAGACCTATCTCATAGTCCAACATATCTTCCTGCCTTCTTCAAAAAAATAGAAAAGGGCTCAGACTTTGTCATCGGGTCCCGATATATCAAAGGCGGCTCCATCCCTGCAAATTGGGGATTTCACAGAAAATTATTCTCAATCGGCGCCAACCTTTTTGTCCGCCTTGGATTCATGAGGCTTAGCACCACCGACTGGACCGGAGGATACCGTGCAATCAAGGTCTGGGTGATCAAATCAGCGCTTACCCATGTTGCATCCTATTCCGGATACGTGTTCCAGGTCGCGCTTTTAGACCATGCAATCAACCAAAAAGCAAGTATTGGAGAGGTACCTATCCAGTTCATCGACAGGACAGAGGGAGTGTCTAAGATAAATTCAATTCAATATATCTTCCAGACATTTCTCTATGTACTCACCCACTCATCTTTCATCAAATTCGTGATAACTGGATTCTTGGGGTTTGCGGTCGACTTTGGATTTGCATCGCTGTTTATCAATGCATTCCATATCGCCAAGGCAAGTGCAAACATGATGAGTGCTGAAATTGCCATTGTATCCAATTTCTTTATCAATAATTTTTGGAGTTTTCAGCATAAAAAAATCACTGGTGGCCTTTTTGGTTACTTCAAAAAATTCATATTGTTCAACCTCGTGTCATCTGGGTCCATAATCATTCAAGGAGTAGGACTCACGCTTCTTCTGAATACGTTCGGAGACACGGGTGCGCAGTGGATTATGTATAAGGTATTGATCATCGCCTGTGTCATCATCCCTTATTCCTATATTCTCTATAATAAGGTTATCTGGAAGAAGTAAGGTTAGTTCTTTTCCGCATACTGGTTTGAGATCCATCCTTCCTTTTGCCCATCTATCCGTATCTTGAACCATCCTGTTTGCTCTTCAAGGAGTTCGAATCGTTGGCCAGGATTCACGCGAGCTGACTCAGACCCTGCCAAAGTAGGCTCATCTCTCACCCGAAGCCACCCGGTCGGTGTCTCAAGGATTTTGACGGTATTGGTCGGTTCCTTAAGCACGGCAGCTGCGGTTGCAACAGTCAACTTGTCCTCTACGGTGTATTTTGCCTTTTGACTTGGATCAATTGCCAACTTGATGAATGCGTGCAAATCATATCCGGAAGTAATCTTTATTTTCTTTGAACGCTTGCTGAAACCGGGCATGAATACCGATAGCTCATGCAAATCGGGAACTGTCTTATCTATGGTGATGGGGGACACGCCCTTTTCGTCGTTATCGAGATATATGAGTGCGCCGGACGGCTCCGTCTCTACCACCAACCCGCCATTCTTGTCGAACATGCTTTTTTTCGTCATCCAATATACATCAGCCCACGAGGCGATGTCCGTACTCTCCAACTGTACATCGACATAAGTAAGAGTGCCTGAAAGCACGACAATTTTCCGTTGCCATGATGCGGCACTTGTCGCTACCCCATCAGGGACCACTTTCAAAAGATACTCTCCCTCTTTGAATACGTTTTCGAAGGGTGTATTTCCCTTCATGACGTTGTCTATGAATACTGCAGAGCCAGGATGTGAAACCACGCTCAATCTACCTTCTTTTTTTGAAAATATATTGAATAACAGCTGTGCAATCACGAAAATGATGAACGCAATCGTGAGTATCCCTATTAGTTTTAGCTTTCCTTTCATACGTTCTTATTGTATAATAAAGTCATGTTATATCATACCTCTGCCAATTTGTTAAGGCGACTCTCCTTGGGAGGGTATGATTGTATGAGGTAAAACTCTCATTTCCGTCATACTCTACCCCCCGAATCTTCCGGGGGATTTTTTTTATTTATTATTTCATTTTTTTATACCTATGGCATTTCAAGAAATTAAAAAACATTTCGGCGAAGTTTCAAAATTTGGCGCAGTTCCACAATTCAGCATTGATGCATTCGCGCCAACCATCAGTTCGCTTATCAATAGCAAAGAGCACATGGTCCACATACAGCCGGAGACCGTTGCAGCATATGGCAAACACAACCTTGCCGTATGGGCGACTCTTCCTGGCACAGACGAGTTCTGCGGGTTCGTGAAAGCGCTCCCCTGGCACCCCAATCTGACAAATGTTCAGGGTGGGATGGAGATGATCGAAGAGGCTGCCATCAAGAACGTCCAAAATGGCTTTACTCCAACAGGGATAGAATCAGGAAGCCTTATCGTTCCCGATCATCTGCACGGGAAGTATATCGGATATCAAATGAAAGAGGCGCTCGCGCTCCATGCCTTGGCCTTTTTTCCGGGAGTCCCGCTATTTTCCGTTGTTGATATAACGAATGCAGAATCGGTCGGACTTAACAAAAAGCAAGGATGGACCCAATTGATCCAGGGTGTCGATACTGAAAAGATACAGACACTCATGGAAAAAGTGGGTGTGGATATTATCCAAGGCTGGGATAAGGCATGCATTTTCTTACACCCAACCTCCCATCAGCAACTGTATGGACCAAAAAAAACATTAGATATCATAACCTATGATAACAATCGCTGATATCTTTTCAACACTGGCGCTGAGCGATAACCTAAGGCGGAATGCATTAATAAATTGTGATATCATATACGAATTATGGAACGCACGATAAAAGAACTCATAAAAAAAGCACTGGAAAAAAGCCAGATGGAAAGCGACAAGCTTGAAATCCAACTGACAGCTCCTCAGTTGCAGTTTGGGGATTTTTCGACCAATATCGCAATGATACTGGCAAAGATACTGAAGAAGAATCCATTCGAAATAGCTGAAACCATCGTGAATTCGATTGAAAAAAACGAACAAATAGAGAAAGTGCAGGTGTTACGACCCGGCTTCATCAATTTTTGGCTTTCGAAAAAGGCCCTTATTCCTCCTGTCCAAGACGCTATGGGGAACGTATTTTCGGTTTCCCCGGTCTATTTCGGGAAAGAAAAAAAAGTGATGGTGGAATTTGCGCATCCAAACACCTTGAAACTTTTTCACATCGGTCATCTGCGCAATATCAGTACTGGAGAATCTGTGGTCCGACTGCTTAAGGCGGCCGGGAATACCGTCATCCGGGCAAATTACCAGGGAGATGTCGGTCTTCATATCGGCAAAACCTTATGGAAGATGAAACAGTTCATTGCCGAGCTCGGTATCGATGTTATACGCACCTATTCCCTGCGAGATAAGATCGCGCTTTTAGGCAAGGCGTATGCAGAGGCAGAAAAAGCATTTGGCGAAGATGAGAATGCAAAAAAGGAAATATACGAAATCAACAAGATGGTATATGAAGCAGATGAACGCATAATGGACGTATGGAAGGAAACTCGGGAATGGAGCATCGCCTATTTCGAAGAGATGTACAAGCGCGTCTATTCCCATTTCGACAGATGTTACTTCGAAAGCGAAGTCCATCTGACCGGCCTTGCAACATCCAAAGAACTGCTCAAGAAGGGAATTCTCAAGGAAAGTGAAGGGGCTGTAGTCTTTGACGGTACACAATATGGACTTGATACCCGCGTATTCATCAACAGCCTCGGATTCCCCACATATGAAGGAAAAGAACTTGGACTCGCACAAAAGGAATTCAAGGATTTCGGGACATTGGATAAGAATATCCATGTAGTAACCCCAGAACAGACGAGCTTCTTCAAGATAACCTTCAAGGTCGAGGAACTGATGGACAGCGATACATATGGCGGCAAACAACACCATCTTATCTATGAATGGGTCAAGTTGAAAGAAGGCAAGATGTCATCCCGTATGGGAAATGTCGTTGAAGGAGCCTGGATATTGGATGAGACAAAGAAAAAAATACTGGAAAAATTCCAAGACTCAGACGCAATAGCCGAAACGCTTGCTGTCGCATCGGTCAAATACTCATTCCTCAAAAATTCGACAAACTCAGTTATTGCCTTTGACCTTGATGAGTCTATTTCACTTGAAGGAAACTCAGCACCCTATATCATGTACACGTTCGCACGCACACAAAGCATTCTGAAAAAGGATTCTGCCATTCCACATCTGACACCAGACGTAACGCTTAATGAATCTGAGCTGTCAATAATCCGCCTTCTGTATCAATATCGTGAAAAAGTCCGTAAGGCGGCAGAAACATTCTCTCCCAATCTGATTGCGGGATATCTCTATGATTTGACGCGTGAATACAATCTGTTTTACCAAAAAAATCCTATACTGAAAGCTGAGAAGGAGCAAAAGGATTTACGTATAGCAATAACTCAAGCGGTGGGACAAACTATCCAGCATGGATTCTCGCTCTTGGGAATAGAAACGGTCGATCACATGTAACGATATGGCATATTTTATCTGCACATCATGTAACTACGGATCTGCCTCTTGGATGGGGAAATGTCCTGGATGTGGAGAATGGAATACTCTTCTGCAGAAAAAGGAAGAGGTCATTTCGCGTCAAAAAAAGGCTTCACCTACACAATTCTCTGCCCTAAAGAAAATCGATAAGACAAAATCAAATAGGCAATCTATGGGGATGTTTGAGTTTGATCGGGTACTCGGGGGCGGGGTGACTCCGGGTGAGGTAGTACTCCTTTCCGGAGAACCAGGAATCGGTAAGTCTACCCTTCTTCTGCAGATAATCAAGAAAAATACTGCCATCTACGTCTCAGGTGAAGAGTCCCTTGATCAGGTCCAACATAGGGCAGAGCGACTGAATGCTGAGATTGGACATATCTTATTTTCCGATGAGGCAAACATTGACAAGATACTTGCCGGTATCGAAGGTCAAAAGAATGCACGTCTCGTTATCCTCGACTCTATACAGACTCTCTATACTGAAGATGTCGAAACCCCGCCCGGGAGCATAAATCAGATAAAGGAAGTGATGAATAGGGTAATACCATTCGCAAAAAAAAGTGGCATTCCCTTTTTGGTCATAGGGCATGTGACAAAAGATGGCGACTTGGCCGGTCCTAAAACCCTTGAACACATGGTGGACTGTGTCCTATCTCTTGAAGGTGACTCATCTTCCCCGTTCAGGATCCTGCGCTCATCCAAAAATAGATTCGGATCAGTCGACGAGATTGGCGTATTTGAGATGAAAGAGGATGGACTGCATGAAGTGAACTCAGCGACGGCACTATTGCATGAAGGCGCAAAAAATGAAGTCGGAAAAGCTATAGTCGGCATTTGTGAAGGAAACCGACCTATGTTCCTTGAAGTACAGGCGCTTGCTGTCCCAACGACGCTCTCCATTCCTCGCCGCGTTGCAAAAGGAATCGACTTTAACCGTGTGCAACTGCTTATTGCTATCGCAAAGAAATATCTCAACCTTAAGCTTGATAGCTATGATATCTATTTCAATGTGGTCGGTGGGATTCGGATAACTTCTCCTCTTGCGGATGTCGGCATCATTGCCGCACTATATTCCTCAGTCCTATCCAAGCCCGTCAAAGCCCAGTCCGTCTGCATTGGTGAGGTTGGGTTGTTGGGAGAGATACGGTTTGGCTATATGGGGAAAAAAACGGTAAATGAAGCGAAACGATTGGGATTGCATCCCGTCGAATCGGGCAAGATGAATTCAATCCGTGATCTTAAAAGCGTTATTGCGTCTTCCTAAATATCCTGTCCACCTGTGTCTTTTTTCCATTGGCTCCGACGACCTCAACCGTAAAGGCGGTATTTTTCTGCTTTAACGGCAACACATATTCAAACACCCCATCCTTATTCTGATAGACACGCTCACCCAGTATCGTTACTACAGCTTCTTTTTCGGTCTTGCCGATTATCGTTATAGTAGCATCGCGTTTGAATGTGGTCACTTTGGGTGAAATTATCTCCACTGTCGGTGGCTTCATATATTGGTAGATCTGATACGAAAAGTAGACAAGAAAAAGCAGAAATAAAATGATGAATCCTCCAAAGACAGTCTTTTTGGAATCAGATGACAGATATTTCCCGGAGATCCTCTCCTTGAATCGTACATCCTCTTTTTTTTCATATTCACGTCTAAAAAAGGCGAGTATTTTTTGTTCATCAAGGGAAAGGAACCGGGCATAATTTTTTAAGATGCCCATTATGTAGATTTTTGATGTGAATGCGCTCCACCTATCCTCTTCAAGCGCTTTGACGAACTGCTCTCGTACTTTTATATGTTTTTCAACATCACGAAGGGTTATCTTTTTACGTTCCCTGGTATTTTTGAGAAGTGTTCCAACAGAAAGCATCTTGATCTTACAACTTCTAATTGGGGTATTTTTAGGTTTGCTTATTTTATTCCTTGACGCGCTCACCGTATTCACCCGTTTCCGGATTCACAGTGATGAGATCTCCCACTTTCACGAAAAGGGGGACCATGACCGTCACGCCTGTCTCTACTTTTGCAGGTTTTTTTGCTCCAGAAACCGTGTCTCCCTTTACCGATTCCTCCGTTTCAATTATTTTGAATTTGACTGATGTTGGCGGTCTCATTGTAAGTGGCTTATCATCGAACATATAGACATAATAAGTATTGCCTTCTTTCATGAAGCGAGCGACATCCCCCACGACTTCAAGCGCGAGAGTGTATTGGTTATAGCTTCTTTGGTCCATAAAATAGACGTTTTCTGGATCCTTATAGAGATACTCCATTTCGATACAGGAAACATCAAGCACCTCAACATCTTCGTTTGATTTAAAAGCGTATTCAAGTGTTTTGTGAGTAAGGAGATTTTTTATCCGTGCCTTCATGAGTGCAGAACCTTTTCCAGGAGAATAAAAATCTGCTTTTTGAACTTGCCAAATGACGTCAAGATGGCGGATGAATTCTCCTTTTTTTAACGCTCCTGCATTTGTCCTCATGATGGTAAATTATGTGAAATAGTAATCTGTCTAAGGCCTTATTATACAAAACTATGACCGAGAAGAAAACTCATTTTGCAATTCTGTCAATAGTTGACGTGCTTTGTGCGATAATTTCTCCGGCACTTCTATCGTATATACGACATAAAAGTCCCCCCTGTGGGATTGTTGAGGATATACGACACCGCGCCCTCTCAAGCGAACGGTCGTTCCTGACCTTGTTCCGGGTCTTACCCGAAGCGTCACTTTTTCGTCCAATGTATCAACCGTTATTTCTCCCCCCATCACAGCAAGGGGATAGGAGATTATTTTTTCGGCATAAATATCCTGTCCTTCTCGTCGGAAATGTGTGTCCGGCCTTACATGCACCAATACGTCAAAATCGGTAAATCGTATCTTCATGCCATCATCCACTCCTGCCGGAATCTTCATCGAGTGTCTCTTTCCTTTGATGACTGTGTCTTTTTCTACACCATGTACAGCCTCCTTAAATGTAAGCTCTACTTGATACACATCTCTTCGTTTCCGCGTCCTAGCCCCACCCGCCCCACCGAACCCAAAAAATTGTTCAAATATCTCAAATGGGTCACTCCCCCCAAAATCCACATTTTCAAATGGACTCTGTCCACCGAAGTTGGAGGAGTAGCTATAGCTTGCAGGACCTTGTTGTCCACCTCTTTCGTATGCATCTTTCCCCATCTGATCATAGCGTGCCCTTTTCTGTTCATCAGACAATGCCTCATATGCCTTATTAATCTCCTTGAATTTAGCTTGTGCCTCAGGTGACTTATTCTTGTCCGGATGCCACTGCAATGCCTGTTTGCGATATGCCGCCTTTATTTCAGCGTCTGTCGCACCTTTTTTTACTCCCAATAGGTCGTAATAATCCATTTGTTCATAAAATAAAGTAATGACAGAGCGGGGATTAACCCTTTCTGTCATTACTTAACTAGCTAACGTTTTGTTTCTCCCTATCTTATCCTACTACCTGTCCTTCTTCCACATCTTTTTTAGGATCATCTTTTTTCTCTTCACTCCCTGTTCCAGGTTGTTCAGGTGTTCCTGGTTGTGGTTCTGCCTTCTCATCTTTCTTATACATGTATTGACCGATCTTCTGCAGCTCATCAGACAGTTCATTCACTTTTTTCTCCACCTCTTCCTTGCTTGCTTTTTCGTAGGTATCCCTCAAGTCCTTCACCTTTGACTCAATGGATTCCTTTAATTCTTTTGGCACTTTGTCGCCGGCATCTTTCAGGGATTTTTCTGAGGTATACATGAGATTGTCAGCCTTATTCTTGATCTCAATCTTCTCCTTTTCCACTCTGTCTTTTTCTGCATTCTCTTCTGCTTCTTTTTTCATCTTCTCGATTTCCTCTTTGGTAAGACCCGTAGATCCAGTTATCTTTATTGCCTGCGTCTTGCCTGAGGCCTTATCCTTTGCAGTGACTGTCAAAAGTCCGCTTGCATCAATGTCGAATGAAACCTCTACTTGTGGCACCCCTCGTGGAGCAGGTGGTATCCCATCAAGGATGAATCGACCAAGCGACTTGTTGTCCCGCGCTAATGGTCTTTCTCCTTGCAGGATATGTATCTCAACCGATGTCTGATTGTCAGCTGCCGTTGAGAAAATTTCTGTTTTCCCTGTTGGGACCGATGTGTTTCTTTGGATAAGTGGGGTAGACACACTTCCTAATGTCTCCACTCCTAATGTGAGTGGGGTAACATCGACAAGAAGGATATCTTTTCCGCCTACATCTCCTGCAATGACTCCTGCTTGAATTGCAGCTCCAACCGCCACCACCTCATCAGGATTCACTGAGCGGTTTGGATCTTTTCCGAAGAAATTCTTCACGACTTCAATGACTTTCGGCATACGAGTCATTCCTCCGACCATGACAACCTCATTTATGTCTGATACTGACAATTTTGCATCAGAAAGACATTTTTTTACAGGTTCGAGGGATTTTTCAATAAGATCTCCAACGAGAGATTCCAATTTCGCACGAGTAATCTTGACAACCAAGTGCAAAGGTCCATCTTTCCCTTGGGTGATGAAAGGAAGGTTTACTTCCGATTCCATGGAAGATGACAGTTCAATTTTCGCCTTTTCGGCAGCATCTCTGAGTCGTTGTAATGCTTGCGGATCTTTTCTTAAATCGACACTGTTTTCTTTCTTGAATTCATCGGCCAAATGGTCAATGATTACTTTGTCGAAGTCATCTCCTCCCAAGTGAGTGTCACCGTTTGTTGAGCGGACCTTGTAAACGCCTGATTGTGCATCAAGGTCAAGCTCAAGTATCGAGATATCAAATGTTCCTCCACCCAGATCGTATACGGCGATCGTGTGGGTATTTTTCTTGTCGAGTCCATATGCTAAAGCGGCTGCAGTTGGCTCATTGATTATACGCACGACCTCAAGACCTGCGATTTCTCCTGCTTGTTTTGTTGCCTGGCGCTGAGCATCATCAAAGTATGCCGGCACAGTTATAACAGCCTGAGAAACGGTTTCTCCAAGGTATTTTTCTGCGTCTGCCTTTATTTTCGCTAGGATTTTTGCTGAAATTTCCTGTGGACTGAACTGTCGTCCCTGTACCTCAACAACCGCCATATCGTTTTTTCCCGATTTGACAGTGTAGGGGAGCCATTTCATATCTGTTTGGACTGATGGGTCTGAGAATTTGCGCCCAACAAGTCTTTTCACCGAATAGACCGTGGACTTTGAATTGAGCACCATCTGTCGTTTGGCGACGTCGCCCACTATATTCTTGATTGGATCAACGATCGATGGGATAACATTGCGTCCCTCCGTAGAATGGATAACCTTAGGCGATCCGCCCTCCATCACTGCGACACATGAGTTTGTTGTGCCGAGATCAATACCGATTATTTTGGCCATAGTATTTTAAAAATAAATTAATAATAATGATTACCTTACGTTATGCTTTTTTTGAAACTGTTACCTGTGCAACTCTGAATATGTGTCCGTTATATCTATACCCTTTTCTCAACACACCTACAATCAATCCATCTTCCTTGCCTTCCACCATGTTCACGACCTCAGCTGTCTCTGGATCATACTCTGTGTTCATGAGTTCTATCTCTTCCAAACCTTCTCCCTTGAGCGTCTTGAAGAACGAATTCTTCACATGGACCAGATTTTGGTCCTTGATGAACAGTTCCGCCCTATCAAGGTCATCCAGAAATGACAAGAGTTTCAATATCAAGGTTTTATTAGCGCTCTTTATCCACTCCACCCGTTGCTCCTGCATGCGTCTCTCAAAATTTTGGTAATCGGCTAGTGCACGCAGATATTTAGCCTTATACTCTTCTGCTTCCTCCGTTTTTTCTTTGCAATCTGCGCACTCAGCTTTTACCTCACCTTTGCTCTCTTCTGGAGCGTCTACCTGAGGATTTTTTACCTCTTCATTTTGATCATCTGGTTTTCCTGTGTTTATTTGCATAGGTATTATTTAACTTCTGTTAATCCGAATTTCTGGTCCTTCATTATGCCTTCCAATAGATCTGAGAAGTATTTGACCTGAGGCGCCACTAAGTCATAGTGCATACGCTTTGGGCCAACTACGCCAATGATCCCCTTAATCGTATTTGATTCAAACTCTCCAAATATGCTTGCGCATGAATCGTAGATAGGGTCTGCATATCCTTCATCTCCCAGTACGAAATAGATATCTCGCCCTTCAAGTGCCCCGAATTTATTTAGAAGGCGCTCCCAGTATTCTATTTGCTCTAACTGTTGGAAGATCTGGCGTTCAATCTCCCTATTGATAAATTCCTGTATATTCAATAAGTTTGCTAATCCTGCGAAATAGATATCTCCCGTACTTGTTGTCGCAAGCGAAACAAGGCCGGTGCGTTGTGCCAACACTCTTGTCGCCTGCGTAAGAAGCTTGTGCATTTCGGTGCGCTCATCCCAAACGCTATTTTTATAAGCGACTTCGTCAGCCGTTGAAAGCTCTTTTTGCTTCATTATCTTGTTGATGTAAAACCGGAACCCCTTTGGAGACGGAATTCTGCCTGAGGAAAAATGGGATTTCATTATGTATCCTTTTTTTGCCAGAACCACCATTTCATTGCGAATCGTGGCTGGAGAAACTCCCAGTTTATATTTTTTTTCAAGGATCTCAGAACCGACCGGTTCGCCGGTATCCGTATGTTCTTGAATAATAGCTTTCAAGATTTCGATCTGTCTGGCTGTTAATTCGTCCATAGTGACTTGTCACTCCGTAGCCCCAATTTATTTTGAGGGCGAAGGGTGATTAGCAATAATATATCAACTCTGCTAAATTAAGTCAAGAGGTATTTTTGTTATACTTGGGACATGTACGAAAAATATATATCCATTCTTTCCGTTGGAGCCTTCATTTTCAATGACAAAAAAGAGCTTCTTATCGTCAAGAAGTCCCCTCAGGAACAGATCGATGCCGGCCTCTGGACCATTCCTGGTGGCAAAATATATCCCCAAGAGCACATACTTGACGGACTGAGGCGAGAGGTATTGGAAGAGGTTGGCCTTACGATACATTCTCCTCAATGGATCGGAGAAGATGTATTCCAAAGTCAAAATGCCATGTTCCATGCAGAACATTTTCTTTGCAAAACCCAACTATCCATTGTGCAGCTGGAAAAAAAACTTACAGAATATAAATGGATTTCAGGCCTTGAAGATATCGCTCCCCTCCCCTTTGCGGAAAACATAAAAAAGAGGGTTGTCGAGATTTTCTCGAAGGATTATCTCGCCATATGGATGAACCAATTGGACAAAAAACCATGACAAACAAAACCATCGGAGCTCATATGTCAATCGCTGGCGGATATCATAAAGCGCTCGAAAGAGTGGCTGTGCTTGGCGGCAATTGTCTCCAACTATTCTCCACTTCCCCGCGCGGATGGAACAAGACAGAGCTCACGGCAGACGCAAAGAAGTTATTCCTGGAAACAAAAAAGTCTCTCTCCATCGATCCCATTTTCTTTCATGCGTCTTATCTTATCAATCTTGCGGACGATGGACGTGTGGGTACACAGTCAAAAGAGTCACTTATCCATGAATTGAATATTGCTTCCCAGTTAGGAATCATGGGTAGTATCGTCCATACGGGGTCATTTAAGAGGGACACAACCATCATATGGGATGTCTCACAGGACAAGAAATACAGTGTGCTCATCAATAATATAAGCGAAGTCCTTACGAAAACACCGTCTGACACCTTTCTTATTATCGAGAATGCAGGAAATCATAAAATCGGACAAAATCTCGATGAAATAGCCTCAATTCTGAACGATGTCGATAATGAGAGGATGAAAGTGTGTCTTGATACGTGTCACCTCTATTCCGCAGGATATGACCTTTCAACAAGAGAGAAGTTTGATGCATTCATGGAAGAATTTGAGAGAAAGATCGGGTTAGACAGATTGGTTGTCATACATACAAATGACAGCCGCGACCCTTTCGACTCAGGACGAGACAGACATGAGAATATTGGAGCCGGAACGTTGGGTCTTGGTCCATTCCGGATACTCCTGGGTGATAAGCGTACCAAAGATCTCCCCTTCATCATCGAGGTACCGGGATTTGACGGTACAGGGCCTGACAAAAGAAACATAGATATCCTCCGGAACCTTGAAAATGAAACCCAAGGGTAAAAAGGGTGATACAATTGCATATATGGACGTAGTACTTCCGCAATCGGTAACGACTTTCATGCAGACGCTCACCAAACATGGGTTTGAGGTATATGTGGTGGGAGGCGCTGTGCGTAATTTATTACTCAATAAAGAGGTGACCAACTGGGATTTTACTACCAATGCCACCCCTCCTCAGATTCAAGATCTCTTTCCTGACAACTTCTATCACAACGTCTATGGAACCGTCACCGTCAAATCAGATGATTTCCTGTTTGAAATTACGCCCTACAGAAAAGAGTCAGGATATGTTGATGGTCGTCATCCAACAACCATCGAATGGGCAAAATCATTGGAAGAAGACCTTAAACGCCGGGATTTTACCATCAATGCCATGGCATATGACGGCAAAAAGATAATCGATTTGTTTGAAGGAAAAAAGCATATTGACGAAAAAATAATTATGGCTGTTGGGGATGCAGACAAACGATTTCAAGAAGATGCTTTGCGTTTAATGAGAGGCATACGATTTGCTTCGCTACTTGGATTTCTCATTGATACAAAAACAAGAGATGCGATGACACGTAATGCAGAGCGCATTACATCGATTTCAGGTGAAAGAATACGCGACGAGCTTTTGAAAATATTGGGAAGCGATCATCCATCTGAGGGATTCCTTTTCTTGAGAAATACAGGCATATTGAAATATATATTGCCGGAACTTGATGATTGCTTTGCCATACCGCAAAAAAGCCCTAAGCGTCATCATGTATATGACGTCGGAACCCATCTTATCATGGCGCTCAAAGCCTGTCCTTCCCCTGATCCGATTGTCCGTTTTGCCGCAGTCATGCACGACATCGGTAAAGTCGGGACATTCCATAAGGATGAGGAGTCAGGGCTTATTACATTCTATAATCACGAAGTGGTTGGTACCATCCAAGCAAAACAGATAGCAACCCGTTTACGCCTCTCCAATGAACAGCGGGAAAAATTTGTCCGATTGATTGAACGCCATCAGTTTACCGTGTCGGAAGATCAAACAGATAAAGCTGTCCGTCGTTTCATACGGGAAGTAGGGAAAGAGTATGTACAGGACATGTTTGATGTGAGAACGGCAGACAGGATTGGTTCTGGTTCCACTCCGACCTCCTGGCGGTTGGACCTATTTAAAAAACGTGTGATCGAAGTCCAAAAGGAACCATTTGCCGTCAAGGACCTGAAAGTCAATGGACTGGACGTGATGAAGATAAAAAAGATTAAGCCCAGCAGACAGGTTGGAGACATACTGGATCAACTGTTTGAGAAGGTCATCAATAAGGAGTTGGAAAATAATCGAGAGATTCTCCTTGGTGAACTCAAAAAAGAGTAATGCCCTTTTCGTTGGCAATAATTGTTTCTTCCCCATGCCCCGGGTACACCGTCGTTTCTTCTGGGTACGTAGCAAGCAAGTTGAGCGACTTTTTCAGATCCCCTTTATTGCTGTATGACAAATCCGTTCTTCCTACCGCACCCATGAAGAGTGTGTCTCCCGTAAACAGTATTTTTTCCGACTCAACATAGTAGCAGACACTGCCTGGTGTATGTCCTGGGGTATGTAGAATTTTAAATTTGAAGTTCGAAATGTGAAATTCCTCGGAGGGTAAAAAGGTCGTTTTTTGGGGAGGTATCACTATTGGTTTGTGACCAAGAAAATGCTCTGCAGTGCTCTCCAAACGATCTATGAGGAATTGGTCTTTTTTATGGATATAAAAAGGGGTAGGGATTCCCAGTTGAAGCTCTCCTACTGCCATCACATGATCGAAGTGTCCATGCGTTGCCAAAATCCCGACAAGATTAAGGTTCCTTCTTTGTATTTCCTCCAATAGGAAGCTTGCATCGTCTCCGGGATCGACAAGAATGGCTTCATTATCCTCTTGGATGAGATAGCAGTTTGCCTGCAGTTCTCCCAGTGAAAATGGATATATTTTCATTATTTTTTTCGTTTTTCAAGCAACACCAAAAGCGGCGTCGCCACAAACGGAGATGAGTATGTTCCTGTGATGGTACCTATAAGTAAAGTCGCGATGAAAAAGCGAATTGTCGCTCCTCCCATAAGTAACAGCGCAGACATCATGAAGATGATGGTGAGCGAATTATTCAATGAGCGGATCATCGTTTCCGTGACTGCCCGATCGGTCAATGTTTCGATAGTGGATGACCCTGTGGAGCCTCTGGTAAACTCACGGACCTTATCGAATATGACAATGGTGTCATGTACAGAAAACGACATGGTCGTCAACAGTGCCGTGACAAACATCAGGTCGAACTCTGCACCGAAAAACCTTGAAAGCAGTGAATACGAACCAAGTACGACCAAAAAATCATGCACCATGGCAAGTACTGCAGCAAGCGCAAAATGAAATCCCTTGAATGCAAAACTCATATAGATAAGGATGCCCGCTATCGCGATTATTGCGGCTATTATCGTCTTTTGTCCTGTCTCTTTCCCGAGAGTCGGGCCGACCGTTTCATATCGCAAAACCTGGACATTCCCCTTGCTGAGTTTGGCTATGGTTGACTGTATTTCCTTTTCCTGTGCATCCGTTATTGCACTTAGTTGCATACGGATTGTCTGCCCTTCCAAACGCACTGATACTACCTTTATTTTTTTTGTTGAAATACTTTTCTCAACATCCTTCGTCTCTACTGTATTTTTTATCTTGTATGCCAAAGTCGTACCTCCAGTGAAGTCGATAGAGAACCGATATCCGAATGTGAGTATAGAAAAAAGACCTGCCCCGATAACGACAATTGATATGAGTGCATACAGCCAATTGAAACGATGAAAATGTATCATGATTGTGTGTTCTTGTAAAAAGTTTTAATAAGTTTCTGCGTGATAAAGACACCCGTAAACAAGCTAGTTGCCACACCAATACCTAAAGTAAGCGCAAACCCTTTCACCATTCCGAACTGTGGAAGGAAGTCCCAATTCAGTGGGTTAAACAAAATGAATGCGACAAGCATGGTCGTGATGTTGGCGTCTTTTATTGCATCCATTGCGCGTCCAAAACCAAGGCGGATGGCAGTTTGAAAATCACGTCCCTTTCTTTGCTCTTCCTTTATACGTTCGAAGATAAGTATATTGGAGTCCACAGCCATTCCTATTGACAGGATAAACCCAGCGATTCCAGGGAGAGTTAGGACTATCGGGATCATTCTGAAAAGCGCAAATGAAATCATGCCATACAAGATAAGGGCAGTTGTTGCGATGACACCTAACTTTCCGTAGTATCCTATCATGAAAATACACACAGTAAGAAGTCCTATACCTCCGGCTATAACGCTTTTTTTCACGTCCTCAGCTCCGAGACTCGGACCGATATTTCTTTGTTCGATAAGTTGTATAGGAAGTGGAAGTGCACCTGAATTGATTGATACGGCCAATTGTTTTGCCTCTTCAACGCCAAACGAGCCTGATATCACGGCGTTCCCATCCATGATCTTCTGCTGTACGATGGGTGCTGAAATTGGAAAGTAGTCAAGGAATATACCGACCGGTTTCCCGATATTGCGTCCTGTTATCTCTTCAAATAACTTTGACCCCTCAGTTGTGAATGCAAGCGCGACCTGTGGTGTACCATCTTCTTGATTGAATACGACCGATGCCTTTTTTATGTGTTTGCCGGTCATTCCCGTATCTTTATTGAGACGATCAAGCGCCGATGCGGTGGAGGCTACTTTTGGATCAAGCGGCCCTTCTTCGACGAATCTCAACTGAGCAGTCTGTCCAATAAGCGTCACAGCTTGTGATACATTTTCAAGTCCAGGGAGATCGACTGTGATGCGATGTTCTGTCCCCGATTTTACGTTTTGGACAAGCGGTTCAGATACTCCGAAAAAATTCACTCTTTTTTCGATGATATCGCGAGCTGAGATGAGGGCATCTCCCATATCTTCCGATTTGACTCCTTTTGTGTCCACCTTGAATACCATGTGACTTCCTCCTTTGAGGTCAAGCCCCAGCTTTGTCTTGAACTCCTTATCTATCTTCATTCCGAATAGCGAGGTATGAATCGAAAGTGGATTGATGGTGAAGTTTATCTTCGATTTGTTGACATTGAATCGCACCGGCACATTCTCCGGAAGACACATTGCTATCAATAACACCAATAGCGCACCATAGAGGACTGTTCTCGTTTTCATAATTTATTTCATGAGTTCTTCTTCAGAACCGCAAATCATAATTTTTGGAGTACGCAGAAATCTTCCCAAGAAGGGATCATTATTCCTTTTCCTGAAGACAAACTCTTCATCGGTCATAACGGTATAATCAATCTGGCGACCGGTCACGCCTTCCATACGCTTGATGAATGCTTCTACTTCAGGAATGATAATGGTTCCGACAAGGAGAAAAAAAACTTCATCTTTTTTTATCGGCACCTCACGGATATATTTAAGGGAAAGAGAGGCAAACTTGATTTTGCCGAGTCTGGGCGCATTTTCATGGACTGCCTGCGGGAATGCGCTCATCTTTGCGAATATTCTCAAAAATTCCTCGTAGAACATGTACCCCTTATTTAAGGTATAGAAGGATTTGTTCAGTCTTTTTTCTTTGAAAACTATCTTTGCTTTTTCGAGGATGTCAAGTTCTCGCTTGACCGCGTTCACCTCTTCATCAACCGCACGCACGACATTACGCAAATAGAACAATTCAGTATGATGAGTATAGAACAACTCCAATATTTTCCTTCGAGTTTTAGATGGTATAACCGCCGCCAACATAAGTTGTCTTTTGGTTTAATAAGTAACTGTATTGCCGATAGGTTGAATTTCGACAAAGACCTTTCCTTTCACAAGTGCTATCTCTTTGTCATCCTCATCATACCATCTCATACGTGAATCGAGGTCTTCCTTTTTCCACGTAGCCTTGATGCTTTTGCCGTTTTGGAAGACTAGTGCATCCCCTTCTCCTGTGAGTTGATACAAAATATGTCCTCCATCATATCCGTCATTTGCAGGAGACTCTTTGGCGAAGATCGCTATTATATTTTTTGCATCAAGCTGTTTGCCGGTATTCTTGTCGACATGAGGCTTTCCGCCGTTCACCCGTACGTAAGTATTTTTTGCCTTGTTGTAATTCCATACGACCGAAAACTCATTCGCGAATGAATTCCAGAATCCCAATTGAATTTTTGCGACAGTACCTCGTTTTGCAACTTCCGCATCTTCTGCAAATTTCCATGACTCGAAGTTTTCGTCCCATGAAACACCATCTTCATCAACATTCGTCAGATCTCTTTTTAACTTCGCAAAATCCCACAGCTTTGCCGTCGAAGAATATACCGTGTGTTCAGTTGCACGATCAGGCAATCTGTCGTAGTCTCTCCAGTAATAAGGAAATGGTACTGCAAATTGATTCAAGTCGTTATACGAATCCCATTGTAGTTTGCGGACCAACCCCAATGCATCTGCCTTTGCTCCGTTTGCACAGCCGGATCCAGTCTCAGCATCACAATTTGCTCCTCCCACATGACCATATAATGGATATTCTCCATACTCACGAAGCATTGACATAAAATGTACTCTTGCAGAACGGATAGGCCCGATGAATGGAGCATCTTGGCAATAGTATATTGCAAGGAAGCGAGTGATGCCACCCTCCGCAACCGCCTCATATACGACATCAGCCGATGACAATCCCGACTGTGGACGTGCTTCCACATGATTTTCAATCATTACGCCAAGAGGTCTGCGCGTGACCCATTTGTCTTTTTGTGCCTTCGTCATCATTCTTCCATTTAATGGACATTGTTCTGTCCTTGGTTCGGTTGACTCTTCTTCCATATCTGTCGCCACTGGTTTTTTCTGCACCACAACTGTTTTTCTGTTTTGTTGGAACCGAATAATACCGTACGTTATTCCAAAGGAGAGTAATAATAGTACGACTCCCAACCCGATGCTTTTTTTTAGTTCCATACAAAATCAAAAAATTAATAATAATTATGATGCTGAACGAATTGCCTCTTGCTCTTCAGTCGACAACTCATATCCTTCACCTTTTCCTTCTTTAACTTTCTTTGCATATACTCTCACGCCTTCCGAGATGTACATGAAATTCAGAACCAGCCCTGTATTTAATTCATTCAGAAGTGCTACGACAAAGCTTTTTTCGCCTTCTGTTTTTCCTAATGCATGGAATTGAATCATACCTATTTTACGATATGTGTGATGAGAAGCAAGCTGTAGTTCCGTTATTTTTTTTTCGAGCATCATTTGCTTATTTTTGCCCTTTTCAGCCTCATTCAGGAGGATATCAAGCAACGTATCAATGGAATGCACGCCTGATCTTTTTGTCAATTTTCTGTAGTGGTTTCGGAGCTTCACAACAATAAAAGTCACGAGAGCTAGCCACCCAAAAAGGAAGGCTAAAACAATATTGGTAAGCATTCATTCATTTTATCCACTTTACAAAGTGCTGTCAATATGATTACAATTACTCCATGCCTAAAAGAACACGGCTACAAAAGCTTCGCAGTGAGCAACGATTGCACGCTCATGCATCAGAGCAAAAAAATGTCATTGCTCAGCCCATCATCATGAATCCGCATTTTAAGACAGATCTCGTCAAGAGTATCGTGTTGGCTGTTTTTATTACGTTATTTGAAATTGCATTATATTTTGTATATTATCAGCGAGTTTGGGAAAGGAGGTGAATAAACCTATGTCATCAATGTATTGTGTAAAATGTAGAGCAAAAAAGGAAGTTGCTAATCCTGAAAAAGTTACCATGAAAAATGGTAAGCCAGCAATGAAAGCAAAATGTCCAGATTGTAGTACAGGAATGTACAAAATCGGAGTTAAGTAATTTTTGTATCATCCAAAACAAAAGCCATTCTGTAAAAGGAATGGTTTTTGTTTTATATCCCCCTCCTTATGCCAATGGGAATTCTTCAAGGATATGATATTTCCTGCCCTCACTATTTTTTACGCTTGCCATTAAGGCAAGTGACTCGACAGGATATGATATATCTATGGGTGTCCTGTCCAATAATTTCTGCAGAAGAAAATACTGTTGCTTGGATGAATACGGTGCACGTCCTATTGCGGTATGGAAAATAAATGCCCGTTGCTTGACGAATGTGGGATAGGTCACTTCCAGAGCATTTACTATCTCATCTATTTTCTTTTCTCTTCTGTATGACATGTGGAGCACCAAATCATGTGCTTGAAATAATCCCAAACCCAATCCATACAGATGAAATTTCGTTTTATCATAAATTGCAGTCTTTATCGATTCGCTCAGTTTCTTCACGTCTTCAACCTCACCGAAAAATTGGACCGATGCGTGATATAAGTCAGGATGCGTCCAGTTGAATTGCGGATACTTCCGTATAAGCGGAATGATTTGTTTATACAATGACTCGCGTACTGTTTGTGGAATGTTAATCCCTAAGAAAATGCGCATAGGTTATAAGCTGTGAACTTGAAAATGATGATAAATAAGGTATTTCATATGTTGTGCCGGAAACAAGTTTCGCCAACTCCTTTTTCCGCTCTTCCTGTTTATCCCCCTCAGTATAGGCGATTATCTGAGGATGAATTTGCTTGACAATTGCCATGTAATCGGTGTCTGGTGACTTCAGTATAGGTAGTAAGACTATGCTGTCTGTATATCCAATTGATGCAAGTATCTCTGCTCGTTGTTTTTGTGTGTGTACCGGTTTTTTCTTCTTCGCTGTCTTGATGAACTCATCGGATTCAAGTAAGACGATCAAAAAATCTCCCGCTAATCTGGCTTTCTGAAGGAAGCTTAAATGGCCATAATGCATAATGTCAAAGCAGCCGCCCACCAAAACGGTTTTCTGTGCGTTTCGTTGTGAGAGCGTATTGACTGACGAGAGAGGGATAATTTTATGGTCAAAATTCATTGTACAATTATACTATATGGAGAGAGCTAGATTTATTTCCGAACAAACTACCCTGAAACAGCGGGCTCTCATTGTCATTGAACACCCAAATGAATTCTCCAAAGCGCTCAAGGCACATCTCGTCAAACATGACATACAGGTATTTATCGCTCCCCGTATTCCAGAGGACACCCACTTTGACTTATGTTATGTCGTCACCATTTCAGGAAAGATGGCAAAACACGAGTCTGCATTACCTATTACTCATATAGTTTTTCACACCCACAAAAAAACCGTAAAGACGCATGCGCTGAAAACGACGCACAAGATGATAAATATCGTGGGAGATGAAGAGTATGGCATCTCACAGATACAGACCATTTTGTGGTTCTCCATTTCCGGCAAACAACACTCCCCCATTCTTACTCTCGAATCCCTACATACTCCCAACATGCAAAAAAAATCACATGATTATCATCAAAAAAAACATTCCATTTTCCAGAAGAAACATATTCCGAGGCGATTTTTTGTTTTTGTACTTATTAGCGTCATACTTCTTTATCTCTTCTCATTCTGGCTACCGCTATTTGGCGCGAGCTATATTTCATATAAGACGGGAACACTTCTGCTCTCACGGGATATTGCCGCTGCGAAAAAGAAAGATCAAGAAAAGCAAAGGATCATTGCGCTTGCATCCAATCTCTATAAGCCAGTCAAACCACTCTACCTCTTGTTTTCGTTAGCGCAGTTTTCCGACGATCTGTTTGTGGTGAATAACACGGTGTCCGATCTCGTCGTAACTCTGGAAACGCTTACCCACGAGTCCCAACAACTTGCAAAACTCATGCTGCAACGTACACGCACTGAGGCGACCTCACGGCAAACGAGGGCTCGCTTTGATAAGACTCTTAAGCTTCTTGCACACTCTGAAGATTCAGTACTGACTATTTTCAGAAAGATCCCTCCCTCCTTCATGCGACCTTCCGTACGGGAACAGTTCCAAAAGAAAATTGCTCAGATGAGGAAGATGAGGAAGATCATCACACTTCTCCCTGAGCTGTTGGGCGAAAAAGAAGAACAGACATTGCTTCTGTTATTTGCGAACAACATGGAACTACGTCCTGGAGGCGGATTCATCGGTTCATTCGCCATTCTGAAGACGAACCATTTCGGACTGCAGGATCTGCGGATATTAGATGTATATGATGCAGACGGCCAACTTTCCGCACATATTACCCCTCCTAACCCCATACGGGACCATCTCAATCAGCCTCATTGGTTCTTGCGTGATAGCGCATTTTTCCCAGATTTTTATGACACCTATCAACAAGCTACTTTTTTTCTCCAAAAGGAACTTGGCTTAAGCTCATGGAGCGGAGCCGCCCTTATCACGACTTCGGGCGTCAAGGAAATCATCGGGGCGTTCAATGAGCTCTATCTTCCCGACTACAGCGAAAAGATAACGAAAGACAACTTCTATATAAAAACACAGTATTACGCCGAGAATGATTTTTTTCCGGGTTCCACACAAAAGAAGAGCTTCCTTAATTCTATAGTACAACAGATACTGTCTCAGGCGGAATTAGCCGACCCCTTGCTTCTCAGCACTTCAGTTGTTGAAGGGTTTGACCAAAAAAATATGGTCCTTTTCATGAACTCTGAGGCGTCGCAGAAAAAATTGGATGAACTCTACTGGAGCGGAAGATTGGCGACACCGTTTTGCCCACCCACTGCCGCTCTCAACTGCTATGCCGATTTTCAGTTTCCACTTGATGCGAATCTCGGAGTGAATAAGACAAATTTCTTTGTCGACCAGGCATATACGACAAAAACAGTCATCGACGATGCTGGCCTCATAAAGACAACCATTACCATCGAATATACTAACAACTCACTTTCTGAGGTGTTCCCAGGAGGGACATATAAGAATTATTTCCAGATACTGCTCCCAGCAGATTCATCCTTGACTTCCATTCTTGTTGATGGTGCACAGTTGCCCTCCTATGATTCCGAGACCGGAAAACACAAGGTTATCGGATTCCTCATGGAGATACTCCCACAAGCCAAGAAAACCGTCACACTATCCTATAATTCCTCACTTCGATTCAAGAAGGGAAAGGCAATTTATCAACTTGTTATCCAAAAGCAAATCGGTGCGCAGTCTCATGACGTACATTTTGAACTCCTCCTCCCTGAGAATATCCATCTTTTGAACACGAATTTTTCTCCCCTTGTGAAAAATAGTCAAATCCTCTATAATACGGACTTGTCGACAGATCGAGTATTTTTTATTGAATTATTGAAAGAATAGCTATGAAAAAAGCACAAACACAAAAGGAAAAAATGGTCCTTGCAGCACAGTTAAGAACAGTGTTCGGAAAAAAGAACAAAAACCTCAGAAAACAAGGTTTGCTTCCTGCGAATATTTACGGAACAAACTTCCCTTCACAGGCAATTTCCGTCAACTATGTTGACTTCAAAAGAACATATAGACAGGTCGGTGAAACAGGAATCGTTTACATCAAGACAGAAAAAGATGAAGTGCCAACACTCGTAACATCCCTTCAAAGAGATCCGCTTGAAAGTCTTGTCCTTCATGTCGATTTCCGTAAAGTTGACTTGAATATCAAAATTGAAGCTGAGGTACCTTTGACATTCGTCGGAGTTGCTCCAGCAGCCAATGCGGGTGGTGTTATCCTTACTCAAACAGATAAGGTAACTGTTGAAGCCCTTCCACAAAATATTCCTCACAATATTGAGGTTGATTTGAGCATACTTACTGAAATCGGAAATGAAATCAAGGTTGGTCAAATTCCATTAAATGATCTCTATGTCGTAAAGACGGACGCCGAAAAGGTTGTCGTCTCTGTCACCGCACATAAGGAAGAAAGCGTGATTGCAGAAACAACTGCAGCCGCAGCACCTGAAGTCTTGACTGCAAAACCTGACGCAGAAGGTGACGTAGCAGCCGCAGGCGCAGCACCAACAGCACCTGAAGCAACAAAAAAAGAGGCTAAAAAAGAGTAATTTTGTTATAAATAGACTTTAATCTATGACAGTTGTAAAATCAGAATTTCTGCTTGCCCTCAATCAGGTTTCGGCAGAACGCAATATCCCCGCTGAAGATGTCCTCCAATCAATTGAAGAGGCTCTCGTTGCTGCATATAAGAAGGAATATCCAGATGCTGAAAAAAGTGAAACCATAACTGCAAAAATACACAGATCCACTGGTGAAGCACACCTCTTCGAAGAAGATAGAGACATTACACCTCCTGGATTTGGAAGAATTGCAGCTCAAACTGCAAAACAAGTCATACTCCAAAAAATTCGAGAGGTCGAGAAAAAGACAGTAGTCCAACATTTCCAATCCCATATCGGGTCCTGCGTCAAAGGACGTGTTATCCGATTCGATGGCTATAATGCCTATTTCGATCTAGGAAAAGCTGAGGCTATCCTTCCCAAAGAAGAACAGATCAGACAGGAAGAATATGCGGTCAATATGTCATATACCGTTTACATCAAGGAAATCGGGAATGATAAATATGGAAACCCACGGATCGTCGTTTCCAGAAGTGATGTTCGTCTGATTGAAGAACTCTTCAAACGTGAAGTGCCAGAAATCGCAAACGGTTCAGTCATCATCAAGAAAACCGTGCGTGAAGCGGGCGAGCGTGCAAAGATCGCTGTTTCAACAGGACATGGTGCAGTTGACCCAGTTGGCGCATGTGTCGGTCAACGAGGTGTCCGAGTCCAAACAGTCACTGATGAATGTGGAGGCAAGGAAAAAATCGATATCATCCTCTGGAATAGCGATACGAAATTGTTCATTATGTCAGCTCTTTCACCTGCAAAAGTTTCGTCTATCGAACTCGATACAAAAGCTCGCAATGCAAAAGTCACAGTTGAAGAATCCCAAGCTCCTCTTGCTATCGGAAAAGGTGGAATCAATGTAAACCTCGCATCCCGTCTTGCGGAGTATACAATCGATATCATCCAGATTCCAGATGCAACCCCCTCAGCGAAAAAAGAAACTGAAAATACCGAAGCGGTAAGCTAACTATTAATTATCTTTTTTACTCGTTGCTATGATGAAACCACGCCCTCCAGTTGTTGCGATTCTTGGTCATGTGGATCACGGAAAAACCACTCTTCTTGACTTTATCAGAAATAGCAGAATAGCCGCAAAAGAACATGGTGGAATCACTCAGAAAATCGGAGGCTATACAGCTACGACATCCATCAAGGAATATCCTATAAATGAAATAACATTTATTGACACCCCAGGACACGAGGCATTCTCCCAACTACGCGCACGAGGTGCAACCGTTGCGGATATTGTACTTCTTATCATCGACGCCAAAGATTCGCTCATGCCTCAGACCATCGAGTCGATTTCCCACATAAAGGAAGCTAAAGTCCCCTGTATCGTCGTCCTGAACAAAATGGATCTGCCTGAAGCAAAGCCAGAAAAAGTAAAAAATGACCTGCTTAGACACGGAATCCAGGTCGAAGGAAAAGGCGGAGATGTGCCAGTTGTCCCCATCAGTGCCAAAACAGGTAAAGGAGTACAGGATTTATTGGAAAATATCCTCTATTTAGCCACAGACAAAAAGCTCCAATATGACCCACAGGCCGAACTTGAAGCCTATGTTATCGAAACAAAGAAAGACAAACGCGGTATCGCTGTCAGTGTTATAGTCAAAAACGGCACACTCCACACGGGAGATGTTGTTTATGCCGATGGAGTAAAGGGTAAAATCAAATCGATAATGAATGATGCAGGAGTACAGATACGTGAAGCTATTCCTTCCCAAGCATGTGAGCTTCTCGGATTTGAGGTGGCACCACAAGTTGGGTCTATCATCAGTGCCCATGACGTAGCCTCAATAAAGGAAGCAGCGGTAGCTGAAGTCCAAAAAGAATTTACGACGCAGTCCTTTTTTGCCACGCCTGAAAAGGAGCAGAAGAAATTGGCGATTATCATCAAGACCGATTCGCAAGGCTCACTTGAAGCTCTTGATGCTATCCTATCTGAAAATAAGAATATCGAAATCCTTCTCAAGTCGGTCGGCGACATATATAAATCTGACGTATTCTTGGCCAAAACAAGCAAAGCCATAGTTATCGGCTTCAATGCACGCGTAGACCAAGAAACAAAGGATGTGGCCAAGCAGGAAAAGGTCATCATCAAGCAATATTCCATCATCTATGAGCTTCTGGAAGAATTGGAAGAGGTGGCTTCCCTGCTCCAAGAAAAGGAACAGCAGGAGAAGAACCTCAAAGGTGAGGCTAAGATTCTTGCCACATTCGTCATCGAAGGTGAAAAAGTGTTCGGATCGAAGCTGTCCAAAGGTAAGTTTGAGCTTGGAGACATGCTTGAAATCCATAGAAATAACAATATTATAGGAAAATCAAAAGTTGTATCTCTTCAAATACGTGCTAAGAAGGTTGAAGAGGTGAAGAAGGAACAAGAGTGCGGCATAATACTCTCTCCTGCACTTGACATCCGGGTAGGAGATGTGGTAAAATGTATCCTATAATATGTTTCCAAATACAAATACAACTCTCCCAAAACTCGTCGACATTATAACCAAAGGAGCAAGTGGCGTCATTGTACTGCCAAATAATCCGTCCCCCGATGCTGTTGCAGCCTCAACTTCCCTCTATCTTGCACTTCTTAAGGCAGGAAAAAACGTAACGATAATTTCTTCGACTCCTGTAAAAAGCGACCTTGTGGCCGTGGATAAGATCCAACAGACGCTGTCAGTCGGTGGAGACAATCTGGTCGTTTCATTCCCGTATGTTGACGGTGCTATAGACAAAATTGACTATCACATAAAAGGTGACCGATTCAACTTGGTAATAGCTCCCAGACAGGGTTTTGACAAATTGAACCCAGAGCAAGTGTCCTATTCATATTCTGGAGGAACATTCGACTTTATAATAACAATCGATGTGCCTAATCTTCAGGCGGTTGGATCAATTTATACTGATAATCAAGCTCAATTCCAAGGTAAGGAAATCATCAATATCGACAGACACCTCACTAATGCGTTCTTCGGTACGGTCAATTTCGTCAATAAGACAAGCTCCTCAACCAGTGAACTCGTGTTTAAGGTATTGAAAGAACTACAATCAGAAATCGATAAAGATATGGCTAGTAATTTGTATGCAGGTATTGCTTCCGCAACGAACACCTTCACTTCATATTCCGTAAATGCCGAAACATTTGAGACCATTGCACAATTGTTGAAGGCAGGTGCGGTGAAAAAGGCACCACAACAGCCTATGCAGTATAAACCTCAATCATTCGCGCCATCCAATGTGCCACAACAGCCAGCAGCTCCAATAGTATCTGGAACAACCACCCCACCTCCTATCGTATCCACGAAACTGGGTGGAAACGAAAGACAACAGGTCCAGACCATAACAACGGTTGAAGCACAAGAAAGCCAGTCAAAGGAAGGCGCTCAAAGCCCACAAGATTGGTTGAAGCCAAACATCTTTAAGGGTGGCGGCTTGGTATAAAGATGCTACAATGGTTGGAATGAATTCATCCCCTTCCGAGATTGTATTGGAGCTTTTGAAACAACGAGGAATCGTTGATGTTGAAACTTTTCTTCATCCACCGCATCCTACACTTCTGACCCTGGAAACAATAGGATTCAAGAAAGAGAAGGATGATCTCATTACACTCCTTGAACAAATTAAAAAAAAGAAAGAAACCATTGTTGTCTATACAGACTATGATACCGATGGGATCACTGGAGGAGCAATCCTTTGGGAAACGCTTCACCACTTAGGTTTTACCGTATTTCCCTATGTCCCACACAGACAGTCTGAGGGATATGGGTTTTCCAAAAAGGGGATAGACAATGCCATACAAAAATATCACCCTTCCCTTTTTATCAGTGTGGACCATGGAATCAGTGCTCGTAAAGAGATAGACTACATCGTTTCAAAAGAAATCCCTGTCATCGTGACGGACCACCACACAAAGCCAAATGATCCACCAACCAGCGCACATGCCCTTTTCCATTTCCCCGCAGTTTCGGGTGCGGGCGTTGCATATCTTGTCTCACAAGATATCGCACGACATTTCAAGATGGAGCAAGTCCTGTTTGACAAGTTATTTTCGGTGGACCTGCTTGCGCTTGCCAGTCTCGGCATCGTTGCCGATTTAGTCCCACTCGTTGGATATGCGCGCCAAATCGCTTACCATGGACTCAAGGCATTCAACAAATCATCAAAGCCAGGCATCAAGGCACTTCTTAAAGTTGCGGGTCTAGATGAATCCGTCACCCTTTCTCCCTATCATCTTGGATTCGCCCTAGCCCCCCGCATCAATGCTGTGGGGAGATTGTCACATGCAATCGATGCACTTCGCATGCTTTGCACAACCAACTCCCTGCGTGCCGATGAACTTGCAAGAAGCGCCAACCAGCATAACGGTTCTCGTCAACGGATGGTCGAAGAGGCTGTTAAACAAGCCCTTCTTATGTTTGACCCATCCCATCTTCCCCGTATCCTAATAGCGGAGAATACTCTGTGGAACGAGGGCATCATTGGGCTTATCGCATCCAAGTTGACCGAAGAGTACTATCTTCCCTCCATTGTCTTAACCAAGGCAGAAAACGGTTGGAAGGCATCGGCACGATCCATATCTGGATTTGATATCATTGCATTCCTGAGGTCTCTTAACCTTCTGGAACATCTCGGAGGACATCCGCAGGCAGCTGGGTTTTCAGTATCTGATGAACAAAAAGATGTCTTAATAAGCGCCATCCATGAGCGGTCCAAGACTGTCCCAGCGTATGCTGAAAAAAGTCTCCGCGTGGATTTAACCCTTCCCCTGTCACTCGCTACCCAAGCTCTTGCTGAGGAACTGGAGAAATGTGAGCCATTTGGCATCGGAAACCCTAAACCTGTCTTTCAAAGTACAGGCGTGATACAAAAAGTGGACACGATGGGCAAAACCAAGGAACATGTCCGCCTTACCCTCTCTGATGAGTCAAATCCCCAGGCACAACTTGAGTGTGTCTATTTTTCTCCAAAAAAGGACCAAATGAGTCTCATGCAGTCGGGAGCACACGTGACGTTTGCATATTCACTTGAAAAACAGACATGGAAAGGAAGAACTACGACGAAAGGGTTCGTTAAACACATCTCTTGATTGGGCCAATCACCCTTGTTTATCAACCTCAAAAAAGGTATCATACATACAATATGAAAACTGTGTATGTCGCCGATACCCCAACCCTCATTGGTAAAGAAGTAGTGTTGTATGCATGGGTAAATACCGTCAGAAACCATAAAAAAATCGTCTTTTTGGACCTCCGAGATAGAAGCGGTTTGATCCAGGCAGTTGGTGGACCAGAGTGTGGGGAGCTATCAATGGAAGATGTCGTTGAGGTTACGGGACTTGTAAAGGAGCGGCCAGCCAAACTCGTCAACCCAAAAATGAAGACAGGCTCAATCGAACTTGAGATAAAGAAAGTCACGATACTCAATAAAGCACTTGGTATGCCTATTCCTGTGACGACAGACGGATATGAGATAGATGAGGAAGCCCGTCTCAAATACCGTTACCTTGATATGCGCAGACCCCGTTTGGCGGCAAATCTTGCTTTCCGTTCACAATTCATCCGAGAAATCCGCGAATTCTATTATAGAAATGGATTTATAGAGGTTGAGACTCCAATATTGTCCGAGTCAACACCTGAAGGAGCACGGGACTTTATCATCCCTGCCCGTCTGCAGCCTGGTAAGTTCTATGCTCTTCCCCAATCTCCTCAACAGTATAAGCAGCTTTTGATGGTGGGAGGAATTGAACGATACTTCCAGATTGCCCGTTGTTTCCGAGACGAGGACCCACGAGCAGACCGTGCATACGGCGAGTTTACGCAACTGGATCTTGAAATGAGCTTCGTAAAACGTGAGGACATCATGGCTCTCACTGAACAGATGATAATCGAAGTCTATGAAAAACTGAATATCCCGATAAAACAAAAGCCGTTTCCCCGCTATACCTATCAGGAAGCAAAAAAACAGTTTGGAGCCGATAAATTTGACCTGAGGACCGAAGAAGACAAAAAAAACGGGATACAGGCTTTTGCATGGGTTGTCGATTTTCCATTTTTTGAAAAGACCGAAGAAGGTGGATGGACATTTACGCACAATCCATTTTCAGCTCCTCTTCCCGAATATAAGGAACAACTCTTGGAAAAGAAGGATATCGCCTCCATTTTGACAACACAGTACGACTTAGTATGTAACGGGTATGAGGTTGGTGGCGGCAGTATCCGAGCACATGAACCGAAGGTTTTGAAGACGGTGTTTGAAATCATGGGATACACTGAAGAAGATATACAGTCCCAGTTCGGCCACATGTTGGAAGCATTCTCTTGGGGAGCACCACCGCATGGCGGCATCGCTCCAGGAATCGACCGTCTCCTTACCTGTATCCGTGGCGAGGCGAACCTACGTGAGGTAATGGCATTCCCTATGACAAGTGGAGGACGCACATCAGTCATGAATGCACCATCGGTGATTCCAAACGCCAAACTCAAAGAGTTGGGAGTCATGTCGATAATTCCTGATACAATGAAGAAATGACATTGTCACGTATAGTTGTTTTTTTGACGTTCACCTTTTTGTTGCTCTTTTATCCAGGAGACTATTGGGTCACGAAGGTATTCTCGAATAAAAAACTCTGGGAGAAAAAGCAGACGATGCCGTTTGCTCTCCATCCCATTCCTGAAGTGAAATCCTATGCGCCTTATCCTCCAATTTCCGCAGAAGGTGTTTATATCGCTGACAATAACTCATTCACACCTCTTTTCGAGCATAACAGTAGGTCAAAGTTCTATCCAGCTTCTACTGCAAAAATAATAACGGCTCTTGTGGTTGCCGATATATTTAAATCAACCGATGTGATAGTCGTCACGAAGCAGATAACTAAAGAGGATGAGCCGGATTGGCAACTGATGGGATTGGTAACGGGTGAAAAAATAACAATCGAAAACCTTCTCTATGGCATACTGGTTCATTCGGCAAATGATGCGGCATATACGCTTGCAAATGCATATGGATACGACAAGTTCATAATCAAAATGAATGAGAAAGCGGCAGAACTTGGAATGAAAGACTCCCATTTTAAGAATCCTATCGGAATCGACGATCCCGAACAGCTAACGAGCCCGTATGATCTTGCACTTGCCGCCCGTGCCCTTCTGAAAAATAGTTATTTAGCAAAATTCGTCTCTACAAAAGAGATCATAATTTCCGATGTGGATTATCGCTACTTCCACAAGCTTAGCAACGTCAACAGATTGCTTGGTGAGGTCGTTGGGATTGGAGGACTGAAAACCGGATATACGGAACTTGCCGGACAGAATCTTGTTAGTTTCTATAAAAAAAACGGGAATCAATATATCGTAGTGGTCTTGAAGAGCTTAGATAGATTTGAAGATACCAAAAGCCTTACCCAGTGGATAGATCAATACGTCGACCATATCTCCATGCCACTTAACTAATCTTAAAGTGCGTTTTCATCTATGAGGTACTTTTCCGATACGGCCGGGACGTAGGACACGAAATTGTCATCCCCTAAGAATACATATACGGGTTGATAGTAGTCTTGGTATATATCCGGGTCGTAATATCCCAAAAACATCTTCTTTATCGTTATATTCTTCTTGCCGGATCCTTCTGAAATCAATATCCCCTTCCCTGCAAGAAGATTTTCATATGCCTTTTGTCCTGATATGAGCGGATAAACGCCTATTTGTGTGGGTGACGTTTCAAAAAACCGCACTTGGGCACTTATCACCTTTGCACTCCCTCTGTTGGGCATAAGCATCACGTAGTTTTGGCTGTTGAAATAAGATGGGGCAACCGCTGGATATAATGCAACGTCCGGTCGATAAAAATCGATCTCGATCATGTTTGCTTCCTGAGGGCTATCGATTATTCCGGCAGTCGATGCGACCTTGTCATAATACATGTAAACGGGGTTCGTCTTCCCCAGAGCCAAATCTTGGGGGTAGCGGTCGATTGATTTGAGGAAATTGATTGCAGTATTTTGTGCAGCGTCAGCATCTGGCGTTTCTGCGTTTTCAACCACTTCCGTATCCTTCCTGAAATCATAGTCATAGCGGAAGTTGTAGGTGTTGATGTCTATGGACAATTTTTGTTTGCCATCTTGGAAAATAGCCTCGTTATTTATCAATTTGTGTTTGATGACTTCCGTATCAAATCCCAATGTCTTTGCCATCAAATAGACTTTCGGCAGATAGTCGAACTGGAATTTTGCAGGAGGAAATAAGAGTACCTGCGCAGTCTGGGTTGCCGTTATAGGCTGACCTTCAATGGTGTCCAAGACAAAAGAAAATCCAGCGCTGGTTGTTGCCTCTTCCTTGAGGACAAGTGGTTTTATCTGTTTGAATATCGGATTGATAGTGAGCACTTCCTTCTGGTTCAAGGAGAATAAGAGGAACAGTAGTTTTATCGAATAAAAGAAGATAAGGAGCACAACAAATCCAAATGCAGCGAAGGGTAAAAACTTCCTAAAATAGTAAGAAAGCTCGGTAAGAGTCATACTCTCATGATAGCAGTTATTCTCGACAACAATCAAGTAGCTTCCCCACCATAGTGCTCATTTTTCCCAAGAAGTCTACCCCCTTTGAATCCACATACTCTATTGGCTTCTCCTTCTCAGGAATCTCTATCTTTTTCAGATCGCTTTTTTCCATCATTCCTAAGTTCAATGCCCACATCATGTTGTATAGATTGTAGGAGGTCTTGAATAACTCGTAAGCCTTTTCCTTTTCCTCATTCTTTAACGCCTTTGTCCCCACTTCCATCACGCGCATTGAAGCTGCCAGAAGATGCTTACTGATGCACCACACTTCTCCGTCATACTCCTTGATCATCATTTTCATGAGCCCTACCCTCATTTTCCGCACCTCATTCAGGAGTTCGTAATATTTTGAGTCTCCCGTCTTTCCAGCAGAAAAAAAGAGATGTTCCTCTATGGATATCAAATTCATGACGCCGATTGAAAGGTCTTCTCCAGAAGATAGATCCAAATGCACTCCCTGTTCCATTGATTTCATCTTATCCATAAATTCCTGTAGTTTTTTTTCATCCATAGTTATACGCGAATATTTTTAATAAGCACAGAAAAGAGAATGGAGGTCAGAATGAGAAGCGCAAGCGGAACAATCACTTTTTGATAAAAAAACAATACTTTGCCTTTGTTGTATTTTCGAATCAACTTATCGACTCCGATGCCAAGAAGCCATACGATCATTCCCGTGAAAAGACCGACCAACACCTTATCAACTCCCATAAATGTCCCACCCCCATGCAGCATCTGCTTGGTTCCGTAGAGATATGCAATTGTCCCTCCATACATGAGGAGGGTCCAAAGAATCGGGTTTTTCAATATCTTAGGCTTTCTCACAAACGTTACAAACCAAAATGAAATGGCCGTATTTAACCCAGATATCCACAATGCAGTGAGTAAATTGTCGATACCCAGTTTCTTGGCTATCAATAACCCCCCACCAACAGTGACAATACATACGGGACATTGTGCATATACAGATGATATAAACATACGCGTGTAAGAGATGTATTTATAAATATTTTTTCAAGGTCTCAACCGAAAGCTGCATCTTGAGTTTTTCTTCTTCGGATAATGGGATTTCTACTATCCGCTCTATGCCATTTCGGCCCAACACACAAGGGACGCTGAGCGCGACATTTTTATGTCCATACTCACCATCCAATGTTATCGATAATGGGTATACACGCTTCGCATCAGTCAATATGGCATGGACCAACTGGTTGATGACGACTCCGATTGCATAGTAGGTCGCACCTTTTGCGGCGATTATCTTGTAAGCGGCGTCCCGTGCTTTCGTATAGGCTTCAAGCGCTTTATCATGTGAAAAATCTTTCATGGTGGCAAGGAGCTGCCCTCCAACATTTGCAGATGATAGTGTTGGGAATGAGCTGTCCCCATGTTCTCCTAAGATGTAAGCATGGACGCTTTTCGGATTGACATGCAGATATTCGGAAAGATGGAAACGGAAACGGGCAGTATCAAGCGTCGTACCGCTTCCAAAGACACGGGTACGAGGGAGCTTTGACAAGAGGACCGTCTTATAGGTAAGTACATCAACCGGATTTGTCACCATGAGAATGATGCTGTCCGGAGCATATTTCACAATATCGGGAACTATTGACTCCAAGATTGCTGTATTTTTTTTGACCAGATCAAGCCTCGTTTCTCCAGGTTCCTGTGCGGCACCAGCCGTGAATACTATGACGTCCGATCCTGTAAGATCCTTCGGCTCGCTCCCTACGGTAATATGCGTCGTGCCCAAAAATGAAAGACTATGCATGAAATCAAGCTGCTCTCCCACAAGTTTATCCTTATCTCTTCCATATAACATGATTTCTTGTGCGGTATTCTTCAGATACATGGTAAAAGCGGCAGTGATACCGACACGGCCGGCTCCAATCATCGTCACTTTCGTTTTTTTGCATGCAGGAAATACTGTATCCATAGATTCATTGTACCATTTTTACCCTAGTCAGACAGACAAGTATTTGATACAATTGGTAGCTGATACCAGAGGTACCCAAGTGGCCAACGGGGGCAGACTGTAAATCTGCTGGGTTTTCCCTTCGAAGGTTCGAATCCTTCCCTCTGGACCATGAAGTAGATTCGCAAGCGAATCACTTCATGGCCATGTAGCGAACTTGTTCTGCTACATGGCACGAAATGACTCTAAAAAAGAGTCAATAGAATCCTATACTTATAGGAAATGCACAAACTCCAATATTGTGTTTATGTTCTCATCAGCTTAAAAGATCATGACTTCTATATTGGCTATACCACCAATCTCCATGAAAGATTGTCTTCTCATATTTCCGGCAATTCAAAAGCAACAGAACCGCGACGCCCATTTACACTATTATTATGTGAATATTATTTATCAAAACACGATGCGACAAGACGTGAAAAGTATTTCAAAACAACTGCAGGAAAAAAGACTCTTAGACTCATGCTTAAAGAGAGTTTTGCGGAAGTTGATTCTGCAAAAACACTACTTTAGCTCTTCATGGCAGCATTTAAAGGTTCGAACCTAAATAAGAATTTGTTCAAGTTTTGTCACATCAAGAAGTATGTGTTTTACTCCCAGCTCTTCTGCTTCTTTTCTTGAAAGATGGCCCGTTAACACTACAACTGGCTCTACTCCCGCATTTTGCGCCATAAGAACATCATTATCGGCATCCCCGATGTAAAGAGCTTCGGAAGGTTTTATCCCCTGTTTTTCTAAAATTATCTGAAGCATGTGTGGGTCTGGTTTAGACTTTCCTTCTGGGACATCATCATGTGCAGTTACAATTTGACTGAATACGTTCGGAATATGGAATTTTGGAATAATTTTGTCTCGTATCATATCTAATTTATTTCCCGTAGCAACTGCAAGTAGATACTTTTCTTTTAATCTTAAAAGTAATTCATTTACGCCTTCGACTTCTTTTAATGAGTCAACAAAAGTTGTACCCTGAAATTTCTTTTCATAAAATATTTCACACGCCTTGTCAAGTAGTTGTGGTTTTTCAGCTAGTAGTTCATTCAACTCAACTCTGAAGGGTTGGCCCCACTTTCTTCTAATTCTAATATCCATTTCTTTCTCATCTAATACAACTCCTAGTTCATTTAATGTTTCTCGGTAGCAATTATAATATCCTTCCTTGGAACCAAGAATTATCACATCATCCCAATCAAAGATAATTAACTTTATCATTCGCTAATTATACAAAAACATAGCAAGGTATATATAAACTGAAAGTTTACTTTACTAAATTTGAGCATAAAAGGTTCAATATCCTCAATTGTTCTGGACTCGATCAAAATAGTGATTCACGCGCCTTCTCATACCCAAGTAGAGTATACTTACGCGTATTAGCCCCCTTTAAGCATCATAATGAATATTGATAGAACGAAGGAATTCGAGATATTCTATAAGCAGTTCTCCACACGTGAATATAAGAAGGGAGAAAACCTTATCCGTGCGGACGACAATCCCCAAGGAATTTTCTGCCTCACCAAAGGGTATGTCCGGCAATATACCATCTCGAAGACCGGGATTGAACTTACTCTCCAGATTCTCAAGCCAATCACATACTTCCCTCTCATTTGGGCGATAAACGGCGCACCTAATATCTATTTTTATGAGGCTTTAACTGCTGTAGAAGTTGGACGCGCTCCAAAAGAACAGGTCGTGGATTTTATCAAGGATAAGCCGTCCATCATCCTTGAACTCATGAGTAAACTTCTGGGCGACTATGCAGAAACGCTTTCCCGCATTGAGCATCTTGTTTTCAGTGATGCATATCGAAGAGTTATCTCCGTACTCCTTTACATAGCGAAGCACTTTGGCGAGCCAAACTCCAAAGGAATGCTGGTAAACCATCGCTTTACACAACAAGATATCGCGACCCTTGTGGGAGTTGCTCGTGAGACGGCAAGCATAGAGATGGGAATTCTCGAAAAGAAAGGCCTCATCAAGTATATTGACCATTCCATGCAATTTTCAAGCATCTCGGATCTTGAGCTAGAATTGACAGCAGATAAGACAAAGTAATGACAGCGAGTCTTTATTTCTTGTAATCTCGCTCACACTCTTCCCTTGATTTGTGTTACCCAGACATCACCTCTCACCTTACATCACTTTCCATTACGCCAACTTATACTTCTGATATATGACTACACAAGAAGAGGTTACCATTGTCGAAAACCAAACCCCAGTTAAAGTGGTTAAGAAAACAATAAAGCAAACTGAGCCTGAAGTGGTAGGAGAAGCTCCACAGAAGGTGTACGAAAAAAAGAAAACTATTCTACGGTCAAACCAAATCATTTGGTATATCTTAGGATTTATCGAAGTACTCCTTACATTCAGGCTATTTCTCAAAATGATAGGGGCAAATCAATATGTCGGGTTTACTAGTTTAATTTATTCCATTACCGCACCTCTCGCGCTTCCCTTTAGTGGAGTCGTAGGGATATCGGCAACCGGAAGCTCTATTCTTGAATGGTCAACGATAATTGCCGGAATCGTCTATCTCTGTGTCGCATGGGGATTGGTCTATTTACTGGAAATTGTTTATCCAATTACACCAAGAGATATAGAGACAGAATAATGCATTATATATTTATCAGTTAATTATCAAACAATATGAATGATCAAAAGATGAATAAACAGCAGCAAGGGAAAGATGGGGTTAACCCCGTGACTATTGCAGTTGCAGGAGCAGTTGTTGGAGCTGGAATTGCTGTTGCTGGAGTACTTCTCTCTGACAAAAAAAATAGAGAGAAAGTCATAAAGGCATCAACTACCCTAAAGGATGATGTGGCAAGTTTTGTTAAAAAAACACAGAAACAAATAGAGGAAGAAAAAAAATTACTTGAAAAAAGAATGTTAGCAGACAAGATAAAAGTAAAGAAAGTGGTAGCATCAGCCAAGCAGTCGTTAGATAAAACTACGAAGGAAGTTAACAACGCAGTCAAATCATTATGACAACTATAGTAAACAGCACACCACCAACCAATGACTCAAAGGGCTCTGAAATGTTGATTGGAATAATTGCACTCATCGGGTTTGCCATTTTATTCTTCTATTTTGGATTGCCAGCAATACGTAATATGCGGCCGCTTGAAATAAATACACCCGCACCTCAAATAGTAGTGCCAGGGAAAATTGATGTGAATATCAAACAGTCTAAATAATATTATTAATTTTTCAATTAATACCTATGGGAATTTTACTTTGGATCATTTTTGGAGCATTGGCCGGATGGATTTCATCAATTATCATGAAGACGGATCATGGACAAGGAACAGTCTCTGACATATTGATGGGAATAATAGGTGCAGTTGTAGGTGGATTTGTCATGAATCTTGTTGGACAGTCTGGAGTCAATGGATTTAACCTCTATAGCCTTGCCGTTGCAGTAATTGGAGCAGTGATAGTCATCTATGTTGGACGGATGATTAAAAATAGATAAACGGAAATGGGAACAATTCAATTCAAACAGCCACTTCAACAAGAAGTAGAGAGTCTTAAGGAAAAAGTAGAGATTCTTGTAAAAAAAGAGGCAGTTCAATCCGTAAAAATTGTTGAAGTAAAGAAAGATGAGAACAAGCACCTTGTCGCTGGACTTGTTAAAAAGTCAAATGGGATTCTTACCTCAATATCGACACACAGATTCCCCTTCGATTTTTTCCCTAACACCATCAACATAGAAGAGAGCAGGGTTACCGTCATTACGAGATCTTTTTTCCTGTCATCGCAAATACACAGTGTTGATATTAGGGATATATCGAATGTTTTCATAAATATGGCTCCATTCTTTGCACAATTAGTTATTCATTCAAAAACATTCGAAGCAAATGAGGTAAGGATACGCTATTTATGGAAAAACCAAGCAATCTACGCGAGAAGGATTATTGAAGGATTAAGGATTTTCGAACAAAAACAAATAGACACATCTAGTTATAGCAAAAGAGAGCTGCTCTCGAAACTCGAAGAACTCAGTACGACTGAAATAGTTACGTAATATTATTATTTTTTTTATTTATAAGATATGAGCATTTCGTTTTCCAATCTAACCCCACTTACTTCCATCCTGTTTGGCATTTTAATCCTCGTGTTCCCAAAATCTCTCAACTATTTGATTGCGGGATATTTGATCCTAACTGGAGTTATCGCCCTTGGTATACTGAGATGAAAAAGTATCTCATTATAAAAATTAATATATTAATATAATAATATGCTTATTCTCATTTTATCTTTATTAATCGGATCCTTACTTGTATACACGTCAAAATATAACTTTCAGCCCGTCTCAGTCAATTTGGGATTTGCTGCATTTTCAGGAGTTCCTCTTTTTTACATAATGATGGGTTCACTTATGATAGGACTTATTCTCTCTTATCTTGCATCGCTGATTCAATCAATTTCGACATCATTCATTCTTCATAGAAAGAATGTCGAGATTAAGAAAAAGAAAGATGAGGTTCTTGAATTGACAAAACGAGTCCATCAGCTTGAAATAAAGAATGAAAAATTAGGAAAAGATTCTGGGATAGAGCCAGGAGATACGAATGCCCTATGAAAACGATACTCGCTCGGATATGGAAGGCATTAAGTCTTCCTAAAGGCCTCCAATTATTCGTCATGAGATTCTTCCAAGATCAATTTTTGGTGGGTGTTACCGGAATCATCTTGAATGAAAAAAAAGAAATCCTTCTTTTTAAACATACATACCGCGCTCATGCATGGAGTTTACCTGGTGGATACTTAAAAGCTGGAGAACATCCGCGAGAGGCTCTCGAAAGGGAGATAAAAGAAGAGTCTGGGCTCGTCGTAAGTGTTGATGAATCGTTAAAGACTCGTACCGACCGCGAAACGGCTCGACTGGATCTCTGCTATACAGGGATCCTGATCGGTGGAGATTTTACTCCGACCCATGAAGTGTCACAATATGGATTTTTCCCACTCGATAAGCTTCCCCTCCTTCGAGTCAACCAAGTTCTCCTGATAAATGAAGTCCTGAAATCCATAAAGTAATAAGCCCGCCTCTTATTTTTATGCAGATATTCAGCAAGACTTAAGCACTCTTTTGATATAATCCTCCTATGAAACCACTATTCCACGCAATGAAAAAAGCACTGATTGCTCTTGTGTTATTCGGCGTTCTCTTTAGTTTTGGAATAGCCAAAAACAGTGTTGCACAAACAAACGATAAGGTCTCAGTCGTCATCTTTGTGCGCCAAGGGTGTACTCACTGCGAGGAAGAACAAAAATTCCTGACAGAACTGGCAAAGAAAAGGACAGATTTCACAGTGAAAAAATACAATCTTGAAGTGCCCGCCGAACGCGCAGTATGGGAACGATTCACCGAACAGGTAAAATCAACTAAAGTTACTCCCATCACGATAATTGGAAAAAGTTACATAATCGGATTCGACAAACCGGAAACCACAGGTAAGGATATTTCCCAACTTATTGACAGTGCAAAGAAGAACGAGGTACAGACGAGCATGGATAAGTTGACCAAGGATAATCTGTTCGGCCTAAATACTTCATGCGATGATGGAGGACTTGTCCCATGCAGCGCAAAACCAAGCTATTTCGTTAACCTTCCCTTTTTGGGCAGAGTCGACGCTCAGCAATATCCCCTTCTTATCCTGTCCGCGATGTTCGGATTTTTTGACGGATTCAATCCATGTGCGATGTGGGTACTCATCTCATTCTTGATGATCCTACTCCAAGTTGGGAACAAAAAGAAGATGGTTCTCTTCGCAGGCACGTTTATCCTTGCAGAAGCTATTATGTACTCCCTCATCCTTGTTGTCTGGTACAAGACATGGGACTTTGTGAGATTGGACAATATCATCACCCCTCTTGTTGGTATCGTATCGGTTATCGGCGGTTTTTTCTTCCTCAAAGAATGGAGAAAAAAAGAACTCGAATGCAAGGTTACCGACTATAAGCAACGTAAACAAATCCGTGAAAAAATCACATTCCTTGCTTCCAGCAACTTTACATTCTTCACGTTCCTGTCAATCTTAGGCGTCGCCTTTTCAGTCAACATAATTGAGTTCGCATGTTCGATAGGTATTCCTCAGGCGTTTACCAAGATACTGGAACTTAATAGGTTGCCGGCAATGCAGAATGTGCTCTATATCGCGACCTATATCCTGTTTTATATGATTGATGACTTGATTGTTTTCGGCATTGCTCTCTACGGGATAGATAAACTTTCCCTCACGACAAAATACAGCAAGATCTCCAATCTGATTGGGGGAATTGTTATGGTGTTACTTGGTCTTATCATGATACTTAAACCAAGTATTATCCTCTTTTAAGGAGGATCCTTACTGTTTGACTATTTTCAGGAGACGGGCCCTCCCCAGTCCGTATATGGTGGGGCGTGAAACGCCCACTTCTTTTTTCCAAAACAACCTGTCTTTATATACATCAGTAACTCTCCCCAGATGACCATCATGGGAATATAGGACTCCTTTTTTTGCAAGGAGCGGATAAAGATATTTAAGGCATGTTTTCGTTGACGAAGCCAAATCTACATCCAAAAAAAGTGCTGCAATTGGTGTACGAATATCCTTCATCGTTTCGTCAAACCACCCCTTATGATAGACACATACTCCAGGCGCACCATACAATCGGATATTCCTTTTGACTTCCTTGAGTGGAGAGGTATATTGGCCTTTGCTGAAGACATATCCATATTTTGTGCGCTTTACGTACGGATTATATGTATATCTGCGCCTTGAATATACATTATAGAAATCATCGTTCTCCGGAAGCCCCTCAAAAGAATCAAATACGAAAAGTTTCCTACCCGTCACTTGCGCGATAAGGCTTAACTTTGCAGTGGCTCCTCCTTTATATGACCCTGCCTCGACTATGACTCCCTCTATAGTGGGATTATCAAGAATGGATTGTGCTATTTGTATTATTTCAAAATTGCCATGTCTACATTCCACACGCATATGGATATAGAAAAATCGAAGTACTAGTAGCATCCTTTTTACTGGTGATATGTATGGATTCTGCTTAAAGATGAACTGAGAGTATAAAATGATCCTATCCTTTATTGTTTTCCACGGAAGAACCATTTTTCTCATTGGAGCGGCTTGATTTTATCAATCTGTTTGACAAGAAGGAGTGCGCGGTCAGGTGCATTCCCAATGTGTGTTGACACATTAAAGAGTCTTTCTATTTCTTTTTTTGGGATGAAACCCATGATATATTTACTTGCCACGACAAGTTCTTTCATCCTATTTTTTCTGCCGTCTTGTACTTCTCCCCATGCTTTCATGGATACTTCCCTCAATGCTTCATGCAATTCCTGTCGATTTGCCCCTCTTTTCGTCCCCTCCATCAATATCGCTTCTGTTGCGGAAAATGGCGAATAGAGGTTAAGATTTATTGCAATCCTCTTCTCGTTTATGACAAGACCCGAAAGGATTCCTTTTGCGGTAAGAAGCATATGGTCAACTGCAAGAAACGCTTCCGGCATCACTATCCTTTTATTTGCTGAGTCATCGAGTGTTCGCTCCAAATATGAGTATGTGACATTCCCCAATAGGACATTCGGTAAAGTAGAGACAAATCGCGCAAGTGAGCAGATATTTTCCGCTTGTATGGGGTTTTTCTTGAACGGCATTGCTGAGGAACCTACCTGATTTTTCCCGAACGGTTCCGACCATTCACCGATGGGTGGAGATTGTAAGAGGCGCAAGTCACCGGCAAATTTCGCGAGGACTGCACTAAGCATTGCAAGTGTTGAGATAACGAGATAATCATACTGCCTGGGATATACTTGTGTCGCAATCAGAGCTGGTTCTATTCCTATACTTTTCATGACCATCGTCTCCAATTCCTGGACATTCATTTTTGAGTCTTTCAGTAATGCGTGGTATCCGGCTGAAGTCCCAACCGCCCCCTTCATCCCTTTTCCCCGTATCACACCAAGGACAAAGGAAAGTTGATCATGGACCAATAAGAGATCCTGAGCATATAATGCAAGACGGTATCCGACAGTTGTCGGCTCAGCCGGTTGCAGATGAGTGTATCCCATACAGGGATGAGTTGCATGGATGCGGATAAGTCCCGCAAAAAGTGTCAAAAGCTCAACTACTCCCTTGTCTATCAGCAAGAGCGCTTCTTTCATTTTGATGCTATCTGCATTGTCGACTACATCCATGCTTGTTGCTCCAAGGTGGATTTTTCCACCACCCACCACTGCTTTTTCAGCGAACTCCTTGATGGCTGCAACAACATCATGTTTGGTTTCTTTTTCAATTTCCAGAATTCTCGCTATGTCTATATTGGCTTCATTTTTTTGTATATCCTGTAGCTCCTTTAAAGTAAGAAGTCTTGCTTCATACTCTGCCCGTGCAAGAGCGACCCAAATCTTTCGCCAGAGGAGATATTTATGTTCTTCGCTGAATATATGGCGCATTTCCTTGGATCCATATCGCCAAGAAAAAGGAGATCTATATGCACCTTGATCCGTGTTTGACATAGTGTAATCATAAAATAGTCATTTAAAAAATACCATTCCATTCACAGAGGTGGACATCATAATGGATAATGCCCGATAAAATATCATGAAATAGGCTTGAATACAGGCCTATAGTAGAGTATACTGTTCATTCATGGAAATCCCAATTCTGGCAAAAATAATCATCTCCCTTATCCTTGGCTCTGCAGTCGGTTTTGAACGCGAATCCTATGAAAACCAGACAAATAAGACGGCTAACTCAGGAAGAGGTAGTTTGGGAGTCAGAAGTTATGCACTCATTTCCTTGCTTGGAGTCCTATCAGGACTGGTATATACAACTCATCTTGTCCTGTTTATATTGGTGGCCTCTATTTTTTTCCTCCTCTTGTCGCTCTATTATTTTCTTGGCAGTTGGCACAGTAAGGATAACGGCATGACAACGGAACTGGCAATCGTCCTCACGTTTTTATTTGGTGTCTTTCTTGCGACAAACATACTACCCGTCCAACTTATCATTGCGCTGACCGTTGTCCTCATCTTAATCCTTTCACTCAAAACAGAAATCAAGTCCCTTGTTTCCCGTGTGCAAAATCACGAATTAGATGCCTTCATAAGCTACGCCCTCATCACCCTTGTTATTCTCCCCTTTTTGCCCAACCAAGCATTCAGCTTAGCTACAATTCCTGCCTTAAAACAGCTCGTGGAATCCTTTTCACTCCAACTGAACGGGGTCATGAATGTGGAAATCATCAACCCATTCAACCTATGGAAGGTTGTTGCCATAATAACAGGCATCGATATCGTAGGATACATACTTGAAAAAACCGTTGGTCAAAAAAATAGTTGGGTACTGACAAGTATCGCAGGTGGATTCATATCCTCGACCTCAACGACTCAATCGCTTGCTATCCGTAGCACGAAGTCAAAAAATGTGAATGGGCTTGTTGCCGCAGCACTGTTTGCAAACGTATCCAGCTTCATCCAGCACTTCTTGCTTATTTCATCTATGAATACGTTGCTTTTGGTAGCAGGTATTCCATACCTTGTCTCCATCATCGTCAGTGGACTTGTGATCGCCCTCTTCTTCTATAAGAAAAGCGGCACGATTGCACAAACTGAATTGAAAAGCACCAAAAAGGACATGAATGCCATACATATATTTGCCCTTAAGCCGGCACTCCAATTTGCCGTCGTTTTCACTTTCATCAAATTCTTCTCAAAAATTTCCTTACAGCTCTTTGGTCAAAATGGTTTTTATATCACAACTGCTCTTGCCTCGTTCACAGGAATTGATGCCGTGACTTTGAGCGTAGGTGAAATTGCAGGATCAGTCCTGACGTATCAAGCAGGAATTGTTGCACTCATTTTCGCAAACGCAATAAACTTGCTTGCAAAAACGCTCTACTGCTTCCTCCAAGGGAGCAAGCCCTTCGCTATCCGTTTCGGATTGTCATCCGTCGTAATCATCGCGATGAGTATCGCTTCCTTCCTTCTGTTCAAATAATATCCCCCACACCCTTATTTCACATCGTTCTGTTGAGGGATGAAAAGTAATGAAATTGAATTGACGCAGTGACGTGTATTCTTTTCTGTATATCCCTCGCCGACAAAGACATGGCCTAAGTGCCCACCACATGAAGCACATTGTATTTCTATTCTTTCGCCGTCCTTATCCGGAATATGCTTGACTGCGCCCGGTATCTCTTGATCGAAGCTGGGCCACCCGCAGTCCGAATGGAATTTTGATGTAGAGATGTAGAGTGGATTCTCACACTGTCTACAGACATAAGTCCCTTTCCTGAAAGTGTTTGTATATTCGCCAACAAAAGGAGCCTCTGTTCCTTTGTGTATGATGACTCTTTCTTCCTCAAGTGTCAGTCTGTTCAACTTCATATCTGATTGTAACATCTGTGCTTTTCTATTACAATTTGTGTATTAGTTATTACCATACATATATGAATAAATTACTTGTTCTGTTAGTTGTCGTAATTGCAGGAGGATTCATTATTATGAACATAACAAATAACTCCCCAAAACAATCACCTTCGGGGAATGATGTTCCGAAAGAAGAAATGGCCCCATCTGCGACTATGTCAAAAAATCGTTATGCCCCATATGATGCAACTCTATTCCAAAAGCAAAAAGACAAAAGAAGAGTTCTTTTCTTCCATGCAAAATGGTGTCCTACCTGCAAGATAGCCGATAAGGACTTCGTTGAAAATTCACAAAAAATCCCTGATGATGTCGTGCTTTTCAAAACGGATTATGATACCGAAAAAGAGTTGATTGCGCGGTACGGAATCACGTATCAGCACACATTCGTATATGTCGACTCGGAGGGGAATGAACTGAAGAAATGGAATGGTGGTGGCATCGCAGAATTATTAAGCAACATCCTACCCCTATGATTGTCCTCATCCTGTTCGCATTCATCGCCGGATTTGTCACTATTCTTTCTCCGTGTGTCCTTCCCATACTGCCCATCGTGCTTTCAGGGGGTATAGGTGGAGGAAAAAAAAGACCTCTCGGGATTGTTCTTGGATTCATCATCAGCTTCACTTTTTTCACTCTTTTCCTCTCTTCGCTTGTGACATTATTCAAGATATCTCCGGACACACTGAGACTTGCTTCAGTTATTATCATCTTCGGATTGGGGATGTCAATACTCATCCCTCAATTCCAACTTTTCATCGAACGGATGTTCGCCAAGGTGTCAAATAAAGTTGCCGTCAAGAATTCCGGCGATGGATTCGGCGCAGGTGTACTCTTGGGTATAAGTCTGGGACTTGTGTGGACCCCATGTGTCGGACCAATTCTCGCATCGGTCATAACGCTTGCCGCCTCAAATGCCCTTACGACATCTTCCCTACTTATAACGCTTGCATACTCCATAGGTACCGCAATCCCACTTCTTCTTATCACCTATGGCGGAAGAGCGCTGTTACAAAAAGTCCCCTTGCTTGTAAATAATACGATACATATTCAAAAGTCATTCGGAATACTTATGATGGTCGTTTCTATTGGTATATTTTTCAACATTGACAGGTCATTCCAAACTTACATTCTGGACGTATTCCCTAACTACGGAACGAATCTGACACGATTCGAGGATAATGAACTCGTCAAGAAACAGTTAGAGGGTATGAAAAAAGCCCCATCCCTTCTGAAGTTAGATGGGGCACCTGAATTCATCAGTGGACAATGGTTAAACTCCAATCCTCTTTCCATGTCATCTTTAAAAGGGAAAGTCGTCCTTGTCGATTTCTGGACGTATACCTGCATCAACTGCATCCGCACCCTTCCTACACTTACCTCATGGCATACAAAATACAAAGACAAGGGTCTTGTGATAGTCGGCATCCATACACCGGAATTCGCATTCGAGCGGAGTAAGGAAAATGTGGAAAGCGCCCTGAAAATGTATGGGATATCATATCCCGTACTGCAGGATAACGACTATGAGAACTGGAATGCATATAGCAATAGATACTGGCCAGCAAAATACCTCATCGATGCATCCGGCCGCATCCGTTATACTCATTTCGGAGAAGGTGCATATGAGGAGACTGAAAAGAAAATCCAGGAACTGCTTTTAGAAAATGGCGTGAACCAACTTGATTCCATCCAGGAAGAGAAGACCCAGGGAACACTCTTTCAAGGTAGAACGCCGGAGCTCTACCTTGGATCAAATCGAACGGAAGGAAGAGTCGAAGTAATCGATGATATGCCACTGCATACATATGTATTAAGCGGACAATGGACCATAACGGACGAATATGCACGATCATCGCCAGATTCATCCCTCACGCTTCATTTTCAAGGAAATGAGGTTAATCTGGTCATGTCACCTTTAAAAAAGGGAGATCGTGTAAAGGTGTATTTGGATGATAAGGTTGTAGATGAAACTTTAAGTGGAACGGATGTCAGAAATGGAATAGTGACGCTTGATATGGAGCGATTGTATAACATCATACGTCTACCAAAACATTCAAGATCAAGTATTTTAAGGTTAGAGTTTCTTGATGGGGCGACTGAGTGTTATGCGTTCACGTTCGGTTAAGAAGAGAGGGTGGGCAGAGAAGTTGTCTGTATCTTTCTGATGTTTCACATAAGATACAGACAACAATCTATGTTCTGGTGTTAATTATCTATCTCTTCTAAAAGAATTGCTTCTTTCTTCACGAGGTCGAGCTACGTTAACTACCAATGTTCTTCCTTCAACTTCTTTGTCATTCATGTCGAGTGCTTTTTTTGCGTCTTCTGCGTTTTTGAAAGTCACAAATCCAAATCCCTTTGATCTTTGTGTTTCGCGGTCCATGATAACAACTGCTTCAGTTATTTCTCCATATTGAGAAAATAATTCTCTTAAGCTGTCGTTGTTGATTGCCCAAGGTAATCCTGCTACGAATAGTTTGTTTTGATCCATATTTTAAGTCACCCCCTTTACTGTTTTATGTTAAATGTGTTTTCACGAATGGAGTAGATTATGCAGTCTCTGAGCTCTATTAGGAAATTAATACTATAAGTATACAGTACCTATTGGCAATATGCAAAGACAGGTTATACCCCCCTCCTTTATGGCCGAGTTGCATATTATGAAGAGAGGACTATACTTATGCTCAGCAATGAAACTCCTAAAGAAAAAGGGCCACTATATCAAATTTACCTGCAACTTCTGCAAACGGGAGATACAGGCTTCCAAAAAGACAGAGATATTCTATAGGAGCGCCTGGATAAATGGATGCAACGATTGCTTCGCTCTTTCCATCACTCCAGAGACGTCGAAGGATTTCCAGTCAAAAAACTACTAAGATAGCTCTGCCCTATGCTCCATATAAAGGAGTATAATTATGGATAAAAGATATTCATATTCCTACCATTGTTTTCTTGAGCACCTACCCGCCTCGTGAGTGTGGAATAGCGACTTTCTCAGAAGACCTTCTTCATTATTGCCAACAGTTCCTTGGAGTGAGCGTCAAATGCAAAGTGGCCGCATTCAACCTCACTTCCCTCGATACACACAAATACCCGTCAGAGGTTGAATGGGAGATAGATCAGAACAACAAGAAAGCCCATGTAAACCTTGCCAAAACGATCAATGCTGATAGAGATATTTCCGGAGTGATAATACAACATGAATACGGGATCTTTGGCGGAAAAGAAGGAGAATATATCCTCTCATTTATGCAGCGCTGCAAAAAACCGATATTGGTAACGCTTCATACAGTACTCCCTACTCCAACAGTCGAGATGCAAAATGTGACTTCCCAAATAATTGACCTCGCCGCAACAATTATCGTATTGACGGGAAAATCGAAAGAGCTTGTGGAAAAAATATATCCCTCATCCATAGGAAAGGTGTTCATAATCCCCCATGGAATCCATCCCGTTCCTTTTTCCACGTCAAAAGAGGCGAAGACGAAGCTTGAAATAAAAAGGCACACTATCTTGAGTACGTTCGGACTCCTCAGTCGAGGAAAGGGAATTGAATATGTCATTCGCGCTCTTCCCGATGTCATAAAAAAATTTCCTTCCATTCTCTATCTTGTCCTTGGGCAAACACATCCTGTCGTTGTCCGAAATGAGGGAGAAAAATATCGCATCAAACTCCTGAGGCTTATCACCAAATTAGGCCTGGACAAACATGTAAAATTTTATGATCAGTATTTGAGTTTGCCTGAGTTGTTTGAATTTTTACAGGCAACAGATGTATATATCTCAACATCAACTAATCCAAACCAAGCAGTTAGCGGAACGCTTTCTTATGCTATGGGGGCAGGGCGTGCAGTCATAAGCACTCAATTTGCACAAGCAAAAGAAATAGTGACGCCCTCAACCGGAAGACTGGTGCCAATAAAGGATTCGGATGCACTCGCTGATGCGATCATTGATTTGCTGGGAGACCCGGATAGGCTTGTCCGCATGCACAAGAACGCATATGAAACAACGCGTTCAATGCTGTGGAGCAATGTTGCAAAGAAATACATAAGCCTCCTTGGTAGGACAATCATTCCGGATATGAATATATCCCACCTTCGTACCATGACAGATGAATTCGGATTATTCCAATTCGCATCCCTTACGATCCCCAACCGAAATTTTGGCTATACATTGGACGACAATGCACGAGCGGCGATAGTGTGCAGTTGGCTCACGAAGCAAACAAATACAGGAGAATTGGAACGGCTTATCGCCATCTATCTTTCCTATATACAAACATGCCAAATGCCAGATGGTTCATTCATAAATTACATCGGGCATAAAGAAAAAATCCCGACACGTCAGAATATGACCGAAGATCTGGAAGATGCAGAGGCGCGGGCACTGTGGGCACTGAGTGAACTTATGATAAATCCATCATTATCTCTCGGTATAAGGGCTAAGGCACAGGACATATTTTTGAAGAAATATAGGACAATGAAAAAATTCACGCATTTGCGTGCGCAGGCATTTGCGATAAAGGCGTTTATACTATTGGTTCCCCATTTGCCGGCGGATCGGGAATCATTAGGAAAAGATATCACTTTCTACGCCGACAACCTTATGGATGCACTCAGCAAAGTAGCACATAAACCATGGCATTGGTTTGAGAATCATCTATCTTACAATAACGGCATATTATCGGAAAGCCTGATCCTAGCCGGCATGATCACACATAACCCTGAATATATGAAGATTGGAGTCTCCACACTGCAATTTCTCATTACGAACACATTCGTGAACGATACCTATGTTCCTATCGGACAATCTGAATGGTATAAGAGCAGCGAAAAACGAAGCATGTTCGATCAACAACCTGAAGATCCGGCATCCATGATTTCTGCCCTCGTCTGTGCATATAAAAATACCGAGAACGAAGAATACAGAAGATTGGCTGATATCTGTTTCAATTGGTTCCTGGGCAAAAATGACCTCAATAGCCCTCTCTATGATAAAGAAACCGGTGGTTGTTATGATGGTCTCCGTCCTGATAGCATCAATCAGAACCAGGGAGCTGAGTCGCTTGTTTCCTACCTTATGTCAAATTTACTTATTAGAGAATTCACAAACAAATGAAAATCTTACAGATAAAAAATGTCTTCCCAAATGTCACTGTTGCCCGATACAATCTTGCCGTTTGGCAAAAACCGCAAGGCGACTCCCTCTATTTTATCGGGAGAGAAGTGGACCAACCAGGTAATACAGGAGAGCCCGATACCGGCATTCTCAAGCTCTTTGAGGTAAGTCAAGATGGTGATATCATACAAGAAAAGATAATCTGGAAACCACTCTATGATGGAATCAACCTGGAAGATCCCAGAGCGCTTGAGCTTCCCAACGAGAACTTGATTATCGGTGTCACTGCAGTTCTTCGAGATAAGATGGGTAGACCTGTACCCTTTCCGGCAATTGTGAAGATAGATTCCATTAATTCATGGAAACAGGAACTTCCGCCATTTCTTATTATTGACTCATTTGGACCAGGGAAAAATCTGACACCCATAGATAACGCGACATACCTCTTCAGACCGGAAAAGCATGAGTATAGACATAAGATCCTTGTATTTTCACTCCACTCCCAAATACCTGAAAAGATATGTGATATTACGTTCCCATCCAATCTTCCTTGGGCGGCGTGGAAGATCGGGACGACGATGCCACCGATATGGCTTTCCCCAACAGAAGCACTTTTTATCATCCATGGTATTTCGATCGAGGTAATTAATGGCAAAGAAAAATATATATATAGTATTGGACGTGCCAAATTGACCCGCACCCAAAACTCCTATACTATCGATGTGGCACCTGAACCTATTTTAGCGCCTGATACATTTCTTGATGAGGACGGTACACCTCTTGTCAGTGAGCTCCATCCTGAGCTTCGTCGCGTAGTCTATTCTTGTGGTGGAATAATAAAAAAGAACAGGAAAGACGCTCTATCCCTTTACGTTAATGTCGGGGATAGGAGCACCTTTGAAGTCATATTCCCTATGCAAGATCTCAAAAAGGATCTTTTTTGATTTTGTTCTTATTTTAATATAGTATTTATTAATCGAAGTCATGAACAATACGACTGTCACTTGGTACCAACAATTACTTAAACCGTCCTGGGCCCCGCCATCCTATCTGTTTGGTCCCGTGTGGACGGTGCTTTATATACTCATCGCGATTTCGTTTGGATTTGTTTTTTTCCAAGTCTATAAAAAAAAGTTGCCACGAAATGTAGCTCTCCCATTCATCCTTAATCTTATGTTCAACGCACTTTTCACTCCACTTCAATTTGGACTACAAAACAATCTCTTGGCAGCAGTTGATATCATCTTAGTTCTGGGAACATTGCTGTGGGCAATATTTAAGATGCGTAACCTTCGCCCTTGGGTCGCTTATATCCAAATTCCTTATCTGTTGTGGGTCACCTTTGCAACCGCACTACAATTAACCATTACGTATTTAAATTGGTAATAATTATGAAGCTATATCTCATCGCACTTCCTGTTTTTTTTGCAATTGACATGGTGTGGCTCGGGCTTGTTGCCAATAATTTCTATAAGAAACATATTGGGTTTCTGATGACTAATGAAGTGAATTGGATTGCTGCACTTATCTTTTATCTTTTGTTCATTGCGGGACTTGTCGTATTCGTCATTTCCCCTGCTCTTGAAAAGAATTCACTCATAACCGCATTGTTGCTCGGGGCATTGTTCGGATTAATCACCTACGCGACGTATGACCTTACAAATTTAGCAACCATAAAAAATTGGCCGTTGCTGGTAACTGTTGTTGATTTGTTGTGGGGAATGACCATCTCTGCTTCTGTCTCCGCAGTCAGCTTCCTCATTGCAAAAAGAATCGGTATATGAACATATATACGCTCATCGCAGTAGCTCTTTTTATCTATATGACTGCATGGTTTATTCTGGCCACATTCAAAAAAAGAAATGATATTGCCGATATCGCATGGGGCATTGGATTTGTAGCGGTAGCTTGGCTATCTTTTTTTATCATGCAGACATACTCTGTATATGCACTTATTGTCAACATACTCGTCAGTATCTGGGGACTCCGTCTTGCTTTGCATATCTATAAAAGAAACAGTCGTAAACAGGAGGATTATCGATATTTGGAGTGGAGGAATCAATGGGGAAAATGGTTTTTTATCCGATCATATTTACAAATATTTTTACTTCAAGGTAGTCTTCTCTACCTCATCGCACTCCCTATTGTTTTCATCAATAAAAATGCCACCGGTGTTTTCTCTTTTTTCCATATCCTTGGACTAGTACTTTGGGGAATTGGTTTTTATTTTGAATCAGTTGGCGACAGTCAATTAGCCGCGTTCATCTCTAATCCGGAGAACAAAGGTAAGATTATGCAGTCTGGATTATGGAGACTGAGTCGTCACCCTAATTATTTCGGAGAAGTATTGCAATGGTGGGGAATATATGTATTTGCTCTTTCCCTTCCGAATAGTTTGGGATTAATCATTGGACCACTCACCATCACTCTTCTTATTCTTTTTGTTTCAGGCGTTCCTCTGTTGGAAAAAAAATATGTAGGGAGAGCGGACTTTGAGGAGTATAAAAAGAGAACTAGCATTTTCATACCTCTTCCTCCAAAAAAATAGTATACATTTGCATTATAATTGTCGGATATGTCGCAATCGCTCATTGGAACTATCGCACTCTTTACAGCCGCACTCCTGTATGGTTCACAGAACATTGCAACACGGATAACCGGCGTTGCCTTTGGCCCCTTCCTCAGCACTGCTCTTCGTGCATTCGTCGTCGTGGTCGTTCTCTTTTGGTTCATGAAATGGAAGAGTGTTCGCACCGCCGATTGGAGATGGTTTTATCTACGCGCCATCGGTAATGTCATCGCGACTACCTGTATCTTTATTGCAGTAAACAACATGCCTATTGGCGCTGCGCTTTTTTCATTCTATGCGGGACTTATCCTCTCCGGTGGCCTCTTTGGCGTGCTCTTTTACAAAGAGAGGATGACTATGGTCAAATTGATTTCATTGGCATGTACAGCGCTCGGTCTTGCATTGATATATAGCAATCAATCAAGTCTTGCGTTCAACCTCTACTTCATCATAGCGGTGGTGGGTGGCATAGGCGGATCGCTATGGAGCGTCTTTTCCAGACCGATTACCAAGACATATAGTCTTATCCAACTTGTAGTGTTGGATAACCTGCTCGCGGGACTTATGGCGCTTGGCGTATCATTGCTATTCAAAGAGACATGGATGACCGTACAGATGGATAAGCGCCTTTTGGCAGTTCTGTATCTTGGCCTTACCCAGGTATTTACTGGCCAACTTGTCGCGCGTGGCTTCAAGAGTGTAGACGCACAGATTGGGAGTATGATTCTCTTAAACGATTCGTTATTTGGCATAATCTTTGCCTATCTTATATTTCGTGAAGCGGCACACCCTATGGTTCTCCTTGGGGGAGTTTGCGTATTCCTATCATCAATTATTCCAGCAATCCTGGAACAAAAAAAATCATAACACCTATGGCAAAACAAATCACAGCCGACGATGTACATACTGCTATCGGCAATGCGGAAGTAACAATAATCGATGTCAGGACACCTGAAGAAGTTATCAAGGGAGCGATTAAAGGAAGTGTTTCAATCCCACTTGATGAACTTGAAAGTAAAATCGAAGAGCAGATCCCAGACAAGAATAGAACTATCTACCTATATTGCCTGAGCGGATCAAGAAGCGAAGTGGCCGCTGACATGCTTACTAACCGTGGATATTCCCAGGCTTTCAGCATGTCAAACGGCCTACTAATGTGGCGATTCAAAAAATTCGAACTTACCTCTTAACTTAGAGCCCTAACAATTGGTCAATTGCAGGTTTATTGAATCCTATGACCACTTGATCATCGATCCAAAGCTGTGGAACACCCATCTCTCCTGATTTCTGCACCATCTGCATTGCCTGTGCTTGATCAGCAGAAACATCAATGTCCTCGAAGGATACTTTTTTATCCTTTAAGTACGCTTTTGCCATGTGGCAATACGGACAGGTTGGGGTTGAAAAAACCTTAACGGTTTTTGGTTGAGTTGTGCTCATAATGTGATTTAAAATTGGTAATTAACTGAGTAATTGCTTTGTTCTGTTCAACAAGCGCATCAATCCACGATCTGAGATACATCTCTCCCTCTTTCGTTATCGTGTATGCGAATTTCTTCGGTCCAATATCGCTTTTTTCCGCCTTCTTCGTGACATACTTTTGCTTTTGCAGTCGAGCGAGACACCGATATAGATTCCCTGTATTTACGTCGCAGTAACATCCTTCCTTCATTTTTTTCTGGATTTCATATCCATACCCAGGTTTCTGCAAAAGGAAAAACAAGATACATGGTTCGAAAAAGTTCTGCAATACGACTTGGGAACATCTATTTTTCATACTATATGTAAGTTTAATATAGTACACCTTAAATGTCAACATGGATTTTTCGCTGAGCTCATATGTGTTGAAGGGTAGTTTTTTTAGTTACTTCGCATTCTCCTGTTTCCTTGTCCTTGTCCGCTTCCATCCATTCGCCTGACGGGTGAATTTGTTTCTGAGAAAACACGCACTCCAACTGCATTAAATATTTCTCCTTCCCATTCCCCCACTGCTCGAATGGTATCGCTTACTGTAGGACGTCCGAAAGGAAAGTGTGTGTTAGGTGAAGTATTGATTTTCATCACCTGTTTATCTTCGCTGTATACAACTATCTCCTCTCCATGTATCTGGGAGACAACGCCAAAGACCATAGTGTCGTTATTTAAAGCTCCCATATGGAATCTTTGTCCTTCTTGCTGATAGAACTTCTGACCGACAGGTTGGCGCATGAGTGTCCACCCTAATGTAATGATTCCCGTCAGAATAAATAGAAGTATTAGGAGAAATGGTTTTTTATATGAAAAATCAAATTTTCGAAATAGAACCCCTGTAAGGATAAAGATCATGACAAAAATACCAGTTAGGATATACGGAAATGACCCGAAGAATGAAGATAACCCATATTTACCATACCCACTAAATAATAGGTCGTGATTATTGTTTGTCCAATATGCAAGCAGTCCTGCAATAAGGACAAGTAGTCCCAGGAGTACCGTGATACCACCATTCAAGCTAATCTTCTCCATCCAGATCGAAAGTGACGTTTTCATCTGTATTTCACCTTTTTTTATCTTGTTGTTTATTATTTCAGCGGCTGTTTTTTTCATTGCATATTTTTTTAATTTTTGACTTTCCTCTATGAATAAGCACTCCTACGGACTGTGTCGGGATGCGCAGGATATCGCTTATCTCTTCATATGACTTTTCATCATAATAGAACAAGACCAAGGGTTCCTTATGCTTCATGTCTAATTTTTCTACACAGTTTTTTAATCTTTTCTTTATCTCCAGTTCGTCCAATTCTTCTTCAATTGTGTCCCTTTTGCCGAAATCAAACCACTCTGGCATCGAAATAAACTTCTGTATGAAACCGCTTGATATAAGATTGATGCTTTCATTGTGTGCAATCCGATATATCCAGCTTGAGAACTTCATCTTCCGATTGAAGGTTGGCAAGTTTTTATATGTCTTCATGAACACTGTCTGCAAAATATCTTCAACTTCACTTTTTCTGTTGGTAACCGTCAATATGAATCTTTTCAGCTTTCTTTCATACCGCGTCACAAGATGATAGAACAGTTCCTTTTTTCCAGACAAAATCATCTGAACTAAAGCTTCATCGGTTGTTTTATCATCTAGATTCATAAGAGTAATACAATTATCCGCTTGTTTTATTACACCTCTATACCTCCCCTATTGTATCAACTACAACTTATGGGGAGGCATATAGGCACAGATCCACTTCATCTGTTCATTCCCATTCCTTGACCATATCCCGAGCCGGTCCTTTGACCGTTTCGAGTCTTAAGTCCCAAATTTTCTCTGATTGCATCCGCTTCCGCAAGTTTTCCTTGCTCAGCCAATGCGTGAGCTTTGGCAAATTGTGCAAAATTATCTTTTGTGACAACTTGTGTAACTCTTCCTCGTCCTTGCATGAGATTTTTCCAAGCATTGTAATCATTATTATCGAATGCTTTTTCCATTAACTCATGACGTTCTGGCGTATAGTTAGGACCTTTTTTTGTATAGTCTCCTTGGTATGCATATGCAGATCCAACGAGAGCTGTCCCAACTATTGCTGTCAACGCAACAGTCAACAATCCATATGTGATTTTTGTTTTATTCATTTGTTTCACCTCCTTTCATACAAAGTAATACAGATGGTGAAACAGAATATTTCAATTAAGAGGTGATGCGAATGAAGATTATTTTTTCTTGGCGCTTTTTACGCGTGCAGCCTTCGCTTTCTTTGAGCTTGCTTGTCTTTTCTGGAGTCTTTTTTCGCTTTCTCTTTTCAGTGCAGCTGTTCTTTCCTGTTGTTTCTTGTTTATCTTATCAACTTCAATCTGGCATTCTTTATTGGGACAGGCAGTTTCCGTATTGATGATGACAGAGCTGTCAATCTTTTCTTTCCATGTTCGAACGATGATGCGTTCCGTACCGCAGCGTGAACAGTAATTACCTACAGCTTTTTTCATAAAAGAGTGCCTCTATTATACCATAAAACTTAGGTATAATGAACCCTAGAATGATAATTGCAGTTGGCTCAACGAACCCCACCAAACTTACGCCTGTCAAGGCAGTCTTTGAAAGCCATTTTAAGGATGTAGAAATCAAGGGCATATCGGTCGCATCAGGAGTCGCAGAACAGCCGATGTCGATTGATGAGATGTATAAAGGAGCTCTGAATCGTGCCCAAAATGCACTTAAAGAGACAAAAGGAGCCCAATATGGAGTTGGGATAGAAGGTGGACTACACAAGCAGGTTTTCGGCTGGTTTGAACATTCAATCGTTGTCATATTGAACGAAAAAGGTGAAATCGGCGTTGGAGCATCTGGCGGACTGGTACTCCCTGAAATCATCATGAAATCTATCCATAACGGCAAAAATCTGGAAGAAGCGATAGACGACCACTTCAAGACCAATAAGATAGGTGAAGGTATCGGGATGTTTGGCATCTTTACGAAAGGAGTCGTTACGCGGTCAGAAGGAGTAAGACACGGAGTAGCGTTTGCCCTTGCGCGGTTCCTCCATGATGACATCTACAGCAAATGACATCAAACTACTTATTGTATTTTTTATACATCTCCAAGAAATAGTACATTGATCGTTTGAGGAAATACATAACGTGCTTTATCTGGTTATAACCTTCTCCATACCCAAAGTTATAAATCGGCCTGAAAATATCCATCTGACCGGCATTATGCACTATAACGATCTTTTCCCCGCTCAATTTGTAGAACGTCCCCTTTCTTATCCGGAATCCCGCATAGGCAGTACTCATCATGAAGTTATATTTCGCATCGATGAATTTAAAGGAGTCATTATAGATGTGATAATTCACGACAATCTGATCGGGTCCAAATTCTTTCTTGTCCCGAATGAGGTGTTCCATCCTGTCGCACAACTCTATGAATTTTTTTGACGGGGCGAAGATGACTCCTGCATTGATGACCGGCTTGTTCCTGATGACCCTCCATATCTCCCTTTTTATTTCCTCTTCAAAATGATTGAAGATGAACCACTTATAAAAAAGGATCCGTTTGCCCAAGGGAACGACACGAAAACAGTCCGTATTGGTTGCGAACACCTTGGAGATATCTCCCTGGAAAATCACATCGCCCGAATCGACAAACAACACTTGGTCATATGACTTTTTTTTCAGATATGATGCTGCATCGAAGAACCGTTTATTAACTATATGATACTGCTTTGTGCCAGGGAGGACCGTGACACCTCTTTTCGTGAGGGCGATTGTTTGTGCATTCGTAAGGCCATAATCTATAACGATGACATCAATGTCGTGTAGATCGTTGGTATCGGCAAGGGATGTAAACCAATGGTTGATGACAAAATCACCAACTTTTGCATTTGCGGCAGTGATTATGGCATTTTTCATTTTTTTCATTATACTTTAATCTTGTTACTGTCGGTGACAGTATACAAAAATTTATTTTGTAGTTTGAGTTTTATAAATATCTGATAAAATACATACTTATTACATATATTTAATTTTAAAAAAGTATTACCTATGAGAGCATTACTTGGAATGTCACTTGCAGCACTTGGCGTTGTTTATGGTGATATTGGGACCTCCCCTCTTTATGCGGTCAATGAAATATTCTTTGGACATGCTCGGGAAACATTGACAAGTGGAGATGTTATCGGAGTAATCAGCCTCATGTTTTGGGTGTTGACTCTTATCGTCACAGTGAAATATATAGCTATAGTCCTCAATGCAGATAGCGATGGCGAAGGAGGCGTATTCTCACTCTACAGTCTCGTTCAAAAAACAAAAGTAAACACTCCTTTTACGAAACTCCTTCTCACACTTTTCATCATAGCCTCAGGTCTTCTTCTGGGTGATGGGATCATTACCCCAGCAATCAGCGTTGTGTCTGCGGTGGAAGGACTTAAGGTCATGACCACAACATTCACCCCATATATCGTCCCCATAACAATAGCTATTCTCACTGGCTTATTCATGATTCAGCAATACGGTACACACAAAATCGGACGTCTTTTTGGTCCCATCATCATCGTTTGGTTCAGTTCGATTGGACTTATCGGTCTTGTGCAGGTTCTTGCCCATCCTGAGATACTCCAAGCATTAAATCCAATCCATGCCATACAGTTCCTGTCTCGCCACACGATACACACGTTATTCATCGTACTTGGATCAGTCATGCTTGTTATCACCGGAGGTGAAGCAATGTATGCAGATATGGGACATTTTGGAAAAAAACCCATCCGACTCAGCTGGTTTGCGCTCGTCTATCCAGCCCTCATCATGAACTACTTGGGTCAAGGTGCATTCATGCTCTCAGGAAACCCAGTCATCGCTAATAATATCTTTTACAGCATGGTCCCGAAAATATTCCTTTTCCCCATGGTCATTTTGGCGACATTCGCAACGATCATCGCCTCACAAGCACTCATATCGGGTGCATTTTCACTCATCTCTCAAGCCGTTGCGTTGGGACTCTTACCTTATACGAAAATCATCCATACCCATGAAAAACATCATGGACAGATATATATCCCTGCAATCAATTGGCTTCTTTATGTAGGGTGTGTAGCACTTGTCCTCATATTCCAATCAAGCAGTCGCCTCGCTTCCATTTATGGACTGGCTGTGAGCGGAGACATGCTTATCACTTCCCTTGCCATGATTGCCATCTCTCACTATCTGTGGAGATGGAATATCGTCCAGTCCCTATTGGTCTTTATTCCTTTTGCACTCATCGACTTGTCCTTCCTCAGTGCCAATTCACTCAAACTCTTTGAAGGTGGATATATCCCTCTTGGCATCAGTCTCTTAGTTTTGGTGGTTATCCAAGCATGGCAATGGGGCAGAAACCAAATACGGACAGCATATGATTCATACAAGAGAGGCACTATCAAAGACATTCTTGAAATGAAGGAAAACAAAACGTTACCAGAGATAGATAAGGCATATATTTTCATGACCCCACAAAAAACAACCATTTCCGACAGTACTCCGACACTTATGCAGGTTTTCATCGATCGATATGGTGCACTTCCAAAGCACATTATTTTCCTAACGGTGCAGATTGAAAGGCACCCGTATGTGAATGAGAAAAACCGTTATGAAATAATCAATTTTGGTAAGGTCGGTATTAAACATGACACAATTGCATCAGTAATTGTAAGATTCGGATTCATGGAGGACCCGAATGTTGAATCCGTCCTTCAATACCTTGCAGATCACCATGAGATTCAGATAGATACAGACAAGCATAATTGGTTGATTGAGGTACTGCATGAACGCGTCTATAAAAATGAAGTGACTGGAGTATGGGACAAAACGCGTGCATATGTTTTTAAGTTTATGTCTCGCTTTGCAGACACGGCAGATCGTTATTTTGGATTAGGTGACAAGGAACCTCTCGCAATCGAATCGTTTCCAGTCAAACTGAAGTAATGTTACATGGGTTTTTCGAATGCAAACGACTCCCAACGGAGAGCAAGGAAAAAGAACGTTACTGCAATCGAGATATCTGCCAAATAGGTATATGGCATATCATGGAATACCAAGAAAAAGGGATTATAAAATAGCATCAGTATATAGAAGTAGAATGATATCCAAATCGCTCTTACTTTATAAGACCCGACCATCCCTATCATTATTGACAGAAATAATACCCACTCAACGAATACTTCATTGATGAATAGGCTTCTGGTCGAAGAAACCAAGAATAATGTCGCAACGCCAAGCAGATAATAAGGTGCATATCTTTTTATATACATACCAAGAATCAATGTTGATAATACGCTAACTATATCTGTTGGCAGGTGAATCACATACGATTCACAGTGACTCAATGCTTTGAGACGAGACTCCTTATCTGAGAATTAATGGAGAACGTCTTATTCTTATATTCTATGAGCCTGAAGTTTATACGCTTATTAATCGCATGGACAGCATCATACACCTTTCTTGTATTTATCTGTTCTCCAAAATCACCCAACACTTCCAACAGTTGGTCATATTCCCACTGCTTGTTTGGCTGAAGTACGAGAGCTATGCAAATATAATATTGATATGAGGCATAAGGTATCGGATATTGTTTTTCGTCAATCCACAACACACTCGCTTTCTTATCGAATTGTATTTTTTTTATTGAATTGATTTTTGTTCCATCGTCCCCCTCCTCTTCAGATTTATGTGCAAATTTTCTCATGACGAAAACCGTATATATCATCAGAGGAATCGTCACAAGAAACCCCAATGAGGAAGAAAAATAGACATACTTTTGCAATGTGCTATTTAGTGTATCGATTGGCTCACCGGCAATGATAATCCCTATTGGCAGCTTGTTCGATGTAAGGGTCTTTGACACTATAAAAAATTCTTTGCCTGTTTTTGCATCAACGATAGTCCTTTTTTTCTTACTTTCAATTTCCTTTGCGAAATAACTCGGGTCTATATACGTGGGGACGCGTCCATTATTAAGAAGTACGTTATTGTATTTATCAACAATTTCAAATGAGTATTCATAATGGATATTGCGAATATCAATGCGGTGAGTGTCGATCCTATGATCCTTGACTTGCAATGATTGAATAATAGACTCTACACTCTCCCTCATCTTTTGGTCAATCTCTTCAGCCCTTCCTTGTTGTGGATTGTAGTAGGAAAGAATGACTACTCCAACCGTCGAGACTCCATCCACTATCGGTTGGGACAGTACCCTCCAAGATTCATTCGTTACTGTATTGATAGTCTGAGGAGTTTGGAATGTAATCAGATGATTAAAATCTGATGTGTCCAAAAACCCGCTTATTGGTTGACTGCGCTCTATGATAAAACCCTCACTGGTCACGATATAAAGAGGATTCGCGAAGCCGCTTGATCCATTTGGATACGGAGTAAGCGGATCGGCATTATAGAGTGTCGTATTCCACTTTCCATTTACATATGCTAAATCCTTTTCTATGCGTTCAATCATTGTTTCCAGTCCATCCTCAATATTCTGAATGGATGTTTTATACACAAACACATAGCTCACTATGATTTGAAAAAGGAAGACGAATGTTACAAAAATGAAGAGTGTGAAAATTACACGCCATTGCGTACGTACAAAAGACATATGCTTTTTATTATAAGTAACGAGCTCCAGTATAGCATGGCCTACTTTTTATTACAATGACGCTCTAAACTAAAATTTTGTACGTTTAAATAAATGATTCTGTCTGCACTGGTATAATAAACACATATGTTTGACATACACAAGATTTTTGCCTATCTCAAGAAAAACTTTACTCTTTTGGATGTCCTTCTGTTGGGAGGAATAAAGATCCTCTACATGATTACGCGCCTGTACAATATAAAACTTCTTCCCATATTCACGGACGAAGGTATATATATACGCTGGGCAAAGGTAGCGTGGCACGACGCTTCTTGGCGATTCATATCTCTCACCGATGGGAAGCAGCCATTGCAGACTTGGGGAACCATCCCATTCTTGAAATTTTTTCCTACCGATTCGCTTCTGGCAGGACGTCTGTTTGCCGTTGCCACGGGCATGGTCGCACTTTTGGGCCTGTTCACACTTCTCTATTATCTGTTCAATAAGAAAACGGCATTCATAGGCGTACTTCTCTATGTTTTTTCGCCTTATTTCCTCTTTTATGACCGTATGGCTCTTGTTGATTCAGGAGTGAATGCTGCATTTATATGGATACTTTTTTTTACAGTCCTTTTGGTAAATACTGTCCGACTTGATGTTGCACTGCTCTTTGGCATAGTCGCTGGCCTCTCGCTTCTGACCAAGTCGACTGCACAGATGTTCATAGCGGTCTCATTCCTTGGTTCATTGTTCCTGTTTGATTATAAAAAAAAGAAAATCGTCGGATTCATTAGCTACCTGTTTACTTGGGGCATCGTCTTTATCCTTTCGCAAGTCATCTATAACGTACAGCGTCTTTCTCCCTATATGCACTATCTGTCCCAAAAGAACAATACGTTCGTCATGACTTTCAAGGAGTGGATGCAAAACCCAACCGAGGTATTGTTCTCCAATCTCACGACGGTCCCTTACTATGTGTTCAGCGAGTCAGGATGGATAATAGTGCCTTTTGCACTTATTGGACTATTTTTCCTCTTCAGGAAAAACCTTCGTCTATTTTTTTATTTCGCGATACTGCTCTTTGTCCCTTATCTTGGGATCGCAGCGATGACACGTGTATTGTTCCCCCGTTATATTATATTCTTTTCGACCCTCCTTACTATCCTGACCGCATACATACTGGGCAAGATACAGGATAAGCGTATATTCATTTCCCTCATGGGTCTTGTCTGTGCCATCCTTATTTCTTTCCAATACCCTATGTGGACAGACTATACAAAAATTAGGTTCCCTGAAACTGATTTGGGTCAATATATCATTGGGCCCAATGTCGGACTTGGGATGGATGAGATAATCAATTTCGCTCGGGAAAAGTCAAAGGAAAAACCTGTGCGTATCCTGGCTGAGGGTGACTTTGGCCTTACTGGAGATATGTTGAACGTGTTCGTGAATCAGGGTGAACAGATATATATCCAAGGATATTGGCCTCTCAACAAAGAGGCACTCCAAAAACACCAGGAAGACATCGGCAAAGAATATATCTATGTCGTCACTGCACACGAACTTGAATATCCGAGTGACTGGCCGATGAAACGGCTTAAGGTCTACTACAAAAGCGGGGGGACATCTGCTATCCAGTTTTTTGAGCTCACGAAGTGATGAAAAGGGCGCTTTCACGGCTCATTATTGTATAATGAAGAGGTGAAAAAGATATTTATAGTGAGCCTAGGCGTTGTGGCACTGCTTACCTTTTTAGGCAGGGAACTCAACCCACTTGATCTCCATTTTTTCAAAGTACATGACAATACCCAGGTCGCACGATTGAGCGAGTTTGCTTTCAACCTGAAAAGCGGAATTATCCCGCCTCGGATTGCGCCTCATTTTTCCTTTAATCATGGATTCCCTGTCTTTAATTTCTATGCCCCATTCAGCTATTGGATAGGAGGGATCATGAGTCTTGTTGTGTCTCCTGCAATTGCACTCAAGGCATTGCTACTTTTGGGACTTATCTTCAGTTTCGTTTCCATGTTCGTACTTATCGCATCCCTCTTCCCTATGTGGACTGCACTTTTGAGTGCGTCGGTATATTCTTCTTCCCTCTGGATGGCCGTTGAAATATTCGTACGCGGCAACGTGGGTGAAGTATGGTTTATGGCACTTTTTCCTCTTGCTCTTTTTTTCCTGACGACTACACGCACGAAAAATTCCGTGTGGTTTTTCATCGGTGGAACAATAACAATAGCCGCCACACTTACGGTGCATAACGTCCTGTCGCTCGTGTCCCTGCTTATTTTTATCTGCCTCCTCCTCATTATCCCGAAAAAGAAAACGGCGATGAGCATTATGTTTTTCGCACTGCTTATTTCTGCCTCATTCCTGTTTCCGGCACTTGTTGAGAACAGACTTACTTATGCAAGCAGCATTGCATCAAAAACGAACTATGCAGATCATTTCTTGTGCCCGTGGCAACTATGGAAAGCCCAAAATTGGAGCTATGGAGGAAGTGGTATTGGATGCATGAATGATGATATGTCATTTCAACTTGGAAAACCGCATATCATTCTGGGACTGTTGGGACTTGTCGCATTCCTCTACGGATACATGTGGAAAAGAAAGGGAATTCATGCGCAATTCTCTTTTTACCTTTTGGCTATCGGCATCGGTTCAACATTTCTGACCCTCCCCTATTCAAAGCCTGTTTGGGACCTATTATCTCCCGTCATGAAAGTATTCCAGTTCCCCTGGCGATTTATCCCATTGATCCTGTTTGCCATCAGCTATTTTTCTGCATTTGTTTTCCTTTATATAAAGAATGCAAAAATACAGATGTCTCTCGTCATCATCGCATCTTTATGTCTCTTTTTTCTATCAGGAAAATTCTTCTCACAACCTTGGAAATACAGTCTTGACGAATATACCTCCCAGTTCCTCACAGAAAAATACATAGAAAGAAAGGCTGCGTATGAAATCCCTGAGTATTTCCCCCGAACAGGATCGTATGAAGAATGGCGGACCTATGAGAAGAATGGTAAGGAGTTTTATGCCAACCCGTTGATTACGCTGCGCGATGAACCATTCAACAAGCAATATAAGACGGTTGTGGAAAAGACAACGCTCCCGCTCCATTACTTTCCCGTATGGCATATCTCAATTGCAGGTAAAGGAACAGTGCCTCAGGAATTTGACTCTCTGGGAAGACCGCAGATTGTTGCGCCTATTGGCAGTATAATTACGGTTATATATGGCCAGACCGCTGTAGAGATGTTCGGGACAATCCTGACTCTCATCGGAATACTGGCATTGGTCTTTTTGGGGACGAATAAAAACCTATGGCAGAAACTCAGACATATCAACAACTAAAACGCAACAGTCTCATAAGCACACTCAGTCTCTTTTTCCAAAGTGGGTATACCGCCCTTCTGGGTCTTGTCGCCAACCTCGTCGTGACCATCCTTCTTTCGCCCTCTATCTTTGGCATGTATATAACGGTGCTTTCTCTCATATCGGTCTTGAACTATTTTTCGGACATCGGACTTGCAGCATCTCTCATCCAAAAGAAGGAAACGACAGATAAGGATTTCTCAACGACCTTCACGGTCCAACAGATATTGACCATCACCCTTGTCATCATTGGTTTCTTCATCACTTCAGCCGTCATGGAGTTCTACAAATTGCCGCCGGAAGGGACATATCTGTACTGGGCACTTCTTGGTGGATTTTTCCTCTCCTCATTGAAGACTATTCCTTCCATATTCCTGGAACGCAAAATACAGTTCCAAAAAATCGTCATGGTGCAGGTCCTTGAGGGCACCGTTTTTTACATCACGATAATCATCTGTGCCATCGCAAAACTAGGTCTTCACTCATTCACCATCGCTGTCGTTTTACGATCGATTGTAGGAGTGACGCTTATCTATATCCTTTCCCCCTGGACACCCCGTTTTGGAATATCTAAAGACTCACTTAAATCCCTTTTGAAATTCGGCGTTCCATTCCAGGCAGGTTCATTCCTCGCATTGTTCAAGGACGATCTTATTATGCTCTTCTTGGGTAAGGTCGTTGGATTTACCGGAGTCGGATATATCGGATGGGCAAAAAAATGGGCGGAGGCACCCATTCGCATCATCATGGACAATATAACGAAAGTGCTCTTCCCCGTCATTTCCCGCCTCCAGCATGACAAGGAGAAAATAGCGCAACTTATCGAAAAGATACTCTTTTTCCAAACCGCAATCCTGGCACCTGTCATATTCGGCATGGCACTTGTCATGGAACACATCGTATATCTCATTCCCAAATATGGGAAATGGCTTCCTGCACTTCCTCTGTTTTATCTATTTTGTTTGTCGGCGTTCCTCGCATCATTCTCCTCACCGCTCCTCAACCTTATCAACGCGCTCGGCTATGCGAAGATTCCACTCTTTTTCATGATTGTGTGGACCATCGTCACTTGGGTATTGACGCCAACACTTACCTTCTTCTTTTCCTATTTCGGTTTCCCGATGACCGTCGCGCTCATTTCCATCACCTCAGTCTTTGTCGTGACAGTTGCAAAAAAATATATTCAATTTAGGTTTATCCGCTCGATATATAAACCATTCCTTTCCGCACTCATGATGGTTCTCGTCATCACGCTCATCAAACTGGTCGTTACCCATCATCTCACATCCCTTATCCTTTCTGTGCTTCTTGGCGCCACAACATACCTCTCCATGCTCTACTTTGTATTTAGTGTTAACATGGTGAAAGAGGTGCAGTTATTATTTACAAAGAAATAATATGAAAATCACAGGAATAACCGTGGTCAAAGGACGCCCAGACCATATCTATGCGTGTCTTTCCTCACTTGAGAAAATAGCGGATGAGGTGATGGTCGTTGACATCGGAATGGACGAATCACTGAAACAAGAGGTTATGAAAATGAAAAAAGTGACCTATATCGAAGAAGATCATGTTCCATACGTGGAGCTCATCCGTGAACGAGTCAAGAACAAGGCGAAATATGAGTATGTACTCTTTTTGGACGCAGATGAAGAGCTTCCTCCAACACTCATCGCGGAACTTAAAAGAACATACAAACAATATGATGCCATTCAGATAGCTCGAAAGAATATGGTGTTCGGATCGTGGGTACAACATAGCCGTTGGTGGCCTGATTCCCAAATCCGTCTCTTCAAAAAAAGTACGCTCACTTGGCCAACTAAAATTCATCAACAGCCAGTAGTGACAGGCACGATACATGAACTTCCGACCACCGAGGAACTCGCAATACTCCACCACAACTATGACTCAATAGATGACTTCGTGTCCCGTATGATGCGCTATGCCAAAGTTGAGGCAACCGAAAAAATAGAGCAAAAAAAAGAATATCATTTGCAGGAAGCGACACGTACAGCGATCTCGGAGTTCGTCGGCCGTTATTTTGCCGGTGAGGGATACAAGGATGGGATGATGGGGTTCACCCTTGCCATCCTGCAGCTTTTCTATTCGTTTCTTGTCTATTTCTACTATTGGGAAAAGCGCAAATATAGTGCCGATATCGAAGAGCCTGCCCTTAACATAAAACGGTTCTTCGCCCAGGGTCTCATGGAAGTGATCTATTGGAATCCAAAACGAGTCACGGACAAGATACTAGGAGCTCTATTACGAAGAATGATAAAGTAAGCATGGAACGAATATCTTTTATTGGTAAGTTAAAAAAATGGATAAACGAAAACAAAATTATCATCCTATTGAGCCTCCTTTTTTTCTTTATAAGACTGCCTTTCCTTGATCAATTTAACCTTCTTCACGATGAAAGAGATATATCTCTTTCGGGTTATTCAATTGCAAGAACAGGGAAAGATCTGTCTGGAGTTTATTTTCCTTTAAGTATTTCAAACATTGCACCAGATAACCCACTTGTCTCTATATATTATTCTGCCCTATGGTGGCTAATTCCCCTACCAAAAACAGTTTTCAATGCCCGTCTTCCATTTGTTTTTATAACGAGCTTTCTTGTTGTATTGATATACTCGCTTATCGCTTTTATTGTTAAAGATAAAAGGAAAGCACTGCTCACTACCCTTGTTTGTTGCTTTTCTCCATGGCTATTCCATCTTACTCGTCTCAGTATGGATATAGGAATTGCCTTCATGACACTTATTGTTGCTATTACATTACAGGCTAAGAAAAATAAATTTGCATATGTATTTTATATACTCACCTTTTACAACTACCAGGGGTTTAGAGTCCTTATTCCATTTATTATTTTTTATGTAAGTTTCTTTTTCGAAAATGGAACAAATATAAAAAAGGCTTTATTGATAAATATTGTTTTTCTTATTTTTTTATTTGGTTCAATACAGGTAATCGATAAAAATATAACTCTAAACAGATTTAATCAAATTATCTTCCTTAACAAAACACATTTTGATAACCAGATTATATTTAACCGAAACACCTCGCTTGCACCAGCAAGCATAAAGGCATTATTCGACAATAAAATTGTTGCTCCTATTAACTATGTGATTACTGGACTCATTAAAGGACAGGATATTACATATCTGTTTAAGGATGGAGATTATAGCGCAATCAATGGAAGTATTAGTGGTGGTCAGTTTCTTTTTCCATTAATTATTTTTTATTATTTAGGAATAGTTTCTTTGGGGAAAAAGTGCGATAAGAACTCCCTTTTTATTATTGGACTTATCCCACTTGGAATGCTTCCAGCTCTTGTAAGCTTAAATGGTACTTCTTTCGCCATTCGCGGTATTACTTCTTCTATTGGATACTCCTTCCTAATCGCGGGTGGAATCACCACTTTTACATCTTTTATGAGAAGTCAAAATAAACCATTGCTCGTAATAGGAGTTTTTTCAATTTTAGGTATTCTATTTTCAGTGAGCCTATCATATTTTATATATACATATTATTTTAGAAGACCCGTCCTCGTCGGAGAAATGTTTAATGAAAATGAGCGTAAAGTTTCCGAGTATATCATTGGACGTCAAGATAAGGAACAGATAATTGTCGCAAGCAATAGTCCTAAAGATCTTTCAAGAAGTTATCTTTTTTTCCTCAATACCCAAGCTGTGAATACTCCTGTCTTTATCGATTGTAAGGAATTAAAAATGAAGAAAGCCATCCAAAACACCATAATACTGGCCTCATATGATTGCATAAACGATGGGAGGTTCTATGGCAGAGCCGCTGATGCCACTATTGGATTTTCTGACTATTCAAATAGAACTGCCTATTATATCTTTGAATAGACGGTCGCCGAACTATTATTGAAAAGTTTTTTATACTCTTTATTTTTGTATATACATTTTTTGAAAAGTAGGTCATTCATTTGACTTGAGTGCAAATAGATATATTTTATATTCGCGAGTACTCTGCAGTTCCCCTTTTCTATCTCCTGCTTCCGCTGCATATATTCGACATTCAAAAGCAATAGTTGTACGTAATTTGCATACAACGTTTGTTTTCCTGTATATGCCGATACGTAAGCGGAATCAACATGATTAAAAAGTGGGTTTACTGCTGCCGTATCTAAATCATCTCTTTGTTTATATATTGGAGCATAAACAGTCCCATAAGGCAACTGCCTCAAATAGCCAAGAGCATCCAACTCGTTTTGTGTAAGAACGATTTTGCCTGGAAAAACCACATATCCTTTGAGCCCGTCAAATAAATATGGGAGCGACACAATGATTGTGAACGCAACGATTATATTTCTTAATAGATTATTCTTAAGTCCACTGATGAAATCTGCAGTATAAATATTAAGGATAAGATAGATAGGAAAAAGAAACTGTATAGTGTTCCACCACATTCCTTTTTGGATAAAAAAAATTGGAAACAATATCCCTATCAATACTGCCATTCCTAGTGTCTTGTGGATGTCTTCATCTTCCTTCCTGAATTGGGACTGAAGCAAGGAGACAAATCCTAATAATCTCATTCCGAAGTTCAAAAAGATAAACAGCGCTACAAGAAACATACAAAAAATAATAAACCTCATACTTATGTTTGAGCTTGCTAAATATATGTATTTTGCGTTTGCCCAATACTCAGAATAGAAAAGCCCACGGTCTTCAATCAGCGGCCAGATGAGCTCAAGAGGTTTGAATATTAAGACAGATCCTACACTTGTCTTTCCTCCTAAAGGATTGTAATTGACAAAAATTGATACTACTGACGATAGTGCAAATAATCCGATTGATACGAAGTCTCTCCATTTTTTCAAACGGACAATTCTAATCATAAAAAAAGTCCCCACAATGATGCTTGAAATGACTCCCGTATAGAACTTAAGACCCCACTGAATAAATAAAAAAACACAAAAAAGAAAAACAATTCTATTCGTAACTTTTTTTTCAAATAACAAGTTGATTATCCATAATAGAAATATGTAAGAATAAGCCAGCTGTAGATTGGTAAGAGACAAGATTGCCTGCATGGAAAGAACTGAAGATGCCCCCATCATGATTCCCTCTTTGATAAGGGGTATAAGAAAGCTAAATGATGCCCCAAAATAATTCAGGAACAAGAAAATGAACCTAAAAGAAGGATTTTTTGACCATTTATTTGAAAGCTTCAGTGAAAAATAGGTGAATCCTACAAACCAGACTATAGGAAGAATCTTAAAATAGGAGACTAATGGAGAGATGTCTATCTTACCCAATACGTATAAAATAAAATCAAGAAAGGAGTTGTAGCCAGATAGGGAAACGCCAGAGTAAGCCGGGTTTTGAGGTGGAAACATTTTAAAAGCGGTCTCCGCAACTGCAAGGTGCCATATACCATCATGCTCATGAACACCCCAGAAATAATGACCACATACATTATTAAAACAGTAATATGAACCGCTTGGGAAAATAATGATGAGGTGAAGAAAGCCAGCTAAGATGATGAGACTCACTATTATCGGATTTTGCTTAGCAAATCCAACCATTCTAGCTAATAGCTTTTTCATTTGATTTCGATATATCCCTTATCTATCAATCTTTTTAGTAATTCTTCCTTTTCACTTATGAGTACATATACGTCGGTTCTTAATGTAAATGTTTCAGGGCTCTTTAGGACTGTAAGCCCAGGGATCATCTCAAGCGCCACATATTTCCCCTTCATCCAGTCGACGAAGAATGCACCAAATTCCATTGCAGGTGTCCCAAATATGGACGCCTCATGTTTGTACATGATTACTTTTGGAGGATGTGACTCAAACTGTTTGATGAATTCGCTGCTGAAATATTCACTCTCACGGAATTGTGGAAGGAGTGTCGGGAATTTGCCCGGCAACTTTGCTCCCTTAACGAAAAACTCCTGATGAGGTTCATAGGGGCCGATCCAATAATATTCCCCATCTTTCACGACATCATTTATGAAAAATCCCGTAGGAGCATGATCATAGATGCTAGGCATTTTCTGCGTGTGGCGGAGGTAGAATTTGTTATACGTATTCTGGACGAGGAATATTCCAGCAAATACTCCATAAAGCACGACCATTGCAACTAAGAATTTCCGTATATATTCAAGCGGTTCGAATGAAAACTTTATATGCTTATATCGCCACAACAAAAGGAAGAATGAAATGCTTCCTATCGCGATGAAAAGTCCTGATTGATAATCGGTCTCCCCTATCTTCATCAGATTGCTTCGAGGAGCAGAAAAGGAAAGAATAAGGAAATATACCAGACCGATAAGTGGCTTCTCGACCATGAGGAATACGAACAGAAGGAATGTAGAAAGAGCGAGCACCAAGTCAACCGGGAAATAGAGGTTGAACTCCTTTATCCTGACGAGAAGTTGGATATAGGTATCATAAAAGTTATAGATGACGGTAAGGGCGAATTTAATAGGATTGAAAAACCGTCCGGGAGTATAGTTCGGGATACGCATGTATAGCGTCGTGTTGTAGACGACGTTTGATATATAAAATTCTCTCCATGAATTGGAGACGAAAAGGTAGAGTGCATAGAGCAGGAATGGCGCAGCAGATATGAGTGCAAAGCGGAAGAAGGCTCCTACTGGTTTCTCTGTTTTGGCAAGAGATTTAAATAGGAATATCGCAATCCATGCATAAAACAGGAGGGCGATATAGATATAGGTAAGAGAACATAATATGAATGCAGCGTTACCCAAAGACAAAAGCGTGAGAGTCCTGATGGAATGTTTCTCTTCGTAGCTTTCCGCAAAGAGCATCCAGAACAATGCACTGAAAAAAAGGAATGCGATTCCATCAGCGATAAACAGATGTGTCCAGTAGTACATAGTGATTATCGGATAGAAAAAGAAGAAGCCAAGGAAAAATGGATACAAATCCTTATTTCTTTTCTCGACAAACTTTCCTACAAAAAATAAGACGAGATATGAAAGGAGTCCCCAAAAGAAGCGGAACTTTATGAAAGAACCGAATGAGAACAAAAGAAGAAGTGCCGAGAGATACCATGCGCCCGGCAAATGATGATCGAAAAAATCCCTATAGGGAACTTTGCCTTCCAATATGAATTTGCCACCGAGGATATTCACGAATTCATCAGGATACGCCATGTACTGTGAGTTGACGAAAAAGATAATGGCAATCACAGCGAGAAGACAGTGAACTGGTTTTATCTTTTTGAGGAGCTTGTTGATATAATGAAACATAATGAAAAGGAAACTTGCAATTGTTACCGTAATATTCAAGAATTATACCATTTTGGATGATTACTTTGCCGCACTCAATCGTCAAACCGATGCGGGTTTTCATGTCTACGCACTTGACCTCACACCGGAACCAAAAGACTATTCCTATCCTCCCTATGTAACCTATATCAAAGACAGGAATGGCGGATATGCCTACGGCATCAATCAGGGAATCAAGAAGGCGCTCCAAGACGGGTATGAGTTATTCTGTCCTATGAACTGCGATGTCACTATACAAGATGACTTCGTTGAGTCTGTCAAAAAAACGATCCAAAAACACCCCTCTTCCCTCGTCGGCGGAAAAATATACTATGCTCCAGGGTATGAATATCATAAGGATAGCTATCAGCAGGATGAGCGGGGCAAGGTGTTTTGGTATGCCGGGGGCGTGACCGATTGGGCGAATGTATTCACGATCCACAGAGGAGTGGATGAAGTCGACAAAGGACAATATGATGATATGGAGCAGACAACATTCATTACAGGATGCCTCATGATGTACGACAAATCGGTCATCCAAAAAATAGGTCATTGGGACGAGGAATATTTCCTTTTCTACGAAGATGCCGATTACTGTGCCAGAGCCGCCAAAGCGGGGCTGTCACTTATGTACGATCCATCAGTTGTCTTATGGCACAAAAGCGGGCAATCAACAAGCGGAGCCGCATCCACTTTCCAACAAGAATACCTTGATAAGAACCGTATGCGGTTCGGCCTCAAACATGCCCCCTTCAGGACCAAACTCCACCTGATGAAAAATTATATATTGGCGAATCATTAATATGAAAAGGGCCCTTGATAGATGCGTCGCTTATGTCGTGGACAGAAAGATGATATTGACCTTTTCCCTTCTGTTCTTCCTTTTGCGAACCCTTTTTCTGGATAAGTATTTTTTCCTCAAGGATGAACGGGACCTTGTCCTCACCGCCCTTTCCCTCGCCAAGACGGGGAAAGACCTCTATGGAACGACGCTCCCGTTGGTATTTGATAGGATCTCTCCGCAAGCGCCACTTCTGGGTATGTATTGGACCGTACCAATCCTATATCTTTTCAATATCTCCTCCCCCCTCATCGGCAAACTTATCTACATGCTTCCCTCTTTGTTTTTTCCACTTCTCACGTTTGAACTTATCTATTCGATAACGAAAAACAGGTCTCTCAGTCAGATGAGCGCCTTCATAACATCCTTTTCCCCTTGGTTTTATCACGTAGGAAGACTTGGCGTCGAGGCACATCTGGCATACTTCTTCTGCCTATTGGGATTGACTCTTTACATACGTAAAATGAAGATTGTGGGAGTTGTCCTATTACTTCTAAGCTTCCTCTCCTATCAAGGGATACGCCCCTTCCTATTCATCGTTATCCCGTATTGTGAACTTGCTTTTTATTTCATGGAAAAGAAAAGGGATTTTCTGAAAACAGTCGGCACGATAGCGATTTTTTCGGCAGTCATACTGAGTACCTATTTCATCAGCACGAAGATTGAACAGTCGGCCATGCGAGGAAAAGCGGAAATCCTCCTTTTGAATAGCGAAAAGTTATCAAACGAGACGGACTTCCTCCGTTCCATTGCTGAAGCCCCCTTCTCCATGAGGCAGTTTTTCGACAATAAGGTAACCATCGTCACCGAGTCCCTCTCCCATAATTTTTTTAAGGGTATAGATTTCTCTTATTTGTTTGCCACTGGAGACTATCAAGAAATTTATGCAAATAATGTCACGGGTCAGTTTTTCCCCTTTTTAGTCATATTCCTTATCCTAGGTATTGCACTTCTCCACAGAAAGAATGAATTTTCCTATTATGTCATTGCTGGCTTTGTCATCATTGGACTCATCTCTTCTCTCATTAACAGCTATTCGCTCACCTTTTCCATACGCTCCATGTTTTCGCTCATCGGAATCGGATTCTTGTGTGCTTTAGGAATGGAGGGACTCTTTGTATCCCTTCGGAAAAACCATAGATGGATATTAATGACTGTCTTAGTAATCCTCTATACCCTCTCGTCCATAACCTTCACCTATAAATACCTTTTCCAGAATTACAAACGAATAAGCGAGTCCTTTTTTGAACAGGAACGCACTGCGGCGGAGACTATTGCCCGTTACCCCATAAAGACGGTTGTCGCTTCCAATATTCACTCTCATCTTCTCAGCAATATTGCAACAAAAAAAGCGGTTACGGCAGAAATGTTCAACGTTCTTCATAGAGAATTGAATAAAGTTGATTCATACACGATAAACGGTATCACGTATCAGCAATGTAATACAGCTGAAGTTCATATGGTTGGAGGAAAGTTCCCCCTTGCTACTATTATGGAAGATGAATGTCTAGACGCTGAATCACGCTCTTTCCTTGATCTGAATAAATCAGGAGACCTGAGAAAGATACTGTCTCCTACCTATAAGAATGAAGAAGTTGCACGTGCAACGAAGTACTACTATTTTAGATAGTAATACTATTCTTATTTTGCTTGCTGTAATAAGTATTATTTCTAAGTAAGTCAATATAATAATACATTCCACTAGCTACTAATATTCCGCTCAACAACAAGCGCACTTTCCAATGTGCAATAAGTCCTTCGATGAGTGTGGGAAAGATGTATATGGGATGCCAAACAATATATAAATTAATAAAATTTATTGATGTAATTAATAAAAGGAGTATAAAATCCTTCTTGGTTATTCCTTTTAATGCTATGAATAATGTCATCATTAGAACAGCTGGATATAAATATCTCTCGTGCATACGAGGCAAGAAGAGATACATGAGAAATTCTATACAAAAAACTGTGTGTGTCACTATTTTTAAATAATGATTTTTTTTAATTTTTTGAGTTCCAATCCTAATGAAGACTGGTACAGAAAGAATAATGAATAGCAGATATCCCCAATACCCCAATTTTAATCCAAGATATACAGATTCACTTGATGGAATATCTAAAAGAAATTTTGGTTGGAATAATAACCACCAAAAATTAAATGAATATACGCTTATGTAGGGAAGTTCTCCTTGTGAATTATGAATGAGATATGTTTCCCACCATTCAATTGGATTACTAGAAATAAATAATGTGAATGTAAAGAGAGTTATTATTCCAAATAATGCAGAAAAAATAAAATTGCCCAAAATATTCTTCCTAATAATTATTAGGTGAAAAAATACATATAATGGTAACACTGGTAGTAGGGATAATTTAAATAGTAATGAAAGTAAAAATAAAAATACAGAATATCTTGGTTTATTTTTATACAATAAATATAAAGACCCTACAAATAATGAGTTATTAATCGCGTCAGTTTGACCCCAGACTGCACTATTATAGAGAGCAATTGGACTGAATAAAAAAACACATGATGCTATAAATGCTGCTTTTTTATTTCGGGTTTCATTTCGAATAATGTAATATAGAAAAAGTCCAATTACCATATCTGCAGATATCGAGATCAGTTTTATCACAAACATAAACATCGTTCCTGTTTCTTTCTGTGAAAAAGTTTCTCCAGTCATTCCAGAATATACATTGAGTATTCCGCCATATATATGATAAAAACCGGCATAAAAATATGCTGTCCCAAATGGTTGATTGTTGACCGGAATCCCATATGAATCATTTTTGGGAGATAGAGTTTTGTCAAAACCAAAGTTATGCGTAACAATTGCCCAATCTCTATGTTTTTTTATATCACCACTAATTTCAATTTTAGGGTTTAGGTAGTAACTAGCTATAACCACACGCAGAACAAATGCAAAAATAAAACTTATGAGGATAATTTGTTTTAATTTCATCTTTTTTTCAATTTAAATTGATTTATTATGAATAGATAAATCAAATATATTGCTTGCAATATGACCATGATTAATATTATTTCCCTCTTCATGCCAACTGTCTTTGCGGTCCAGTCCCCGAATCGGATAAATGGATAATAAGAGAGTAGCAACCCAAAAAACAACACGGACAATTGCTCGATATATTCGCCAAAGAATGGGACAAACGCAAAAAGGGAGAGGAAATACCATGGTTGGATTTCCATCTTATAACAAAGATAAAGAATGAGCGAAATCTGAACACCAAAAAGCGCCTTCATATACCACCCTTGTTTACCATGAGGGATTATTGCAACAAGTGGCAGGGTCACATATTTTATTCCTGCTGAAACAAGAAGGACGACTCTCGACCAAAGGGAGTATTTTTTTTCCAGAAGGTAGACTCCGATAAGTCCTATCGAAACCGCGATCATGTCATTATGCGCATTCACCAAGCCTTCGATGATGACAAGTGGATGTGTCGCAAAAAATACAGCTTCCCTTTTGTTCTTCTTATTAAGGAAATATACTGCAAAAAAGTACAGGACACTGTTCATTAATTTATACAGAACAAAGGTGAGCGAAAACTTTCCCCATCCGAGGAATGAGGGAATAAGGGTCAATGGAAGGAAAGTGGGGCCATATGGGTATGTGCGGTGTGTCCAGTGCATGAAGCGAGTCCACAGGTCCCCCTGAAAATCAAGAGCCGTAAACATGTAAGGGTTCTTGCCGTAATGAGTCAGGATGCGTGCATCAAACAAATAATTGAAAAGGTCATGCGAAAGGAACGGGTATGAGATACATCCGATACCAGCAATAAGTGCCGCAATGGTCAATACGGAATTATGCTTATACTTTTTTACGAGCTGATAGTGAAAAATGAACAGGATGATAAGGAGTGTTATATATGCATTCCATGAAATGTCCCGTCGATAGTAGCCCAAATATACTGCCCAATCGCGAAACTGCACCCATAAAGGATGTTGAACGAACGTAATGTTGGGATCAATAAGAAGATAAGAGTACACGCCAAGTGCCAAGAGCACCAGCCCATACAGCCATATAATCATGCTCCTCATTGTACCTGATAGCCTTGAAATATGCTAGAATAGAGTATGAAAAAAATGATATATGCAGGATTGCTGTTTGTCATTTGTGCACTTTTTATTTACTACAGAGTACCTTCTCTTCTTGCCCATTATGTCGCCTACACATACGACCAAGGACGCGACTTTATTGCGGGGGCAAATATCGTGAGACTATATAAGATCCCCTTCATCGGACCGACAACTGGCATAAACGGCCTCTTTCATGGATCATGGTGGTATTATCTCTTGGCAATTCCCTATCTTATTTTCAACGGCGCGCCTATTGGTTATTATTGGTTCAATTTTGCCATTCAATTTGGTCTCCTTATCGTCCTTATGTTGTTCTTGAAAAAGGAATTCGGCTCCCTTGTCTCCCTGTTGTTTGGTCTTTTTATAACAGTGGCGCCCTACTTTACCTTCATGTCGCTTTTTGTCGGAAACAACAGTATGGTGCTCCCTTCACTTCTTTTTTTCCTGATTTTCAATTACTATATGTTCAAAAATAAAGTTGCCTCTCCCATGCTCCTCGTCGGACTTGGAGTCTCCCTTGCTCTAGTTGGAGAATTTGAGTTATCGTTTGGTATTTTTCTCGTTCCCCTCTATTTCCTTGCAATCTTTCTGTTCAAATCCCTGAGATCAGCTATCATCCAGAAAAAAGGCTTATTTTTCGCATTGGGTTTGGCTTTCGGATTCGCTCCCCGGATTCTTTTTGAACTCAAGAACGGGTTCATGCAGACAAAAGTACTCTTTGGATTCCTTCTTCATCCCAAACTATATAACAACCCTGCTCCCTACCTGAATCGGGTAAGCGAACGATGGATACTGTTCCAAGGATATTATTTCGAGATGTTCACCGAGAGATATTTCGGCATCGTCTTTTTGATAAGTATGCTGATATTGCTTGGCTTGACGATATTTTCAGTCCTAAGACACAAGTCAAGGTTGCAACCGTTCTTCCTGTTCTGTACCTATCTGCTCACAGGCCTCTTTTTCCTCGCGACCCTCTATAAGGACTTTTTCTGGAAAAATTACTATGAAGGGATACATTATATTTTCGTATTTACCTGCATCTCTCTTGTTGCTCATCATCTCTATAAAAAATTCATCATACCGAAACGTGCGCTTCTCATGAGTCTTTTTATCGGTCTTATCGGTCTGAGCGTGGTCCATATAAGTGAGTCCTCTAAAACGAAGCCGCCGTTTGATGGGCTCCAGGTTCAGGAAGCGGTGATAAACCATATCATCAGGAATCAAGACCAAAACAAAGAATACTGTTTGAGGATATACGTGCCCGCCGTCATCCCCCATACTTACGACTACTTACTTCTCACCAACAATATGCACCCGACAAGCGAATGGGTAGACGGCACCTGTTGGTTCATCATAGAAGCGGATAGTTATCAGAAAAGAAGGGATGATTGGCTTATGGTGCATGAACCAAAGGAGAATCATACTGTCGAAAAGACGATGATTAAGGATGTTGAAGTCCGTTATTACAGAATTAGACCTAACAAATGAAGATAATAAAAAACCCTCTCTTTATCCTTTTATGTATTGCACTCCTTGCATTCGTCCTTCGTGTGATAAACCTACAGGACAATATCCTGTTTGCATATGACCAAGCACGAGATGCACAGAGGGTCTTCAATATGGTCTATAAGGGAGATATAAAGATCGTCGGCCCGGAAACCGATATACAAGGAATATTCAATGGACCACTTCTTTACTATTTCCTTGCCCCTATCTACTTCTTCTCAAACTTCGATCCGAATGTCGCAGCATTGTTCTTCGTCCTAGTCAATGTGGGAACACTCTTTCTCGTCTACTGGGCAGCGAAACTATTATTCAAGAAAGAGCCTATCGCACTCCTTGCTTCACTATTTTGGGCCACATCATATGAGCAAGGATTTTTTGCACGCTATATCTCAAATGCATCTCCCATGTCGACAGCGACAACGATATTCTTTATCGGACTGGCCATCTTCTTCCTCAAGAAAAAGCAGTGGGGACTCCCCTTAAGTGTAATCGGCATCACTCTTGCCATTCACTGCAATTTCTATTTTATCTATCTCTTCTTATTTTATCCTTTGTTTTTTTTCATCTTCAAACAGAAGCCCACGATAAAGACTATCCTCATTTCATTTGGCTTGCTTGGCATCCTCCTTGCCCCGTGGATCATCACTGAACTTAAGTGGAAGTTTATCGGCGTCAAATCATTACTTGCTTACTTTGCACATCAAGGCGCAACTGCAGTAACGGTCAATCCGCTTATGTATGCGTCTTCAATTTTTACCCGCTATTATGACCGTATTTCACAAGGGATTTATTTCTCATTCATACCAAGTAAGATGATTGGCTTTGCTCTCATAGCGTTTACTGCCATCTATCTTTTCACCAAAAAAAGGTCGAGTGCCGGAGTATTCCTTCTGTTTTGGTTACTTAATACACTTCCACTATTCGCATTCAAGTCGGGGGTTCATAGTGTCGAAGTAATAAATGGTAGCGTATTCGCTCCCCTTACTATCCTTGTCGCATGGGGACTTATAGAATTGTCCTCCATAAAAAAATATCACATGAATATCATATCGATTCTCTGCGTTTGTGGTATTGTCTGCTATGGTATTTACACCTATGCCATCAATCGTTTTATCCCTCATTCATTACATACAAATGCACCTTCACTTCTCAAGAATGCCAAGGAAGTCATAGACTACACATATCAAAAAGCAGGGAAAAAGGATTTTGCCATCTGCTCGATTTCTGAACCACTATTCATCAATACCGTGTGGTCATTTTTGTACTCCACTTATGGAAAACAAAGATATGGATATCTTCCTTACTGGACAGGACAGAAACAAATCCTGAACGAAAGCTTCATTCCTTATGCACAGAAAAAATATGAGACAAAATTTATTATTCGTGAACCGATGCAGGGCATTCCTGATTATGCCGTAACGTCAACCCGCTATATTGAAGATACTTATAATCAATATATTTTGGATAAGGATTTTGGATCGTACAACGTTCAAGAACGACGCATAGTAGAAGGATATGAAAACATAAATCTTATCAAATACACGAGAAATCAACGGGAAGCTATTGAAGACATCATTTCACTTGTCCCCCAATTTAGTTGCGACAACATGCATGAATAAAATCACCGTCCTTATCCAAACCCATAATGAAGAACGTCATATCGAACAATGCATAACGTCGGCAAAACTCCTTACTGATAACATATTGGTCGTCGACATGGAGAGCACAGACAAGACAGTGGAAATAGCTAAGAAACATCAAGCTGCTGTTGTCACTTTTCCCTTTTCCCAATATGTCGAACCAGGTCGTGCATTTGGGATAAAACAAGTAAAGACTGAGTGGGTATTCATTCTGGATGCAGATGAGCACATGACCGAAAGCCTCGCACGTGAAATAAAAAAGACTATTGAGGAAACAGCATACTCCTACTTCAAGGTTCCACGAAAAAATATGTTTGCTGGCAAACAATGGCTTCAGCATGGCGGATGGTGGCCGGATGAACAGATGCGACTCATACTTCTTGAGGCGTTTAAGGAATGGCCGAAGGAAATTCACTCGACACCCCGCATCAATGGAGCTATGGGACATCTCACCCATTCCTTCCATCATCATTTCCACGGAAATGTCGAAGAGATGGTAAAAAAAACACTCGTGTTCGAAAACATTGAGTCGGATTTGCTCTATCACGCAAAAAAACATGTCGAGATCCCGACTTTTTTCAGGAAATTCCTTGGGGAGCTGTTTAGAAGACTCATAAGGAAACAAGGATATCTTGACGGCACAATTGGTATAATGGAAAGCATTTACCAGGCATATTCGAAAACCATTACCTACCTGCTCCTCTATGAGAAAAAAAGCCGTCGGTCTGTACACTCCGTATCTTGACGTGATGGGTGGTGGAGAAAAACATATATTGTCCATCCTGAAGGTGTTTGATGACGCCGGATATGAGGTTGTCCTGTTTTGGAACACCGATTTGAGTACGGAAATACAAAACAGATTGAAATTACAGTTCCAGAATCTCCGATTTGACAAGGCACTTGTCGACATGACGTTCGTCGAAAAAGCCCGCAAACTTTCCCATCTGGAATGGCTATTTTATGTAACGGACGGCAGTTACTTCTTTTCACCAGCAAAACGGACAGCGATATTCTGCATGGTGCCGGACAAAAAGCTTTATAGTCTCACCCCACTCAATAGTCTCAAGACTGCCAACTCACATTTCATCAGTAATTCCCACTTTACGGCGCATAACCTACACAAGTGGGGTATACGATCCTCTGTACTCTATCCCTATATCACCGATGAATTGTTCCAAGAATCCACTCCGGAAAAAAAGCCTATTATCCTCACCGTCGGGCGATTTTTCAGACATCTGCATTCCAAAAAACAGGACCAACTCATCCAGTCGTTCATGAAATTCAAAGAGTCGCACCCGGAATATGCCCTCGTCCTTGCCGGAGGCGTAAAGAAAGAAGATGAAGAGTATGTTGAAGAGTTGAAGAGAACATATGCTGACCCTGCAATCCAGTTCAGGACAAATATTCCATTCACCGAACTGCAACAACTGTATAAAGATGCCGCATTCTATTGGCACTTCACAGGATTTGGGATAGACCCAGTGACCCATCCCTATCAAGTCGAGCATTTGGGCATGACCCCGCTTGAAGCAATGGCATCGCGCGCCATAACGATGTGTTATAACGCCGGTGGACCAAGAGAGATCATCGAAAGCGGCAAAAATGGATTCCTTTTTTCATCAGAACATGAGCTTCTCCAACAGATGAACTATATTTTGCACTCTCCCTCTCTCCAAACTGTCATGAGAGAGTCTGCATATCAGTTCATACATCGATCATTTCGCTATAATACATTCACACATCATGTTAAGAAATTATTCCAAATAAAGTAAATGGTCTCAGTCGTCATCCCTCACTATAAAGGCAAGGAAAAACTTTACAAGAACCTGGAGATCAACCTTCCCTATTTGAATGGCTGTGAAATCATAGTCGTCAACGATTATCCTGACGTTCCATTGATCGATGAAATGAAACGTCTTTTCCCGTCTGTCACCGTCATTGAGAACAAGAAAAATCTCGGGTTTGCCGGCGCCGTTTCGGTTGGCATAGCACATGCAAAGCATCCCTATATTTTCCTCCTGAATAACGACGTGGTCTTGAAGGATGACTCGTATAGGACTGCACTTGGCAATTTCCAAAAAAATCCAGATCTTTTTGCCGTAAGCTTCAAACAGATAGAAAAGGATGGCGGACATGTCGGACGCAACAAGATATATTGGCTCAAAGGGTTCTTCAGACATGGCAAAGGTGACCCGGGAACCCATGGAATAAACGGTTGGGCAGAAGGCGGAAGCATGATTTTTGAAAAGAAAAAATACGACAAGATACATGGGTTCGACACGCTCTATTCGCCATTCTATTGGGAAGACATCGATCTTTCCTATCGCGCATGGAAGGCCGGGTATACAATCCAATTTGACACACAAGTATTAGTTGAACATCATCATGAGTCGACAATTGCGACCTATTTCCAAAAATCACGTATCGAAACGATCGCGTATCGTAATCAGTTCATCACTATCTGGAAAAATATTTCTGATTTTAAATATTTAGCCGAACATATAATCTACCTGCTTAAAAATCTCATTGTCTATCCCCTCAAAGGCCATCACTCATTCGTCAAGGGGTTCTTTATGGCATTCGTGCTTTTGCCTCAAATCCTCAACAAACGCAGACAGCAACAAAAACTCTGGAAGAGGACCGATAAGGAATTATTTGAACAATTCAATTCACTATGAACAAAAAAATCACTATATCGTTGTTGATAGCTATTTCATTACTATCCTTTTTCCTTACGATAATCAATTTCCGCATTCCATCCCCCCCCGCATTTAATGCTGATGAAGCGGCATTTGGCTATAACGCCTACTCGCTTCTCAAGACTGGCCGGGATGAATATGGGGCACTCCTTCCGCTTCGCTTGAAATCGTTCGGTGACTTTAAGATGCCGCTTTACAGCTATTTGTCTGTTCCCTTTATCGCCGCAATGGGACTCAACGAGACAAGTGCACGTGCCCTCAACGCGTTCCTTTCACTTCTCCTTCCTTTGGTCGTATATCTACTTACGAAAGAGCTATTCAAGAAGGATTCGTACGGAATTGTCGCGGCATTTTTGACAGCAACATCGCTCGGGCTCCATATCGTATCCCGTCATGCTCATGAGGGATATTTGGCAGCATTTCTGACGACGAGTACATTTTATCTCCTTGTCCGCCTTCTCAAGAAAATGACGATAGGGAGGACTGTATTGTTTTCCGTTTCGCTTCTCCTCATGCTTTTTTCGTATCATCCTGGACGGCTCTTTGCAGGACTATTTTTCCTTGTTGCATGCATTTATGCATTCCAGCAAAAGAAGGTCCGTCATTTCGCTCCTCTATTTGCACTCATCGTTACACTTATCGCGCTTTTTAGCATCAGTGATATTTTTTACAAACCTGAACGTCTGAAAAGCCTTCTTTTCTTCTCAAGTTCTGGCATTCAACTTAAGGTTCAGGAACTGAAGACAGAGGGGGGAATTCGTTATCTCTATCACCCACTCCTTGTCGGAGTGAGAGATATGACTTTTGAACATCTGAGTTATTTTTCACCACAGTTCTTGCTTCAAAATGGTGACAGTAATGACAGGTTTGGGTTTAAGGGGATGGGACTTATCACGCCGATTGAATACATCTTATTTTTTGCCGGTCTTTATTTCCTCATAAATAAAAAGGAGGAGTGGCACCATATCCTTCTATTTATCCTTTTCCTCGCGCCCTTATCTGCTTCTCTCTCTTGGGCAACATCATCTCTTACCCGTTCGCTCTTTCTGCTTATACCCATTTCGATTGTCGCATCATATGGTATCGTGAACATATTCTCCTCGCAAAAAAAATCAATTTATTCCACCGTTTTCTATCTAGGAATCATTTCCTTATTCTGTTTCTATTCCCTTGCCCAGTGGGATCTCTATATATTCCACTATCCACGCCGCCTTACGACCATTAATAGCTGGCAATCTGGGTATAAAGAACTCATCAACTATACCCAAAAAGAATATAGCAATACGGATGCATTCTATATCACGAAGGATCTCGGCATGCCGTATATTTTCTTGCTTTTTTATACGCAGTATCCACCCGAAACATATCAACAACAGGCCGAACTTACCGCCCCCGATGAATATGGCTTTGGCCAAGTGGAGCGATTTGATAAATATATCTTTACATTCAAAAAACCAAATGAAGTACCTGATAATTCTGTGATTGTCGGTTCAAAACCTGATATGCAACAACTAAGCGCCTCAGAGCAAAAAAAGGTGCACTATATCGAGGTCAATGGAGAGCCTATGTTTGGGATATATAAGAAGTGAGATTATCCTAAAGCAATATCGGTAGACTCAAGAGATAGAGCGCGTGGATTATTGCAGGTACCGTCGTATTCTTCCGCAAGAGAAATGCAGTTGACGTCGTGAAACTCAAAACAACATTAAGCAACATCGTCTGCATAAGTACTCCTCCATTTATCCTATTTGCTCCAAATAATGCCGGGATATGAAGGAAAGAAAAGAGTATTGCAGTGATGATAAGTGCTTGAAATATGTTCTTCGATTCCTTAAGGAGTCCATTGAATATGAACCCTGTCGACACTATCTGTTCCAAAAATGCAGCGCTGATTGACGTGATTATCCATAGGATGGTCGCTCCCGTGATGACCGGCGCCTCAATTGATCCCGCCTTCATATAACGGACCATAATCGCCATCACAACAAAAAAAGCACCGATACCGAGACCGAACAAGATATCTGCGATTTCATGTTTTTTCGTAAATCCAATCGTTTCAAGAAGTGGTTTTTTCTTTAGTCGAGTACTATACCAATAGAGCGGGAGCAGAAAAACAAGTGGCTTTGCGATAAATTCATCAATCCACATAGGAAGCGTTGTCCCGAATGTCGCCCGATAGAAACTCCATATGATGAGGATGATTGCCCATATATTCAGCATGCGTTGTGTAGTGGTTATCTCGCTTTTTGCCATACTTAACTGTACCGCAGGATTATGTGAATATCAACTCAGGCCTGTTTTTTCAGGAAGCTTTCTATGAGAAGGTCAAGATCTCCATCCAATATCCTATCAGTATTAAACTCTTCATGCCCTGTGCGCAAATCCTTAATGAGCTTATAGGGATGAAGTACATATGAACGGATCTGATGTCCCCATGATGCCATCTTGTCGGTCTTGAATCCTTCTATCGCCTTCTCTTTCTTTTCCTGTTCTATCTGCCACAGTTTCGATCGCAAGATTTTTTTTGCGGTTTCTCTGTTTTTCAGTTGTTCTCTTTCTGTCTGACAGTTGATGATTATGTTGGTCGGTTTATGAATAAGTCGGACGGCTGTAGACACTTTATTCACGTTCTGTCCTCCGTGTCCTCCAGCTCGGTAGAACTGCCATTCGATATCTTCCTCACGTATCTCCACTTCTTTGTCTTCAATTGATGGAAGCACTTCAACAAGTGAGAATGATGTCTGACGCAGTTTATCCGCATTGAATGGAGATTGCCGTACCAGTCTATGAACGCCTGCCTCAACCTTAAGATATCCATAGGCAAAGCGCCCATGTACCGCTATAGTAACGCTTTTGACACCTGCCTCTTCTCCATCTACGCGATCAACCATTTCATATGACCAACCTTTGCGTTCGATAAAGCGGGTATACATACGGAACAACATGGAAGACCAGTCCATCGCTTCTGTCCCACCTTGACCGGCATGGATGGAAAAAATGGCGTCTCCCCTGTCATAAGGACCTGAAAGGAAAAGCAGGATATCATATTGGTTTATCAGTTTTGAGGCTTCCTTCAAATCGCCTTCTTCAAGGAGCAGTTGCATCATCTCGATATCGTCTATCTCTTTCTTGAGTACGGAGATGCGTTTGAGCGTGTCGGCTGCCGTTTTGGGATTGCCCCAAAAATTACCGTCATATGTTAATTTTTCCAATTCAGCAACCTCTTGTTTTTTTGAAGGAAGGTTTGCTTTGACAAGAATATTATCAAGCTTGCGTTGTAAGTCTTCTTTTTCATTATCCATACGAAGTTCCTATTATATCACCCTATTTGAAGTCTTTACCCACAGTGACGACGATATCGGCGTTTTCTTTTTCATCAAGTGTGGTGATTTTTACTTCTTTTACGTATTCCAAAAGTTCACTTTTGACAAGTGCACCAAGGTGAGCGTTTCCTTTTTTTACGGCGACTTCAGTGACTTCATAATCAAATGTCTCTGCGTTGTCGGTGACGATGTCGTTATATTTCAACTCTTTCATGACCGTCTTTACTTCGCCCGCCTTACCAGGTGTGCCGGATCCGTTCAATATCTTTACTTTGAGCGTCTCTTTCTTTATTTCAGGAGTTGGTGACGGAGTTGGGGACGGCTTTTCGGTTGGCCTCGGGGTTGGCTTGGCCTTTGCGACAAACTGCGGTAGCCGCATATTGAATCCAGCCGGCGACTGCGTCAAGAACGTGAATATGAGGAATGAGCCTGCAAACGATGCGATAAAAAGCAATATTTCCTTGGAAATGCGAAATGACGGTTTGCGAACCATGCCGAACGGCGACTGCTTTGCCGATGACTGAGACATGACCGCGCGCGACGGACTGAATGTGTTTTTAAGAAGGGTAAATCCTTTATTTTCTATGGAGAAGATTAAAGCTCCGAAACATGCGTCAAATTGCAGTATTGGAAAAGGCTTGTTGTCGAGAGTCACAAGCATCTTTAGATATTCTGCATAAAAATGAGGGAGTATGCGCTTTAATGGGTTGGTCCAAATACCAATATCTTTGGTGAATGTGTCTTGGCGTACCGAATCGGAAAGGGACCCTGAAAGGATGAGCCTGTTTATTTTCTGATGTTTGTCTTCATACTCTGTCCTGATTTTCTTGAATGGCTCCTCAACTCCTTTGCCTCCCGTCAACTTTGCCGAGAATGATTCCTTTTCAAGGAGTCCGAATGAATCAAAAAGATAAGCACTCACCATGTCTTCTTCGTATGAACCATAGAGGATGTGTTCAATTTTGCCCTTGCGCAGTGTCTTTTCGAACAGTTTATAGTAGGCTAGCGTATCAGGAAGCAATGAGACAAGTTGTAGATCGACCAATTGGAGTGTCTCTTTATAGCCGATAACCGTTGACTCTTCTATAGCGAAAAGGCTCACGATGCGTTTACTTTCATTCTCTGCACTCACGAAATCAAAATAAACATTATCCAAATGTGCAGGTAATACCGACTTCGCTTTTTCCTTCATGAATGAGATGACGGCTGATGCTGCCATGTCGCTTGGGACCTCGGAACGGGTGAAAAAGAATGCTTCTTGAGGAAGGACGAGAGATACCTGCTTTTCCTTGAGTGCTCCGCCCGTGAGGTGTGAGATTACTTCCTTGATTGCCGAAGCGACAATATCGGTGTGTGCAACCTTACCAGCTTTCAAAAGTTGGACGCTGAATTTCTTTTCAGCTTCCTGCACACTGTACTGTCCTAATAGGGACTTACTGACGTGTAATACTTTAATTGCGTGGTGTCCAATATAAATATAGAGCATAGCGATGTACTTTTATTATAGTGTCAACATGACTAAAAAAGCAAGTAGCATTTGGTACAATGAAGCAACATGGAAAGCGCGGTAGAAAAACTAAAAGAGCGAATTGACATCGTCGAACTTATCGGCACGTATGTGCAGTTGAAGAAAGCGGGCCGCAATTTCAAGGGCCTCTGCCCCTTCCATCAGGAGAAAACTCCATCATTTGTCGTATCGGCCGATAGACAGTTGTGGAGATGTTTTGGATCATGCGGAATCGGAGGAGACGCTATCGCTTTTTTCATGAAAATGGAGAATGTGTCTTTCCCTGAGGCTTTGCAGGACCTTGCCCAAAAATATGGCGTCGAGATTGAAACACATCATATCGACAATGCCGTTGCCGATTCCAAGAAGCGACTCATATTGGCAAACCAAAAAGCAGTTGAGTTTTATCACTATATCCTGACTACCTCCCCTATCGGCAAGCCAGCACGCGAATACCTTGAGAAGAGGGGTATTTCCGAAAAAATAATAAAGACCTTCCAGCTGGGATATGCACCTTCCTCATGGGATTCTCTCTCCCGCTTCCTCATGACAAAGAAGTTCACGGCAAATGAAATAGTAGCATCGGGTCTTGGCATCCAGAAGCAATATGGCAGCTCCGTTTATGATAGATTTCGAGGTCGCCTTATGTTTCCGCTCATGGACCATAGAGATGTTCCCGTGGGGTTTTCTGGACGTTTATTGCATAATGACGAAAAAGAGGCAAAGTATGTCAACACACCAGAAACGACTCTGTATCACAAGCGCTCCATGCTTTTTGGTCTGAACATAACCAAAGATGCTGCAAAAAAAGAGAACAAAATAATCCTCGTTGAGGGAGAATTCGATATGATAACTCCCTATCAATATGGCATCAGTACCATAGCGGCGATCAAGGGATCCGCTCTTACGACAGAACACTTACTTCTTATCAAGCGATTCACCAATCGAGTATATCTTGCACTTGATGCAGATAAAGCTGGAGAGGAAGCGATACGCCGAGCAATTGAAGTTGCCGAACCGATGGGATTTGAACTGGGAGTCATCCAGATAGAGGGAGGAAAAGATCCTGATGAGGCCATGAGGACAAATGAGATAGAGTTCAAGAAGACCCTCGAAAAGCCCATTCCTGTCTATGATTTTCTGATGCAGCTGTTCATAAAAAAATATCCGCCCACCGATCCGTTCAACAAAAAACAGATTGGAGACGAGATGGCGCCATTCCTTTTCGGCATAACGAATCCTATTGTCCAGTCATATTATGTGAAACAACTCGCCAAAGTACTTGACGTAAGTGAAGAAAGCGCGGAAAAGGTAGTGCGCGCATACAGAAGGAAAAGATATGTCCCTTATCATAAAAATGAGCCTGTCCCCATCAAACAGCAAAGAGAAATAGTGCTACAGCAGTATCTACTTGAACAACTGCTCCACTCCACTTCATTCCAGAAACTGAAAACGGAAATAGCTCCCGTCCTGGGGCCAGATGACTTTTCGCTTCCCTCATATGGAAAGCTTTATCACGCTCTTCTTGAGCAAAACTCCGTCAATCAATTGGATATAAACAGCTTCGTCAAAACTCTCCCTCCTGAGATAGGATCGGTCGCTGATGAGCTTTATCTGAAGGCTACCTCCGATGAAGAAATCACCACCCTTCCTCTGGTGCAGACTGCTATTGAAATCAAGCGTTTTCACTTGCGAAAGAAGCTTAAAGAGGCCCTGAGCAGCGAAACAGCCACGGGTGAAGAAGATTTGAAGAGACTGCAGGCCCAATTAAAAGAACTGGAAAAAACGAGCTCAACAGTATAAAATAGGAGCTATGATAAAGCCAAAAAATCCTAAGACATTCAAAGAACTTCTTCAACAAGGTGAAGATGACGGCTTTATTCTCCAAGACGACATATTTTTGATTTGCAGCGAACCTGAAAAACATATCGTCGAAATAGATGATTTCTTCAATGATGCGCTCCGCAAGGGTATCGATATCTTTGAGACCATTTCCACACGAGAAGAAGAAGAGGTTCATAAATCAGCCGAAGAGGTCGAAAAGGAACTTGAACAACTCATCACCTCCAAGCACGGCGAGTCCCTTGATCCTATCAAAAAATATTTGAAGGAAATCGGAAAGACGCCTCTTTTGAAATTCGAAGAAGAAATAGCTCTTGCAAAGTCGTATGAAAAAGGGAGCGACAAAGCGAAAGAAAAATTGATCAGAGCAAATCTCCGTCTAGTCGTTTCCATCGCAAAAAAATATTTAGGACGCCGCCTTTCATTCCTTGATCTTATCCAGGAAGGAAACAAGGGGCTTATCCGTGGAGTAGAGAAATATAACTGGAGACGAGGATTCAAATTCTCAACCTACGCAACATGGTGGATTCGTCAGGCAATCACGAGAGCTATAGCCGACCAATCCAGAACAATCCGTATTCCTGTCCACATGGTAGATCAGATCAATCGTTTCTATAAGACACAACGAAAGTTGACCCAAAAATTAGGAAAAGAACCGACAGTCAAAGAAATCGCAAAAGAAATGGCGGTCACCGCTGAAGAGATTGAAAATCTCATGAAAATCTCCCAACAGCCAAAATCCCTTTCCACTCCTGTTGGAGACGATAAAGAAGCGACGCTTGAACAATTTGTCAGCGACCAATCTCAGCCGACTTTGTATGACAAAGTTTCCAAAGAACTTCTTAAAGAAGCGATGAATAAGGTATTGGAAACTCTTTCTCCTCGTGAGAAAAAAGTGCTTATCATGCGATTTGGACTTGATGACGGAAAACCAAAGACGTTGGAAGAAGTAGGAAAAGAATTCAAGGTGACGAGAGAAAGAATCCGTCAGATTGAAGCTAAGGCAATCCGAAAACTCAAACATCCAACCAGAGCTCGTAAACTCAAGGACTTCCTTGAATAATGCGGAATATTGATAAGACCGCTAATGCGTTTTTTTTGTCCTTCCAATAATCTAGAACGTTGTTTTTGTGGTTTATAATCTACTGCATTAAAACTGATACCTTGCTATCTTATGTAGTATTAATACTATGAAGGGCAATTTTGTTTACTTAAAAATTGGGACAAGAATAGCCACGATTCGGAAAAGCATGAATATCTCCCAGGACCATCTATCCTTCATAGCGGATATGGACCGCACCTACCTTACTCGTTTGGAACGAGGCAAGGCAAACCCTTCTATCCGCACTCTTCATAAGATAGCACGCAAGCTCAACGTCAAAATGGCCGCACTCCTGAAAGATATATAGATTTTTATTCTGATAAATGGTATGCTGATTGCATATGAAAACAACAGGATTTATGCATTCCCTGAATGCAGAGCAAACCCCAAAAATAGTAGCTCTTCCACTCGTTGTGGTCATAGGGGTCGTCTCAGTCTTACTGGGCACTTTTGGTGCATATATGATGACAAAAGGCGCATCCTCCCTCCCGACCAATGTCGACAAGGGTACAGCCATTCAAACAGACAAGGCATCAGGTGTCATGGATAAAAAAACATTTAAGGACAGCGCTGAAGGAATAATGAGAGAAGGAGGAGTTGAAGGTGAAGGTAACTTCCATTTGGAGCGTTCAGGTGGAGCCTCCCAAAATGCATACCTCACTTCAAGTACTGTTGATCTGTCCAAATATATCGGCAAAAAAGTAACGGTATGGGGCCAAACATTCCAAGGGCAGAAGGCGGGATGGTTAATGGATGTCGGATTAGTAGAAATTAAATAGTATCAATGATTCAATTTGACAGCGTCACAAAATCATATCCTCTCGGGACTGTCGCTCTTGATGATGTCACATTTGCTATTGAACCAAATGAGTTCACTTTCCTTGTCGGCACATCGGGTGCCGGGAAGACGACTATCCTCAATCTCATTTTAGGTGACCTCTATCCCACAACGGGCACAGTCATCGTAAATGACATGGATATCTCAAGCAAGAAAAGCAAAAAAATAGAAGAGTTGCGCCGTCGCATCGGAGTGGTATTCCAGGACTTCAAGATATTGCAGGACAAGGACGTATTCGAAAATATCGCGCTTGGCCTTCATATCCAAGAACTCCCGATGAAAAAAATAAAGGAAGAAGTTCATGAAGTTTTGACTCTTGTCGGTTTGGAGGGCAAACATAATTATTTCCCCGTGCAGCTTTCAGCCGGTGAACTGCAACGAGTTGCAATAGCACGAGCGATGTGTGGAGACAGACACATCATCCTTGCCGATGAACCGACCGGAAACTTGGATCCAAAAACCACATGGGATATCATGAAAATATTCAAGAAAGTCGAAGACCATAAGACGATAATCATCGCGACCCATAACACCGATATCGTAAATAGCATGAAAAAAAGAGTACTCGTATTGAAAAAGGGCCGATTGGTAAAAGACATGAAAAAAGGAGGGTACGAACTATGAAAAAAATGCTTGTTGCATTACGCCGAACTCCTTACCAGTCACTCGCAGTTTTCTCATCATTGTTCCTTTCCCTTTTCCTCTCACTCCTACTCCTTTTCTGCATTAATTTCTTATATGGATTGTTAGGATACGTCGAGTCCCGTCCACAGGTCACTATTTATTTCCAAAATGAAACAACCGAAACAAGCATCATGAACGTCAAGAACGACCTGGAAAAAACAGGCATGGTGGAGTCGGTCAAATATATTTCAAAAAATGATGCATTCAGTCTTTATAAGGAGCTCAACAAGGATAATCCCCTTCTTCTGGAGATGGTAAGTGCCGATGTCCTCCCGGCGTCCCTTGAAATATTCGCTAAAAAACCGGAATATCTTCCTCAGATCGCCGACAGGCTCAACAGAGTTACCGGAAAAGATGAAGTGAATTTCCAGAAGAATGTCGTCGACAAACTGCTGTCCCTCACCTCGGTCGTGCGCATCATGGCTCTTGGATTTTTTGCTTTCCTCATGGCGACAACGAGCATCATCCTTATGACGATAACCCATTTCAAAGTAGCCCTTCGCAAGGAGGAAATCGAGCTGCTTCGTCTCATGGGAGCCTCAGCCGGATATGTACGAAGACCATTCATGCAGCAAGCACTTTTCCTTGGATTCGCATCAGCAACGGTAGTATATCTATTATTCGCAGGAATACTATTCCTTCTCTATCCTTCGATGCAATCATACCTGCGAGGGATTGAACAGCTCTCGGTTGATATCAGCTCATTCAAGATGGTCGTATGGCCCATCACCCCTCTATACGCCGGAGCACTTTATATATTGCTGACCATTTTCGGCATGGGAATCGCTGCTTTCGCCACCTATTTCGCTACTCGTAAATATCTTGCCATCCAAAGGAATTAAGACGCAGATAAGCCGTGGCGATTTGCCAGCTTGAAGGTATATAATGAAGTATGTCATCCGCTCAGAAACTGCTGATTTTTTTTATCGCTATTTTCGGATTAATATACGTACAATCTTTCGTGTTTGCGCAGGATGCGAATATTGAAAACAAAATCAAGGAATATCAACAGAAACTGAGTGATATTCGTCAACAAAAAAACACTCTCAGCACACAGATTGAACAGATGGATACGCAAATCTACCTTACCGAATTACAGGTCCAGCAGTCAGAGGCAAAAATCATAGCGACACAAAGCGAGATAGAAAAATTGGGTTCCCGCATAGACAATCTTGACACATCCTTAAATACACTTAGTGCGCTCCTCCTGAAACAAATCGCACGAGGATATAAGACTCGTTCCGTTTCACTTATCGAACTCCTTCTGGAATCCCAAGATGTCGGCGAACTTACTAATAAGATAAAGTACCAACGGTCCACCCAAAACAATAACCAAAAACTGCTCCTTCAGGTACAGGAAGCCAAGTCAAGTTATGAGGAACAAAAGGTCGTACGCGAACAAAAAAAACAGGAGCTTGACCAGCTGGTAATAAACTTAAATAACCAAAAAGCTTCATTGAAAACCCAACAAATTCAGAAACAAAAACTGCTTGCTGACACGAACAATGATGAGATAACCTATCAGTCTTTACTTGCACAAGCTGAGGCACAATTAAAAGGATTTAAAAACTTCGTACAAACATCGGGAGGAGATTCTATTATCGCGGCAAACGCATTTGGAAATGGATCGGATGGCGCATACTATTCACAAAGAGATGCGCGATGGGCAAGTCAAGGGATAGGGTATTCTTCTGAAAGCATATTGGATGTTGGGTGTCTTCTCACATCGATTGCCATGTATGCGAAAAAAAACGGCCAGGATATTACCCCTTCAAATATCGCCTCTGAGCCCTATCGATTTTGGGCAAACACGGCATGGATGCGAAATCCTTGGCCGGGTGTTGCCGGAAAGACGTATAGAAGCCTTTCCACGTCCGATATTCCAGGTGAGCTGAATAGTGGAAACTACGTAATAGTCGGCATCAGTTATTCCGGAAGCTGCTGGGGAAAATCAGGTGGAGATCATTTTGTCCTTTTGACAAAAATGGATGGAGACACCTATACCATGCATGACCCTATCCAAGGTCCTGATAAGAAATTCAGTTCGCATTACTCCACCATTTGTTCAGTTGCAACCTTCAAATAATTTTTTTTCGCCTCGGCCACCTCCGGGGTGGCCATATGGCTACTTATATGGTTTTTTTGTCTTTGTAAAGCGCTGATCTCATATATTTGTTGCTTATAATCCCTTGTGCTTTTGGAGTGTGTGAGAGGTAATAAGGGATGGGTCGAACATGTGTCCAGTGGTCTTTCTTTTTATTGCTTTGTACCATCCCCGTCCATGCATCTGTAATTCTTAACGAGGTAGTAATACAGCCGACACAGACTGTGGAAATTATCAATACCGATGCGACCAGGAGCGCCGATATTTCTTCATGGTATATCGACGATTCAGGTGGCTCCACTTATTTTTCCATTCCTATAAATACATTCCTTCCCCCTCTCTCGTGTCTCGTCTTCAGTGGCGACTTTAATTTAAATAAATCATCCCCTGACATCATCCGATTATTCACAAACGCCACTCCTCCAACTAGCTCATCGGCCATCCTAGTCGATTCGTATTCTTATCCGAAAGCTCCCGAGAATGGGTATTCTTTTGCGCGAAACCCATACGGCGAGTGGAATATAAACACTTCCACACTTGGACTAACAAATGACACTCTGCTTACATGTCTTCCGTCCCCCACCCCAACCCTTGAGCCAACCACTATTCCCACCCCTACAGTGACCATAGAGCCTACCGTAACATCCACACCATCCGTTACACCCACCCAAACAGTTCTGCTTGATTATGACAATATTTATCTGTCCGAAATACATCCGTTTCCCCAAACAGGAACTACTGAGTGGGTAGAACTCTATAATGCAAATGACATATCCGTTAATTTGATCGATTGGTATATCGATGATGGAGAAAATACAGGTGGAGCACCAAAGCGTTTTTCACTTGCTCTTGATCCCTACGAATACGGAGCGGTCGACATATCCTCTTCACTTCTCAATAATACTGGGGACACCGTACGCCTTTTGAATGCGCAGAAAATTGAAAAACAAAGTGTAGAGTTTGGAAAGATAAAGCAAGGAAACAGTATGGGAAGAGAGAATTTTGACGACGATATATACTGCGAACAGCACTCCACCAAAAATGAAAAAAATACTGAATGTATTAGCAGCTCGGTTGACATCTCCCCTACACCCAAACCCCTCCCGACAAAAAAAATATCCATACAAAAAATCGTTACTCAAAAAATACAGATAAACAAACAGACTTCTAATAGTGACAACAGTGTCAAGACCATTGACATACAGCCAGTTTCGGAAGGAGTGGTGTTGGGAGTTGCAAACCAAGCCTCCCCGTCTCCTGTTCCCTATCTTTCCGGGGTCTCCGTTTCATACAGTGTTTTGACTATTGTTTCTCTCTTCATTAAAATGAGGAATGCGTAGGATTTTATACTATATATACTATTGGCTTCCTCCTCTTGTATGGATGGGGATAATCTATTACATGTCTTCCCAACAAAGCGTCGGCATGACACATAATAAGACGGGGGACTTTTTCGTCTTCAAATCGCTCCATATGGTGGAATATGCATTTCTTTTTTTTCTACTGTATCGCGCATTCCACACGGTGACCACCCGTTCGATGTTTTGGTATGCCTTTTCCCTTGCGACACTCTATTCCGTGACTGACGAATTCCACCAGCTCTACATCGCCACTCGCCAAGGTGGAATAAGGGATGTTCTCTTTGACGTTGCGGGAATGATTATCATGTATGGTATTATTAGAAAGATACGGATCGTGCGTACATTACTATGAATATCTTTATTAGAAAACTGCGACACTTCTTCGTTCCTCATGAAGACAATAACTACCATGCACAGTCACTCCACACGAGCATGTTATCTGTCTATTTGGTGGTCGCGATACTCATGGTTTTTGCCAGCAAAAAGGTGCCGGCATTCTCAAATGTATTAGGACTTGCGACAGATATCACTGTCGAAAAATTATATTCGCTCACCAACGATGAACGGGCAAAAATAAGCCTTCCCCCACTTCAGATGAATGCCACTCTATCAGATGCTGCGGCAAAAAAGGCAGCGCATATGTTCCAGAAGGATTATTGGTCTCATTTTTCGCCTGACGGCACCAGTCCTTGGGACTTCATCAAACAATCAGGATATCAGTACGAGTTCGCAGGGGAAAATTTGGCGAAGAACTTCCTTTTTTCAAAGAATGTCGTCGATGCATGGATGAACTCCCCCACACACCGCGAAAATATAGTGCGCAAAGAATATAGTGAGGTCGGGTATGCTGTCGTGAACGGGATGTTAAACGGCGAAGATACAACGCTTGTTGTCCAGATGTTCGGCACTCCTCTTGCCAAAACGGTAAGTGCCCCATCAAGCCCACTCGGAGAACAGCCAGTTGTACAAAAAGTTCCGCAACAGCAGAAGGCCCAGATACTCGGACTCACGCAAAAACCAGGATTGGCTGTCAACGGAAAACATCTGACCTATGACATAAACATCGTCTTCATTGTATTTATCGTATTAGCGCTCCTTATCGATTTCGCGGTTGCATCACGATTGAATATCCTTCACCTTCGAGGTAAACATTTGGCACATTTATTGTTCCTTGGATTTATCAGTCTGGGAATACTGTTCATATTAAAACAGGGAGCAATTCTATAATACCTATGCATCACATTATCCGCTCTGCACAAAAGGAACTGAGGAAGCATCTGTTTGATTATTTACTCCTCTGTACAGGCGGCGTCATTTTCCTCCTGTTTCTCAGGTTGTTCCAAGGATATCGTACCTACAGTTTCATGATTATCTGCCTTTTTGTCGGGTTCTATGTGTTCTGGGGACAATATCACCATACCAAGACGCAACAGGTCCGCTTGACACATATAGTAGAATATATCCTTATCGGATTTACTGTTCTGTTTCTACTCTTATTATTTATTCAACCGTAAACAACTATGAAAGGAATAATACTTGCAGGAGGACTCGGAAGTCGACTGTATCCATTAACATATGCCACAAACAAACATCTGCTCCCCGTCTATGACAAGCCGATGATTTACTATCCTATACAGACATTGGTGCATGCAGGTATCAAAGAGATACTCGTTATCGTCTCAGGACCACATTCAGGACATTTTATCCCAGTTCTCAAGAACGGGAAGGAGTTTGGTATTGATCACATTGAGTTTGCATACCAGGAAAAGCCAGACGGCGGAATTGCAGACGCTCTAGCGCTTGCTAAAAACTTCTCCGATAACGAACCGGTCACCGTCATATTGGGCGACAATACGACTGATGCTGACATTTCACATGAGGTGAAATCTTTCAAGAAGGGTGCAAGTATCTTCCTCAAAAAGGTTCCGGATCCAAAAAGGTTCGGTGTCCCCCGTTTTGATGAAAAAGACAAGTCAAAAATCCTGGAAATCGTGGAAAAACCAAAAGATCCTCCATCGGATTACGCCGTCACCGGCCTCTATATTTACGACAGTAATGTGTTTGACCTTATCAAGACCTGCAAACCTTCATGGAGAGGAGAGCTTGAGATTACCGACGTAAATAACGCTTATCTGAAACGCGGCGAACTCTCATGGGCAGAGCTGAAGGGGTATTGGCTTGACGCGGGAACTTTTGACACTATATACTTAGCTAACAAATATTGGTCCGAGAAAAAAAATCCCGGCATTAAAAACATTTCTATCTAACCTATGGACACCATGCAGATTTTACTCATCATAACCCTCGGGACCACGACCGTCTTTTCTGTCGTTGTCGGCATCCAGCTCATCCTTGTGCTTAAGGAGTTCAAGAAAACCTTACAGACAATCAACAAGATTACGACCGGTTTTGAGTCCATCGGAGTCGGAATAGAGAAAGGTTTTGAGGAGATTTCGGGGTTTATGAATGGATTCAAAGCGCTTTTCAAGCTGTTCGAGATAATTTCACCAAAAAGAAATGATAAAAAATGAACCTGGAGTTAAAAATTTTTGGAATGGGTTCTTGGCGGGAGGCGCGGTTGCAGGGATAATCCTCTATGCTTTCGGCACGAAAAATGGAAGAAATGGCCTCAAATTGCTTCTTTCGTTTTCGGAAGATTTGGACACAAATATCCATAAAATATTGGTCCATGCGACGCCTCAAACAACAAAAAAGACTGCAAAACCAAAAGGTTCCATTTTGGAAGCAGTCACAGCTGTCCTAGATAAAATACAATATGCATCAAAGAGCTCTTGACTTTTCGTTTAATATACTGTATAAATGAGAAGTTTTTCACCCCCCTGTTTCAGGAGGGATTGTTTTTGTTATCACAAAATTTTTGCCCCACACAAGACCGATGCGAAATCTTAAAGCCCAATCTAACTCCCTGTCACAAATTTTCCTCGGAAAGGAACAAAACAATCTAAAGGAGCTCGACCTCATCGAGATACAGAAAGACTCTTGGAATAAACTCCTTGAGACAGAAGTACGTGAAATTCTTCAGGAATTCTTCCCAATAGAAGACTATACAGGCAAGAAATTCGCACTTTACTTCGAAGATCTCTACTTTGACAAGCCACGATACACAATAGACTTGTGCTTCAAGAAAAAACTGACCTATGACTTCCCTGTTTACGTAAAAGTACGCCTCGTCAACAAAAAGACCGGTGCAGAAAAAAGACAAGATGTCTATTTCTTCAACCTGCCAAAGATGACGACACGCGGAACATTCATCATCAACGGTATCGAAAGAGCGATAATCAACCAGATTGTCAGATCTCCTGGCGCTTACTTCACGGCAGAAATCGACAAGACATCCGGTCTTACGCTCTACAACGCAGAAGTACGTCCATATATCGGATCATGGCTTGATTTTACTATCAGCAAGAACGGAACAATCGAAGGAAAGATCAACAAGAAAAGAAAATTCCTCGCTTCTGCATTCCTTCGCATCTTCGATAATGAAACAACGACTGAAATCCTTGAACACTTCAAGGATCTTGATCAGACATTACTTGACAAATATATTCTCCCAACATTCAAAAAAGATAAGACAAAATCAAAAGATGAGGCTGTCCTTGAGCTCTACCGCAAGATAAAGCCAGGAGAACCGCTCGTCCTTGAAAATGCATATGAAACATTGAATAGCCTTTTCTTCAACCACAGGAGATATTCTTTGGCAGATGTCGGACGCTACAAGATCAATAAGAAACTGGGGCTCAACCAGCCAATCGACAAAGAGCACCACATCCTTAATAAAGAAGATGTTATTGCTATCCTCAAATACTTGGTCCAACTCACTCTTGATAAGGGATCATTTGACGATATTGACCACCTCGGAAACAGACGCTTAAAGACTGTCGGAGAATTGGTCGGCACTTATGGAATCCGTGTCGGTATGGTAAGGACAGAAAAAGAGATCAAGGAACGCATGAGTCTTGTCCCATCAGACACATTCCCAACCCCATCCCAGATAATCAATTCAAAACCGATTATCATGGCAATCAATTCGTTCTACAGAACGAATCAACTTTCAACAATCGTCGATCAGACAAATCCACTTTCAGAACTTGATAACTTGAGAAGAATCACCGTTGGAGGACCTGGAGGTATCGAAAAAGAAAGAGCCTCATTCTCTATCCGTGATATCGCATCTTCACAATATGGACGCATCTGCCCTATCAGATCTCCTGAGGGTCCAAACATCGGTGTCGTAACCTATATGGCCATGTTCAGCAAGATAAATAAATTCGGATTTCTTGAAACACCATATAAGAAATTGGAAAAGACTGTTGTCGGCGGAAAGTCAAAGGTCAGAGTCACCGATTCAATCGAATTCATGCAGGCTGATGATGAAGAAAAATATTACATCACCTCAGACAGCGTGACGATTGATGAAAAAGGATTCATCATGAACGAAACGGTCGTTGCACGTTACAAGGGAGATCTTGCCGAAGTGCCAGTCGAAAAAGTAGATTATATCGATATTTCTGCACAACAGGTTGTCGGTGTCTCAGCGACACTTATTCCTTTCTTGCAGAATGATGATGCATCCCGAGCCCTCATGGGTACTCACATGCAATGTCAGGCAGTGCCACTTGTAAAACCAAGTGCTCCATTCGTCTGCACAGGGACTGAAGAAAAAATCGCACAATCATTAGGAAGAACAGTACTTGCTGAAGAAGATTCAACAGTCGAGTATGTTGATGCACAACGAGTAACACTCAAAGGAAAAAGCGGAAAAGAATATGATTATAAGCTTGAGCGTTTCATGCGCACAAACAAAGACATCATCTTCGATCAAAAGCCAAGAGTTGAATTGGGAGAAAAAATCAAAAAAGGTTCTGTTGTCATTGATGGACCTGCAACTCAAGATGGAAAATTGGCACTTGGCCAGAATCTTGTCGTTGCATACACCTCATTCAACGGACTTGGATACGAAGACGGATTCGTCATCTCTGAGCGTGTTGTGAAAGAAGATCTTCTTACATCAATCACAAGCGAAGAGTTCATCGCAGACCTTATTGATACCAAACTTGGTCCAGAAGAACTTACTCGAGACATCCCAAATGTCCGCGAAGAAGTGCTTGGTAACCTTGATAAGGACGGACTTGTCGTTGTCGGTACAAAAATGAAAAGCGGTGATATCTTGGTCGGTAAAGTCGCTCCAAAAGGAGAAAAAGAACTGACCGCCGAGGAACGATTGCTTCGTGCAATCTTCGGAGAAAAAGCAAAAGATGTGAAAGACACTTCCCTTCGCATGCCATATGGTAAGCAAGGAGTTGTCGTAAACGTCGAAGTCATCGACAGCAAAAGAGATCCAAACGAATTGGAACCAAGCGTCATCAAGAGAATGATCGTCAACACAGCAGAACTTCGAAAGATAACAATCGGAGACAAGCTTGCAGGACGACATGGTAACAAAGGAGTCATCTCCCGTATCCTTCCGGAATGGGACATGCCTTACCTTGCAGATGGAACACCGGTTGATGTCATCATCTCCCCTCTTTCCATTCTTGCTCGTATGAACTTGGGACAGCTGTTTGAAACACTTCTCGGATTTATCGCTCAGTCAAACAATTGGAGAATCGTTGCTCCAGTATTCGAAAAGATTGAGGAAAAATTCATCACAGAAGAACTTGCCAAGCTGGGCATCCCAACTGATGGAAAAGTGACACTGTATGACGGTAAAACAGGTAAGAAATTCGACAGAACAGTACTTGTCGGAACAGGATATATCCTTAAACTCATTCACATGGTTGAGGATAAATTCCATGCCCGATCAGTCGGACCATACTCACTCGTCTCTCAACAACCACTTGGTGGAAAATCCCAGATGGGAGGACAGAGATTCGGAGAAATGGAGGTCTGGGCACTTGAATCACATCGAGTTCCAGCAACCTTACAGGAAATGCTTACCATCAAGTCAGATGACGTACGCGGACGAACAAAGGCATTTGAATCTATCATCAAGGGAATTGAGATTCCACAGTCAAATGTTCCGGAATCATTCCACGTATTGCTCAAAGAATTGAATGCATTGGGATTATCAATTGATTACATCAAATAACCTATGGAGGAACAGTTTTTTCTAGACTTCAGCGGCCTCAAGATCCGTCTTGCCTCACCGGAAGACATCCTGAAATGGTCAAAGGGAGAAGTCACCAAACCAGAAACCATTAACTACCGCACATTCCGTGCAGAGAAGGATGGATTATTTGATGAACGTATATTCGGACCTACAAAGGACTTTGAATGTTACTGTGGAAAATACAAGAGAATCCGCTACAAGGGAATCGTCTGTGATAGATGTGGTGTCGAAGTGACAACATCAGCAGTACGACGTGAGCGCATGGGACACATCAAACTTGCGACTCCTATTTCCCACATCTGGTATTTCAAAGGAGCATCAACTCCTCTCAGTATCGTTCTTGACGTCCCTCCACAAGCTCTTGAAAAGATAATCTACTATGCTCTCTATCTCGTAACAGCAATCGACAAGGAAGCACAGAAGAAGACAATGCACACATTGGAAGGAATGGCAAAAGAAGAGATAAAAAAACTCGATGAAGAATACGAAGTAAAAAAACAAGACCTCAAGAAATCATTTGCACAGCAAATGGAACTTGCGACAAAAAAAATCACGAATAAAGAACAGAAGGAACTTGCAACACAAGAAATCGATTTAAGAGAAAGAGAAAAGTTCAGACTTCTCTCTGACAAATATATCGAAGACAAGGCAAAAAGAACCGCATTCCTCGATCGTATCGTCAAGACCGTAAAGGCCTTGAAAGTGAACGACACTCTTGAAGAAGAAGATTACCTCTTCCTTCGAGAAAAAGACATTGAAGGATTCGTCACTGTCGGAATGGGATCTGAAGTCGTATATGATCTTCTCTCAACTCTTGATTTCAAGAAAATCTACGCTGAGGCAAGTGAAGAACTCACCCGAGCAAAAGGTGAAAGAAGAAATAAATTATTGAAGAAAGTTAGAATCCTTGAATCATTCTTGAAGGGAAACGTACAACCTGCTTGGATGATTCTTACCGTCCTTCCAGTCATTCCTCCAGACCTTCGCCCAGTAGTCCAACTACCAGGTGGAAAGTTTGCGACATCTGACTTGAATGATTTCTATAGAAGAGTCATCAACAGAAATAACCGCTTGAAGCAGCTTATTGACCTTGGTGCTCCTGAAATCATCCTCAGAAACGAAAAGAGAATGTTACAGGAAGCTGTCGACTCTCTTCTTGATCTTCAAAAATCTCGTGGAAGAGCTCGTACACAAGGAGTTGCATCAAAAGTGCAAAAATCATTGTCTGACATCCTCAGAGGAAAACAAGGCCGCTTCAGACAGAATCTGTTGGGAAAACGCGTCGATTATTCAGGACGTTCTACCATTGCGGTAGGTCCAGAACTTAAGATCAATCAATGTGGAATCCCACGTGAAATGGCAATTGAGCTTTTCAAGCCTCACTTGCTTCATGAGATAATCGTCCGTGGACTTGCTCCAAATATCAAAAGCGCAAAGAATTTCCTTGAACTTCGAGAACCTGTCGTTTACGACATTCTTGAGGAAATAACGAAAGATCATCCAGTACTCTTGAACCGCGCACCAACGCTTCATAAGCTGTCAGTGCTTGGTTTCTATCCAGTGCTTACCGATTCCTATGTCATTAAACTCCACCCAGCAGTCTGTGCAGGATATAATGCAGACTTTGATGGAGACGCCATGGGAGTTTTCGTTCCGCTTTCAACAGCAGCAATCAATGAAGTTAAAAGTAGAATGATGGCTCATCAGAATCTTTTGAAGCCATCCGATGGTACTCCTATTGCCCTTCCTATCAAAGAAATGGCATTGGGTATCTACTACCTCACAACTCTTGATGCGCATTTCGCAAATACACCAGATGAAGAATTATCCGTGTTCGCAAATGAAGACGATGCAGTAAGCACTTACCACATCGGGCATCTTCTGCTCAGAAAGCCAATCCTCGTCAACATCAACGGAAAAGTGATGAAAACGAGTGTCGGTCGAATTTTTGTTAATCAGAGAATCCCAGCAGAACTTGGATACATCAATGCAGACATCCGTGCAGTTGACGTCAAAGACCTCATCGTTCGCGCAATGAAGATGTTCAATGACAACGAAAGAATCGGCGCTCTTATTGATGAACTCAAGGAAGTCGGTTTCTGGGGTGCGACAATGGCTGGAGGTCTTTCATCATCGGTCTTTGACTGTATGATCATTGACGAAAAGGACACCATCATTGCTGCAACAGAAAAAGAAGTCATGAAAGTACAAAAGAACTATGAACAAGGATTCCTGACACTTGAAGAAAAGAAAAGATACAGCAACAAGCTATGGCTTGAAACAACAGAGAATCTTGCAACAAAAACATGGGATATCCTTGAAGAAGAGAACCCAGTCAAGATGATCATCAAGTCAGGAGGAGCCCGTGCTTCAAAAGAACAGCTTAAACAACTGTCAGCTATGAAGGGACTCGTGGTCGATCCTATGGGAAAGATCATCGAAGTACCTACGAAATCAAACTATAGAGAAGGTCTGTCTATCTTTGAATATGTCATCTCAGCCCGAGGAGCCCGCAAAGGACTCACCGACTCAGCTCTTAAAACAGCTGATGCTGGATACCTTACTCGTAGATTGGTCGATGTGTCACACGACATGATTGTCCGAGAAGAAGACTGTACAACAGTTGACGGACTCAAGATAACGACAACTGATGATCGTGGAGACAAATTCAAGCTACGTATTCGTGGACGTTTCCTTGCACATGACGCACTCGATGAACATAAGAAAGTCGTCTTTGAGGCTGGAACCTTACTTGATGAAACAGCTGTTGAAGAGTTGGATAAGCGCGGAGTCAAAAAAGTCCGTGTCAGATCTCCTCTTCACTGCCAATCAAAGTTTGGTGTCTGCCAGAAATGTTACGGCGTTGACCTCTCAGTTGGAAAACTGGTAGAAGTCGGTGTTCCAGTCGGTGTCATGGCAGCGCAGTCAATCGGAGAGCCAGGAACTCAGTTGACCATGCGTGTCCGCCATTTCGGAGGTATCGTAATTTCAGACGTTACACAAGGACTTCCTCGTGTAGAAGAACTGTTTGAAACACGTACACCAAAAATCGTATCCCCTATTGCTGACATTGACGGAAAGGTTTCCATAAAGGAAGACACTGACCGCGAAATGTACTCAATAAAGATCACACCAGAAGACACAACCCAAAAGGAAGAAGAGTTTGTTGTCCCAACCATCCAGAAGTTGAAGGTGAAGGATGGAGATATGGTCATCAAAGGAACTCAACTTTCCGAAGGATACCTTAACATCCATGATGTCCTCATGGTAAAGGGTCTTAAAGCCGCACAGATTTACTTATTGAATCAAGTTCAGGAAGTGTATGAGTCCCAAGGAATTGGTATTCATGACAAACACTTCGAAGTCATCATCCGAAAGATGAGCGATAAGGTCACAATCGAAGACGAAGGTGATACATCATTCATCAAGGATGAAGTCGTTTCAAGAATCAGATTCGAAGAAGAAAATAAGAAAGTCTTAGCCATCGGTGGAAAGCCATCCAGTGGAAAAGTGTCGATTTTGGGTATCACAAAAGCAGCAATTTATACTGATTCTTGGTTGTCAGCAGCTTCATTTGAACAGACAACATCGGTTCTGAGCAATGCAGCAATCAAAAATCAAACAGACAACTTGCTCGGACTCAAAGAAAATGTTATAATAGGCAGATTAATTCCAGTTACCAAGGAACTTATTGATAAATATTACGGTACATTTGTAAACACATATGCCAACAATAAACCAGCTCTTGAAACACAAGAGACAAAAACGAGTTAAAAAATCACGCGCAGCAGCCCTTAAAGCAAGCTTCAATGCTCTTGACAGGCGTTACGTTGAAACGAACAATCCGCTTAAGCGTGGGGTTTGTACGGTCGTCCGCACTATGACACCGAAAAAACCAAATTCAGCTCTTCGAAAAGTAGCGAGAGTAAGACTTTCCAATAAAATGGAGGTTACCGCCTACATTCAAGGTGTTGGACACAATTTGGCAGAGCACTCAATCGTCCTCGTTAGAGGAGGAAGAGTTAAGGATTTGCCAGGTGTGAAGTACCATATCGTTCGTGGAAAATTTGATACAGCCGGAGTTACTGGACGTACCACATCACGATCAAAATACGGTGCAAAAAAAGTGAAAGCAAAAGCAGCAGCAGCCTAATTATCTATTAAATATCTATGCCTAGACATTCATACAAAAGAACACAACCAAAAAAAGATCCAGTTTATGGAAGCTTTGAAGTTGCAAAACTCATCAACTATCTTATGATTGGTGGAAAAAAGACCACATCACAAGCAATCGTATATGGAGTTTTGGAACGCTTTAAGAAAGAGAATATGGAGCCGGTCGAGACACTTGAAAAAGCGCTCTCCAACGTTGCCCCAGAACATGAAGTAAAACCACGCAGACTTGGTGGTGCATCATACCTTGTTCCAATCGAAGTACGCAAAGAACGACGCCTTTTCCTCGGTCTTACATGGATAGTAGATGCTGCCCGTGCAAAATCAAATAAAGAATTCCGCACATTCCAAGAAAAACTCTATACTGAGCTGAAGGATGCCGCAGCAAATCAGGGACAAGCAGTCTCAAAGCGCGCGCAGACAGAAAAACTCGCAGATCAGAATAAGGCTTTCTCACATTTGAAGTGGTAAGCTACATGGAGTGCATAACAGGTAACATATAAAGTGTCGTCGTCATTGTAGGGACACACTCATTTCGTAGTATGTTACGTGTTGTGTATTACATGTTATTTTAAGTTACATTACAATTATGGCTCAACAAGGTGTTGTTACAAAAAACCGCAACGTCGCACTTGATAAAATTCGAAATATTGGTGTTATTGCACATATTGATTCAGGAAAAACGACAACGACTGAACGACTTCTTTTTTACACAGGACGCACCTATAAAATCGGTGACATCGACGACGGAGATACACAAATGGACTGGATGCCTGCTGAGCGAGAACGAGGAATCACTATCGTTTCTGCCGCCACAACAACCTTCTGGAAAGATTATCGCATAAATATCATTGATACTCCTGGACACGTAGATTTTACTGCAGAGGTCGAGCGCTCCCTTCGTGTATTGGATGGTGGAGTCGTCGTATTTGACGCAGAAGAAGGTGTACAGAGCCAATCAGAAACAGTATGGAGACAAGCTGATAAATATAAGATCCCACGCATCTGCTTCATCAACAAGATGGACAAGCTCGGAGCTGATTTTGAAGGTACAACACAAGAAATCACCGACAGATTAGGAGCACATCCAATCGTCGTCACATATCCAATCGGTAAAGAACACGACTTCACTGGTGTCATAGACCTTATGACCATGAAGGCATTTATCTACGACAAAGACGAAAAGGGTGTCGAATACACAACAACCGACGTTCCAGCAGATCTCCAAACAAAGGCAGCTGAAATGAGAGCAAAGATGGTTGAAAAAATATCTGAAACAGATGATGCACTTATGGAAAAGTACCTCAATGGTGTTGAGGTGTCCATAGAAGAACTCAAGACCGCCCTTCGAAAGGCAGTTATCGCATATAAAGTCGTTCCAGTATACGCAGGAACATCCCTTCGAAATAAGGGTGTACAACCTGTACTTGACGGAATCGTCGAATACCTCCCTTCCCCAGCCGACCTCAAGGTCGTTTCAGGACTCAATCCAACAACGGAAGCACCAGAAGAAAGAAAGCTCATCAATGATGAAAAGTTTTCTGCTCTTGCTTTCAAGATCCAACTGGATCCACATGTCGGAAAATTGACCTACACTCGTATCTATTCTGGAACACTCGAATCAGGTTCCTATATCTACGATGTGAACAAGGGAAAGCGTGAGCGCGTAAGTCGACTCATCCTGATGCATGCAAATAACAGAGAAGAAATCGACAAGGCATACGCCGGAGAAATCGTCGCACTCATCGGACCGAAAGAACTTAAGACCGGAGACACTCTGGCTGACGAAGAACATCCACTTCTTCTTGAGCAGATAACCTTCCCAGAACCAGTCATTTCGCTTGCTATCGAACCAAAGACAAAAGCCGATCAGGAAAAATTATCCTATACTCTCCAGCGTCTTGCTGAAGAAGATCCTACATTCAAAGTGAAAGTGAACCATGAGACAGCCCAAACGGTCATGTCAGGAATGGGAGAGCTTCATTTGGAAGTCTTGGTTGACCGCATGAGAACCGAAATGGGAATGAATGTGAATGTCGGAAAACCTCAAGTCGCATATAAAGAAACCATAACGAAAACGGATGTTGAACAAGAAACAAAATATATCAAGCAAACGGGTGGACATGGACAATATGGTCATTGTGTTCTTGTCTTGAGTGCCCTTCCTAGAGGAGAAGGATTCAAATTTGAAAATAAGATCAAAGGTGGAACCATTCCAAGCGAATTCATCCCATCAGTCGAAAAAGGAGTTATTGAAGCCATGGAAAAAGGTGTGCTTCTTGGATTTCCTATGACAGATATGAAAGTCGCGCTTGTTGACGGTAGTTACCATGATGTCGACTCCTCAGATATCGCCTTTAAGGTCGCAGGATCTATGGCATTGACTGATGGAGCCAAAAAGGCAGGATTGACTCTTCTTGAGCCTATCATGAAGCTTGAGGTCACTGTTCCAGACGATTTCATGGGTGTTATCATTGGAGACTTATCCAGTAGACGCGGAAAGATTCTTGGTACGGATAAACGTGGTAAATCAACGATTATTAGAGGTAACGCACCTCTTTCCGAACTGTCTGGGTACGTCACAGTCCTTAGATCTCTTACACAAGGACGTGGTATTTCCTATATGGAGCCTTCACACTATGAGGAAGTCCCTCAAGGTGTCTTGAAAGCTTTAATAGAAAAAAGTGCAAGCGGGAAAGCATGAAAACAGTAATCATCTCTGATGTTCATTTGACTCATCGATTTGATGAGCGCAAGTTCCTCTTTCTAAAAGAGCTCTTTTCCTCATGTGATAGGGTTATTTTAAATGGGGACTTTTGGGATGGGTACACCACTACATTCAACCGTTTCATTACCTCCCCTTGGAGAAAACTATTCCCACTTCTCAGGCAAAAGAAGGCTGTGTATCTGTATGGTAATCATGATCAGAAAATATTCTCCGACAAAAGAACCTCCCTCTTTTCAGTTAGTCAGAAAGATGTGTACAAAATCCGTTCCAATAATGAAACGTATCATATAGAACATGGACATGTTCTATGCCCTTCCATCGACATGATTTTCCCAATTTCAAGAGGCTCTCTATACTATATTAATGCGGCTTTTCAAAGATTAGAAAAAATATTTTCTTTTCTGAAGAACCCACATAATGTCATACTACGATATCAAAATCTAAAGACAAAAAAGAAATTGCGCAAGACGCATTTTTCTCCTTGGTATCTCTGCGGTCACACTCACTATGCTGAAATAGATACAAAAAACAGGTTCGCCAACTCAGGATATGTCCAGTTCGGCAAAGCATCATATCTCATAGTAGATTCTTCTGGTCTTTCCCTCCATACGAAAAAATATAGATGACCTTTATATAGTAATAAGGTCATTGACATAGTGAACGAATGTTTACTATACTAGTAAACGATTGTTCAATTAGAACAATCACATTCAATAACATACTATTATGAAAGATCGTCTCAGCGTCCTTAAGCAATTTTATAAATCCCACTCGCGCCTTCCTTCCTACTCGGAAATGCTGAAGCTTTTTGCTATTTCTTCAAAAAATGCGGTATTCAAAATCGTGAACAAGTGGATAGAGGAAGGACTCCTTCAAAAGGATATCCATAATAAACTTGCTCCCACCTCCCGCCTCTTTGCCCTTCCCTACCTTGGTGTCATCAAGGCTGGCTTTCCTATCTTGGCCGAAGAAAATAGGGAGTACCTTTCCCTAGACGACTATCTCATCCGAGACCCCGCTTCATCATTCCTCCTGAAGGTCAGCGGAGATTCGATGGAAGGAGTCGGCATTTTTGAAGGAGATATTGTTATCGTTGAAAGGAAGAAGGACGCTTCTCTGGGGGCCATTGTCCTTGCCCAAATCGACCGTGAATGGACCCTTAAGATACTCAGAAGAGATAGGGCGACCCGTAAGTACTACCTTGTCGCCGCCAACCCAAAATACCCTGCATTCTATCCTAATGAAGACTTGCAGATATTCGGCACGGTGAAAGCGGTCGTAAGGAAATTCAACTAAACGCACATGTTTTCCCATTATTCTTGGCCGGAAGCGATTCTCCATATAGATGGCGATGCATTTTTCGCTTCCGTCATGCAGTCTGCATACCCCCATCTGAAAGGAAAGCCTATTGCGACCGGTAAGGAGCGCGGGATAGCGACCGCATTCTCCTACGAGGCCAAACGGATGGGTGTCAAACGAGGAATGACCTTCGGTGAAATAAAAAAAGTCTGCCCATCTTGCATCTATGTAGAATCGGATTATGACCTGTTCTCTCTCGTTTCCAAAAGGATGTTCTCCATCATCAAGAACTATACTCCCTATGTGGAAGAGTACTCCATAGATGAGGCATTTGCGGACATAAAAGGCATGCGCCGGATGCATCGCAAAAGTTATGAGGAGATAGCCCTTGCCATAAAGCGAGAAATCGAAGAAAAATTGGATATCACCGTCTCAGTCGGTCTATCAATTACCAAGTCCCTTGCGAAGCTTGCCTCTTCTTTCCGAAAGCCTTCAGGATTCACTCCGGTTGAGGGAAAACATATAGAGTATCTCCTTAAGCAGAGGGCAGCTCAAGATATATGGGGGCTTGGACAGCAGACAGCCGCATACTTATCAAAATATAACGTAAAAACAGCGCTTGAGTTCGTGCAGCTTCCGGAGGAGTTTATCACAAAACATCTCTCAAAACCTTACCTTGAGATATGGCAAGAGCTGCATGGGAAAAAAGTATATCTTATTGACTCCAAGAAAAAGGAAACCTATCAGTCCATTTCCAAAACCGAGACGTTCACCCCACCAAGCAACGATAAGGAGCTTCTTTGGTCTTACTTGTTCCAACACGTGGAAGACGCATTCGATAAAGCCCGCCGTTATAAATATGCAGTAGGGAAAATATTCATATTCCTCAAGACCCAACAGTTCTCCTATCGGTCTACCGAGTGTAATCTCCTGAACCCAACCGCCTATCCTCTCCTTATCCGCAACGAACTTCGAAGCGCTTTTGAGCGAGTCTATGATTCCCGTTTTCAATATAGGACCACAGGCTGCACCATCGCGAATCTTTCGGATATCGGCTCCGTACAGACCTCCCTATTTGGGGATGAGGTGCTCCAAAGCAAGACAAAAAAACTCTATTCGATATTATCTTCTGTCAAACAAGTAGATTTCGCCACGACATTCATCGCGAAACGAGAGATGAATAAACATAAGGAAAAACCACTTCCAGCTATGCCATTCCTCTCATTGGAGCACTTTAGTTAAAGGACAATCCTCATGTCTATGCTTTCGAGCACTGCAATAGGTGCGACCATATTCTATGAGTAGATAAGTAAAAGACAACCATTCATCTTTTGGGATTATCTTCATCAGATCCTGTTCTATCTTATCCGGATCTGTGTGTTTCGTCAGTTTGAGGACACGTGCGATACGGCGTACATGGGTATCGACCGCAATTCCCTCTACAACGCCGTACGCATTCCCCAACACCACGTTTGCGGTCTTACGACCGACTCCAGGAAGGGTCACCATTTCCTTCATTGTGTGTGGAACTATCCCTTTATATTTCGTTTGTATGAGCCGTGCGGTTTCCAGGATATGCTTCGCTTTCATGCGAAAGAATCCCGTCGTATAGATGTCTTTTTCAAACTCTTTCCTATCGGCCAAAACATATTGTTCCAAGGTCTTGTATTTCTTGAACAATGTGGACGTCACCTTATTTACTTGCTTATCCGTGCATTGTGCTGACAGCATAACAGCAACTAGAAGTTCCCAGGCAGAAGAAAAATGGAGCATGATCTTAGCCGTTGGAAATAATCTTTTCAGTTCAGTCAAGATGCGAGTTGTTCGTTCTTTTTTAGTCATACTGTCATTGCTTCACCTTAATGGAATAATTCGTTCCTTTTTTTGTGATAAATCCTTCATTTTCCAGTTGCGTGAGCGCGGTAAACAGTCGTTCATCCATGAATAGTTTCTTGAGGGCACTCACTGAGCGCGGTTTTTCAAGAAGTGCTTTCAATATCCCGCCCCGAACCTCCCTTACGGAACCTACAAATTTTTTCTGTTTTGTATAGTGTCTGCTTTTCTTATTTGGATTATCCGCGGTCTTTGCCAAATACGCTCCATAATCCATAAGTGCCCAGTACCACTCCCGGGCATTGCCTATACTTACCGTCTCTTTCACCAGTTTAAGGATATCCTTATCATCCACAATGCCTTTATCCTTAAAAAAATGGTGGATATAGACTCGCCTAATATTTGTTTCGATAAACGAAACCGGGAGATTGTATGCAAACGCAGCAATTGAGCAGGCAGTGGCGTATCCTATCCCTGGAAGATCGTCAAGAAGAGCCGTGTCTTGCGGCAGGATTCCTCCATAAATCTCCATTATGTTGTTTGCCGCACTGCGTAGATATAAAGCCCGTCGATTGTAGCCCATTCCTTGCCATGTAGACAGAAGCGTTTTTGTATCGGCCTGCGCAAGAGAGATGAATGTCGGAAATACGCTCATGAAGATGGGGTATTTGACGAGTACTCTCGCAACCTGGGTTTGCTGAAGCATGACCTCAGAAACAAAAATACTGTACGGAGATACGTCCTCGCGCCAAGGCATAGGCCGTTTATTTTTGGAATAATAATCCCAAACAATATTCTGGAAAACACCATATTCATCCATACTTCTCGTATTGTACATTACCTCAGCCATTCGACGTATGTACATCCGGTTGCGCTGCGTGTTTCTTTGTCCCATCCGCCTGTTGAGCATTTCTTCATATTCTTGCCTGTCGCAGTTTGGGTTTTGACGAGTTTAGCGCCACATTGTGGGCATTCTTCATCCAATTCCTCAACAGGAGCTTTCATCCATTCAAAATAATTACATCCACTTGCTGTCTTTGTCTTTGCGTCCCATTTTGATGTTGAACATTTCTTCATTTTCTTGTTGAAGCGGGTCATGGTGATGACAAGAGGTTCTCCGCATTTCGGGCATTTCTCATCTGTCGTTTCTGGTTCAAAAGGAAGCCATTTCACGAAATCGCACCCTTCAGTTTGACGTGTTTCACTGTTCCAAGAACCTGTCGAACAACGTTGAAGCTTTTTTCCTGATTTGGTAGTAACGACTTCACCAAGAGGAGATCCACATTTAGGACATGTTGTATTATTTTCCATATCTCATAACCATACAAGATTTGGACAGACTTTGCAACGGCTTATAAACAACAAATTGGGTATTTTAGCCACTCCCATCCCTCTTATTTTCTCTTTTTTGGTATTTTATCAGTTTAGCTTCTTGAAGAAAAAAGCAATGCAGAACAAGCCTATCAATGATACAACGATTGTGGCTCCTCCAGGAAGATTAGCATAATAGGATACGACAAGACCCACCAACACGCTTATGAATGCAATTAGTATCGATGCGACAATGCTTGCCTTGAATCCTTTGACGACCTGCATTGCAGTGATGACTGGAATTATCATAAGCGCACCGATAAGAAGCGCCCCTACCACCTTCATCGCGACCGATACGGTAAGCGCTATGAGGATCATGAAAACATGGTTGAACAGCTTCACGCGGATACCGCTTGTCCGAGCGCTTACTTCATCGAAAGAGGTATACATAAACTCGCGATAGAATAAAAGGAGAGCACTTCCGATCCCTATTCCTAATGCCAGGATAACCCATACATCTTGTCTCGTGACCGTCGTGATGCTTCCGAACAGATATGTGAATAAGTTAGTATTAAAGCCATTGGCGATACTTATGAGTATCAAGGCTAGTGCAAGACCTCCAGGCAATATCATCGCAAGTATCGATTCCGCGGAAACATACTCGCTTGATCGTATTTCCTCTATTATGTAAGCAGTGATGACGGTCGAAATGATTGTCGTTATAAGCGGGTCAACCCCAATAAGGAGTCCTATTGCAACTCCGGTAAGGGCCACGTGAGAAAGAGTATCTGCAACCAAGGATAATCTCCTAACAACCAAAAAACTCCCAATGAGAGGAGCAATCACGGCGACTATGCTGCCGGCCAAAAAGGCACGCACCATGAACCCGTATTGGAATAGGTCAGTTAGTATATTCATTGTTTTGATGTCTATGGATAATATTGCAGGTATTTGTTTCGTATGGGACAGTCTTCCTATCCAATTGCATGACGCAATGTACCTGATGGGAAATGGTATGAAGGTCATGGGAAACCAAGAGGAGGGTGAGGTGATATTCCTTGTTTAACTTTTGCATGAGCGCATAAAATTTTTCTTGTGTCTTTGCATCCACCCCTACGGTCGGTTCATCCAGTATGAGTAGTTCGGGCTTCTTCACCAATGCACGGGCTATGAATACGCGTTGTTGTTGCCCGCCTGAAAGTTCGCGGAGGAGACTTTTTTTATGATGTAATAGGTCGACTGATTCCAATGCTTCGTCAGCTGACTTCTCATCTGTCTTTTCCATATGCATAACTTCCTCAACTGTGATGGGTACATGTGAAACGGCAAGTCCTGCCTTTTGGGGTATGTACCCTATCTTGTTCCAATCCTTGAATTGGTTAAGCGGTGTACCAAACAAATGGACTGATCCCTTTTGAGGGCTTAAAACCCCTAATATGACCTTAAGGAGAGTCGACTTGCCCGTACCGTTATGACCCACAAGTCCAACAAAGTCGCCCCGCACTATGTCAAAAGTGACGCCATTCAATATGTTTTCGTTTCCATATCCGAACACTATATTTTTCAGGCTGATTACTGGAGTTATTTTCATTGTTTTGCGCAATCCAATGCTATTTTTAAATTTGCTAAATTTTCCCTTTGTACGCTCAAGTATGTCTTCCCTTCCAAAACATCATCATGTGTCAGACCTTCGAGCGGACTAAATACTAATGTTCCTGCCCCAATTTCATTAGCGATAGTTTCAGCGATTTGTGGATTCACCAACTCTTCAAAAAAAATATAATGAATATCGTTATTTTTAGCAAATGCAGTTATTTCAGTCAATGTCTTGGATGAGGGCTCCTCATCGGGAGATAGTCCAGAAAGCGCCACCTGTTTTAAATCATATCTTTTTGCTAAATAGCCGAATGCATTATGGGAGGTGACGATACTCCTCTGTTTACAATTGGCAAGCCCTTTCATGAAGTTATTGTTTAGCTCCCCCAAGTCCTCATTCAACTCCTTCATGTTCTTTGTATATATTTTTGCGTTTATAGGATCCAACTTCATGAGTGCAGCGCCAACTACCTCCGCTTGTTTTGAATACAACACCGGATCAAGCCATACATGGGGATCTTTAGGATCACTCATCAATTGTTCTCCCACCAACAGGATTGTCGTTTTATCAGTATTTATATTTTGTGCTATTTTGTCAGCATATCCTTCAAGCCCACCACCGCTCAGGACTATTAAATCTTGTTTCTCAAGTAGCGCTATATCTCTTGTACTTGGCTCAAAGTCATGTGGTTCAGACCCCACCGGGGTCAAATTGGTTACGAAAACAGCATCTCCCCCTATTCGCTCAACGAGATAACTCAGTGGATAGAATGAGGTCGTAACCTTAAGTTTTTTTGTGTTAGACTGACTCTTTTTCTTCCCTATAAACGCGATCACGGCAAAAGCACCAATGATACAGATAGACAATAGTAGGATTAATTGTTTTTTATTCATTGAATTAATTTAAATACTAGTTATTGACAGTTTTTGCATGACCCAAAAAATTCCAACGAATGACTCTTTATCTTGAACGATGATTGTTTTCTGACTTCCTTCAACAGGAGCTCTTCGCATAACGCCACATCTTCAATATCACCGCATTGTTCGCACACAAGATGATGATGGTGCCCACTGTTTGACAGTTCATACCGTGCCTCTCTGTCTTTCAGGTAGATTTCTTTCACTATCCCCAGCTTCATAAAACCTGTAAGGATTCGATATATTGTCGCTTTGTCAACCTTCATCTTTTTTGTATTTACAGATTCGAAAATATCAACCACAGTAAGTGGTTTTTTTTGCAGTGCACAGAGCACTTCCTTTTTTTGTGAGGTTACTCGTTGTCCTTTGCTTTTTATTAATTGAAGCGCGTCATCCATGGCTATATTATTGCAAATGATTTGCAATAAGTCAAGTAGTATTGTCTAGATCGATTGCACTTTTTCTTTATCGTTATTTACGACCAGCACCTCACTGTTACGCAGTAAGAGCAGTTCATGTCCTTTTTCTTTCCACTTCTTAACTATACCAGTGAACCTTTGTTCATATTTTGCCTCCCCATAATGAGGAAGAAGTAGTGTGTCAGTCAGGTGGAGCCCATCATATGAAGTGAGTGCTACGATACTTTTGTCATCAAAGTCCTCGATATGTTCAATCGTGGGACAAGCAAGTGCTGATCCAGCGCTCGATCCTATATATACCATACCTTTTGTAACAAGGTTCTTTACAATTCTGTCGAATCCGCTTTTCTGTACCTTATCCAACAGATAGTACGTATTCCCGCCACTTATAAAAACAGCGTCCATCCCTCCAAGCTCACTCTCCAATTGCTCTTGAGTCTTGTTTTTCAGGTCAACATCCTTCATCTGAAAACCCATCATTTGCAATTTCATTTTATCCCCATAGAACCATGGTTTAACGAGATATGGGTCAGCTGCAGTTGGAATGAAGGCGAGTTTCATTTCACGAGGAGGTTTGGGGAGAAGAGGAAGAAGAAGGTCCGCCACAAATGCAAAATATGACGATAGAAACAGTCTTTTCATTTCTGTATGACGTTGAAATGGGAAAGTATATCTAATATTCCGTTTTCATCAACTGACTTACCTATGTATCCTCGCTCCCCTTTTGATAATGCTTTTTGTTTCAGCTCTTCACTTGCATTTCCCATCGCGCCGGCATAACCGCATATATCCATAAACTGCCAATCCGTCATTCCGTCTCCTACTCCCAACATCTCGCTCAAAGCAACGCCCGTGTGTCTTGAAATCACTTCTGCTGCCTGTTTTTTCGAGATTCCTTTTTTTGTGATCAGGCCGAATTGTGAAGGAAGGGCTGTTGGATGAATGCCCCATTGCAGTGTCAATGTTTCGATGTATGATGAGAATAGTTTCGTAATTTTTTGCTTCTCCATATCATCTTTCGCAATCGGCATTATTTTCACGACTTCAATGGTTTCATTTGTTGAAATGAGTGAATCGACAATGAGTGGTTGTTGATAGAGGATTGCCGCATGCTTTTCGGTTATCTCACCTATCGCATTCTTTTGGACATAATAGCCATCTTTCGTATAGAGCTCTACATAAACACCATTCTTTTGCATTATTTCTATTATCTGCTGGACAAGTGTTCTGTCTATTGTATGGTGATCTATTATCTTGTTGTGTAATGGGTCTATTACTACCGCTCCCCCATCCCCTATATGCACATTGTCAAGCTCGGCCATTTCAACGATAGTCTGTATCGCAAATGTACCCTTTCCGGTACATAAACTGACGATAATCCCTTGTTTGCGAAGCTCTTTCAAGACAGCTATTACTTCAGCATGGGGAGTGGGCCAATTGTATCCTTGTTTGCCGCCAACAAGCACCCCATCTACGTCCAGAATAAGTCCTTTTATCATATCCATATTGTACAATGAGTTGACCTATGTTGCGTCACAACACCTCTCCCTTGATAAAAGTTTCCATCCTAATGATTGTCTTGCTATTGGTCGGAGCATACTTTGTCATATCATCCACTCAAAAAAAGACAGATGACCACACCCATTTTCATGCTGGATTTATTGTATATGTAAATGGAGAAAAACAAGATTACTCCGATACCCGCTTCATGCATCTTGACGTCTGCTCTATCCCAGGCAAACAAGACGATCATGCGATGGATGTAAAGGACACTGTGCATTTGCATGACAACGTCGGGGACGTCGCACATATACATATCGAAAATGTGACATGGAGAATGTTATTTGAGAATATAAATGTTTCGTTCCCTGGGAACCTACCGGTCAGTGGATACAAAAATGGAAAGATCATTCAAGATATCCTCAATCAGCCAATACAAAAAGATGATACCGTCATTTTTGTCATAGGCGAGAAAAAGAATGCGGATATATCATCCTACGTGACCATGCAGCACGTCAGGGAAGTTGAGGGGAAAAGCAATACTTGTGAGCCGTAGATATTATTTTTTTCTGTCGACCAACCCGCCCATATAGTGAGCGGTGTAAAGCACTACTTTGTCAATCACTATCGTTTCTGTTCCCGAAAACCCTTCCATCGTCCCTTCCCACTCATTCTTATATGTGTATGTTTTCTCCTTCATCATTGAAGGTCCACGGAATGGACTATCCTTGGGCATGAGGCGAAGCGCTTTTTGGAGAACAGGATATATGACCTCCGGGGAGACACCTTTCTTGACGGTGCCATAATAGACCATTATCCAAATTGGGTTATCTTTATAGAATACGACTTCTCTCCCTCCATATGGTTCCCCACCAAAAAAATTGTCATGGAATTTCCAGTCCCCCTTCGTGTAAGTAAGTGTTGTTGACCCATCCTTCTCCTTCTTATTCAACGATTCATTCCCTGTTGAATAGGTGTTTTTATTGGAGTCCAGAACAAATTTTTTGAGTGTTTGGATATTCATACTCACATTGTATCAAAGCGGGGTTATTTCAATGCCTTGTGTATTTTTTGCCTCTTTGCTGGGAGAGAGCTAGCTATAGCTAGCAATATATCAGGAAGTTCTGTTAGGTCAACAAGTTGTTCTTCAGTCACGATATAGTGTTGTTTTGCGCCAGGGTACGGAGGCCCTTCTTCGCACCTTTCCTGCAAAGATGCGCTTGCGGAGCATATTTTTACATAGAGCAAATCGTCACAGACCAAAGCTACGGTTTTCATATCTGCATAGAGAGCATATTCACCGAACATTGCGCGAACGGTAAATCGAGGTGTATTTCCCAATTTTTTGAGAATGAATGCAATAGTATCTTTTGAAGTGCTCATTGCTTGTTGGAATCCAACAATAATCTCATCCAATAATCGACTTTCGCATAATCAATATGCCAAGTATCGCCTATTTTCTTACAACATGGCGTTTTGATTCCATAGTAAGGACCATTACTATCACCTGAGATATTGAACCGGAAAAAAAGTCCTTGGTAATTGAGTTTCGTTTGTTCTATATCTGGGCGAGATGCGATTTTCTGTGAAACAAGTAATGCGTCATACTTTTCTCCTTGCTTCCAAAGATCGATTGGCCCCACGGATAACCAATGATTGAATACACTCAAATTCACCCCCTCCGCCTTCTCTTCTAGAATATATGAATGACCAACGATCTCACTGTTTAATATGTCGACTAACGCTGTGAATCCACCGTAAGCATAAAACTGATTGAGCATCATATTGATGAATATCGCTGGATCTTGCAGTTTGCATTTCTTATCAAGGAAAAGGGTTAAAACAAACCTACTGTCGTCATCCTTAGAATTCCACACAAATTCAACAATCATTACGGTAAAGGGCTCCTTATTTATATATTGCTGAATATCATCCTCTGTTGGCCGTTTGTGATCAAGAGATATTACCCATGCTTCTTCAAATTTTCGATCCTTGGCAAATTGTAAAACATCCGGCTTGGACGTAATAACTGAAGAAAGTTGTTGAATAAGGTTTGACATGACTATAATCCCGCTGAGGATGTCGCCGTCGGTGGTGTAGCTGTCGGCTGGCTATTTCCTTGATAGATAAATGAACGTTGAAGCGTCACTTCATTATTTGATACACTGCTTTTTATCTTCATTTGCACTGTCTTACTGCCATTCGTCAGATTGTGGAGACAGACATTCTTGTCCGTATAGTCTGACCAATCTCCCCCATTCAGTCGATATGACCAAATGACTGGGCAGTAGCTAGACTGTGTTGCGATGGCGATGCACACAGGATCATCAAAAACCACTTCACTATCACGGGGAGACACTATGGAGACCGGTCCCACCTCTTTTATGCAAGGAACTGGCGTATAGGTCGGCTCACCGGCAGGTTGGGAAACTGTCCGCACTGCAGTTGGTTCAACATTTGTATTGCTTTTTTCTCCAGTAATTACTATCTGTATGGGGACGACTTTTTCTGTCGTTGTTTCTTTTGATGCATTATTCTTTTGCTGCTGGAGATTGTTGAGGTTGATGATGATCACCGTAAGCATGACAGGCACAGAAAGAACAGCCGTGATGAACTCAACATGCCGTTTCTTCTCTGGAAGTCCGCGATACCACTCACGGAACTGTTTTAACTTTTCCTGCATCCATCTATTATAACCCTTTTAACGCAAGTAGCCAAGGACTGCCGCGGCGATCATAAGACACCCAAAGGATGCGCCTATCTGCACTCCTATTTTTTTGATTATCCACTTTCCTTCCGTGCCACCGAAGATGACCCCGCTTACCACAGTCGGAACAACGAATCCAAGCCAAAAGAATCCTGCCATCCCATATGCATTCCAATCTTGAGGAAGTGCTTCCATAAAGAGCGCTAAGACGAAGGTCGTAAGGAATGTCACCAAAAACTGTGCTATATAAAATGGACCCATCTTCTTCATCATCTTTTCCTGGACGTCTTTGGATAGTTTTTCAAATCCGTGCATTTTTCCCCACAGCTTACCGAAAAGGAAACTGTACCAGACTGCCCCAAATATGAATTGAAGAACGGTTGCAAGAAGTATTGCCCAATAATTAAACATAATATGTATTTGATAATAAGTTGTAATTAAGTACATGATAATTACACCTACAGAATATTGCAATGGGGGCTTTGGTGATTTATTGTGAGTTGTATGTCAGAAGCAGACGAGGTTGCCCATCCCCGTAATAATTTTCCTTCCAACCACTGATCGTGAATCCAGATTTCAGATAGAAACGTATTGCTCCGCTGTTTTTTGGATGGGTGACAAGACGGACCGTTTGGTTCTGTGTGAGTTCAAGCACTCTATCCATCATGATTTTCCCATATCCATTCCCTTGTTTTTTTGGGTCAACCGCAATTACCAACAGTTCAACATCGTCCTTCCCTTGCCTATATGCAAAGAAGCCTACTGCCATCCCATTTTCGTAGAGGGCAAATACCTCGCTTTCCTTCAGATAATCAATTTGTTCCTGTGTATTTCTCGAAGGGAGATCAAATTCCCTAAAAAAAGCCCGCTTTTCAAGCTCAAATAAAACCTCAGACTCCTTGGCATGCTCGATTTTTTTCAGCTCAACGCTATTGTTTTTCATGATAGTTTATAAAAAAATCACGGATCGATATATTTGGCAAATGACGATATATTCTCTTTTATACATGCAATAAGCGGATAATTTTTGTGGGGGTCATCCAAATCAAGGAGAAGGTTCGATCCATCAAGATTGAACACGCCACCCCCGCTTTCCATAAGGACGACGTATGCAGCGGCTATATCCCATAGGCTACTTTTGGCGAACATCACAACCTGAACTGAGTTGTCCGCAAGCCTCACCAAGTCTTGGCTCCCCGAACCCATTATTCTCACGCCCTTTATGAACGGATAGATCTTGGTTAAATATTTTATTTCTTTTTCTCTCTGTTCTGGATTGGTATGGATATAGGTGGCAAGCAGACATTTGTCCATTTCATAAGGATTCATGGTAAGACGAGTAACTTTTCCCTGAGTTATCTTGTATGCGCCTGCTCCTTTTTTAGCGATATAAGTGCAGTCATTTATCGGATCATGCGTTACTCCATACCTTGCTTCCCCATGGACAAAGCACCCTATACTTACCGCAAAATTATTGATCTTTGAAGTGAAGTTGGTGGTTCCGTCAATGGGATCTATGACGAATATATATTCTCCATTTTTATCCAAATTCTCTTCTCCGATAAAACCAATCGATTCATCCTTATATCCTTTATCTCCAAGTGACCGAGAGATCGATTCTACTATTATGTCTTGGCTTTCTGTATCTGCTCGGGTGACCAAGTCCTGATGGGAGAGTTTATTTTTTACTTCAAGAATTTCTGTGGAATAGTAATAGTCCCTTATAAGTCTACCCGCTTCAAGTGCGGCATCATACATACTGACGGATATCGGATCGTTGTCGAAAAGAACCATGAGTTAATTGTAGCAAAAGGTTGATATATAAATATTAGGACGATAGCCAGATTCACTTTAAGTTGGCATCTAGATATGCGAGAACTGCTTTCTTCGCATTTTCTTCCAATCCATATGATTCAACCAATGCGGTCAAGATTGGTTTTCTCTCCTCAACACTTACTCCTATCGTGCTTCTTAACGTTGCAAGAAATGGTGAAAACGATCCTTTTAAATACTGACCCAGCGTTTTTATGTCTGGTCTTCTTGTGATTTCCTCCATGCGCTTTGCAATCTCTGTTTTCATTGCATCAGCGTTGATTCTTCCGAACCTCAGATCTCTGATGAATGCTAATTTTCCTTGCCTATCTGGAAACTGGATATTCGGTTTTTTTAAGTCTTCCGTCTGTATGGATGCAATTTCCTCGTCTAGTTTTTGCAAATACTCATTCTGGGAAAGTGAACCGTCGTAACTACCGATTTTTTCCATCACATGTTCTTGAAATGCTTCCATCTTGAGCGGTGCCCATTGTTTTATTTCGCCGGCATGTGTAGTGACGTATTCAGGGATGAATTCTTTAGGAAGCCTTCCTTGAGGGTCAACCAAAAATCGTTCTAAGTGATCAAAATCTCTTATGTTTAAGTCGTTACTTTGGATGAGCTCTCCAGCTCTGGAGATAATCCCCTCCCTAAACTGCTCGCGTATATTATTATTTGATGAATAATACAGTGCCTCCGTTATCTTTGCCCATGGACCATCTACCTCCCCAACAGGATTCAGGTTATTTAGTTCAGGATGGACATCTACAAAACCGCCGATACTTCTGATCGATTGTACATATTGCTTAATATTCATGAAAAAGGATGCTTTTGCGAGAGTCGCTATAGCCTGGAATGTCCCTTCGTCGGGGATTTCATCAGCGTGGGTCTCCAGATACTTCGTATATCCATCTCCGAGTTTTACGAGTTCTGATGCGCGTACGTTGAAAGGGTGCTGTTCATTGCCTTTGCTTTGTTCTGCACTTACTGTGCTGACTATATTACCGATATTCTTTAGGCGAGCAATTATCTTATTCTTATTGTCCTTTGGTCCCTCCGATTGCATCAGAGGGGCGACATCTTTCTGAGCTGGTTCTGGTTGAGCCTGCTCTGTTGCTTGTGACAAGGTCATAGTTTATTGTATATAAAAAATGGAGGAAATTTATGCCTTCATCATAGTTAAAAGCATCTTGAATTGTTTATTTGCCTTAAGGGCGTGTGCCTCGCCTGCAGGCATATGGAGCATCTCCCCTGCTTTTACCGTATTCAGTTTTCCGGAGACTGTTATTTCCGCCTCCCCATCGATGATATACACCAATGCATCATATGGTGTCTTATGCTCACTTAACCCCTGACCTTCTGCAAAGGCAAACAATGTAACGGTCCCTGATGCGTTCTTGAAGATTTCTCTGCTGACTACAGACCCTTCTTGATAATGTATGTGCTCGTTGAGGGAAATTGGGAAGTTTTTCATGACCTAATTGTAACAAATACTCTCATGTATTTGCTTTATAGGACTGCCTGTTTGTTGAATATAACAAGCAACCTGTTGTTATTATTGGAACCTTAAATATAGGAGCAATGTAAGAAGTAGAAGAATCCCCACTAATTTTGATGGCCTTCTGCCACTATAGAACCTTAAAAATGCAACAAATCCTATGGTTGTCGCCCCCAACCAGATCAGTTCTTTTTGAGAAATAAATGTCTGTATCGGAAATAACATAAGTATCCCACCGATGAGCATCAAGTTATATACATTACTACCCAATATATTTCCGACAGTTATTTTCTCTTGATTGTTGTTTTGGCTATAAATCGTCGTCAACAACTCTGGAAGTGAGGTGGCAACAGCAGTGAGCGTAAGACCAAGAATTGAAGTGGACAATCCGGTGAATAAAGATATTGCCTCCACCGATTCAACTATCAATATCCCGCCGACGATAATGAGTAAAAGTAAAAAAATACCTATGATGACTTGCGCTAAAGTAATTGCTCCAATCTTTTGGTTCTTGGCATGTTGTTTGATGTCTTCATGGTCTCGCCCCTCAACTCCCAGGTAATACTCCATGATGCTAAATGCTACTGCAAGACCAATGAGCACTGCTCCGCTTATGACATGGGACACTTGGACAAAATGCACAAAAAGGAAAATGGCTGTGCTCCCCAATAGAAAAAGTGCGCTTTGTTGTGTTTTGATACGTCCTATCTTCATTGCCCCGATGAGGATCCCAACAGGAAGGATAAGAAGTACATTCACTATATTTGAACCGATAATATTACCCATCGCAAGATTCGTATCCTGCTTGAACATGGAGATAACTGAGACAACAAGTTCAGGGATTGAAGTGCCAATTGCCACAATAGTGATACCGACTATTAAGGGAGAGATCTTGAGGACTTTAGCTATCCGTTCTGCAAGTCTCACGAATTTTTCTGTTGAAAACAAAAGAAGAACTAAACCTATGGCGAATTTGATAAACAGTATGGCCATACAATCATTATATATAGTTCGCAAAAAAAATTACGAGTAGCTTACAGTTTATTTTGAGGATAGTTTAAAAATTTTTGATGCAGGTTTTTGTATTCCCTTAATCATAGAGTAGTCAATAGCCACCTGAGTTTTTTACTATGTACGTATTATATAATGGTATGAGTTAATAAAAAAATAAAACAATGACAATGAATCCAAAAACTATTCTGTTTATCATCCTCACTCTTTACTCATACTACCTTATGAGTAGAACGTTAAAAAATACCCAAAAGGACGGTCCTTTGACCAAAAGTGAGAAAGTCCAGGTAATACTTCTGCTTATCTTCAACACCATATTCTCATGGGCAATATTTAGCTTTGGATGGAAAAAGCAACTCCCGATAAAATCAAAGCAAGTAAATAGATATATGAAAAATATCCTTATTACGTTGATTGGCATCGCGATTGCCGGAGTCATCCTTTCCGCTTTGCTTATAGCGATCAATCCAGCGGCGCAAATTAAGAAGGCAAATCAGATAAAAAGAATCCAGCAATAATGAAAGCTTCTCTTTAACGTGAATTATTTATTCATGTATCATCTTCGTTATTCCACTGTGTATATATAATCCAAAACAGAATCTGCGACAGTTTTCAAACTTTTTTCACTGCATTTGTTGGCGATATCTTTTGTTGTATGAAAATGAGGATAATCAAAATCAATAACCAAAAAACTCGGCACGCCTACCTTATTAAGTGACGTGTGGTCGTCTTGGATTTCCGGGGCAACCTTATCGATAAAAACATCACCATGGTTTTTTCTTGCCAAATTCCAAAAAAACTTTGTTTGCTTAGGTGCGCTTTGAACTGATGATCGTTCCATGAAGATTTGCAAATCTTTATCACAAACCATGTCTAGCACTATGGCACTTATCGGTTTTTTATCTCCGTATATATCGCTCAAATGTTCCGCAAAATAGGTTGAGCCAAGAGGTTGCCAATTCGTATGGTTATCAACCATGTTTTCTTCCCCTTCTTCCCCATCAAAGAAGACAATATCAATACCAATATGTGGCTGCTTATCTGAATTGGCAAGAATACGGGCCAATTCAAGTAATACGGCCACCCCTGAAGCAGAGTCATTAGCGCCTGGCACTGGTTGATTTGGGTTGTGTGTATCCTTGTCGGCGAACTTCTTACTATCATAATGAGTCGCCAATATGATACGTTTTTCATTTTCAATGTGAAGTCTACCGATTATGTTGGTTAATGAGTATGCTTTTCCGTCCGAACTTGCTCTTTGCCATGTCTGTATTTTTGTCTCTTGTGTCAAACTGCTCAACTCTGCGATTAAAAATTTTTGAACATCATGATGACCTTGCGCGCTTAAATAGCGGGGACCATATCGCAACTGTTGATTAATAAGCGCTAACATTTCATTTCCGTCTACTGATTTTTTTTTGTTCTGGCCCCTTTTGAGGATTTTAGAGATTAAGAATTCAACAGGTGAGAAATCATCAGTTAATAGTCGATAATTGAAAAATTCAAATCTGTTTAAATCAATGCTTTTACTTCCAAGCGATTGGATAATTGGATTATCATCTTGAGTAATTTTCAGATCGGTAAAATCAATTTTTTTATCACTATTCCAACCTACAAGGATAATATTTTGTGAACCGATTTTATTTGGGGAGTCAACCGCAAAGAAATAACTATTGGGGAAAATCGAACGAAATGTCTTTATTTCTGACAGTGTGAATGAGGGCTCCTGCCTAGATAAATCACCAACTAAACTGACGATAAATATCCCATCATCACTAAGTTTATCTTTTGCAGTTTTGAAAAATTCTTGAGTCGTAAAGTGAATTGGGATAGAAAATAATGAGTAATATACATCGCTGAATATGAGATCATATCTTTTGTTCGTGTCATGAAGCAGTCGACGTCCATCTTTTATGTTGTTATTTAAACGATCTGTGTTGCCTAATTTAAAATAATCTTGTGCTAATTTATACAACGACGGCTCAATTTCTGAAACATCAACAGTCACGTCTGGCTCATCCTTAAGTATGGCCTTCGGAATCGAATATGCTCCACCGCCAATCACCAACGCGTGTTTCATATCTGGCGTAAATACTTTATAGAGCGCGTAGTATTTTGTGTAGTCTTGAACCAACTCATCAGAATTAAGAAATATCGCACCAGAAGTGCTCCGGTCCTGCTGGAAAAACCGTATTGGTTTTCCGCCATATTTTTTATCATATATTGTTATTTTTTCATATATGCCGTCACTCTCATAAAGAGTTGTATTGAACTTAATTTGAGAGATTGTATAGATTGAGACGAGTCCAATAAAACTGAGAGAAATTATGATAAAGATTTGTTTTTTGTAGGCTCCAATCTTAATCAGTGGCAATAGTCCTAACAGTATGAGAGTGGATGCAACAGCTATGATTATCCTGTTAACCCCAAACCGTGGAATTAGCACAAATCCTGTGAATAGACTTCCAAAAATACTCCCAAAAGTTGACCAAAAGAAAATTTCGCCGGAAATTGTTCCTATTCCTTTCTCTGGAAAATGCATTCCCTGCAGTTTGATTGCAAACGGAGAGAGTGTCCCCAATAGTAAGCTTGGCAAGAAGAACAGAATGGCTGAAAAAATAAGCGGCCCAGTTGTCATTGATAGCTTATAACCAAGCATGGGGAGTAGGACCAATTTCAGAAAATTAAGGAGGATGATGCTGAACCCGCTGACTAAGATTATTGAGTAAAAAAAAGTATCTTTCGGGTATTTGTCTGCGAGTTTGCCGCCAAAGTAATATCCAAGACTTAATGCGGTAAGAACGATTCCAATAACACTAGATACAGTAAAAATCGTATTGCCGTAATAGGGAGATAAAATTCTCGTTGCAACTACTTCTATTATAAGTACGCAGGCACCCGTCACAAAAACCACAAAAGGCAAACACACTTTCTTAAGGTTTTTTGTATTCATTTTCATAAATCTTGCGGAGCACTCGGGTCTGGAACAACTTAGTCCTTATAGCCCCAGCCTTGCTCTGTGGTACATTGTACCAAAAAATGAGACATTCTATCCTTATAGCTCGAAGCTAAATGGGACAAATGAGACACTATAAAAAGGGATTGATTTAGTAGGATAACTTTAAAGTCCACCCTTCATCCATTCTACGACTTCTTTATCGAGATTCATTGAAATCCAGTCATTTGTTACCTCTATAACGACAATTTTATCCCCTGCATACAATTCAGGTTTCAAGAAGTTGATTATGGCCTCTTTTGAATACTGAGTTTTAATAAGCCATACAGCGGCAAGTGGCTTTGCCCAATATTGTAAAGACCTTATTTTATTCGTCAGGCTATCAATCTGAGTTTTAGATATGTTTACTAAATTGTATGCAATTAAAAAAGTTTTCATATATTATTTGCTTACTGCAATATCAGGCAACGGGACTTCTCCAACATTACTTAAACTCGGTGTTCCACTTGCAATTCCAGTATCACCCTTGACTGCATAAGTTAATTCTTTTGAAATCTGTGATAAATCTGTAACTTGTGATGCGATGATTGCCTCGGCGAGTCGTTTATCTGATTCAGTTATTTCTTTAATTTCTGAAATAGTATTTGCCTTTAGGGTTAGTTGCAATGATTGTTTAGCGTGCTTAATAAAATTTGAAGTTTCATACATATATAGTCTTACTTCAGCCTTATCTTTAAGCTCTCTTATCAATTCGTATCTTGCGCTAATTGTTTCTTCATGTATTTTCTGCCACCAATCTTCTTTTTGATCCCTTGTAATAAATATTACAGACTTTTTTGTTTCCTTAGCATTGTCAATTATCTGTTCCCAAACAATATAATCACCATATTTTTCTGGTATATCCTTTTTATTATCCAAATAACCCGGTGGAATTTTATTATCTATTCTTTTCTGTGCTTCTTCATGGGATTTTAATAGCTTTTCTGGCAGATAGGGATTTCCTGTACAATCAGCAAAACATTCTGTAATAGCTTCAAGGATTTTATCCTCTTTTTCTAATTTTGGATGGCTTCTTTTTAAGGAGTCTAGTTCTATAGTGATTTTTTTTGCCGCATCCATAAGCTCTTGTTTATATTTTTCTCCTTTAATGTAGGGGTGTTGAATACAATCTTGTGTATTCAAAGAAGAGTCAATATACTGAACCAAGCCTTCTCTAAAAATGGATACAGCTTTATCATAAGCTCTTTTTTGTTTATAAATAATTTCACGTCTATGCTTGTGGAACTCATATCCAACTTGATGTGGTATCCACAGCTGATTCTGTTTCTTTAATTTTTTCATTATTTCGATCAGATCGTCTGAAGTCTCTTTTGTGTATCGATAAAGATCTAGTAAGACGTTTGCATCAAAGATAAAAAGAGATTCACTCCATAGTTTCTTTATTTCTTCTTCGCTGAGTTGGTAGTACTCAAAAAAATGTAATTTCATTTGTTAAGCCCATTTTACTAAATTTCCCTCAATTTAACACATAAACACCCAGTTTGTAAGTAGATTTGTGCGTGGAAAGCCACAAATGCCACATATATAAAAAGACTATTGCAGATGTATAATGGAGACGTGAAAAAGACTGCTCTCGCTAAAAGATCAAACTCATTTATAAACAAACCTGAAGAGGGCATCATTCTTTCTAAGAAAGATCAAAGCGAATACGAATTTATTACTATTTCACAAAGTCAAATTCGCTCCACAGTTGAAGCTTTAACAGAAGTCATACAAACATATAAGGAATATAGTGAAACAGTTACAGGAGTTATTCGTGAAGTTGTTGAAATGCAACAAACATTTGCAGAACAATTACGTGGACTTTTTAGAGGAATTGAGGCTATCCGTGAAATGTCCATTCTTATTCAGATACCTATAAAGCAGACGATCTCCGACTTTAGAGGATTGCTCGATCTGACGGGCTATAATTATGCTCCACAAGACCAAGTTCGAATTTTTGTTCAACCTAACACACCGTTTAAACCTCAAGAGATCCTCCCATCGCCCAAAAGGAAATTCAATATATTACTTACTTCTGTTCAAATAATTGGAAACGGTTTTATGGCTGAAGGAGAATATATACGAGGAATTACTCGTAAATCGGAAAAAGGTCGACTTTTTGAGCTCATGATACGCTCTGACCTAAGGGGGATCATTCCCGATGATTTGTTTAATAGTATTATGAAAGGCTCTCCGCTTGAAGTTGATGAAAGGGCTCGAAGTTTTGTCCTGAGAGATTTAAAGATAGCACTTGCAGGTAATAAGTTAAAACTCAATTTAACACGATATCGAGGGATACAAGCCTATCATGTGAAGAGTGTAACAAAGTACATAAGAAAACCAAGAAAGGTAAAAAAGCTTGTTGCAACAAGTAGAATGAACTAGTTCATTCTACTCACATTCCTCCTCACATATCTTCTCACAAAACCACCCGTTTGATTGTTGTATGGCTCTAATTACAATTAAGCCATATGATTAATTCACCAGTTCCCCAACTAACCCACAAGATAGAGATGGTCCAAATTGACCGTCTCAAGCCGTATCCTAATAACCCTCGTACACATACCAAAGCCGAGGAAGACCAACTTACTGAGAATATTAAGAAATTTGGTATGGTAATTCCGCTCCTTGTCAATTCAGCTGCTGGAAGAGAAGGGATTGTGATTGGTGGAAATTTTCGATTAGAAGTATATAGAAAGCTTAAAATAGAACTTGTTTCTGTAATGTATATAAATGTTGCTGATGAAACCACTGAGCGGGAGTTAAACCTTCGCTTGAACCGTAACCAGGGCTCGTGGGATTGGAATTTGCTTAAAGAATACGCAATCGATGACTTAATTAAAGTGGGCTTTGACGAAATTGATCTTGGTAAGTATTGGGATAATGAACTAGGAGTGGAAGATGACAACTTTGATGCCAAAAAAGCTATTGAACAGGTTATCAAGAACCCCATTGCAAAAGTTGGTGACCTTTTCCAACTGGGCAAACATAAAGTTATTTGTGGTGACAGCACAGACTCCACAGTTGTAAAGAAGCTTGTGGAAGATGAAAAAATATCGTACATAAATTGTGATCCCCCATACAATATCAAACTAGATTACTCAAAAGGCATTGGAAATAATGGGCAGTATGGAGGGAAAGAAAAGGATAATCGGACAGATGAAGCATATCTACAACTCCTCAAATCGTCCC
>JBAQNT010000002.1:0-15742 GCA_049304055.1 Microgenomates group bacterium
AATTGGTTGGAGGAGAGATACACCAATTATTGTTTTTTTAGCCATGATTCATTTCATATCACAATTTGTCCGTTCGACGAATAGTGCATAAAAACCACACTCTCTTTCAACTGATCTAAAACAAAAACCTATGTTCGGCTCATTTTTTAAGAAATTGCTCTTCGGCAAGAGAATCGAAGAACAAGAAATCAAGCTTCAACACGAAGCAAAAGAAATCATATTAAGGGCAAATGAAGAAGCTCTTCGTATTAAACAGGAGGCTGAAAGACAAGCCCAAAAAAACCTTGCAGAGTCTCTTGAAGTCGAAAAACGTATTGCTACCAAAGAGGTGCAGATTGATGAAAAAAGCAAAGAGTTGCTTACTGAAAAGCAGACTCTTGAAAGAGATAAACAGTCCCTCGCCGACTCAAAAAAGAACATAGAAGAAAAACGGGATCTCATCCTTCAGAAACTAGAAGCAGTCGCCCAGATGACAAAAGACCAGGCAAAGCAACTTCTTCTACAAGGGTGGGAAGAAAAATTGAAAGCAGACATCTCCCGTCGCATAACACAATCCGAAGAAGACCTCAAGCGTGTCGTTGATGAAAAAGCGAAAGCTATGTTAGTTGATGCCATGAGATATGGAGCAACTGACGTTACTGCAGAATATACTCTTTCTGTAGTCCATCTTCCAAGTGATGAATATAAGGGAAGAATCATCGGAAAAGAAGGACGAAATATCCGTGCATTTGAAGTCGCAACGGGAGTTGATGTTGACCTTGAAGAAGATGGAGTCATTAAATTGTCTTCATTTGATGCTATTCGCAGAGAGATCGCACGTACAGCCCTTGAGCGACTCATCAAGGATGGCCGTATCCAACCACCAAGAATTGAAGAAATTGTCAGTAAGACTCGTGAGGAAATCGAGAAGACAATCTACAAGGCAGGAGAAGAGCTTGCACACAAGGTGGGTGTATTTAACCTACCTGTTGAACTCATCAAGCTTCTTGGTCGATTCAAATATCGTTTCTCATATGGACAGAACATGATCGTCCACACATTGGAAGAGACACGTATCGGTATCGCACTTGCCCATGAATTGAAAGCGGATGTGAACGTAGTCAAGCTTGGCTGTCTGTTCCATGATATCGGAAAAGTTATCAATGATAAGGAAGGATCCCATATCGACTTGGGTGTTGAGCTTCTGAAGAAATACCGATTCCCACAAAAAGTCATCGATACTGTCGCATCCCATCATGAAGATGTCCCAATGAACAGTACAGAGGCAGTCATCGTCTATATATCGGATGCTGTGTCCGGTGGAAGACCAGGCGCAAGACATGAGGACTTTGAAGAATACTTAAAAAGAATAAAGACCATCGAAGATGTTGCCAAAACCAAAAAAGGCGTCAAAGAGACATATGCACTACAGGCAGGACGAGAACTTAGAGTCATCGTGAGACCTGATGAAATGACCGATGATGAAACAGTGATTCTGGCCGCCAAGATAAAACAAGAATTGGAGGAAAAATTTGATGTATTCCCAGGACAAATCAAGATAACGATCATCCGTGAATACAGAACCGAAGCACAAACCAAGATATAACATTTTTTTTGAAACTAAAACAAAGCCCTAGACACTTATACGGTCTAGGGCTTTTTTTTACCTTCTTCTTTTTCTTCCAAAAGTGCCTTAATTTATCTTGTTGTGATGCTCCGAATTTGATATAGATTGTTACAATAAGATATTTTTAATATAGATTGACAGGACGCGAAAAAATGAGTAAGCTGTCACTACTTAACTATCAGTTGAGTCGCACACAAAAGGAAGGTGAATCAATATGACAAAAGCAGATCTTATCGCACAAGTAACAAAAAAAGCAGGACTTACTGCAAAAGCTTCTAAAGATGCAGTCAATGCAGTCTTTGGTACAGTAACAGATGCTATGAAACGTGGTGAAAAGGTTGTTGTAACAGGCTTTGGAACATTCATGGTCCGCAAGAGAGCAGCCCGCAAGGGACGCAATCCTCAGACAGGAGCAGAAATCCAAATCCCATCAACAAAAACTCCAGGTTTTACAGCTGGTAAAAGCCTGAAGAGACTCGTTAAATAATATCTATCGAGTTTAAAAAATGCCGCTTCTCCCTCAAAAGAGAGCGGTATTTTTTTGTATATGATATACTCAGTGGTATATGCCGGTCTTCATCGCTACAGACCATCGAGGATTTGATCTAAAAAATAAGTTGATCGAGTACCTCCAGGAAAAAAATATCCGAATAGAAGATTTCGGTAACTACAAACATGATCCAGAGGATGATTTCCCTGACTTCGCACAAAAAGTCGCACAGGCAGTACAACAGAATCCAGATGAAAACTTGGGGATTGTCATTTGTGGATCAGGTATTGGAGTCAGTATCGCGGTAAACAGATTCAAGAACATCCGTTGCGGGCTGGCTCTCAATATCGATCAAGTACAACATGGAAGGGAAAATGATTTTACGAATATCCTTGCCCTTGCAGCCGACTATACAGACTTTGAAACGGCAAAAAAATATATTGATGTATTCTTGACTGCAAAACCTAAAATTGTAGATAAATATATCCGCAGGATAAAAAAGACCGACACTATACCGCAACAGTAAACCTGCCATCATCCCCTTTCGCGATAACACCACGGACTTCAAGAAGCGATAATAATGGGAGGATATCAGAAACCGGGAGTGCAATTTTTTTACCGATTTCATCCACATGATATTTTTTTACCGTCAATAACTCATAGATGTTTTTTTCTTCTCCGACCAGGTCGAGCGGTCGTATTTTTGGCTTTCTTATGGTTCCCTTCACCATACCCAGTTCCCTCATCAAGTCCTCAACCCCGGTAAGTATATGAGCTCCTTCTCTTAAGAGGATGTGAGGACCTTGGGACATATCGGAGGTTATCTGACCGGGGAGCGCATACACGTCCCGTCCGTTCTCAGCCGCATACCGTGCGGTTATGAGGGACCCTGAATGGATGCCCCCCTCCACGACAAGAATCGCTTTTGAAAGTCCCACAACGATGCGGTTACGCAGCACGAACTGGCCACGCGCGATGCCGTGTCCTATTGGATATTCCGACAACACCACTCCGTAGTGTCTCAATATCTGTTCATGTAATACCTTATTTTCTGCCGGATAGACCATGTCGATTCCTGTCCCTTGTACCGCTGCAGTCCTTCCATCCGTATCGATTGCGGCTTTATGCGATATCGTATCTATCCCTGTCGCCATACCGGAAATGACGACTATCCCGTTTGCCGCACACATCTTCCCCAATTCCTCTGCAACATGTTTTCCATATGCGGTTGGGTGCCGAGTCCCAACGATTCCTATGCAGGTATCCCTATTGAAATTTATACTATTTCTGTCGCCTTTCCCGAATAATGCGATAGGAGGATCACTTATCTCCTTCAAATGTTTTGGATAGTCCTCATGATACTGTGTCATGACCCATACATTTTCTTTTTCCATTTTTTTCAATTCACTGTCGGGATCAAATCGGGAACGATATGTGATGAATTTTTCGAAGTGTGCCGATGTACGAAAACACCGCTGTATTTTGGATGATGAGGCAAAAAAAGCAGAAGAAGGAGACCCGAATTCCTCGATGAGTCGTATGAATGTCATTGGACCTACACCACTAGAAAGACAAAAGCCAAGACAAGCTTGTTGATTATCATCCACGAATATCAGTGTACACCTTTTTTCAGATATCCTATTTCACTTTTTTAGGAAAGTTTGTCAATACCCCCTTTGTTGAAAGGGTTGCATCGGAGTATTCTGTAGAGACCCAAAACTAAACCCTTCAGAGCTCCGTATTTTTCGACTGCCTGATAGGTATAGTCAGAACAGGTCGGATAAAATCGACAGGATGTACCAAAAAACCCTTGGAAAAATGAGATGGATTTATATTTTTTTAGGAGCCAAAGAATACCTTTTTTCATACTTGCTTGATATAATAACAGATTATGGGAATACTCTATGTCATTATAGCCGACATCCTGTGGGCAGGTGAAATCATTTTTACGAAGAAGTTTTTCGAAGGACGCAGTCCCGTATTGGTCGCTGCATTCGCTTCATTTTTCGCAACACTCTTTTACCTCCCCACTCTTGTGATGGTCAAGGAAAAGATAACCTCAAGGGATATCGTCCTTTTCATCATCATGGGTATTTTCGTCTATGTCATCCCTCAGATCATGTATGTTAAAGGCATCCAGGAAACCAAAAGCGCCATCGCTATCTCGCTTGCTAGCCTTACCATCCCCATCTTCACATCGCTTTTTAGTATCTTTATCCTGAAAGAAGCTGTAACATTGAAACTGGTCATAGGAAGTGCTTTGGTTGCCGTCGGATTCATCGTTGTCTCTTTACCATGAAAATCACCATAATAACTCTCTTCCCAAAAATGATTGAGGGCTTTCTCATGGAGTCGATACTCAAGCGCGCACAGGAAAAGAATGCCGTTGAAATACATATCGTCAACCTCCGGGATTTTGCCAAAGATTCATATGGTACTGTCGATGAGCGTCCGTACGGAGGCGGCGCCGGAATGGTGCTGCGTGTTGATGTCCTCAAGAACGCGCTCGCTTCATTATCCCCAAATAATTCTCTCCCCTTGTCTGGAGCCCATGTCATCCTGACCTCGGCTCGAGGCACCGTCTTTAACCAGAAAAAAGCGCAGTCCTTTTCCCAATTGGAACATCTCGTCATTTTTGCTGGGCATTATGAGGGATTTGATGAACGATTCTCTGATTATGTACAAGAGGAAGTATCGATTGGTGATTTTATCCTGACCGGTGGCGAGCTGGCTGCGGCAACGATCTGCGATTCCGTCGTTCGCCTTCTTCCGGGAGTCCTCAAGAAGGATAATGCAACGACCGATGAAACGTTTTTCCTCGTCCCAGTTGAGGAGTTGATACACGCGGTTGGGACTCATCCAACGCTTCTAACTCTTCAGAAAAACAATATTCCATCCGCACAGTTGTTGGAATATCCCCAATATACAAGACCTGAGGAATTTGACGGAAAAAAGGTTCCTGAGATTCTCCTCAGCGGTGACCCAAAAAAAATACGGATTTGGCAGCTCCAAAAGGCATTTGAACTTACCCTCCAGAAAAGACCTGATCTTCTTGCAAAATAAATAACCCCATAGTATAATATACATATTCAATATGTATGTTTTTCATTCAAGAAAACTTCATTTGAACCAATAATTATGGAATATGCAGCTTTAAATTTGCTCCCGATCCTCCAATCCAACGCAGTCACTGCGGGTTTGATTGTTAATACCCCTGTTGAATTTGTTCATCGCGTGGTGGCAGAAAGAAATTTTGGTGCATTTGCTAACGATGTCATCTCAGCTGGTATGCTTGGGCTCGCTACTGCTTTTCTTCCTGAGGTTGGTATATACACATCCCCTGAGCTTATCGCCTATGCGACTGCAATAGGTTTTGCTATTCCAACTGCCATAAAGGTTCTGACTGGTGAACAGAGACTTGCGGATTCATCGCTTGCCGTATCGCTTATATGGGCAGGTATTGGTGGCGTCACTGATGCTATCCATCTCCCCATCAGCGCCAACCACATCGCAAAGGATGTTCTCCATTTGGTCGGAATAGGAAGATAATCATCTACCTTGACTATTTACTGCTTTTTTGGCATACTTTATCTATTACTAATTGAGTAATAGAAACTATGATACAAGCAAAACAATTCAGCGAAACAATCTACGCGATGAAGGGTATTTCGAAAAAAGCGGTCGAAGACCATCTGAAACTCTATGCAGGGTACGTGAATAAATATAATGAAATAACCGATAAGCTTAAGGCGCTTTCCGATGACGATTATGCAAAAGCGAATCAGGTATTCTCCACCATCAGGTCTCTTAAGACCGAGCTTAGCTTCGCATGGGGAGGAGTAATAAATCACGAGATTTACTTCGGACATCTAGGTGGCACGGGCGGCATGCCAAAAGATACTCTTCTTGCGCAAATCGAAAAAGATTTCGGATCATTTGATTCGTATAAGAAAGACATGAAAGCATCGGCTATCAGTGCACGCGGATGGGTATGGACCGTCTGGCATCCTGCAGAGAACCGCCTCATCAACCATATCGGCGACTCCCAAAATACGTATGGCTTCTGGGGAGCGACACCAATTATCGCGCTTGACACATATGAACACGCCTATTTCCTTGACTATGGAGTGAATAGAGGTCAGTATGTCGATGCGTTTTTTGAGAACATGAACTGGGATGTCGCAGAGAAAACATTTGTTGGCGTGCAGGAATAAGAATAGGTCCAGTCGGCCTTGAACTTACCTATCTTTTTTGCTATAACTTATTCTTATGATGAAGCTGCAAGAAGTGACAAAAATGTTTGGAGTGAAAGAGGCAGTATCCTCACTTTCCTTCTCAGTCAAAGAGGGGGAAATCGTCGGATTTGTCGGACCAAATGGTGCCGGAAAAACAACAACCATGCGTCTTATTACAGGCCTTCTTCGTCCGACAAGCGGTACAGTCCGGCTCTTCGACTGCGACCCGATAGCAGAACGTCTTTCCGTCCTTCCTCGACTTGGCTATCTACCAGAAAACAATCCCCTCCCCCTTGATATGACAGTTGAGGAATATCTCACATTCATCGCATCGATCAAACATGAAATGCATTTAGGTACGATAGTTCGCGAGCTCAATATCGATGATGTCTTTGGGAAAAAAATGGAACTGCTTTCGCGTGGATACAGGCAGCGAGTGGGACTGGCGGCGGCTCTGTGTGGCAAACCAGATATACTCCTTCTTGATGAGCCAACAAGCGGACTGGATCCCATCGAACAGGATGTAATAAAGGACCTTATACAGAAACTTGCAAAAAGAAGAAGTATCATTTTCTCGACACATATCTTATCTGAAATCGAAGACATCGCAACAAGGGTACTCATCATCAATAAAGGAAAGCTTCTGTTTGACGGTGCAAAACCAAAAGGAAAAGGAAGTGTTGAAACATTGTTTAAAAAATTAATAAAAAAATCATGAAAGCTTTATATAAGAAGGAGTTGATGCAGTTTCTTAACTCCCCTGTCGGATATACCGTACCTGTAGTCTTCGCATTATTCCTCGGCTACCTATTCACTAAAGATGTCTTCATCATCGGCACAGCATCAATGAAATCCTTTTTTTCCGTAGCGCCATGGCTCCTTTTTATCCTTATTCCCGCTCTCTCCATGAGAAGCATAAGCGAGGAGAAAAAAACAAATACCATAGAGGTGTTGCTCACTCTCCCACTATCAGAGGAAAAAATAGTCCGCGCTAAATTCGCAAGTATATTCACTGTACTCGCAATAACGCTCGCGCTCACCCTTTCAATCCCGCTCATCCTTGGATTTTTGGCAAAATTATACCTCCCGGAAATCCTCGTCGGTTATGTTGGGCTACTCCTTCTAAGTCTTTCCTATTTGAGCTTCTCCCTCTACGTTTCAAGCAAGGTCACGAACCAAATCGCGTCTTTTTCACTCTCAGTGATCACGCTGTTCCTGATAACAACACTTTCGTCAGATTTCCTTGCAAACCTCCTCCCAAAAGCGGCCCAAGACCTTCTATTGCTTATTAGCCCCATCCTTCATTTGGATAATTTCGCAAAAGGAGTCCTCGATCTTCGATCGTTATTCTATTTTGTAGTTTTTACCCTGATTTTTTATCAGCTAACAGTTAAGGAATTACAAAAACGAACCTGATTATGCATTCACTTGTCAAAAATATCCGACTCTTCCTCTTGCCCGGAATTGGGCTTATATTGTTCATACTTTTTTCTTTTTTTCCTGTCAGATTGGACATGTCGAAAAATAATGCCTACACTCTTTCCCAATCGACCCGCAAGATAATCACATCAATAAAGAAACCTGTGACGATTACCCTCTATGTATCAAGTGATCTGCCGACACGCGTCATTCCACTCAAAAACGATGTAAATGAGCTTCTGCAAGAATACAGAAGAGGAGGAAAGAACATCGCTGTCATAACGGTCGATCCAAAAAAAGATGCAAAAATAGGAGACAAGCTGAAAGAGCTTGGTATTCCTCAGCTTCAATTTTCTCAACTGGAACAGAACAAATATCAGACCTCTTCTTTTTACTTCGGTATAGCAATCTCTTATAACGACAAGAATGAGGTAATCCCTCAGGTAAGTGACTATCAGAATTTGGAGTACAACATCACATCCGCAATCTACCGCCTCACAAGGGAAGCTGCCGTGACCGTTGGAATCATCGGAGAAAGCGCTCAAATGCAATATGGACAACAAGATCCACTTTCATCCCTCAAGAAGGTCTTATCTCAGCAGTACACAGTAACCTCACCTGATTTGACATCGGCACTCGACAAGACCGATGCATTGATAGTCCTTGAAAGATCTGGAACTCCATACTCTTCAGAAGAAATAGACAAGCTTAAAAAATTCTATGAATCCGGAAAGAGTCTTCTCGTCTTTGCAAATGGTGTATCAATAGATGAGCGGACACTTGATGTTGTCCCCTCCACACATAACCTGAATGAATTGACCGCAACATATGGAGCTACAATCAATGCAGATCTTGTCCTTTCAACTTCTGCCGAGTACGTCAATTTCGGCAATGAGACATCCCAATTCCTTGCGCCATACCCTTTCTGGATCCGCACGAATATTTTTAATGCGAAAACGGGTCTTTTTTCAAATCTGCAATTCGTCAGTTTCCCTTGGGCTTCTTCCCTCTCGCTGACAGATACGAAAAAAGTGTCAATTACCCCGCTCATCTCCTCGTCAAACAGGTCATGGATCCAAAAAGGAGAATATGTGCTTAATCCGAATATCATCCCTCAACCTAAACAGCAGGATGTCAAAGAATATCTGTTAGGTGCTGTGCTTACCAATAAAAAAGGCGGAGAGCTTATCGTCGTCCCTTCATCACGATTCATACTGGACCAATATATGGGGCGAGGCAGCGGAAACCTCGACTTCGCTTTGAATGCGGTTGATGTATTCAGTTCACACGGATCCCTCAGTGGCATTCGTTCACGTATCGTATCTTTCTATCCGTTACCCGACATGCCAGACACACAAAAGGAAATCTATAAATATATGGCCATGCTTCTTTTCCCACTCGTATGGGGAGCGTATGGGGTCATCCGACTCATCCGAAGGAAATAAATGCTATACGCTTACATAACGGGCAGATTTTGTACTCCCTATCTTTTTTATGAGATTCTTCTTGACTAAGTCCTGTACATCCCTCAATACTGAGTCCTCGGAAATATCGGGAAATATCGTGTTGAATGCCTTGTTCTGCAGATATCCTATCTCTTGGATGTATTCAATTATCTTTATCTGACGCTCGGTAAGGAATATCTGTTGACCGCCCAGTTTATCCTTCATCTTCACGTCTTTTGATAGCTTCTGTATCTTTTCCTTGATGCGCGTAAATTCAACCGCCGCTCCAAAACTGAAATACTCAAGCCATGACGTCAAGTCACCAGCTGATGCTTTCTGGAGGTGTTCATAATACGCGATAGCATCTCTGTCGAAATATTCCTCAAGCGAGAAAAAGCGCCTGATGTCATATCCTCCAAGCAACATGACGAGAGTAGCTAGCGCCCGACCTACACGTCCATTCCCATCGATGAACGGATGGATACGGACAAATTCATGATGGACAATCCCGGCCTTCAGAACCGTATGCAATTGTTTTGAGCTGTCGGCGTTTAACCAGTAGATAAACTCCTTCATGAGGAAAGGGACTTCAAGGGGGGTTGGAGGCTTGAATGTTATCTCACCCGTTGCAGAGTTACGTATGATAACTTGCTTCAATCGATATACTCCCGACTGCTCCACTGCAAGGGTTTTCTCGGTCAATATTCTATGCAGCTTCAAGAGCAGTTGCTCAGTTACTTTTTCTATCTTTCTACTTGCCTCTTCATCGATAAGCTCGATGACTTTGCGATAGTTGATAACCTCCTGGATATCCCGTGGGCGTGCAGTTATCGTCTTTCCCAACAGAACATCTTTCGCTTCCTCTTTTTGGAGCATGTTTCCTTCGATATGTGTTCCATGGTATGCTGCTCGAACAATGGCGTCTTCCTTGAATTGCTTTTCCCAAAGCGGAAGAAGTGGGGCGTTGCGAATAACCTCCTCAGCTGCTTCCACTTTTGAGATATTATTGAGTATTTGGTTAGTTATCGTGAACGTTGGATTAAACATATGATTTTTTATTTGCCGAACCGTCTTTGACGGGACTTGAATTCCTCAGCTGCTTTTTCCAACTCATCTGGTAGGAAGTCGGGAAAACGCAGAGGAGAGAAAAAATATTCGCTATATGCCGATTGCCATGTCATGAAGCCAGATAATCGCTCCTCTCCCCCTGTTCGAATAATAAGATCAGGATTTGGATAGGGAAGAATGCTTGTATCCAGATAATCGTCAAGCTTTTCTGTATGAACATCTTTCATCTTTGCGACCGCGCGCATTATTTCATCATGACCACCATAATCCAAGGCGATGACGAAGTAATACTTTGTGAATTCCTTCGTCTGTTTTTCTGCCTTTTCTATTTTTGCCTTTAATCTTTCAGGGAGTCTGTCCTTTCGCCCGATATGTATGATGCGTGTCTCTTCCTCTATCGCTTCTTTCAATTGGACTTCGATAACCTCTTCAGCCAACTTCATCAAATATCCCACCTCTTCTTGTTTTCGTTTCCAGTTTTCGGTCGAAAAAACCCAGAATGTCATCACTCGTATCCCTAAGTCCCTCCCCTTCTTAAGCAGTTTCTTTATGTTTTCAAATCCCTTCCTATGACCTTCAAATGACGGAAGGTTTTTTTCTTTTGCCCAACGTCTATTACCGTCCGCGATAAGCGCGACATGGTTAAGGGGAGTAATCGTATCCATTCGTTCATTATACCGAATATTTTCCGCAACTTGACTCGGTATAAAAATTTCGTTATAGTTGTGTCATGAATATGATTCCAGTCGTACATGCAGAAGTTAACTTTGGGGACACAGCCATCAATCCAGTTGCCAAATTTAACTCTATCGGCGTCTTCACCAACATAATAATTCCTATCATGATGATACTTGGAGGGTTCCTTACCCTATCTATGTTGTTGTATGGTGCATTCACCTATCTCACAAGCGAAGGAAATGCCGATAAGGTGAAAAAATCACAGTCAATTCTCGTATACGCTATCCTCGGTTTGTTTTTAATCGTCATAAGTTTTGTGTTGACCAGAATAATTGGCACCATATTTAATGTACAAATGCCCCTATGAGAAACCTCTTATCAGCGAAAAGCGTTTCTGATGTTATCGGAACGATAAAACCCCCTGTTGATGATCCTCTATACACCAACAAAGACGTGAACGCCAGTCTCGGAAAGCTCATCGCAACAGGTATTCAACTGTTCCTTTTTGTCGCCGGAATATTCACACTCGTCTATTTGCTTTGGGGAGCGCTTGACTGGATATCTTCAAATGGTGAAAAGGAAAAGCTTACGAAGGCACAAAATAAGATACAAAGCGCTGCAATTGGGTTGGTGCTTGTCGTAGTCGTTCTGGTGGTGTTCAACGTGCTCATGGGAACGGTCTTGGGAGGAAGATTTGGTATCCAAGACGGGATGAAGTTTACGCTTCCCAGCATAAACTCAACACCATAACACGCCTGCGATATACCTTAGAATAAATGATCTTCTATTTCGTATGATCCACGTGACGAAGTATTCGTTATCACGTCCATGACACATGGTATTTCGCGTAAGCGTTCTTCTATTTTTTGCGTATCCTTCGCGTGGCAAATGATATGGACGTTTTGTCCAGTATTGATGGTGAAATAAACCTCCATTCCTTCTTTGCGCCACGTTAAGACTTTCTTCATGATAAGTACCGTTTCGGGAAGCCAGTATAATAATGGTGGGCGCGACGTGAGCATGATGGCATGCATCTCAAGTGCATCTTCTTCCATCAGTTTCCCAAATGCGGGGAAGTTCTTTTCCTCAATATACCGCTTGCAGTCTTCTATTTTGTTTTCGATATACATCATCCTTTGTCCAAAAAATGGACTAGTCTGCGCAGTCTTTTGTCCAGCAGTCGTTGCGACATATTTTTCCTTTGTGCTCGTAAGTGCGACTATATCCACAAGATCCCAATAGGACGGTGGATATAGAGACACGGCATATGACTGATCGCTTGTGTCGCCTGTTTTCCACTCCACGTATCCTGTAGGTATCGAACGACATGCCGACCCTGATCCAATGCGTGCAAGTATTGTCATTTCTTTCTCTGTCATCTCCATGCCAAGTGCACTGGTGGCGGCAGTCGTGAGGGCCGCAAATCCCGTAGCAGATGAGGAGAGTCCTACACCCGTTGGGAAATTATTCACTGACACGACTTTAGCTTTCATGGTTGTTTTTGCGCGAGCACGGATACGGTCAAGATGCATAATGACTTTTGCTATTTTCTTTACGTCTTTTTCATTGTTGATAGTGATGTCGTCAGCTAACAATGTTTCATTGAATTCAACTGTCGTAGTCGTATAGAGATTGCTCAAATTCATGGAGATACTCCCGTTTGACGGAAGACGAAGATCTTCATCTTTCTTTCCCCAATACTTGATGAATGCGATGTTGGAATGTGCTCGCGTAGTTTTTTTCATATAAGGTTCAGCTTGTATAATGCTGCCAGTGCGCCCGGCGTAATATCCTTTTTCAACAAGGAGAGATTCTTTGGAGAAACATACTGGACAGACTCCACTTCATCATGTGCAGGAGAAATACTTCCTTCATATACGCCCCTAAAAAGTGCAGTCATTTCGGCTTCATGCTCTAGGCGAACGATATAGGTTTCCACATGGATAAGCTGTAACGGCAGTATCCTTTCAATTCCCAACTCTTCCTCCATCTCACGTCTTGCCGCCTGCTCATATGATTCTCCCTTATCGATATGTCCTGATGCTGAAACCGTATAGTATCCTGGATATGTGTCTTTCTGCATGCTTCTTTTCTGTAGGAGAATATTGTTGGCAGTATCGAATAAGACGATGTCAACTGCTCGATGGATGATATTTGGATTATTATGGCATTCTCTCCGTGTCTTATAACCGATGACCGAATCTTGTTCATCAACTACCGTGAATAACTCATCATGCAGATCTTTCATATTCTTCTATTTTACTCCGTCAGCCTGTAATCCGACTGAGATTATTTCGCCACCGACCCGTTGTATCGCATCGATTACTTTTTGTCTTTTATCAGGTGGAGTGAGCGCTATCATACAATCCCCTCCCCCTGCGCCGGATAATTTAGCTCCCCATGCACCTGCACTGCGTGCTGCGCCTACCATCGAATCAAGTTTTGGAATACTCACTCCCAACTGTTGTAAGATACTATGCCCTTCATCCATACACTGACCGACTGTTTGGAAATCGTTCGTTTTGAATGCTTTTGCGGCGCGATCTACCAGTAGATGTGTCGATTTGAACAGTCCATCCAGTTCTTCTTGTCGCTGCTTGAATGCTGACTCTACTTTCCTTATGTAATAAGGAGTGTCGGCTTTAATGCCTGAGTATCCAACGACCAATGGTAAACTAGGAATTGATAATTCTTCAAGCTCTATTCCTCCTTTTACATATCGTATCGTTTTCCCATATGTAGCTGCTGCGATATCAAACCCCGATCCAACTCCTTGGATGAGAAGATTCACTTTGTAACTTATGTTGAAGATATCTTTCTTTGCAAGATTTAGATTAAATAATTGGTTTAATGCCTCAACGGTCGCAACCGTCACCGCTGATGAAGATCCAAGCCCAACCTGGTGGGAAAAATCTCCCCTTGTCTTGATTTCTATGGCCTCCGTGATATGAAATTGCTCTTTCACATATGCGATTGCCTCTAGTACAAATCGGCTTTCTTTGACCTGTGGAGTCTGGATTGAGTCTTCACGCGCATCAATTATCCGCGCTTCCACGTTCAACCGTTTATCGACCGCCGTCACGATGCAGGGATGTCCATATACAACCGCGTAATCACCAAGCAACAATAGTTTTCCAGGAGCAGATGTCTTTATCATAGTTCTTTTTTCAATCCGATATAACTAGGGACAAGGGATGTATGAATGAGCCCCTCTTTTTCCAGGATTGGCTCTACCTCTTTTTTTGCATCGGTCGCAAATAATACGTACCCAGATGATTTGGTTTTTCCGCCTCCCCCAGTCACCTTCCCTACGCCAATTTTTTTCAGCTTCTTTAACAAGAGGATAGTCGATGGGGAAACAACTCCTAGTTTTTCAAGGGCTTTTTCATTCTCCTGTATGCTTTTCTGGAAAAGAACACTGTCCTCTTTCATGAGAGACACGACAAATCGTTTCGTTATTTTTTCCACCTCATTCAATAACCCCTCCACTTTTGTGGGGTGTGCATTGAAGAGTGATCCGACCTGTTGAACCATATCTCCCGTCGATTCGACTGGTTTTCCCGTATCGATAAGAAGTAACATATCTGTAAATCGTTTTGGTATCTTTACCGAGAGACTGCTGATGGTCTTCAAGAACTCAAATTCCTTGCGATAATAGATAAGTCCTCCCATCACTGAGGTTGATGTGTCTACGCCCGACGAGTTCTTATGAAAATATTTTTCTATCTTATACGCGCATATGTTTATTTCAGGAATACTCCACTCCCGTCCAGTAAAAAGTTCCAAAAGCCCTGCCGCTATCGTTGCCGAATATGCAGCAGACGATCCCAAACCTCGTCCCATAGGAATGGTTGAAGAAATAGTATATGTGTATCCGCCCTTTTTTATCTCTTCCTTTCTTTGTTTCAAAAATTCGCGGACAGTCCTTTCCACGATTGGCATCACCGTATCTGTATATCGGGTTGTTTCAGCCTCTATAAGGGTAAGCGTCAATCTCTTGTCTATCGCACATACCAGTGCCGGTTTACCGTATACGACAGCGTGCTCACCTGAAAGAATCACTTTTCCTGGGGCAGAGTATGTTATTTTTCTCATATTTTTTTACAGGCAATGGTATAGGGAATGACGTCATCCGCGATGCTTTCCCTCAGTTTGCGAAGGGTGACGACAACCTTTGTCCCGAACGTTATTTCGTCCATCTGTTGGACGTCAACGAGTTGTGCACAAACTGTCCGCTTATTATCAAGTTTCACATATGCAATCATGTATGGGGCAATATGTTTGAACTGAGGAGGTGGTGTGAATATTTTTGTCCATGAAATTACAGTCCCCTTATGACCAAGGAGATCCCGAATTGTTTTCTGCCTTCTCCATACTTTTACCGGACTTATCATGTTATTTCATCTAAAAAATTGGTAATCCTTCATTATGCGCCTACTATCGTTACGACTGCAGTACCGCCCGACCCTCCTACATTGTGGGCAAGTCCATATTTCATTTCCTTGACCTGTCTTTTTTCTGCCTGGCCAGTAAGCTGCAAATAGAGTTCGCCCACTTGTTTTATTCCAGTTGCCCCAACCGGATGGCCCGACGCCTTAAGTCCACCGGACGTATTGACGATAAGCGGCCCACCGTTTGAAAGCAGAGTCTCGAATTGCTCTGCACGTCTTCCCGCTTCCCCTTTTTTCCAGAACCCAAGATCTTCCATCGCGAGAAGTTCTGCTATCGTGAAACAATCATGCACCTCAGCTACCGATATGTCGCTTGGTTTTATATGTGCTTGTTTGTATGCAAGTTGTGC
>JBAQNT010000003.1:0-34778 GCA_049304055.1 Microgenomates group bacterium
TTGCGACACTGCAAAGTGAAGCAAATCCCTTAAACTCATTCTCAGTGGGGATTGGGGTCTGCAACTCGACCCCATGAACGCGGAATTGGTAGTAATCGCAGGTCAGTCACACTGCGGTGAATACGTTCTTGCCTCTTGCACACACCGCCCGTCAAGCCAACAAAGTCGAGTATATCTGAACTCCGATTTATCGGGGGAGGATACATCCGGCGATGGGGGTTAAGTCGTAACAAGGTATCCGTACTGGAAGGTGCGGATGGATCACCTCCTTTCTTTTTTTTATCTTCGGATAAAAAGAGTACTATTTTGGTGTGGAGACCAAAATGGTATTTCCGTTCTTCGTAAACGGATAAAATAAATCCTAGCCCGTTTTTTGACACCAAAACAACAACTTTATTCAACAGATAACATAATCGTTTTCTCTCATGACAAAAGCATTACTTTTTGATTTTGACGGGACTCTTGCGGACACACTTCCTTTCTATATACAAGCATATGACAGCGCACTGCGCACCATTGGATTCACGTTCCCTGAAAAGGAGATAGTGAAGCTTTGTTTTGGAAAAAAAGAAGATGTCGTCTGTAAGGCACTCAATGTCCCTGAGAAAACAGAGCTTTTCCGGACTACCTATTTTGACGGCGTGAAGACAAAATTCAAGGATGCTCCTCTTTTTGATGGAGTGTTGGAGCTTTTTACCATATTGAAGGAAAAAGACATAAAAATAGGTATCATTACATTCGCATACAGATGGTATATAGACCAGATGGTTGCCCAATATGGACTTTCACAGTATGTCGATATGGTCATCAGTACGGATGATGTGAAAAATCCCAAGCCAGATCCGGAGGCTGTCTTATCCTTCTGCACTCGGTTTGACCTATCTCCCGCTGATTGTATCGTCATAGGCGATTCCAAAAGCGATATCCTCATGGGCAATGCTGCAGGAAGCAGAAGTGTGCTTTTTCACCCATCAACATACGAATTGTTTTACAATAAAAATGAGTTGCTGCAAGCCAATCCAAAGAACGTTATCCAAACTATACCTGAGCTTCAGGCCTATCTTTAAAAGGAGTTCTCACTTGAAATAAGAAGTCGCTTCGTTCCGGTCAATAAGCGCATGTGCTGTTTTCATCTCTTCAGGTAGATTAATGTAGACCAATTTGAACTTTCCTGAGGTTGTCTTTTTCACTAAGTCATGTGTTACCTCAATCATATGGATAAGTCCCCAATAAATCCATTTTCCATCCCTATTCTCAACCAAGAAATTACGAACGGGAGGAGCATGGTAAAGACGAATGGAAGGCTTGTCATGAAACGAGAACACTTTACCCTCAAACTGCTTGGCAGTGTAGGGATTTTTAAGGTGACTCTTAAGTATGAGCTCAGCAGGGAATCCCTGTTCAGGCGTCAACTGCAATGTATCATTTGTCTCGATATAGCTCCCCATAGGTTATTTCAAATCGAGCGAGCGCAGGAATTTCTTGAATTCATCCTTCGTCTCGTCATGCTGGAGTGCAAATTCGATGACGGTCTTCAGATATTCAAATTTATTTCCTGTGTCATAGTATCTTCCGTTTTCAATCACTACTGTATAGACTGGAACGCCTTCTTTTTTGAGAAGGTTGATAGCATCGGTAAGCCAGATCTCTCCACCCTTGCCCGGCGTCAATCTTTTGAGTGCACTGAAGATATCCGGAGGTAAGATGTATCCACCGTGAGTTGCGATGTTTGAAGGCGCTTCGTCCGGCTCTGGTTTTTCGACGATCCTTTTAATTTTATGGATATTTCCTTCAACATGTTCCAATTCCGCGATACCATATCGTTTCAGATCTTCTTTATGCTGTATTTCCACACCCGAAATGACAATGCCTCCATATTTTTCATAGACATCAATCATCTGCTTTAAACGAGGTGGCTTTGAATAGATGAATTCATCTCCCCATAATACGGCAAATGGTTCATCCTCAATGACAGGCTCTGCCGCAAGGATAGGGGTACCGTTTCCGTATGGACCCTTTTGACGGATATAGATGAAATTTGCCATATCGGATATCTTTCGTATTTTCTTGAGTATCGCTTCTTTGTTCCCACTCATCAGGTTCTTGACCAAATCCTCATTTGGTACATCGAAGTGATCTTCGATAGCGCGCTTATTGGCACCGGTGACGATGATGATGTTTTCAACACCCGAATGCACCGCCTCTTCCACCACATATTGGATGACAGGCTTATCGACTACTGGAAGCATTTCCTTAGGCATCGCCTTTGTCTGAGGAAGGAAACGAGTACCAAATCCCGCCGCAGGAATAACGACTTTCGTGATTTTCTTGTGCATAGTATGTATTACTGAAATTTAATGGATAATGTTTGGGTCATTTTGAGAGTACCGCCGATGAACGCTTCCACCACGGCGATTCCAGGAGCAGTTGAGGTGAGTGTTACCGTTGCCTTACCTTTATCATCTGTCATGATCTCCTTAAGACTCAAGTCTCCAAGAGAAGATGATATGGTTAATTTTTGATCTTTGACAGGCATTCCCTTGTCACTTCGTATAAATACATTGATTGTTGACTTTGTCGTGCCATCGGCCTTCACAGACAGCGGATAGGCAAAAAGGAGGGAAGAGGTGATGCTTGGAGCATAATCTTCCTTCGCTCTTGTGAATGTCACTAGTTGTTTATTCAAAAGTACTGCAGTAGCGAAGACGGTAAAAAGCAGAAAAAAAACAAGAAGCAATCCTCCTAGTCGTTTATCCATATTCAAGACATTATATCATGAATGTTCTTTGTCAACATTCTTAAAATGAGATGATACTTGTACTCGAATTTATCATAAAAAAGAGGAAAAGTGTATGACTTTTATCTATTTATACATATTTAATACATACTAGTGTATAATACATATTGAAAGTGTCTGTTAAGTGTGCAATAGTAAGAGAATAAGCAACTATTTATTATGCTCTATTTTTCTGAATTAGACAAGAAAAAGGTCGTGACAACGGACGGCATCTTCATCGGATATCTGGATGACATAATCTTCCTATTAGACAGTAAGCCAAAAGTAACCAAAATCGTCATCGATCTTCACGGACAGAAAACAATCATCAATGCTGACGCGGTCCACAAATTCAACTCCATCGTTCGCATAGCAAAATTCTATACCCAAGCGGAGCTTGCCGAAAATGAACTGTTCGTAAAGCGAAACATCCTCGACAAACAAGTCATCGATATTTCAGGGAACAAAATCGTCCGAGCAAACGATGTCATCATCCATGAACAGATAAATCTCTCAAGCCATCTCTATGAGTGCTATGTATCCGGAGTTGATATCGGTATCATCGGCGTCCTGAGGCGACTTCACATAGAGAACACGATGACGAAGATCATCCATTTCTTCGGCATCAACCTTATCTCGAACTTTCTTTCATGGGCAGACATCCAGCCGTTGGATCTGGCGCGAGGCAGTATCCGCGTGAAGAAGGAAGAGACGAAACTCCAGAACATGCGACCAGAAGACTTGGCAGACCATTTGGAACAAACGAATGAACTCAACATCAAGAAGTTCCTCCGCCTCCTTGACAAGGACTTTGCGGCTGAGGTTATCAGCAATTTGAATATCAATTATCAAAGAGATCTCTTCAGGACATGGAAACCGGAAAAAGCAGCCGAACTTCTTGAAAAACTAGACACAGACGTGGGTGCAGATATCCTTTTCACCCTTACGAAGAAGAAAAGGGAGGAGATTTTGAAATCCTTAAGCGAAAAGAAGCGAGCCGTCCTTCAATCTCTTCTTTCTCTCACTCGAACCCCCATCACCAAACGCATGTCTTCAGAATATATCCTTGTAGAACCGACCGAAACGCCACGTGATATCATCCAAAAGATCAGGAAGAATACGAATGAGTTTGAATCGCTCCCTTATATCTACGTCCAAAATCAAAAACACCAACTGATCGGCACCTGCAACCTCCATGAACTTCTCCAACAAAGCGAAAACACCCCAATATATAAATTCATGTCACAGAACCTCATCGAGGCCCATCTCAAAACTCCCCTTGAAATGATTGTCTATAAAATTATTAAATATAGACTCCAGGCATTGCCGATCGTTGACTCAAACAAACAGTTAATCGGAATCATACCGTTTGATAATATCTCAGATATTATCGAGGCAAAATTTAAGGGGTAAGTATGAACAAGTATTTCAAATGGAAATTTTGGTTGTATCTTTTTGGCGTCATGGGCCCGGGTCTTGTTACCGCCTTTGCCGATAACGATGCCGGAGGTGTCGCTACTTACTCTGTGGCGGCAGGAAAATTTGGCTACCAAATACTAATTACACTCCTTCCTATCACTGCAGTCCTCTTTATAACGCAGGAGATCGGTGTACGCATCGCACTTGCATCGGGAAAGGGCTTGGCTGACCTGATTCGAGAAAGATATGGGATCATCACTTCTTTCTTCATGCTTATTTTGATTTTTGTGGTCAATTTCGGCGTTGTCCTGCAGGACATGAGTGGACTCAAATCTGCTCTCCAGTTATTCGGACTAGATTACAGGATTTATCTGCCCCTTTTGCTTGTATTCTTATTCCTATTCCTCGTAAAATCGTCCTATAAAAAAACGGAGCAACTATTTTTTGTCTTGATAATTTTCTATCTCAGCTATCTGTTCTCCGCCATACTTATCAAGCCGGATTGGGGACATGTGTTTAGATCCATCGTCATTCCACAGGGAAAGATGAGTTTTGACCTGATCTATACGTCGGTCGCTGTCTTGGGAACAACTGTTACGGCCTGGGGACAGTTTGTCATAGCCAGTTCCGTGAAGGATAAAAAACTGACGGCAAATGATATGGGGATTTCCCGTTTTGAAGTGGTTCTTGCATCATTCATAAGTAATTTCTTCACCATGCTCATGATGGTTGCCGTTGCCGCGACCATATTCACCATGGGTCTCAAAATAGAAGATGCAGCACAGGCATCGGTCGCCATCAGGCCGCTTGCAGGAGACTTAGCCGGCATACTCTTCGGTATTGGCCTTTTTGTTGCAGGATTTTTAGGCTGTGCTATCGTCCCCCTTTCAACGGCATATATGTACTCCGAGCTTTTCGGATATGAGGGAAGTTTGGATCAAGGGTTCCATAAAAGTAGATTCTTCTATGGGTTCTTCATTTTCCAGATAGTCCTTGCGGCAGCATTTGTTATGCAACCGAAGTTCTCACTGTTTGAAATCACCCTCTACGCCGATTTTATAAACGGTCTTATCTTACCAGTCATATTCTATTTCCTCTACCGATTTGCCAATAATCCCGACATCATGGGGAAGTATAAGAATACGAAAATGCAGAACATAGTCATTATTACGTGTGGTATAGTTGTGACTCTTGCAGTCCTCTTCGGACTTGTAGGAAAACTGTTTAATTTATAATATTTTTTACTGTTATATGAAAAAATTGATTGTCGTCGCTGACTGGGCCCACGATTCACTTACCAACCAAGAAGTACAGACCGCAGTTGAGGGATTCGTGAAAGACCCTTCTCACGTACGGATCTCATTTGTCTCTTCCACTCCATCAACACTCCACACTTCCTATATCTTGCAACAGCTCGTCAGAACTGAAGAGAGATATGGAAAACCATTGGAAACGGTTTTCTTCCAAAACACCGACCCTCGTATCCAAGCAAAAGAAGGCGTTGAACAAGCAAAAGGTGCAGAGTTCATCGTCATCCGTCTGAAATCAGGCATTTATCTGTGTGGACCTAATGCAGGATATGACTTTTCGCTTCTGAAACCAAATATCGAATACGTATACAGATATCCAGGGCTTGACAAAGGGAGCCAATTCCGTTCACGCGACCTCTACTCTCGAGTAAGCGCTCATCTTATGGACGAGATGGAAGATGAATTGGACCTTGAAGAACAGCCATCCAACTGCATTCCTGAACTTCGTGGATACTTTGTCGGACACATCGACAACTATGGAAACGTCAAGACAACCATCACTCATGAGGATATGAAGGGAAAGACCGAACTTGGAGAAACGATTGAAATAACACTCAATGACGTCACGAAGAAAGCAACCTATGTGAGTAACCTCTTTGGAGGAACTCCAGGTGAGCTTGTCATCTATCCGGGATCCTCCGGAGACCCAAGCAATCCTTACATGGAGATATCTGTCTGGAGACATTTCACGGAAAAGGTCGCATCAACCGGCATACATGCATTTAACATGCCACGACCGGGGATGGAGATTGAGTTAAAATCATAAACACTAAACTCTAAAACCTAAACAAATAAATACAAAGTTTGAAATAGTACAAAAAAAATCCATTGTATTTCACTTGGTTTTTAATTTGGAAATTTAGGATTTGTTTAGAGTTTAAGATTTAGGATTTAGAGTTTGAATCGTATAGGGTACTTCATGTTTAAATGCGTTCTTCTTCGCAAGAGCGATTATTTTTCCCGCATTCACCAATCCATCTTTTTCCATCTGTACAACAGTTATGCTTTCATCATAATAACGGGATAAGACTTCATCCGCTTCTGCATAGCTAAACCCAAACTCACCCTCATCGGTCTGTCCGCTCCATAGTCCTGCGGTTGGGGCTCGTGTAATGAATGTATCTGGAATACCAAGTTCTGATGCCAATGCGAAGACCTCAGTCTTATAAAGGTGCTGTATTGGTTCGATATCCGATGCCTGGTCACCAAAGCGCGTAAAGTATCCCAAGAGATCTTCCGTCCTGTTTTCCGTTCCGCAGACAAGTGCATTCAAATCTTTGGCGACATCATACAGGATGATCATCCTGGAACGTGCCATCATATTTCCTTTTCGAAGCGGATCACTTACTGATTGTGTCTTGCAGAGCGTATCGACGACTGGCTGTATGGATATGACCCTGAACTGTTCGTCCTTGAAACCAAGCTCTTTCTGTATCGTACGGAAATCACTTTCATATGAGGTTGTATAGGGAAGATGTAATATGGTTATATTCTCTTTGGGGAGCGCGTGGGATAATAAGTATAGACTGACCGTTGAATCTATGCCCCCGGACCAGGCGATTACACTATGGTTGATTCCCGCTTTCGTAAATGTATCCTTCAGAAAAGTGACAATTTCACTCTTCACTGCGGAATAGATGCGTGTTTTCATGTTCTGTTCGAATTGTAATGATTATTGATAAAATCCCTTTTGATCTATATATCTTCTTACTTCTTCTGGTACAAAATGTTCGATAGTCTGGCCAGACCTGACACGACCCCGAACATGGGTTGAGGATATTGTACTTACGATAAGATTACCCTCGACGATAGTTATGTTCTTTGGGATTGATGTGAGGCGAAACGATTCAAGTACCCGTCTTTCCAACGTCTTGAAATCTGTGTCGCGCGGAAAAATGACAAGATTGTGATCTCTCACAAGAGTTTCCCACTCGTTCCATAAATGGAACGTCGGCAACGCATCTGACCCGATTATCCAATAAAATTCATCATCAGGTCTTTTTTTCTTCAACAGACGGAGTGTATCGATGGTCCTACTTCTTTTGTTTTCCTTTTCTTCAAAGTCCGAAACCAATAAGTCTCCCTTTGCCAGTAGGGAGGCCATATGGAACCGCTCTTCAAATGAGGTTATCCGTTTTAGCTTTTCGGGAAACTCAGGAAAATAGGAGTAGCAGACCATAAGCCATACTTCATCCATCTTGAGTTGTTCCTTGACTTGCCTGGCGACAAGATAATGCCCGATATGGATAGGGTCAAATGCCCCTCCTAAAATCGCTATTTTCATAGACTATTCTACCAAACTCATATCACTTCCCACAAGCAACCTGCGATAAATACATCTCCCAACATTAGCTTGACATCCATATATGGTATGTATACAATGGGCACTATATCAAGAGAGATAGGAAGAGACCTGGCTCGCTTAGTTCTACCTATCCGACAACCGATCCGCCCACTTCGGCGGGAACGGTGCCACAACCAGGCCGCTTAACAAAGCGGACGATACGCCGATATGGAAAAAGCTAAATTGGTCAATAAACTCCGGTCTGAACCCTTGCCTATTCATTCTATTGACGATAAAAGTCTGCTATCCATGATCGCATGCAATGGCTTTCGGAATAATTTTTATCTTGAGTCGCTCACCAAACCCAAAGCGAGGATGGTAAATAATGATGGTGCTGTCGGACTTGATCAAACCTCATCCATCACATCCAAAGAAAACACACCATATAAGGTTCATTTCATAACCGACCGAGACAACAGAGGAGTTATCTTGACTGATTACACCAATCAACAAGTCGTCACGAAAGTCGTGCTCCGAGATCGTCATAATGACGGTACTCTGGAAGCCACTCCACCTAAATTTCTAAAAATGATCAATGGCACTCCAGAGGAGCAGATACCCGCACGATCACGGGAGATCGGATTCACGAACTGGGGATATTCAAATCCTGGGGACAAGCAAAAGAAAGATGTGCGGGCAGTTGAACTGTCAATTGTCTCCGCTGATCCAAACCAAGCGCTTCTTGAACGGCTTATTAAGAAAAATCGTCTATTCGTCAATCCTGTTGAACTGGCCCATTTCATCGATGATCCTTTCGCATATATACCTTTTGAAAACGCAAGTCCTCAGTCCATCGACACCTGGTGGAAATACTGGTTCCAAGTGGTTGACCGAGGCATTCGAGGAAAGTCAATCCCACAGCCTGGTCAGACATCCCAAAGGGGATTTGAGGGATTTTTCAAGAATGCCATAGAGGAGACGAAACATGCAGTAAAGGAAGCAGGATATACTCATCTGAGTGCCGTTCCCACATGGACATATGTTTGGCATTCTTTCATCGAAAACGGATTTGTGCCAGTTGACCAAGCGCAAGCAAAGGAAACAACCGAATTTTTCGAACGAATTGCAGCGATTCAACTTCCTAATGGGGACTCAATGTCTTCACTTTCACCAAAACATCCCCTAGCATCTTGGCTATCTGTCGCGCCATTTGTTCTCGAGTTGAACCCAGACCACATACCTTGTCTCGGCATTGATCCGGTGAGGGAGGAGCGATTTCAATCGACATATAAAGCGCTTAAAGATGCGGTACAATCAGGAGATACTATTAAAACCTATCCCTTAGCTCCAGGAAGGAATTTATGGTTGCAGATTGCAGTATGAAAAACATCATTACCTATAAAAACCAATTAAACCGCATTGCGGAGCTCGGATGGCAGGAAATCAAAACGACGGCATATATTGCCGAACAGCTCAAAGCACAACCACTAAAAAGAGGATTTGCGAAAACCAATTCAGGCCTCCTCTATAAGATCGGGAGGGGGAAAAGAAGTATTCTTTTACGAGCGGACATCGATGGATTAAAAACTGCCCATGGTATAGCACATTCCTGTGGACATTCCACCCACATGGCAAGCCTTATGGGTGCATTTCTGGAAGCACAAAAATGGGAAGATGAGCTTACACGTCAAAATAAAGCACTGTATTTCCTGTTTCAACCTGCAGAGGAAACATTTCCGTCAGGAGCCGTCACCTTTACCAAGGAGTGCAGCGACATAGTGAAAACCCTAACCGCTGCCTTTACCATCCATGTCCGCCCCCTTATGGAGCTTGACCATATAGGATTACAGGTCGGACCCGTTTGGGCACGAGGGGATTATATGGAAATTACCGTCACGGGCAAGATGACCCATATAAAAAACAATGACAAAGGAGTTGATGCTCTTTATGGCGCTTCTCTTCTTGTACAAAAAATTCATGCACTCCAAAAAAGATATCCTTCCATACGTATCGGCGTTGGCGTCATGGAAGCAGGTAGGCAAGCGAACACTGTCGCCGACTTGGCAATCCTCAAAGGAGATATCCGTCTTAAAAATGACTCCCAACAGCACATGATAAAAAAAAGGCTTTTTGAAGCTTGTTCCGAAGTTGAACGCATCACGGGCACACATATTGCGCTCTCTTACTTTGACGGGTACCCCTGTGTATATAACGACAGAGAACTCACGAAAACGGTCAAACGGAGCATATCCGGAACACTCGGATCAAAAATCATCACAAAAGGGCTTTTCTCTTATGGATGTGAGGATTTTGCTTATATAGCTTCAAAAATGCCCTCAGTGACGGCATTTATAGGCACGGGAGACAAGCATGACATCCATGAAGAACTGTGCACTATTTCAGATCAAGGAACCATGAATGCCTATCATTATTTTAAGGCAGTCGTTCTGTGGTTTGTGCAAAGCCAATAACATCTTGCAAAACCCTATACCCACTGTTACAATATATAGCTATGGAAGAAAAAACAAACATGAAAGAAATCGAAAAACTATTTGAAGTTGGCGCTCATCTTGGGCACAAAAAAAACAGACTTCATCCAAAAGCACGCAAATACGTCTACAAAATGGTAAATGGCGTCGCAGTAATCGATCTCACACAGACTGTTGTACAGCTCCATATTGCACAACAATATCTTAAACAGGCAGCAAAAGAAGGCAAAAAGCTTCTCGTTGTCGGAACAAAAAGAGTCGCAAGTCAATTCATCCAGGAAATGTGCAAGGAAAACGATATCCCACACATCACCACCAAATGGATGCCAGGACTTCTCACAAACTTTGAAACTCTTTCCAAGAACACCAAGAAAATGGTCGATTATGAAGCAGGAAAGAACGACGGATCATGGGATCAGTTCGTTAAGCATGAAAGAACAAAGATGCAAAAGGACCTGAATAGACTCAAGAGACTCTACGGAGGCATCGAAAACCTCAAAAAGAGACCTGATATCCTGTTCATCATCGACATAAAACGAGAAAAGAATGCCCTCAAGGAAGCAAAGCAGAACGGTATTCCAGTAATCGCGATAACCGACACAAATACCAATCCTGACACAGTCGATTTCCCAGTCGTCGCAAACGATGACTCTCCTACATCTTCCCACTATGTCGTGAATGCTATCCTTTCTTCCTATAAAGTAGAGGCAGAGGATGCAAAAAAGGCAGAGAAGACAGAAAAGGCACCTGAAAAGAAGGTGGACGCTGCAGAAAAGAAAGAGATAAAAGCAGAAAAAGAAGAAAAGAAAGAAGAGAAAGTGGAAAAGAAGCCAAAAAAAGCAACAACAGCAAAAAAAACGGTGAAAAAAGAAGAAAAGGAATAAGAAAGAGGACTCGCTAATTTATCATTTTCAATTTACTTCAATATGGCTATAGACATGTCTAAGCTCAAAGAGCTTCGTGAAAAAACAGGTGTTTCTTTTGCATTGTGTAAAAAGGCATTGGAACAAACCAATAATGACATCCCTTCCGCTATAAAAAAATTGCAGGAGCTTGCAGGAGCAAAAATCGAAGAAAAATCCACTCGTGCTACTTCAGCCGGCGGTATCTTCAGCTACATCCACCACAATAAGAAAATCGCATCCTTGGTAGAACTTATGTCCGAAACAGATTTCGTCTCAGGGAATGCTGATTTCCATAAATTTGGACAAGAGTTGGCCCTTCACATCGCCTCAATGCCAGCGAAAGACAACGCAGAGCTTCTTGAACAAGAATATGTCCGTGATCCTAGCAAAAAAATTAAGGATCTTCTCAAAGAAGCTGTCCTTAAGTTCGGTGAGAATATCAAAGTAGGTAAGTTTGTTCGTTGGGAGCTTTAATTTCAAATTAATACAAATGGATCTTACACAATTCAAATCAAATCTTCAACAAACAGTAACAGCGCTCAAAGAAGAGCTTAAGGGAATTCGCACAGGAAGAGCAAATCCTGCAATGGTCGAAGAACTGCCGGTTGAAGCATATGGAGGATCCATGACGATGAGACTTCGTGAACTTGCGACAATCACCACAGATGGTGCATCAGCACTTCTTATCGCGCCTTTTGACCCATCCACGATTCAAGATATTGAAAAGGCAATCCTGAAGTCTCCTCTTGGCGTAAGCCCACAGACACAGGGAACACGCATCACGGTCCGCATTCCTCCTATGTCACAGGAACAGCGTGACAAGTATGTCAAACTGGTTGGACAGATGGTTGAAGAAAAGCGAGCGATTGTACGAAATCATCGCGATGACATCAGAAAGAAAATAAAGGATGAATTCGAAAAGAAAACACTCACTGAAGATGATAAATACCGCATCGAAAAGGAAATCGACACCTTGACACAGAAGATGAACGAGAATATCGCTTCAGTCAAATCTGCAAAAGACGCAGAGCTCCAAGAGGTATAATAGGGTTTCTGTGTATAATGTAATTGTCCCTATTATTACCAACATGATTTATTCATCCGCACTATGATTATTCCTCTTATACTTTTTTTGGTTATTCTCAGCTTCTTAGTCCTTATCCATGAACTCGGCCACTTCATCTCGGCGAAAAGAAACGGCATCCGCGTCGATGAATTCGGCATCGGATTCCCACCCAAATTGTTCGGCATCAAGAGAGGCGAAACGGAGTATACCGTTAACGCACTACCACTGGGAGGATTCGTACGATTGTTCGGCGAGGAATATGGGGAAGTCAAGGATCAAAACAGCAAGAGTAGGGCATTTGCATATAAGAAACCCCATCAAAAGGCATTGGTCGTTGCAGCTGGTGTGATAATCAACCTCCTCTTCGGCGTTGCTCTCATGTATGGACTCCTTATGACCCAAAACTATAAATCTGACCCGCTTCCTTTATTGTTTCCTCACACATTCACGTTCGGGACCCAAGAGGGAAGAGTTATGGCGACCCATCTCGTCAAGGGGTCACCTGCAGAAAAAGCCGGAATCTTGCCTGAGGATATCATCGCTTCATACACAGTAGGCGATTCAACAACGAGTAAAAATATCGGCTCAGCATACGAACTCATACAGATAATAAAGTCATCTTCCGGTAAATCTGTCCATTTGCAGACCGTCAATGCAAAAAATGGCACCACAAAAACAGTGACCGTTATCCCTGAATACAATAAAGAACTGAAACGTGCCATTATCGGCGTCAATCTAATCGATGCATTGGTGCTATCCTATCAGGAACCACTCGAAAAAGCACTCTCTGGATTCCTTCATTCATACAATGTCCTTGAATATAACTATGCGGCAGTAGCGGAGCTTGTCGGGATTTCATTCAAACAGAAAAGTGCCGCTCCCGTATCAAGCGCGGTATCAGGACCGATTGGCATATATACCGTAGTGCAAGATATGGTAAAAACATCCGGTGCCCAGTTGGCACGCAACATCATTAATCTTATGGCACTTCTCTCACTGTCACTTGGGGTCATGAACATCCTTCCATTTCCGGCGCTTGACGGAGGACGGATGGTATTCGTCATCTATGAATGGATAACAAAAAAGCAGGTCAATAAACGTATAGAGAACATAACGAACCTCGTAGGCTTTGTTATGCTTATGGGGTTGGCTGTCCTTGTCTCGATCAACGATATACTCAGACTCTTGAAGTGATTTTTAATTTAAAATTAGAAATTAAAAATTTTAAATTATCTTGTATACTTTGTTATGGAAAACACCTACAAAAACATAACCGTCTCAGGGAAAGTTGCCGTCGGCACGACGACATTGTCACGAAATCTCCAGACCATCCTTGGTTGGCAGCACATCAATGCAGGATTCATCCAACGCGAATATGACCGCATGCATAACATCCATGAGAACATGCAAGGCGCATCTTCCAGACCTGATGATCATGAGCAAAGCATTGAAGCGATGACAAAGAAAATGCTGATTGAAAAAGAACATCTTGTCTATGAAGCGTGGCTTTCGGGATTCGTCGCAAAAGATATCCCAGGCGTTTTTAAGGTACTTGTCTACTGTTCCCATGATGAGGTGCGGGTTGACCGAGTCATGAACCGAGAAAACGTAAACGTCGAAGACGCAAAGAACTGGATCAGACAAAGAGAAGAGGAGAATATCGCCAAATGGAAAAAACTCTACGGTGATTATGACTTCTGGGATCCTAAATATTACGACCTTGCAATTGATACATATGGATGCGGACCTATGGAAACTGTCGGAAAAGTGCTTGATAAGCTGAAGTATAAGGGAGTCTTTAAGAAATAATTTTTATGTATTCCAAGATCACCATCTCCGGAAAGATCTGTACAGGAAAATCATCCGTCTTTCGTGAGTTAGTAAGCACATTGAAATGGCCCACGTTTTCAACAGGGGCCTATTTCAGGGAATATGCCAAGACTCACAAGCTTGAACTCAACAATGCAGAGGAACAGACAGATAAACTGACCCACAAAGTCGATGGTATGGTGAAGGAAATGCTCAAAAAGCCCGGCAACCTCATCCTTGATGCATGGCTTGGGGGAGTGTTGGCCGAAGGGACACATGATGTCCTTAAAGTCTTGTTGGTCGCCGATGACACAGTCCGTTTTAGTCGGTTTGCGAAACGGGAAAACGTCTCACTTGCTGAAGCAGAAAAAGAGGTACTCCTGCGCGATTCCAGTTGGTTTGAGAAGGTAGAAAAAATCCATTCCCGCTCAGATTTCTTCGATGAAAAAAACTACACACTTGTCATCGATACTTCAAATGTAAGTATCAAATATGTAGTTTCAACTATCCTAAAAAGCCTTTCATAACACTCCAAACTTGAATTCTGCCTGTAATTTGATAAAGTGTTAGGTTATATGCACGAAAATCCTCGATACGATCTAAGGAAAGTTGAGAATTGGACCAAGAATAATGCCCCTAACGTTGCACTTCAATTAGGATATGTCCTGAATAAGAGATTCATACACGCGGTCGAACTATATGGAAAGAAGTTGAGAAAAAGTCATGAAGAAGGAGGTATAGTCATTTATGATTATCTTCCCATATTTGGCAACCGTTTTTTGAAGGAATACAAACCTCCACTCAAAAGGGCGTAAAGATTGCCCACTTTGCATTGCCCCCTGTATAATACATACATGCGATACTCAAAACTATTTGGAAAAACAGTCCGTGAAGCACCGTCAGATGCCTCCATGGATTCATACAAACTTCTCTATCAAGCCGGCTTCATCCGTGAATCTACAGCGGGACGGTTTTTCTTTCTCCCACTGGGCATGAAGATGCAACAGAAAGTGATGAAAATAGTCAAAGAAGAGATGGATAAGGCAGGGGCCCAAGAGATGGTTTCACCGGTCCTTCACCCTCTTGAACTGTGGAAAGAAACAAACAGGACCAACACGGCAGGATTTGAACTCATGAGAGTCAAGGATAGACGAGACGCTGAGTTTGCGCTTGGCGGTACCGCTGAGGAAATGTTCGTCGATATCGTACGTAAATTCCAGATCAGTTACAAGGAAATGCCGTTTAATATCTATCAGTTCTCCTCAAAGTTCAGGGACGAGCTTCGTGCACGAGGGGGGCTCCTTCGGGTGAGAGAGTTCATCATGAAGGACGCGTACTCATTTGACGTGAATGAAGAAGAGTTCAAGAAGGAATATGAGAATATGCGCGACACGTATACACGTATTTTTGAACGATTAGGTCTCAAAACCGTCATCGTCGAATCTGACGGTGGGTATATCGGTGGAGATTATTGCCATGAGTTTGTCGTCCCATCCCCTATAGGAGAAACCAACTATCTGACGAATGAAGATGGATCGTACAGTGCACATGAGGAAGTGGCGACATTCGACAAGGAAGATATAAACAGCTCTGAGGAAATGAAACCTCTGGAAGAAGTGGACGCCGTTCGCAAGACTTCTATGAAAGCGGGCGTCGAATTTCATAAAATGCCACTTGCCAATCAGATAAAAGACGTATTATTCGTGGATGAAAAAGGACGCTTTATTCTTGCCGTGCTCAGAGGAGATTTTGATGCGAACGAATTGAAGGTGAAACATGCCACAGGAGCAATCAGCCTTCGACACGCAACGGCTGAGGAGATAGTGAACAAGCTTCACTCTGTGCCAGGCTTTATTTCGCCAGTCAAAATACACTCATTGGCCGAAAAGGATATTGACCTGGTTGTGGTTGTGGATACGTCCCTTACTACAGTCAAAAATGCATACGGAGGAGCAAATAAACTCAATAAGGATTTGCTAAACGTCAATTATAAACGGGACTTTGATGCGGACATTGAAGCAGATATCGCGCTTTGCAAAGAAGGATACATGAAAAACGGAAAAAAACTTACGATGAAAAAGGGGATTGAAGTAGGAAATATCTTCCAACTGGGATATCACTACACGAATCTCATGAAGCATGCGGTATTCACCGACAAGGATGGAGCGGAGCGTCCATACTATATGGGATGCTATGGCATAGGTATCGGACGGACACTTGCCACGATAGTTGAAGAATATCATGATGAACGCGGTATGAAACTCCCTGTCCAAGTTGCCCCTTATACCGTACATCTTATCGCGATAGGAAGGGAAGAGACACCTTTTGAAAAAGCGGAAGGAGTCTTAAAGATACTTGAGAGCAAAGGAATTGATGTGCTGTATGATGACAGAAAAGAAGTATCACCTGGCGCAAAGTTCGCCGACTGTGATCTCATCGGTTCTCCTTATCGACTCGTGATTTCACCCAAGACTGGAGACCAGATCGAGTTCAAGAAAAGAGGAGAGAAAGAGACAAAATTGGTTACCGTTGAGGAACTTATCACCCTATTACAAGATTAATTTTTAATTATCAGTATGAAAACGATCGTCACCCATATTTTCCCAGACCTAGACGCCATAACGAGCGTGTGGCTCCTCGTGCGGTATCTGCCCGGTTGGGAAGATGCCGATATCGTTTTCACGCCTCAGCAGGAAGATTGGAACCACGTAAAACCTGACTCCGATCCGGAGGTTTTGTACTGTGATACTGGATTCGGCAAGTTTGACCATCACCAGATCCAAGAACGTACATGCGCTACACGACGTGTGTTTGACTATCTCATCATACATAGACATATCAGCGCCAAAGAAAGTGACGCAGTGCTACGCATCGTTGAATATGTGAACGATATAGATAACTTCGGAGAGGTGAATTATCCTGATCCGACAGCGGACCGATATGAATTCTGCCTTCATCAATTGATAACCGGATTACGAAAAAAGGGCCTCAAGGACCTCGCTCTTGTCCAGACAATATTTCCACTTCTTGACGGTGTGCTGCAACTTTTTGTCTATAAAATACGCGCAGAGATGGAAATAACTAAAGGATTTATCTTCTATTCAAAATATGGCAAATCACTCGCAATGAATTCATCAAATGATGAGGCGATGAGAATAGCTCAAAAGAAGGGGTTTTCGCTCGTCGTCATGAAAGACCCACAAAAGAAGACAGCTCGCATCAAGACAACGCCTTCACCTGAGCTTGACCTTACGCCCGTATATGACAAAATCAAGAAAGTGGACCAAAAGGGCTATTGGTTCCTCCATATACTGAAAAATATGCTTTTAAACGGCTCCTCAAGGAAACCGGATGCCACGCCAACACCACTTTCGCTCCAACAACTCATTGAAATAATCAAGGAAGTGTAATACAATATAGCTTAGTATTTGCTACTTGAATTTAAAATTTCAAATTTTAAATTGAGTTTATTTTATATTTAAGGGAGGTGTATTCATAATGGTTGTAATTCAAAAGAAAAAAGGAGAGACAAAAGACGCCGTTTTCAGAAAATTTTCTCGTATGTTCATGGACGAGAATATTGTTGATGACCTTCGAAAAAGACAATATTACAAAAAGCCTTCTTTAAAAAAGAGAGATGAGGCTAAGGATCGTATCCGTATGCGAGCAAAAAGAAGAAGATTGGCACTGTCACCCCGCACATCAAAACCGGGCATGCAGCACCACAGATAATCGCTATGATACGCATCATCACATCGTCAAGATACCTTATCAATAGAAAGGCTATCCGTGAATTGGCCCAAAAGACAATGGGTCAGCTAGGCGTTGATAGCTCACTTTCTTTGCATATCGTATTTATCGGCAAGAATAAGATGCGTTTCATTGCGTCTACCTATAAACATGAGGATGTCGCACTTCCCGTATTGGCATTCCCTTACAGGACCGATAACTCAATGGACGAGCCGCTTCTTGGCGAGATATTCTTGTGCTATCCGCAAATAGTCCTTCTTGCTGCAGAGCGAAATAAGCGCCTCGATCCCATGATCGAAGAGCTCATCATCCACGGGATAAAAAATCTCTTGAAATAATATCCCTCCTTTCCATCGTTCTTTGGACATCGTGAAGTTTAGGATTTATGGTTTAGTATTTAGTGTTTGGAGTTTGTTATAATGACTCCATGTATTACCTCAAATATAGACCACGTACAATTGCCGAACTTGACAATGCGACGCCACGTGAAACCATTTCTTCCATCCTCAAAGGAGCATCCCTTCCTCATGCATTCCTGTTTGTCGGACACAAAGGAACTGGGAAAACATCCACTGCCAGAATCGTTGCCAAGGCCGTCAACTGTGTAAATAACATATTTGCAGGAAAGGGAACGTCGATTGAGCCATGCAATGAGTGTGGTAACTGCAAAGCGATAGACAAATCATCATTTTCAGACGTAGTGGAAATGGATGCTGCCTCCAATCGAGGCATCAATGAAGTGAAGGAACTCATCAAGGAAACATCCCTCCTTCCCATGGCAGGGAAGTATCGTGTATACATCATCGATGAAGTCCACATGATTACAAACGATGGCTTCAATGCTCTACTGAAGACAATCGAAGAACCACCAGAAACGGTCATTTTCATTCTTGCAACAACCAATCTTGAAAAGGTGCCAAAGACCATCCAAAGCAGATGTGTCTTTGTACAGTTCGGAAAGGCAAAAGCGGATGAAGTCGTACATATGTTATCCCGGATAGTAACTGCCGAAAAATTGAACATTTCAAAAGAATCGCTCGCACTTATCTCAACACACTCCGAACAGTCATTTAGAGATGCAGCCAAGACGCTTGAGGAACTTATGTTGGCCGGTGCCACGACGCCTGATGCTGTCCTTGCAAGAATAGGCATCCGCTCAAAGGTACAGCTCTATGAGAGCTTACACAAAAAACAGGCAGAAAAGATGGTTGCCTGGTTGAATGAGTTCGTACAGGACGGCGGCAATTGCACACTCCTCATGGAAGAAGTCCTCACCGATCTGCAACGCCATCTGCTATCTCTTCACAAGATCACAAAAGAGGTCTCCCTCCTTCCACCATTCACGCTCAAGGAAACCATATTACTTATGAAACAGGTAAATGAAGCTTACGGACTCATCAAGCTCAGTCCATTTCCCGTCATTCCGCTTGAAGTAGCTTTGCTTGAATACTGTGATACAATAAAACAGTAGAGAAATACTAAACTCTAAATCATAAACACTAAACAAATAGAATAAAATTCTAAACCGAAAAAACAACACCTTATTTGGATTTGTTTAGGATTTAGTGTTTAGAGTTTAGAGTTTAATTAATAATTTTTATTTTACTATTATGTTAGGCGGACTTGGAGATATACAGAAACTACAACAACAAGCACAAAAAATGCAAGCTGCCCTTCAGCAGGAGCAGGTCGTGGTCGAGAAGAACGGAGTGAAAATCACACTTCGTGGAGATCAACAGATCTTGGAAGTCGAGATCGACGGAATAATCGAAAACCGAATTGCAGAAGCAGTCAATGAGGGAATAAAAAAAACTCAGGAACTCGCAGCAAAGAAACTCATCGAAATATCACAGCAAGGCTAAGCACTTACTGTATAATGATTTCATGAAACTATTTTCTGGAAGCGCAAACCCTACTCTTTCACAAAAAATTGCGGATACTCTTGGTGTCCCTTTGGCAAAAGCAGAGATTGTACGGTTTGAAAATTCAGAAATCCGCATCCATATAGAAGAAGAGGTCAAGAATGAAGATTGCTATGTCATCCAGCCGACGGCAAACCCTTCAGACACCCATCTCATGGAGCTCTTTTTTTTCTGCGATGCACTCCGTCGCCAAGAAGCCAAAAAAGTGTATGCAATCATCCCATATTTCGGATATGCCCGTCAGGATGTCCAACACAGACCGGGAGAATGCGTTTCTGCCAATGTCGTCATCCGATTCCTTGAGTCCATAGGCTTCTATAAGGTGTATGTCATCAATCTGCATGACGAAGCGACTGAAGGAGTGTTTTCCATACCTTTCAAGAATATTAATGCATTCCCCATACTGGCGACTGAGATACAGAAATATATCGGTACAGTCTCCTCAGACACGGTTGCGGTCGTATCCCCGGACCATGGAGGGGTGGAGCGCGCACGTAAGTTCGGAGATGAATTATTCGGACACGTGGACCATACCATCTCTGTCGTCGAAAAAAGAAGAGACTTATCCCACATCCACAAAAGCATCGCACTTGATCTGTACGGAGACGTGAAGGGAAAGATCGCCATTCTTGTCGACGATATGATCACCTCAGGCGGCACACTTCGCCATGCGGCACAACTCTGTATCGACCGTGGAGCAACAAAAGTCCTTACGGCAGTCATCCATCATGACTTTGGACCTAAAGCTCCTGCAGAATTGCAGGCGTCCATCATCGAGAAGGTCTTCACGACCGATACGATAGCACTCAGAGAAGACCAGAAGTTCGACAAACTCGTCGAAGTTTCGGTCGCAGGAATATTGGCTAGTGTAATCAAGGAAAAATAAAAAGTATATTTGTGCAAATTACATCTAATGGTTACTCCGTGTTCTATGCCCTTCCTCATCGCAAAAAACTCGCACAAGGTAATTCGAGTGCTCAAACAGGTTTTGGCTTCGTCATGGCATAGACCACTCCGTTTAGATTGAAGGTTAGACCAAATGGAGCAGGTGGCACAATTGAAGGGGCCCGTCACGTGAACAAAAAGTTCCGCCAGCAGGCTTTGGAAGCTTTTTGGGCACTGACCGGGAAGCAGTCAATTGTGACGGAATCTGGAAAAAAGAGAATCTACGGTGTTGCTAGAGATGGGCACTGACAATATTAGAAGTTCTTTCTGTTCTCAAGCGCCTTGCCAAGAGTGCCGTAGTCGGCATACTCGACACTTGCCCCCATAGGCAATCCATACGCCAAACGTGTCACTTTCATATCGGGATCTTTGTCCTTGATCTTCTTTTGGATATACATAGCAGTCGCTTCACCTTCCATGTCTGGATTTGTTGCAAGCACCACTTCAAGCACTGTCCCTTTTTCTTTTTCCAATCGGGTTATCAACTGATCGATGAAAATATCATCGGGTCCGATATTGTTTAAGGGATCGATACGTCCATGAAGCACATGGTAAACCCCGGTATAGATGCCACCTTTTTCAAATGACAAAAGGTCAAGAGGCGACTCGATGACCGTGACGATTGAATGATTGCGGCGGACATCGTCACAGATGGAACAGATTTCCTTTTCGGAAAGATTCATGCACACGCTACATCGCTTTGTTTTTTCTTTCAGTTCCGATAGTTGTCGACCGAATTCCTGAAGGTCTGCGTTTGGCATGCGCAGAAGATAGAGTGCGAGCCTATTTGCCGTCTTTTCACCAATGCCAGGAAGACGCTCAAAAAATAAGGCGATTTGTTTCAGGCTGTCGGGGAGCATATATGCAATTTTAAATTTCTAGTGTTTCTACAACGACAAGCGGTTTTCTTCCTCTTTGTTTGTAGAAAAAGTTCTCAAGTTGTGTGATGATGCTCCGTTTCACCTTCGTGAAGTCTCCCGTAGGAGCGCTGTTCGGTTTCATCACCGCTTCAACTACTTTTGTCGCTTTTTCGAATAATTCAGCTTCATTCTCTTGGAATACAAATCCCTTTGAAACAAATTTCGGTCTCGTCACGAGACGGGATACTTTGTCGAGTGCAAGGAAACAGATGACCATTCCATCGGACGACAATGTCTTGCGGTCACGCAAGACCAAGTGTCCGACATCTCCCACTCCGTATGCATCGACATAGATGCTTTTTGTGTCTACATCCGGCCCATGCTCGGCTTTTCCTTTTTGGAAAATCATCGTTTCACCTTCATTGAGGAGAATAACTTTATTCTCATCAAATCCCAAATCTCCCGCAAGAGCTCTATACTCCTGTTGATGTCGTATGGTTCCTCCAATCGGGATGAAGTAGGCTGGATTGGTGAAGCGCATCAAGAGTTTCAAGTCCTCTCTGTTTCCGTGCCCTGAAGCATGGATCTGTTCTGCGATATCCGAATAGATGACATGAGCTCCTTGTAATGAAAGCTCTTCAACGAGTGCATACACCTCATTTTCGTTCCCCGGAATCGGATCGGATGAGATGAATACCACGTCCCCCTGTTTTATTTTTATGTTTTCGTTCTGTTTGTTGGCAAGCTTGGAAAGAGCTGATCCATACTGACCTTGGCTACCGGCAACGATAAGACACACCTTGTTTGCAGGCAACTGCATCACTTCTTCTTCTTTCCCTAAAAACTGCGCCGGGATGGGAAGGTAGTTTATCTCCTTTGCGATGCGTGTATTGTCCCTCATCGATCTGCCCAAGAATATGATCTTTCTGTTGAACTTGATTGCGGCTTCAACACATTGCCTGATACGCGAAATGTTGGAGGAAAATGTCGTCATGATGAACTTTCCCTTGGTCTTTCTCATCTCATCCTCAAATGTCTGACCGACAATCGCTTCTGACTTCGTGAGACCGTCCCGTTGGGAACCCAAACAGTCCGACAAAAGACATAAGACTCCGTCATGTCCTGCTTTTGTAATGCGATAAAAATCAGGAGGATTGCCGTAAACTGGTGTCGTGTCGAATTTAAAATCGGATCCATGGTACATCGTGCCCACAGGGGACGTTATCAGGATATGTGTCGTGTCAGGGATAGAATGGGTGACAGGAATGAATTCAACAGTGAAGTCGCCGAATGTGTACTGTTTGCCGTATGAAACCACCTTGAGATCAACAGGTAAATTGAACTCCTTGCACTTGTTTGCGACGAATGCTGCGGTCAATTTATAGGTATAGACTGGCGGTCGTCCTAAGTCTTCATAGTGAAAGGGGAGTGCAGAAATATGGTCTTCATGTCCATGAGTCAAAAGAATGGCACGAATTTTGTCCAGTTTGTCTTTCAGATACGTGATGTCAGGAATGACAAAGTCTACTCCGAGTTCTTTTTCATGGGGAAATCCGATACCACAGTCGACAATGAGGATATCTTGAATGGCTCCGTCCTTGGAAAGTTCATAGACATACATGTTCTTTGTTACGCCGACTACTCCACCGAGGGGAATAAAACGAAGTGTATACATACGTTTTTTATATTTAAATTATTAGTACGATTAGTATACATCATTTGCTATAATTTCATCTATGACAACAGGAGTGCGAGTTACAAAGAAAAAGATTTTGACTCAACTTGGATTAGTGCTTGATCCGGAGATGAATATATCCATTGTCGATCTGGGTCTTGTATACGATGTGAAGGTCAATACGGATGCTACTATCAATATCGTCATGACTCTCACCACCATGGGATGTCCTTTGTTTGGTGTCATCGAAGCCGATATATATCAACAGCTGAGCGCATTAGGTATTGAACAAAAGCAAGTAAAAATCGATCTCACATTCGATCCACCGTGGGATATAGAACGACTCACTGCGCGAGGAAAGGCAATGCTGGGGATATGATTTAGAGTTTAGTGTTTACGGTTTTTTTTGTATAGTTAAACTATGGCTGTAAAAAAAATCATCAAGAATGCTTTTGAGCAGGTCCTTGAGTCGGGTAAGACCATGGCCACTTCTTCCGCAAAACAGGTTAAGGAAACCTTCAATCCCTGGGACATGATACGTAATAGCTTTACCGAAGGAGACAAGCCCAACCAGGATCCAGCAAACAAGATGAAAGAAATGCAGGGCAAAGGCGGCAACCATACTCCACTTAACTTTGAAAATCTTGAGAAATCATATGCAAAACAAGACAATCAAAAGATACAAATGATGAAACAGCGACTATTCCAAATCGTGAAACGGGACGAAGAACGTACCCATCAGAAAACCGAACAGACCAAAGCGGATAAGGAGAAGCAAATCGCCTATGAGGAGAATGAGAAGAAGCGAAGGGCAGAGGAACAAAGAAGAATGAATGCACAATCCAGCGCACCTGAAGGCAAGAGTGGGCGAGGAAGTGCACTTTCCAGAAAGAAGCGTAAAGCAACGGAACCGCAACCTGCCGAGACAAAACCTGGATCAAGCAAACAATAGCTTACCCAATTTTTGCACCCATCGCCTGGAAGAAGGCATAAAAATTCTGCTGGGCTTTCTCCATTTTTTCGTTTTCCTTCGTGCTGAATGTATTCAGGGCACTTGTGTTCAAGATGTCATTCAGATATCTTTGGAAGTCATTGATATCGGTGATCTTTTGGGCCTTCAGATTTTTATCTCCACAGACATCATAATTTTTCAGGTTCTCAAAGACTTCATCACGCAAAGTCATATACTCGCTCAAGCTATTTTTTCCTCGATATAAGCCATCCCACATTTTTACCAATCGGGTCATTTCACGCAGGGTAAAATGCAGATGACGAGGATTTTTGTCGTTGCCCAATAGTTGATATCGGACAGCATTATGAAACTCCACCTGCGACTGACCAGGGAATTTCCGTACTGTGTAGAATGCGTTCCCTTTCTTTCCCTCCTGGGAATAACCGATGACACCAAGATTTTTTTCAGGATGCTCTAGATTGATGGTGTCGGGATTATACGCATCGCTTTGGGCTGTATAAAAGATGATGTTCCGTTGCATGGTCGCTTGCGTGTCCGGCATGGGGGAGATCATTCCCTGCGAGTCGCGCAGTAGACGTGCGCCTGAGTTGAAGGCGAGACCGACTTTATAAAGAATCGATTCGTTGCTTCCCGGGACAGAAGCAAACACTGCCGTGTCGGAATCTCCGCTTTTGGCCCGTTCGATAGTTCCTGAAAGTCGCTCTGTCCATTCGCTCACTGTTCGAGGTGCTTCAGTTCCAACCGGGAGCGGCGTTCCTTTTTTTTCCTCCCATTCCTTATATGCTTCCTTGAAATGGTTGAATGATACGACTGCCGGCTGTACGTCACTATAAAATTCCTTATTAAGCTCCAGATACTCTCGCTTTTCCGCATCAGTCCTTGCTGGATCCTGAGCATAGAGCAGTTGGAAATAATCGATATCATTCGCCAATCCCAAAACAAGAGACCTGGCAAGAGTTGGACTGATGACGATATCTTTGCCGCTTTTTCCTTTCACCGTTATCTTTTTGTAGACTCCCTTGTCATGATAGAGCGCACGACCTTCTTGAAGTGGATATACATTTCCGTCGTATTTTATATCGTTATCAAAATGGGCGCCCGAATCGATCTGTCCAACCGGATCCCATTTCGTTGTGTCATTCTCAAGGTCGCCAACGATGTGGGTAAAATGTTTTTTTGCAGGAAGTCCATCAAATGCCCGATGATTGTATTTTATATGTACCTTATCGCGCCCTTTCCCATCATGTTTTCCCTGTATTCCTTTTCTCATGTCGATGAGGACCGCTGCTTTGTGAGAGTCGACAGCGAACATGCTGGGCGGTTCTTTTTCATCGGGCTTCATTGTATCGTGCGCAATATTTTTGAGAGAATCCTTTATCTGGATGATATAGTCACCAGTCAATCCATCATCATAGCCGTAATATTTCCGATAGTCGCCGTTTTTTTCTCTCCGCTCTGAGTAGCCTACATATTTGAGTTCTGCTCGCATACGGGCAGTCAGGTCGATTTTCTGAATATGGGCATTCTCAAGGGCGAGATGGATCTGTTTTTGGAGGTATTCATTCGATGTGAAATGCGTAGGAAGCGCGATTTTTGCGTATGAGTCCTCACCAAAAAAAACCGTGAAGTTCGCCGTTTCTTTTAGCTTCAATCCTGATTGCTGTTCATATCTCAGGAGCGACTCAAGTGTCCTGGCAAGTGCGGAGCTGGGGGAAATCGCCCGTTGGGGAGTTGATTCGATGAACGTCTGACAGTCAAAACCAGCAGCCTCGCTGTGCAACATCTTGTCTACATTCTTTTCCTGATATCGTTTGAAGTTTGTTGACTTATCGGTCTTTTTCGCCTCAGACTCGACAAACTGTTTTACATCCCGACCCAGTCTCAGTTGCCAAAACCATTTCCTCAATCTGTTGGAGTCTGCCATCTGTTTGGAGAACCCACTCACCATCTCACGGGAGTTGAAAAGCATCTTGAGGACCCCTTTCGGGACATCGGCAAGTGCACCTTTCATGGAGTTGGGTGTTGCATAATCAATGACGTAGTCCCATGTATCCATAAACTTGTCATAAAATGTCTTTGCGTTCTGGTCGACCGTCTTTTTTACTGTCCCTTCACCGCTCAGGCGAATTTGTTTCAGTTTTTGTTGGCTGAATTTCTGGAAATAGCTAGCGACTCTTTCGTTACCTAGTGATGCATGCCACTTTTCGAATGCGCCTTTCAGTTGCGTTTCATTATGTGCTTTTGATACTTCCTGCACTCCATAATAATAGTTCTGCACTGTATCGATACCGTACATATTCATCTCGTTCAGGATCTCACGGGCGCTATGTTCTGGATTATCCGGATTGTCCAAAATCGTCGTCTTCAGACGCGCCTCCTCAAAGAAGGGAGAGTGGATGTAGTTGTTCCTATCCCGAAGGGAAGACGCTGCCTCAAGTCCTTTGATCATATATCTCCGAAGGAAGTTCTGGCGAACTACATTCTTATCTTCTTTGGTCAACTCAGGTATCTGGACTTCCTTATGCGTCGCTTTTTCAAATGATACGAATGTTGCCCGTTTATTTTGTTCCAACACTGCCTGCACGGTTGTCGCTGTTTCTGGTCCTTTGGAAAATTGCTTGTGCTGTGTGTCTATGGAGGCATCAAGCGCCTTGAGGAAGTCGACCTTCTGTTGAGGAGGGATTTTTTTTGCGGCGAATAAATGAGAGAGATAGACATCGATACCACGTTCCGATTTCGCATACAGATCAAGCACTCGCGACCTATCGGGGATTGGTTTTTGCTCCATCACGCGCATACGCTCACCAGGCGAAAGCGTGAAACCAGTTTCGACTCCACTAATACTCATAGTGAATAGTATATATAAAGAGAGGTGAAAACGCACGTAGTGCGGAGGCGTGTCGGGATGGTGGGACTTGAACCCGCGACCTCGCGGTCCCGAACCGCGTGTTCTACCATCTGAACTACATCCCGCTTGTGGTACTGATTATACAGCATCGAGCCAGAACCATTTCCTTATTGTATACTTGTCCTATGCAGTTTTCCGTATTAACATACAATACACTTCTGTATGATGCTAAACATGGCTTGAGTGCCATCTTCAAGAAATATGTGCCGGATATCGTATGCCTGCAGGAAATGGACACGGATGAACGCAATATCGAACAGATAGAGAAACTCGGATATGACTTGGCCGACTATTCCAACGGATTCATAAAATTCGGGACGGTGTACGGAGTTGCAACTTTTATCCGCCCCCATTCAGGTCGTTGTACAGGATCCAAATCGATAACACTTCCTCGGGGACTCGGTGAAGCGATTGCCTTTATCCTGCGCGTCTTCAAGACCAAGAAAAAAGATCGTACGGTCCTTAAGACGGAATTTGTATTGGGGCCATCAAAACAAAAAGTGACCGTATACAACATCCACCTTTCCGCACATGGGACCAACGGCATCCGTATCAAACAGCTTGAGCGCACCTTAAGCGACATCAAGCGCATGACCAATACTCCAACCGTCCTTGTAGGGGATTTCAATTATCCATTCGGGCGCAAGAAACTGGAAGAGCTGATGACCGAAAACGGATTTCTTGAAGCGACACATTCAATTGCATTCACGACCGACGGCAAACTCCTATACTATACATTTGTCGAAAAATTCCTCATGAAGATATTCCAGTTCATCATGGGGAAAGAAAACAAACTGGACTATGTTTTCTACAAGAACTGCAAGGCGTTGTCTACTGTCCGTATCAACGCATCATACTCCGATCATTTTCCGCTCCTGACGAAGTTTGAGATATAAGAGAGTAAAATTCTAAACTTCAAATTTTAAATCCTAAAAGATTTATTTAATTTTTCAAATTTAGGATTTTGCTTTTTTATTTAGAGTTTATAGTTTAGTGTTTAGTGTTTTCTTAGTATAATGTCCACATGCGACTATACAACACACTCTCCCGCAAGGTGGAAGAATTCAAACCAATCGTTGAAGCGAGCCTTTCTTTCTACGCCTGCGGTCCGACAGTCTATGATTTTGCCCATATCGGACATATCCGTGCATATGTCTTCAATGATACCTTAAGACGTATATTCGAATATAAAAAATATGACGTAAAACACGTCATGAATATCACCGATGTCGGACACTTGACGGATGACGCTGACACGGGCGAGGATAAGATGGAAAAGGGTGCTCGCAAATACGGCAAGACCGTCTGGGATCTGGCACAGTACTATACCGATTTTTTCTTTATGTCGATGGATGCAATGAACATCCTGCGTCCCACAACTGTCTGCAAAGCGACAGACCATATTGCCGAAATGATAGCGCTTGTGAAGACGCTCATCGAGAAAGGTCATGCATATGAAACCAAGGAAGCAGTGTATTTTGACGTAAGTACGTTTGAAAACTACGGTGCATTATCGGGACAAAAAAAAGAGGATAAACAAAATGCGGTACGGGACGAAGTATATGTCGACGCGGAAAAAAAGAATGCTGCCGACTTTGCCTTATGGTTCAAAAGGGTCGGAAAATTCAAGGACCATACTATGCACTGGGAGAGCCCATGGGGAGACGGATTTCCAGGATGGCATATAGAATGTTCTGCCATGAGTATGAAATACTTAGGTAAGACTATCGATATCCATACAGGCGGAATAGATCATATCCCGGTCCATCATGAAAATGAAATCGCTCAATCAGAAGCGGCAAATGACGCCCCTTTTGTCCATTATTGGATGCACTATCATTTTCTCCAAGTCGAAGGACAGAAAATGAGCAAGAGTCTGGGTAACTTTTTTACCATCGAAGATATACAAAAAAGAGGAATTGATCCAATGGCGTTTAGACTCCTTCTTTTACAATCTCATTATCGGCAACCAATGAACTTTACTTGGGAAGCACTTAAAGGGGCAGAGGAGGCATATAAAAAACTGAAGGCGGAAATTTCCCATTTGAAATCGCAATCACAAAACGTCACGGGCAAGACAAATGATGAGTTCCTCACAGGATTCACGCAATCACTGGAGAATGATCTACAGACCCCTCAAGCTGTCGCAAGTCTTTTTACCATGATGAAGTCTGAACTTCCCGCAGCGGAAAAGCTTAAAAATCTGTCCATGGTCGATCGTCTCTTGGGATTAGCTCTTTTACGGGATGAGAAAAAAGTCGAAATCCCAGAGGAAGTGATCCGACTTGCAAATGAGCGAAAACAGGCAAAGCTGCAGAAAGAATACACAAAGGCCGATGAACTGCGCAAGCAAATTGAGGAAAAAGGCTACAAGATTGAAGACGCTAAGGGAGAATACACCCTAAAGAAACTATAAACACTAAACACTAAATCCCAAACTGTTTGAGTGTTTAGAATTTTGTCCCATTTGTTTAGTATTTAGGATTTAGGGTTTAGGGTTTGCAATGTATTTTTAGTCTTCGCTTTAAACAACTTCTTATTGAAATCCCACACGAAATAAAAAATGATGATGAATATACTCACGTAAGGGAATCCGAAGATAAGCATCTCAAACAGCACGAAAATACCGAGTGCATTGCTGATGACGAGTATTAAACCGAGTGTATCCCAGAATTTTTTGTCCATAAGAACAAACAAGTTCTGGCGTTCACTGGTCTAATCAGGATTCCTGAAGACTATACCGAAACTGACTGCCAAATTACCTAATCAAGATTCCGCTCCAAAATAAAAATGACGAACCGTTCACCCGTGCGGGTGCTTGAGTCCGCATGCACACTTATCACTTTCGTATTCGTATATTTTTCGACTATCGCGGTAAGGTCATCGACTATCGACTCAAGGATGGTCGTACGCATATGTTTCACCATCTCGACTCCTTTGCTTTTTTTAAGCAAAATGTGTTCATACGGATGTGTGTTTCCTTTAAGTCGGATAAGCACCATGTCGTGTGTTATATATGCCCTCGACTGACGGGGACCAACACCGACCGTTTCTGCGTAGAACTGCGTTATTTCTTTCGAAATGATATCTTCCATCTGCCCACGTGTCATATCGCCATATAGTATACACAATCGGTATGTAAAAAGAAAGGCCTTGCGGCCACCTCCGGGGTGGCCAGGCACGAACATTTCATTGGTACACATCTTCAGGCCTCATTTCTGTATAATACAGGGTATGAAAACCATCCAACCACGCACGCTCAAAGGGTTCCGTGACTTCCTCCCTGAGGACATGAAAATCCGCCAGCGCGTCATCGCTCTTTTCAGACAGGTGTTCGAATCGTTCGGCTACGAGCCACTTGAAACGCCGACACTCGAACATGCCGATATTCTGTTGGGGAAATATGGAGAAGAAGCAGAACAGCTCATCTATCAATTCGAGGATAGAGGAGGACGCAAAGTAGCCATGAAATATGACCTCACCGTCCCGACTTGCCGTGTGGTCGCACAGTATGGGGACAAGATCCCACTCCCGTTCAAAAGATATCAAATCCAACCAGTTTGGCGGGCGGACAACACACAAAAAGGTCGCTTCCGCGAGTTTTTCCAGTGCGATGCTGACACCATAGGATCGTCTTCCATGATTGCTGACGCTGAATTCATCCAGATGGGACTTGCCATCATGGGACAATTAGGTTTCACCGATTACTATGCGCGCATCAATAACAGGAAATTCATTGACGGTCTTGTACAGTATGCCGGTGCGACACAGGATCAGTTTTACGTCATCTGCATTGCAATAGATAAATTGGAAAAAATCGGCCTTGACGGTGTCATTGCAGAGATGGAAAAAAAAGGAGTTGCACAAGATGTCATAAAGAAAATAATTGAGGTCGTATCGCTTAAGGGTACAAATGAGGAGCTTATAGCTAAGCTTTCCATAATGATGAAAGATGTGCCAATTGCACTTGAGGGCTTGAACGAACTTAAGGAAATCTTTTCTTATCTCACCGCAGCTCAAGTAGAGCAGGAACTCTATACATTTGACCTCTCGATAATCCGAGGACTTTCCTATTACACAGGTCCCGTCTGGGAGTTTACCGTCCGCGATGGAGGAGTTGGATCAGTTGCCGGATGCGGCCGCTACGACAAGTTGGTTGGCCTCTATTTAGGTCGTGACGTGCCTGCAACGGGTGGATCATTCGGTATCGAACGGCTATTTGAAGTCATCAAGGAACGCGGTCTTTTGAAAGATGAATCAAACAAGCAGGAATTGGTGACCATCTTTTCACCTGAGCTTGCAAAACAGTCCTTTGAACTGGCAAATACACTCAGGAAGAAGGGTAAAAGCGTTATCCTCTATCCTGATGAAACGGCCAAACTCGAAAAGCAACTTAAATACGCCAATAAAAAAGGAATAGAAACTGTTTATATCCTCGGCCCTGAAGAAATAGAAAAGAAAACCGTGAAAGTTAAGAACATGAAAACAGGTGAACAGACAGTCGTAAATTTCTAACTTGAAATTATGCTTATTAATCCAAACGTCGCCATTATCGAGTCTCTTCCCGGAGTGGGAGGAGATGAGAGTAAATTGTGGATGCAGGAACTTTTGATGTCATACTTCAAGTTCGCGGAGAAGTATAAATTCAAGGTAAGCTATCTGGAAGACAATGTCGCAAAGATACAAGGTGAGAATGCATTTGCCCTTTTCAAGCATGAAACAGGGGTGCATCGAGTACAAAGAATTCCTGAAACCGAACGCAAAGGAAGAATCCACACATCAACCTGCGTTATCGTCGTCCTTCCCCAGATAATCCAATCAGAAATAAAGATAAGCCCGGCCGATGTCGAATGGCAATTTTTTAGGGCAGGGGGGCATGGAGGTCAAAACGTAAACAAGGTTTCAACCGCAGTGCGACTCATACATAAACCCACAGGGATTGTGACGACAGCCAGTAGGGAACGACAGCAGCTTGCAAACAGACAGATTGCACTTGATCTGCTTTCTGCTAAGCTCTATCAATTGGAAGAGGAGCGCAAAAAGGGAGCGTCTCAATCATTTGTACGCAATATCGGAACGGGAGAAAGGTCCGACAAGATTCGCACGTATCACTTTGCACAAAATAGGCTAACCGACCACAGAATCGGCAAAAGTTTCCACAATCTTGAAGATATTATCGGAGAAGGAAAGTGGGAGAAGGTATTTGATGCAATGCGAGAGGCTAAGCTATCTTAACCTAAATTGGAATAATTTGAATCATATTCTTTTTTGCAAATAATTATGTTTAAAGCACTCAGTCATCGTCCATTCCGTATGTTCGCCTCAGGCGTCTTTGCATTCCAGACAGGATATGAAATGCAGAACGTCGCCTTGTCGTGGTATATGTATCAGCTGACTGGGTCGGCATTGTCCCTTGGACTCATGGGTCTTGCCCGCGTCCTACCTGTTTTCATCTTTGCGCTTATCGCAGGACACACCTCAGACACCCGTCCCAGAAGACGGATACTCGTATATACAAATACAGTATTGTTCATTATTTCCTGTACCCTGACTGTGCTCGCATTTCTCAACCTTGTCTCGCCCACCGTAATTTATCTCGTCATACTGGCCAATTCGACCGCACTTACCTTCGCCTCCCCAGCAAGCCAGGCGCTCTTACCCGCCCTTTTGCCTCGCCATGATTACCAGAATGCCATAAGTATCAACTCAATGGGATATAAGGCCGCCATGGTCATGGGCCCTTCCATTGCGGGATTCATCATTGCACGACACGGCGTACCGACCGTATTAGCTCTCAACATTTTCTGTATCGCATTTTATCTCGCGAACGTCGTCCTTATCGGTCGATTCCCTCAGGAGCTTTCCCAGGCTACCCAAGGGCGGCTCCATTCCATCAAAGCGGGGCTGCGCTTCGTCAAGAACTCTCGCCTCATCTGGAGCTCCATGCTTCTTGACTTTTTTGCCACATTCTTCGGATCGGGAATGACGCTCATGCCTGTTTTTGCCGCAGATATCCTGAAAGTCGGCCCTGAAGGCTTAGGCCTACTCTACGCTGCCCCCTCAATCGGCGGCATCATTGCGGGCGTCATCTTTGCCTCACGCAAGCACATCAAAAAACAAGGCTATGTGCTCATGGTATCTGTCTTTTTCTATGGTATCGGCACGGTCCTATTCGGTTTTTCGAACATATTCCTGTTCTCACTCATCATGATGGCGGTTGTAGGAGCTGCCGACATGGTCAGCAGTATTATCCGCAGCACCCTGCGCCAGATGGTCACGCCTGATCATATGCGAGGGAGGATGGTATCCATCAACATGATGTTCTATCTTGGCGGGCCGCAACTCGGGGAAGTGGAGTCAGGACTTCTAGCTAGCCTCATTGGGACGCCCTATACCGTGGTTATCGGGGGGATAGCAACTATCATCGCAACAGTGTTTTTCACTCTCAGGATCCCGGAATTGCTTGAGTATGAAAGCTGAGTGAAAAAAAGATTATTTGTAATTTGATTTACGTGTGTTATAATTAATTTTCATTGATTATTTGAACCTATCTAGTATGAAAGCACAAATTCACCCACAATACTTCGAAGAAGCAAAGGTTATCTGTTCTTCCTGCGGCGTAAACTTCACCACAGGTTCAACAAAAGAATCAATTCATGTCGAAGTCTGCAGCAAATGTCACCCATTCTACACTGGTGAGCACAGATTCCTCGATACTAAGGGTAAAGTGGAGAAATTCAAGAAAAAGCAAGAAGTGGCAGCAGAATTCAAAGCACAAAGAGCCTCAGCAAAGAAAAAGACAGATGATAAGGGTGAGCGCAAGGTTAAGTCCCTCCGAGAACTCCTTGGAGAAGCCTAATAGTTGCTTTTTTCCTGAAATCTGTTATACTAGAGAAATCATTTCGACTCTAGGTTTGACTTAAATAGTCTATAAATTAATTATTAATTTCCTAGAATATTTTGCCCACGGGCAAAAAAGTGATAAGCCATGAAAAATCAAAAAAAACTTTCTCAACTGTCCGTCGTTACAGACTTTCTCAAGAAATCTGAGAACTTCGCATTCTTTAAATTCGAAAAGACAAAACACATCGCTCTTGAAGGTCTTCGTAAAGAACTCCTTAAATCAGGTGCACGTGTCAAGGTCGTAAAGAACAGCATCCTCACGAAATCAATCAACAAACTTGCAGAAAAGGAACTTGCGCAACTTCGCCCATTACAGAAAATGGCAAAGAACCTGAAGGAAAACACAGCAATCATCAGTCTTGGATCTGATTGGTCAAACGGAATGAATGCATTCGCAAAAGTCGCAAAGACAGATAAATCAATCGCATTCAAACTTGGATTCCTTGATCAAACATCATATGATGCAGCAGCAATGGAGAAGATTTCAAATCTCCCAAGCAAAGGCGAACTGATGGCAAAGATAATCGGCAGTATGAAGAGCCCGATGTCAAGCTTCGTTCGAGCAATCAAATTCCCAACGCAGAAATTCGTTATGGTTTTGAACGCGAAAGCGAAAAAAGGCTAAGCTGGAAAACATTATTATTTTTACCATACCTAAAAGGAGGTGATACACAATGGCTGAACTCACAGAAAAAATGCAAAAATTGGCAACAGAGATCGAGAGCTTAACAGTTCTTGAAATGGCTGAACTTGCAAAATACCTCGAAGATAAATTCGGCGTAAC
>JBAQNT010000004.1:0-181308 GCA_049304055.1 Microgenomates group bacterium
CAGCAGCAGGTCCAGTTGAGGAAAAAACCTCATTCACCGTTGTGCTTACCGAAGCAGGAGCAAATAAATTAGCAGTAATTAAGGCAGTACGAGAAATCAATCCCGCACTTGGACTTATGGATGCTAAGAAAGCAGTAGAAACTCTACCTTACGAATTAGTTAAAGATGCGAAGAAAGATGTCGCAGAAGAAGCTAAGAAGAAGATAGAAGCTGCAGGTGCAAAAGTAGAAATGAAATAATTTTTTAATTATTTATTTTCATCTTGAAACATCAAAAAAGGTCCCCCTTGAGTAATCTCGGGGGATTTTTTTTGGCCCTCTCCCTTACTCTGATTATTTAAATAAGCAGAGTGATTAAAAAATCTGTGATTTCTTCCGTTCTATTTCCTTTTTTCTTTTTAATCCAGTCTTCCAATTCATATATGCTGTCCCAGGTCCAAAAAAGGCCAATAAAAATTCATCAAAGAAAAGTGTTATTGCTTCATTTCTCATAAACACTTTGATTATTTTTCTTACTTCCTCATTATTGAGGAGAATCATCTGACATTTTGACACTGAGGCATTTGATACTTTGAGAATGTCGCAAATAATTCTCCACTCAATTCCTTTGCTCAAAAGCAAAAATATCGCAATTCTCTTTGCAATCACTATCTTTTCTATCGGCGAAAATATTCCATTAAGAATTGTCATAAACTGTCGTCTATCATTTTGTTTGCCAATCACATCAAAAAGAAGAGCTAATATTCTTTCCATTATCTCTGGTTTTACCATTCTTTTTGAGAGTTGAACCATATTCTGATTATTTAAATAATCAGAATATATAGCAACGGATTATAAGCCGCAATTATCTTATTTAGACTGTCAGGAAAGCATATTTAACGCCTTATCGACCATATGGCCACCCCGGAGGTGGCCGAGGCTAGTTTGTGCGTGAAAGCATAGGTTGCAATTTAGCAAAAATTCTTCTATAATCCTATTCTTATGGCAACATCTTCAGATTACGGTGCAGAGTCAATTGTCGTTTTGGAAGGACTCGAACCAGTACGAAAACGGCCTGGAATGTATATCGGAACCACGTCCCAATTGGGAGTGAACCACTGCTTAAATGAAATCATTGACAACTCCATCGATGAGGCACTTGCGGGATTTGCAAAAGACGTCAAAATAATCGTAGAAGAGAATGGATATTACACCGTTTTTGATAATGGTCGTGGTATTCCAGTCGAAAAAGTATCGAAATACAAGGTCTCAGCACTTGAGCTTGTCATGACAAAGCTCCATGCAGGAGGTAAGTTCAGCCAAAGCGCATACAAGATATCCGGAGGTCTTCACGGAGTCGGTGCATCGGTCGTAAATGCCCTTTCGGACCACGTCATCGTCGAAGTCCGAAGAGAAGGCAAGCTATACAGACAGGAATATAAAAGAGGCAAACCACAAGGGGATGTTGAAAAAGTGAAGTCATCCATACTCGGATTCGATTTCGAAAACGGAACCGCAGTCTCATTCCTTCCAGACAAATCGATTTTCACAGAAACAATAGAAATCCATTATCCAACACTTAAGAAGCAACTGAAAGAACGCGCCTATCTCATCCGCAACGTCATGTTCCAGATTGAGAACAAGAAAGCAAATGACAGGATGTCATATTTCTTTGACGGTGGAATCATCTCACTCATAAACGATCTGAACCGTGGCAAGAAGACAGTCCATGACCCAATTTTCATCAACAAGGCAGTGGGGGACAAGGAAGTCGAAGTTGTCATACAATATAATGACTCCATTTCGGAAAACGTCTACTCATTCGTCAATGTCATCAATACGGCTGAAGGTGGAACACATCTTACCGGTTTCAGAATCGCACTCACCAAAGCAATAAACACGTACGCAAAGAAAGAATTGGCAGAAAAGGACAAGGAAGATTCACTCACTGGAGATGATGTAAAAGAAGGTCTGACAGCAATAGTATATGTCAAAATGCCATCGACCAATCTGCAATTTGAAGGACAGACAAAGACCAAACTCGGTAACTCCGAAGTCCAGTCGGTCGTACAACAGGCAGTATCCGAATACTTGGATGTCTATTTTGAAGAAAATCCTCGTGTCGCAAAAGAAATATTAGGAAAAATCCTCCTTGCACAGAAAGCGCGATTGGCAGCAAAAGCAGCCAAAGAAGCAGTACTGCGCAAAGGTGCACTTGAAGGATCAGCCCTTCCTGGAAAACTTGCTGACTGTCAGGAAAAAGATCCTGCACTTTCAGAGCTTTTCATGGTAGAAGGTAACTCAGCAGGTGGTACCGCAAAACAAGGTCGTGACCGCAAATTCCAAGCAATCCTCCCTCTTCGAGGAAAGGTCTTAAATACTGAGCGCGCATATCTTGACAAAGTCCTCGCATTTAAGGAAATCAAGGACCTCGTCATCGCACTCGGAATGGGAATTGGGGAAACGGTCGACTACAAGAAACTTCGCTATCACAAAATTGTCATCATGACCGATGCAGACGTCGATGGAGAGCACATCATGACTCTTCTTCTGACATTCTTCTTCCGCCATATGCCGCAGATTATCGAAAATGGCCATCTCTATGTTGCACAACCGCCTTTGTACAAAATCCAACAAGGGAAAAAGATTGAATATGCATATTCTGAAGATCAGAAAGAGAAGGCAGTCAAACGAATCGGTGCAAATGGCATAAACATCAACGTCCAACGCTATAAAGGTTTGGGAGAAATGAATCCTGAACAGCTGTGGGAGACGACGATGAATCCAGAAAACAGAGTATTAAAGAAAATCAACATAGAAGATTCACAGGAAGCGGATCATGTGTTCACGATGCTCATGGGAGATGAAGTACCTCCACGCAAGAAATTCATTGTGACGCACGCAAAGTCAGCGAATTTGGATATTTAATGAATTTAAAATTATAAATTTAAAATTAAAACAATGGATACATCAAAACTGTCCGTCGGAAAAAACCCTCCCCAAGAAGTAAATGTCGTTATCGAAATCCCACAAGGATCGCCTATAAAATATGAACTCGATAAGGAATCAGGATTCATGAAAGTCGACCGCTTCGCATTTACGACAATGGTCTATCCTTTCAACTACGGCTTCATCCCAAACACTCATGCTGAGGATGGAGATCCTGTTGATGTTCTTGTCATCTCAACATATGCAGTCCAACCAGGTGCATACATTTCGGTCCGTCCAATCGGCATGTTGGAAATGGAAGATGAAGAGGGAATTGACACGAAAATCTTGGCAGTACCTGTCGAAAAAGTCGATCCTTTCTTTGCAGACATCCAGGATATCGGCGATTTGAACGAAATCGAAAAAAAGAAAATTCAACACTTTTTCAATCACTATAAAGAACTTGAAGCCAACAAATGGGTCAAGACAAAAAACTTTTTAGGAAAAGAAAAAGCATACGAATCTATTAAGGCAGGAATGAAATAAGTTTTGATCTGAAAAATTATGGAAGAAAAAAAACCGGAAGACACAACAGCAGCAGAATTGGCAACTCCTCACAATGGTAAATCCAATGAGGAAATAGTCAATGTAATGAAGCGTGCATATCTGAACTACGCAATGTCTGTCATCGTGTCCCGTGCACTTCCAGATATCAGAGACGGATTGAAACCTGTCCACAGACGTATTTTGTACGCAATGTACAAGATGGGACTCACCTCCGGCGCACGTTTTTCAAAAAGCGCGAAGGTTGTTGGAGAGGTCTTGGGTAAATATCATCCACATGGTGATTCATCAGTCTATGATGCTCTCGCCCGTCTGGCGCAAGACTTCTCGATGCGATATCCGCTTATCAAGGGACAAGGAAACTTCGGTTCCATTGATGGAGATGGACCTGCCGCTATGCGTTATACAGAAGTCAAACTGTCTAAAATCGCAGATGAACTTATGGACGATATCGACAAGGAAACCGTCGACTGGACAGACAACTTCGATTCAACACTGAAAGAACCGCAATATACTCCGGCAAAACTTCCTAATCTTCTCCTTATGGGAGCAGAAGGAATCGCCGTCGGTATGGCAACCAAAATTCCTCCTCACAATCTGACAGAGCTCGTGGGAGCAATCTGCCTCATGATCGACCGCGCAAAAAAGACAGTTACGGCAAAAGAAGAAAAGCTCATGAAGCCGACCGATGTCCCTCTTGCATTTGACGTGACAATAGATGAACTCCTTGAACATGTCAAAGGACCTGATTTCCCGACAGCCGGAATCATCTATGGATGGAACGAAATAAAACAAGCCTATGCTACCGGAAAAGGCAAAGTCCTTATCCGAGCCAAGGTAGAAGACGAAGAGCTTGATAAGGGAAGAACGGCAATAATCATCCGCCAACTGCCGTACCAGGTCAACAAGGCACTTCTCGTTGAGAAGATTGCACACTTGGTCATCGACAAGAAAATTGTCGGTATTTCGGACCTCCGTGATGAATCGGACCGAGACGGAATCCGTGTCGTCATCGAACTCAAACGAGACGCACAATATAAGAAGGTCCTGAATAACCTCTTCAAATTCACCGAAATGCAGACGTCATTCCCAATGAATATCGTCGCATTGGTCGACGGTGTCCCACAGACACTCGGACTACAAACCATCCTTGAATACTATCTTCGACACAGAATCCAAATAATAACCAAAAGGACTGAACACCAATTGAAACAGGCCAAATACCGAGCACATATCCTGGAAGGATATATCATCGCACTCGATAATATCGATGAGGTGGTTGAAATAATCAAGAAAGCAAAAGACGAGCCGGAAGCAAAAGCAAAACTCATGAAAAAGTTTGGTCTTTCTGATATTCAATCCCAAGCCATCCTTGACATGCAGCTCAAACGCCTCACCGGACTTGAAAGATCCAAGATCGAAGAAGAACTCAAGGAACTCCGAAAACTCATCAACTATCTTGAGTCCCTCCTTCGTGATGTCTTCAAGATTTTGGCAGTCATCAAAACAGAATTGCTTGAACTCGTTGAACGCTATGGAGATGAACGCCGCACGAAAGTCATCAAATCACGCCCCGGAGAAATAACCGATGAAGAACTTATCGAAAACAAGGAAGTGATTGTCGTCCTTACCAAAGAAGGCTATATCAAACAGGTCCCACGCGAGACATTCAAGGTACAAAACAGGGGTGGAAAGGGAGTCTCGGGAATTGAGACAAAAGAAACCGATAACGTCTATTACATCACGACCGCAATGACACATGACTACACCTTGTTCTTCACGAACCAAGGACGCATGTTCCAGACGAGAGTATGGGATATCCCAGTCGGTTCCCGTATCTCAAAAGGGAAGGCGATAGTGAATCTTCTCGCACTTCGTCCTGATGAGACCGTGACCTCCGTACTTACCTACGGCGCAAATGGTGTCGCAACGACCTCCAAACAAGAACAATTGGCTGCATTCTCAAAGAAGTTCGTCCTTATGTGTACGAAACAAGGCACAGTCAAGAAGACAACATTTGAAGAGTTCGAAAATATCCGTTCAAACGGCATAATCGCTATCAAATTGGAAGAAAAAGATGAGCTGTTGTGGGTCAAGATGACAGACGGCAAAATGAACGTCATCATCACCACCAAGCACGGCAAAGCCATCGTCTTCAAGGAGCCTGAAGTCAGACCAACTGGACGCGCATCAATCGGCGTACGTGGCATCGAACTTGCTGACGGCGACCTTGTAGCCTCAGCTGAAGTATTCACCCAAGAAGAGTTTAAGAAGAACATAATTGTCATAGGAGAGCGAGGAGTCGGTAAAAAGACCAATTTAGCCCTCTTCAAAGGCCAGCACAGAGGCGGAAAAGGGGTAAAAATAGCCTCAGTAGACGAAAAAATGGGTGAAATCTGCTTTGTCCAAATAGTCAATCCGGAAGATACAACCATCATTATGACGAGCACTTCAGGCCAGATCGTTAAGATCCCTCTAGCCTCAATCCCACCGCGCTCACGCACGGCAAAAGGAGTCATTTTGATGCGTTTTTCCGACAAAGCGGACAAGGTAGTAAGCGCCACACTCATCTAAAAAGCCCACCCTCCAGGGTCCGTCCCTAGAGTGGACTTTTAGCCTTCGGCTTGGTATAATAATCTATAATGGTTATACCGGTAAAACTATTGGTAGAACGACTCGAAGAAGAGCTTAAGAAAGAGGTCGCTAAGCTCAGTAAAAAGCGCAAGTTGAAAGTGGTCGTCTTTTTGGTCGGTGACACTCCAGAACAGCTCTCATTCGTCCGTATCAAGCAGCAAACAGCCAAGAGATTGGGTATTCTGTTTGAGTTTATCCACTACAAAACCGCTCCTTCATTTGAACCCTTCCTCAGAAAGATCAAGGAAATGTCCCAGCACCCTGATGTGACGGGAATCATTGTCCAACAGCCGCTCCCGCCTCAACTCACCACAGAGAGCATGTACGACTTTGTCGCGCTTGAGAAGGAGATAGAAGGACACAGAAGAAAGACAGAGTTCTACTCACCTTTGGGGCTTGCGGTCCTAACTCTCTTGAAATACACCTTCATCCATCCAAAAATAGATGCGCATCTCTTCATAGATAAGAAGAAAGACTTTGAAGCCCTGCGCCGCGCACTTAAGCACAAACATGTCATCATCATCGGAAAGGGTGCAACAGGCGGCAAGCCGCTCGTCAAGACATTCAGCGAAGTGAAGATAAACTTCATGAACATCAACTCCCAAACTCCTCAACCAGAAGAATACTACAGAGAAGCGGATGTCCTTATTCCAGCTGTTGGAAAAAAAGTATTGACTCCTGAGATGGTCAAGCCGGGAGCCATCCTTATCAATGTCGGTGTCCGCAAGGAAAACGGTAAATTGAAAGGTGACTATGAAGAAAAAGAAATCGAAGGTATTGCCGGCGCCTATACATCCACTCCTGGAGGAGTAGGACCGCTTGATGTGCTCTATTTGTTCAAGAATCTTGTCGATGCAGCCAAAATGCAGAAGTGGAAGTAATACGTATGAACATCTTCGTCCTCTTCGGCCAAACAGCTACGGGAAAAACCGCGAAGGCGTTGGAACTTGCCAGTCAACATAACGGTGAAATCGTGAACTTCGACTCCCGACAGATATATAAAAAACTGACCCTCGTCACCGGAAAAGATATCACTCCTGAAATGAAATTTATTGAACAGAAAACTGTGAATAGAGCGACAATCGGTTATTACCAAGATAGTACCCGCATTTGGTTGTATGACATCGTCGATCCGAAGGAGATATTCTCCTCAAGCGAATACTCAGACGCGGCGTTTGGCGTCATTGCTGACATACTGTCCCGCGGCAAGACACCCATTCTTGTAGGTGGCACGGGCTATTATCTGTATCATTTGCTCTACGGCGTCCCTCAAATTTCGGTCCCCGAGAACTGGCCACTGAGGAATGAGCTGAAGGACAAATCGGTAAGCGAACTGACAGAACTTTTGAAAGCAAAAAATGCCGCGTTATTTGACGGTCTAAACGAGAGTGATAGGATGAATCCGCGCCGTCTGATACGCCGCATCGAAATCGCATATGCAGGAGGGGTGCTTCCAGCTCGTCCATCAGAAATGACCATTATTTCAAGGCTAAATAGCCTCACATCCCACCCCGGAGGTGGCCATGGCCCAATTGGTATCCAATTTATGCCGTTTTTCCATACGGAATCGGAGAAGACAAGGGAGATTATCCGCGCCCGTGTCATGAAGAGACTTGAAGAAGGGGCGGTGGAGGAAACACAAAAATTACTAGGTGAAGGGTACACCAAGACCGATCCAGGACTCAATGCCATCGGATACCAGCAGATAATCGCCTATATAGAAAATGAAATGACGAAAGATCAGATGATCGAACTTTGGATCACGAGAGAGATCCAGTATGCAAAAAGGCAAAAGACCTTCTTCAAGAAATACTTCTAAGACGTGCCCTTATTTTATCTTGCATTCATTTTGGGAGTTCGGGTCCAGAAAACACTGCGCAAGACAAAATTTACACTCACTTATTGTGATGCTCGCAGCAAACTGCTTTAACTGCTGAGGGGACATCTCGTTACCAAAGTTACTGAGGGGACATTTGTTCTTGCTGTTTCTCCTATAACATGCCATGGCAGCTGTTGAATTAAGGCCTAGCGCTGCTTTGGAATTGGTTTGCATATAGTTCATGAACAGGTAACTACCGACCCCCAGAAGCACAAGCAACAGAATAACAAGATACAGGGGTTTACCCAACCATTTTTTCTTTGCCATAATAGGGAAAATGAATATTATTTAATACCTGCCTTATCACACACCAGCTGACACACACCCGCTCTTCCCATCAATGTTAGTCTGCAAGCTTCTTTACATGGTGTGCCTTTTTCGATTTCCGCTTTTACCTTAGCGCAGGACTGAGTGCAAGGGGCCTTGCCAGCTGTACTCACCGCACTATTGGGAAAATATTTCTCGCAAATACCATTACAGTCCAGAGTATCTCCAGCTGCTTTACTCTTATACCCATTTAATTGTTTACCTGAAACAAAAATGCCCAAGGCAATGATTGTTAGTATGATGCCTGCCGCAAGCAGTCCCTTTGTTCCAACACGCTTTAACAGAGATGGAACTTTGTTTGTCTTTACTTTTTTTCTTTTCATAGTATGAGTTTATTATTCTACATGCTTATGATAAATGCAAATAGGGACTTTAATCTATGTTTATTGGAGAGATAGAGATTCTCTTCTATATAGTATTGCTGGCACCGTTGCGATAACTGCCAGGACCGAAGCAGCATAGAAGGCATTCGTTATGCCGAAAGTATCGGACAGGAATCCTAAGAAGAGGGGGGCGATCGTTGACCCAATTCCAACGAATACGGCATTCAGTGAAAATGCCTTCTCATATCGTCCATGATGGTCGACCGCCTCCGTTACCATTGAAGTCAAGACCGGGACCGTTCCTTTGGTGAAAGCACCAAGTATTATCGATGACAAGATGATAAGGGGAATGTTTGCGCTCACCGCAAGGACAATTATGAAAAAGGCCATCAGATATTCCGAGATAATAAACACCCTCACATTTCCCAATCTATCAACCAGTTTGCCCAAAAGTACTTTGCCGAACATATTCCCGATAAAGAATGTGGAAGTCAGTGCGCCTAAATAGATCGGGGCAACTCCCCGTTGCAGAAGGAGGAAAGGAATGAAGATAAAGAGGGCAGAGCTTGCGAACGAGTCAAGGATAAAGCATGAGGTTGCAAGCATGAACCGTTTGTTTTTCAATATCTCGCGATACGATGGACCTGGGCCTTGTGCTTCTTGGTCCACTTTTTGGACACCTCTTTTTTGGTAGGAAAACAACAGATAGAATAGGATGAATAATCCGATGACCAAAGTGAAACTGAAAAATGCGGTCTGTCGCCACCCGATATAGGTTATGACAAAAGTGGTAAGGGATGAAATACCGATCCGTCCTAAGTCCCCGAGGGCAGTGAAATTGCCCAGTTGGCTCCCGCGCTCACCCTTCCCGAACATCTTTGAAACTACAGAAAAGGCAACCGGGTGGAACATCCCGAATGCCACACCTGCGAGGATAAAGGCTGCGATGACCGTCACATAGGTAAATGACGCAGAAAGAAGCAGATATCCGAGTCCATAGAACAACATCGTGATGATAAGGAACTGGAATCCTCCCACATAGGCCGCAATCATGCCGGCAGGAATAGCGAGGAATATCTCCAGACTGTTTATGGCCGTCCCCAAGAACCCGACCTTCGTCAGACTGATATTGAGGTCGCGTGCGATAAAGGGAAGGAATAAAAGGAGACTCGCCTTGAATCCGTCATTCAATATATGGAGCGTGTTGATGGCAATCTTTTCTCTTGTATGAGGCATTCGTTATTATATCAAATTAACGAGTATATTGACCTGTAGTATATATTATAGTATAATAGCTCTCCAATGATTAGGTTGTTAGAAGCTTCCCATCCAGACTCTATTCGTTTTCCAGGTTTTTCTGGCGGACTTGCTTCGGTTGAAGCCATTAATAATGAATTGACCTGGCTTCAGGAACAAAAACAGGCAGAGGCTCAAAAAGCCGAGGCAAAGCGCATTGAGACGGTCAATATACTCTTGGATAACATGGATAGAACAAAGATGAGAAACTCAAGCATATATGAAGCGCTTACCCCTGATCAATGGGTGGAACGATTTAAACGAAAAAATGTACTTGAGGCTTTTGCCCATATCCCATTCGGGGCTGGGGAAATGTCCCCAGACGACGTCAATAAAGTACACGATGTGTTGGTGGCCCTTGCGTTTGGTAAGCACTCTGTACCATTTGTTGTTACGCTTGAGGCAAATGAAAATAGGAATGGTTGGCAATCTGTCCATCTCATAGAAGATGCTTTTTTCGGTGAGGACAAACATGAGTGTATTGCACGGCCCGATCATCAGTATCTTTCGGGAGTACCTGGAGAGAATGTACTTAATTTTAGGAGTAGAATCATGCAGTTTATGAAAAGAGAACATCAAAGCATAAGTAGTTCTGGAGGAATCCTTATCTCACACACGCTGCCCGTTTCATCCACTATTCCAGGCCTTATTGCCATAGGTGGCACAAATGACGCAAGTCTTGCATTGGGTGGCCTCAAATACGCCAATCAGGCACATTATCGACAGATAGTGTAAAGGTTAAGAGGAATATTTATTCTTACTGTTTATTAAAGAGTTTCATGAATGCGTCTTTTGGAATCTCGACTTTCCCGACTGCCTTCATCTGTTTTTTTCCTTCCTTCTGTTTCTCAAGGAGTTTGTTCTTGCGTCCTACGTCTCCCGCTCCCACCACTTTACTGTTATGGATAAGGACATTCTTTCGGAAAGGAGAGATGCGTTCTGAGGCGATTATCTTTCCCTTATATTTTGCCTGGATCTTCACGTCATACTGCTGGCGTGGGATAAGATCCTTCAGCCTCTTCGTCAAGAACTGCGCCTTTTCGGTTGCACGTTCCGTAACGACGATTTCTGAAAACTCTTCTATCGGGTCGTTGTTCAACAACAGCTCCATCTTGTTCGCATCGGCAAATTCGTAGCGCAACAATTCCCAATCAAGGGATGCATATCCGCTTGTGACGCTTTTCAGACGGTCAAAGAAGTCGGTAATAAGTTCGGCAAGTGGCATCTCATAGGTGAGGGCAATCTGGTTCGTGTTGTCCATCGTGATGAACTTCGCACGATGCTCTTCACACACTTTCATGACGGCGCCGGTATAATTTTCTGGCGTGTAGATAAATATCTTCACGATAGGTTCATAGAATTTTCCGTCTTCTATTTTGAATTCAACCTGCGGAGGAGTGAGGACGAGACTCAGCTCATATTCCCGCTCCAAACGCTCACGGACCACATCAGCGTGAAGAAGGCCCAAGAATCCTACACGGAATCCTGCGCCAAGTGCGGTACTATAAATACCACTAAAGTCCAATGCACTATCTGTCAGATATAATTTTTCCAAAGCTTTCTTGAAGTTGAGATAATCATTCGTATCGGTCGGGAAAATACTTGCATACACCATCGGTTTGACTTTCTTATATCCGGGCAGGGGAGGGGTATCGTCCCGTGGCAACTGCATCGTGTCTCCGATTTCTATAGCATGAATATCCTTCAGGTTTGTCGCCACATATCCGATCTCACCGTTTTGCAGCTCATCTGTTGCCGTCAGGTCCGGCTTGAAGATACCGACCTCCGATACAATGAAGTTGTTTTGTGAATGTCCCATGCGCACTGTCATCCCGCGTTTGAGTGAACCATTAAATACCCGTACGAATGCGATAACGCCCTTGTAGGTATCGTAATAGGAGTCGAAAATAAGCACCTGGAGACGCTGGTTTGCCGGTGTTGCCGGTTTTAAGTTAACCATCTCAAACCGGTCGTTTGCAGGAGGAGGGATTTTTTCGATAACACTGTCAAGAACCGCCTTGACACCGACCCCCGTTTTGGCCGATATCTCATAGATCTCATCCGCCCGAACTCCCAAGAAATCGATTATCTGTTTTTTTGTTTTTTCAATCTCCGCTCCCGGCATATCTATCTTATTGATGACGGGAATGATGACCAGATTCTTATCAAGTGCCTTGTAGGCATTGGCGATAGTCTGTGCTTGGATCCCTTGGGTTGCATCGACCAACAAGATGACTCCATCCACACAAGCAAGCGTGCGGTCCACTTCGTAGGAAAAGTCCACATGTCCGGGAGTATCGATGAGGTTCAACATATGTTCTCCATACTGCATCCTGACAGGAGCCAGCTTTATGGTGATGCCGCGTTCCCGGGAGACGGGATTGCGGTCAAGTAGTTGTTCTTCGTGCTTTCCGACACCAACTACTCCGGTCATCTCCAATAGACGATCTGCAAGAGTACTCTTGCCGTGATCCACGTGGGCGATGATGGCGAAATTGCGGATTGAACCCATATAGTTATACTTCTATCAATTTGATTGTCGAGGTGTGTCCTTTTTTCATCCATTCATCTCCATGAATGACGATCATTGACTGCCCGCTTTCTATCTTCTTCTCTTTCTTCAGATGCTCTACGATACTGTGAATACCTTTGATTGTCATTAAATCTTTCGTGTATGGCTCAAAATGGGACAACGGTTCAACAGCATAATCAAGCATCATCATATCAGCCTCTTTGCTGCTTGGGACAAGAGCATAAATCGGGACACCGGGGCGGAAGCGTGAAAGCATTCGTACCGTCCTTCCGGTTGCCGTGAATACGATAAATCCGCCAAATCCCTTTTCAGTTGACTCACAATTCTTGTACATGCTGTATGCAGCTTCACATAATAGGCGTTCGTTATCCGAATCCTTGTGCAATGTCATGCCACGTACATCAGCCGAAAAGCGAAGTTCACTTGATTGGATGATGTGTTTCATCATCGTGACCGTTTCGAGTGGATATTTTCCTGATGCGCTTTCTGCCGAAAGCATCACTGCATCGGTATGGTCGAATGTCGCATTCGCAACGTCTGACACCTCTGCACGAGTAGGGAATGGATTGTCAACCATGGTCTGCAACATCTGTGTTGCCGTGATGACTGGGATACCGCGATCGATACATTTCTTGATTATCACTTTCTGCCAATAGGGAACCTCTTCAAGTGGCAGTTCGATACCAAGGTCTCCGCGCGCCACCATGATGCCATCGCTCACCTCGATTATCTCATCCAGATTGTCTATCGCTGACTTTGCTTCAATTTTCGAAATTATCTTTGCGACCACATTGTATTTTGCCATCTCCGTGCGAGTCACGGTAACGTCATCTGCCGTGCGGGCATACGAAAGTGCGATGAAATCGATCTCTGCGCGCTGCGCCATTTTGAGTCCTTCAAAATCACGATCGACGAGGACTGGGAAGGGGAAGTCGGCGCCCGGGATGCGGAGGGACTTTCTGTTTTTCAGGAATCCTGCTCTGTTACATTTCAATATGACTTCAGGTTTCACTTCCATGACGGTGAACGTGAATGCTCCATCATCCGCCAATAGATGTTGACCGACCTTCAGGAATTCAAAAAGATCGGGATGCGAACAAGAAAACCCCTTCTTTTTTGCAGTGAATGCAGCTTCTCCTAAAGTAACAAGCTCTCCGACCTCTACTTGTATTCCGTCAACTGGCATATTGATGCGAATCTCAGGTCCTTGGAGATCTAGGAGCGTCCCGATGTGTTTATTCATTCTTTTGGCGACTTTCTTTACGCGATGGATACGTTCTGCATGCCAGTCGATTGTAGAGTGTTTGAAGTTGAAACGGAAGACGTCGACTCCCGCATTGATAAGGGCTTCTATCTGTTCTTCGGAATCAGAAACGGGACCGATGGTTGCGACTATCTTTGTGAGCTTTATCATAGGCTCATATTATACAGGAAAGAGAGGCATGAAAAACCCCAAATCCTAAACCATAAACTCTAAACAAATAGATACAAAATCCTAAATTCTAAAATCTAAGAATCTTTGGGATTTGCAGTTTTAAGTTTGTAGTTTGTTTAAAATTTAGTGTTTAGAGTTTAGTGTTTAGTATTCTTGTGATATAGTATTCACTAATCATGATTAAACATACAAGAAAATCCCAGCTTATAGAAAAAGAAAAGCTTCTCTATATGGAGGTTGAACAGCTGCGTACCCGTCTCTATTTACATGACACATCTCTCATCTTCGAATTCTTTTCGGCCTTCTACTTTGCATTCCAGGATATAGTAGGGATCTTCATCAAGAAAAAGTCCGTTTCAAAAAAGCAATTCCTCGCCTCGCTTGCGCGCAAAAAAAGGCTTCTCCTCTTTCTTGAGAAAACACCCTACGCATGGCTTCTTTTTATCCTGCGATCCATAAAACGGATGATACCGCCAAAGCGGGTCATTGGGAAACAAAAAAAGGGAGGCACCAATTCAAAGGCCTCCTATCTAATCTTTGGGACAACATCAGTAAGCGATCTGCAGTCCAGGTCGGTCCAGTTGGCGCGCACCTTGGCGCAAAAAAATACGGTGCTCTATATCGAAGGAGTTTTTGATGAAGGGGTAAAGCCTGGCATGCGGATAATGGAAAGCTCATCCCGCTTCATTGCGGTCCGTCTGACAGCCCGCCAGTCATTCCATCTCAACTACCAAAAGCAATCTGTAGCAAACCTCAGGATGATAAAGGATTCCTACAAACAGATACGATCCCTCACGAAAGAGTACATGAATCAGATGATCTATATACATCACCCGTTCTGGGATGGGATACTTCCTCTCAAAAAAGACACATTCCTGTTTGATCATTCAGAAGACTTTACTCATAACCGTCACGCTGCAAAACACATTATCAAATCCGAAGGAGCCCTTTTGAAAAAGGCGATCCGGATAACGACTTCGTTCCTTGATAAAGCAAGGACAAGTCGACACCTCCTTATACGCAGCGGCGTTGATTGGTCCCATTTCAAGGACGCAGGCAAAACAATACAGACCTGTGACGTGGGACTCTGCTGGATAAAAAAACCAGTCATCGGATTTATCGGGACGCTGGACGAGCGAGTTGATGAAGAGCTTGTCGGCAAACTGGCACAGGCATTCCCGACAGCATCCATTGTTTTGGTAGGGAACACCGATTACCGACCAGTCATTGCTGTCGCTGAGGAATATCCGAACATTTTCCCGGTAGGCAAACAGCCCTATGCAAAACTTCCACTGTTCCTGCAGTCGTTTGATATCCTCATCGCTCCCTATAAACAATCAAAGACCTCACACGTTTCGCACCCAGAACTCCCCATGTATCTTTCCTCCGGCAAGCCCGTCATCTGTACGGCCACCTCCGGGGTGGCCATGGCTAATTTCATGTATACTCCCAAGACCCATGCCGAGTGGTTGCTTATGATCGAGGTGGCATTAAAAGAAAAAAAGAGAAGCCCCAAGAAATATGCCCGCATAAGAGCGGCAAAGAAGTTTGAATGGAAAATACCAAGAGACCTAGGAATAAGCACTAAACTCTAAACACTAAATCCTAAACCTTAACCAAATAAATACAAAGTCCTAAATCTGAAAATATGGTTTAGAGTTTAGAATTTATGATTTAAGATTTGATTAGAATTTAGGGTTTAGGGTTTTGTATTTCTTGCTATACTGAAATAATGACCTCCTCAGTCACTGCCATCGTCGTTTCCCATAATCAGGGACAATATCTGCGCCAGGCGCTTGAAAGCATCCTCCATCAGACCAAGCATATCGACCGTACTATCATCATCAATAACGGTTCAATAGATGACACGGAACAAATAATGAGGGAATATATCTCGCTGTATTTCCCGTATGTCCAGGGACATTCCTATGAACACAACAGGGGACAGCTTGCGGCATTCAGCAGGGGACTTGAACTCAGCGACTCCACCTATACCTGTTTTGTCGACGCGGATGATGAACTGGACCATCGCTATATCGCCAAACTCATCCATCCGCTGGAAATCAACAAGATAGCCGCCCTCTCGTATTCCGATACGCTCCTCTTTGGAAACCGGGAGTACTCATCCTGGCTTACCTATCCTGCAGAAATGCGGAAAAAACAGGGAAGCTCATACACCGTGCACTCGCCTGATTATTCCGAACACATCAAATACCTCTTGAAGCGAACCAACTATATCAATAACGGCGCGCTCTTCAACACAAAGCTTGCCAAAGATGTGGGAGGATTTGTCGAACACGACCTGTATGACCTCAGACACTACCTGTGGTACCGACTGTTTGACGCAGGCCACACCGGTGTACATGTTCCTCATGTCTTATACCGCTATAGACAGCACTCTATCCTCCAGGCAAGTGCACAGTGGCGTGTACGGAAAATAGTCTCCGACAATCCGATTGACCAACAAATCCTCTATTATCAGGAAGAGATAGAAAATCTCAAAAGCTCGCCCTTTTACAAGACTGAGCGAGTTCTTCAGCGCCTTGCAGACAACTTCAAATGCGATTGCGAGAAGTAAAAAAAGGGAGTATGATAGCTCTCATTATTACTTTTTAAAACACAAACAGATTGAGTAGGGAATCTGCAGCTTCTCGGGTACCGATGATTGCCTCTCGTGCGCCACATCTTGGCGATAACGGAGCGATGATCTACGATCACTCCATTGCGGTCCCATATTCTTACTCCGAAAAAATCTGGGGAGGGTTGAATGCGAAAATTGAACGCCGAGGGATAAACAGGGCGAATACCCAGATAATCACACTCCCACTTCACAATGATGCGACAGAATCATTTACTGAATCCTTGCGAAAAAAACCGATAGGTCCCTATGCAGTCGGGACACATACAGCATCTCTCTGGCCTGACAGTGACATTGACCTGAAGGCACTAGATATCGATCCACGTGCAGAATCCGTATACATTGTTGGCTCACTCCTTACTTCCGAAGACTTTAATACCGCTCGTTCCATCGCACTTTACTGTAAACAGATTATGGGAATCCCTGTTGTAACTATGGTCTGCCCATCAATTGGGAAAGCACGCCAGGATAAGAATGTCGACAAGGAAAAAAAGTTCAAACCAGTGACATTGAATATAGCTACAGAGATGATCGCATCGGCTCCTTTTTTTGATCGCATGATCGTCTTTGAACCCCATTCATCGGCGACCCAGGCATTTGCCGCTCAGGCCCGTATGCCTCTTTTGCCGATATCGCTGTGGAAGCCTCTCACCGACCATATGATGAAAACAGGAATTCCTCTTACTACTGATGAAAAAATATCTGTTATTCCTACTCCAGAAAACGCAACCGGCATCCGGCCCGACGTTGGCCGTAACCTTGCCTTCACCCGTATCGAACAACAGACAGGAATCCGAGGAGTAGCATTCGACAAGACGCGCATCGATGGAAAAAATACCAGCATGAAAAAACTTTCAAAGGCTGACCAAAAATTTGTAAAGGGCAGAATAGGATTCGGATATGATGACGAAGTCTCAACAATGGGCACGCTTGAACAAATCTTGAATCATCTGCAACAGTATGGACTTCTCGCATTCGCTTTCATGTCGGCATACGGCAAACTTATCCCAGGTACTGGGCCAAGTGATCCAGGTTGGGAAGAACGCATACAGCATCCACTCCTTACGAAGATGTATATGAGCAATGCACGTGAACCTGTTGGGGATCCATCAAGAAGTAATAAGATAGAGGTTGTCGATGTCGCACCATTCATGAGGGAAATCATAGAAGCAGATATCAAGGGTGTTGATTTCTGGCGCAACCCTCACTACTCACCTTACGTACTCCAAGAAAAAAAGACCGAAATACTTTAGGTTCCTTCTTTCCAGCTGGCGAGATATTCTTTCTGTTCTGCAGTCAACCGGTCGATCTCCACGCCTTCGCTTTTCAGCTTGAGTGCGGCGATTTCCTGATCGAGCGCTTCAGGAAGTGCAACGACTTTTGCGTCAAACTTTCCCTTATTTTTCCACATATATTCAGCGCCCAATGCCTGTCCTGCAAAGCTCATGTCCATGACGCTTGCTGGATGTCCTTCGGCACTTCCCAAGTTTACTAGTCTTCCTTCTGCCAACAGATAGATCTTTTTCTTTCCCACTGTATACTCCTCGACAAATGGTCGTACGGTGCGGACGCTTTTTGACAGTTTCTTCAGGGCAAGTTTGTTTATTTCGACATCGAAGTGTCCTGAGTTTGCCAAGACGATTCCATCTTTTGCTGCTTTTATGTGTGCAACATCAATGATGTGTTTGTCTCCCGTCACTGTGACGAGGACATCTGCCTGCGCAACAGCAGTAAGAAGCGGCATGACGCGGTATCCGTCCATTCTCGCTTCAAGCGCTTTCACCGGGTCGACTTCACAGACGATGACCTGCGCTCCCATACCATGTGCACGGGATGCAAGACCTCGTCCACACCATCCATATCCAACGACGACAAATGTCTTTCCTGCAAGAAGGATGTTCGTTGCGCGGATAACTCCGTCAAGTGTGGACTGTCCTGTGCCGTATCTGTTATCAAATAAATGTTTTGTCAGATTATCATTCACTGCCAACACAGGAATTTTAAGTGCCTTGTCTTTTTCCATAGCACGAAGACGGATGACTCCGGTTGTTGTCTCTTCGTTTGACCCTACGACTCCGGCAAGAAGCTCTTTGCGGGATGTGTGAAGAAGACCGACAAGATCGGCTCCGTCATCCATCGTAAGATTCGGCTTCATGTCCAACACTGCATTCAAATGTTTAAAATAGGTCTTGTTATCTTCACCTTTTATGGCGAATGTTGGAATCCCGTACTCCTTAACAAGTCCTGCTGCGACTGCATCATTAGTTGAAAGGGGATTGCTTGCTGCCAAGAAAACATTTGCTCCTCCTGCTTTAAGTGTTCTCATGAGGTTTGCCGTCTCGCTTGTCACATGCAAACATGCGGCAAGAGTCACTCCTTTAAGAGGTTTTTCTTTTTCAAATCGTTTGCGGATAAGGGTAAGGACCGGCATCTGCCAGTCAGCCCACTCTATTAACTGCTTACCAAGTCCTGCAAGTTTCATGTCTTTTACGTCGTACTTCATAGAACTAAAATAAAATAATAAATTCTAAATCCTAAACACTAAATTCTAATCAAATCTTAAATCATAAATCTCAAATTCTAAACTGTTTTTTTTAAATTTAGAGTTTTGTATTTATTTGTTTAGGGTTTAGTGTTTAGAGTTTAAAGTTTGTATTCAAGGATTTAAACTTGCTATGCGCTTCGTTATCTCTTCCTTCGTCGTTTCATACTCCACCGTCCCGACGTTGCCCACAGTGAAGCTTGCCATGACGTTGCCCATTACCAAGCATTCCTTCATTGTCTTACCCGCGGCCAATGCTCCGACAAATCCTCCGCGCCATGCATCGCCGGCCCCTGTTGGGTCAACGACTTTGCGCACTCTAAATGCCTTTACTTTTATCGTTTCGTCTTTTGTCGTAAGGATGACGCCTTTTTCTCCGAGAGTCGTTATTACTTGTATTCCTTTTGCTGCCATTTGGCGCACCGTCATTTTCAGTCGTTTTTCTATCATCGCGATTTCGTAATCATTCCCGATAACATAGGTCGCGTTCAATACTCCCTTTTTCAGGAGGTCGTCCCGTATCCACGTGAGAGTCATGCCGGGATCCAACATATAGGGAAGCTTCTTGCTGATGACATGACGCAGTGCTGAGGAAAATGGTTTTTCATGCGTTGCGCTTACCACCCAGAACTGCTCGTCCTTTGCCGACATCGTTTCCAACTTCGGCAATAGTCGCGCTGCTCCATAATAAAATCCCCATATCTGATTATCATTCATGTCCGTGATTACTTTGCCCGTCGCTGTGTAGAGTTTTGCATCTTTTTGCACATAGGAAGTATCTATTCCGTTTTCCTTGAAAAAGGATAAAAGCTCGTTGCCGTCTCTTCCTACAGCTGCCACAGGAAAAATGCCGTACTTTCCGCCATAATATTTCTGGGCATTTCGAAGCGCATATGCGATGTTCGTCGTTATCCCGCCTAAATGTTTCGCCAAGTCCGACACGGCAAATGAAACATTAATCTGATGAAGTTTCTCCGGATGGAAGTAATCTTTAAAGTGATGGGGAAAGTTCATGATTTCGTCGTATGCCACAGATCCTGAAACATATATTTTTTTCATGATGGAGACATTGTATCAGATTGTTGGCGATTTTTAATTTTAAATTTAAAATTCCCGCGTAGGCAGGAGATTTGTTATAATTCACTCAATGGACAAAAATGCCTCCCACTTCCTCTCCCTCATAGTGCCTGTGTACCGTCAGGAAAAGACAATCGTAAAGAATCTCCTCATTATCAAACAGGCTCTCGATGCCATCCGTTATGACTACGAGATAATCGCAGTAGTTGATGGCAAAGTCGACTCATCGTTTGAAAAAATAAAGCAGGCCAAGATAGAGAAGGTGAAGTGCCTCTATTATTCTGAAAACAGGGGTAAGTCCTATGCTATTCGCCTCGGCATGCATGAAGCAAAAGGGGACTATGTCATGTTTATGGATTCAGGACTGGAGATAGACACAAGCGGCATCTCGATGCTCTTGGAACATATGGAATGGTACAACGCGGACATAATCGTCGGCAGCAAACGCCATCCCGCCTCCCAAGTCCACTACTCACTCACCCGTAAGATACTGAGCTACGGCTATTATCTGTTCGTAAAATTACTGTTCGGCGTTGGCGTACGCGATACACAAGCGGGAATAAAGATATACAGAAAAGAAGTCATCGAAAAAGTATTACCACGTCTTGTTGAGAAGAAATTCGCAGGGGACCTTGAAGTGTTGGTCGTCGCGCAGTCTCTTGGATTCAATCGGATTTATGAAGCCCCTATTAAACTCGACTATGACCTAAGCTCCGTAACCTCCGCCGCTACACTGGGGGCCATCAGGGGAATATTCCAAGACACACTGGCTATTTTCTATCGCAAAAACATTCTCCATTATTATGATACATCTCATCAAAAACTCGTAATTCCAAAGGATTTAATTATTAGCACACAATAAAACGATTATGACTCCGCTCGTATCAGTGCTTATGCCCGCATACAATGCAGAAAAGTACATAGGTGAAGCAATCGAAAGCATTCTAAATCAGACCTTTACTGATTTTGAATTGATCATTTCTGACGATTTATCGATCGATAAAACATGGGAAGTTATTCAGGACTATGCAAAGAAAGATAAAAGAATATCTATTTATAAGAATAAGAAAAACCTATATATCGCAGAAAATAGGAATGTGCTCGTGAGGAAAGCAAAAGGAAAGTATATTGCCTGGCAGGATGCCGATGATATTTCACTAGTAGATCGAATAGAAAAACAATATGAATTCATGGAGCAAAATCCACGAGTCGGAATAATAGGCGGATATCTACAATTTTTTGATGAAAAAGGAATTAAAAGTATCCGAAAATATGCAACTACTGATAGTGAATTAAGAAAAAACATTTTTCGTTTTTCCCCAGTAGCTCAGCCAACAGCAATGATTCGAAGTGAATGTTTTAAGAAGACTGGATTGTATAATCCAAAATATCCACCTGCTGAAGATATCGACATGTCTTTTAGAATAGGAAGTTGCTTTGAATTTTCAAACATACCTCAGATTACTCTAAAATATAGAGAACATTTTAATTCTTCTACATTTAAAAAGCTAAAAAAAATTGAGCTATCAACTTTAGAAGTTCGCTGGCAAAATAGTGTTAATCCTAAATATAAAATGGGTTTGATAGACTATGTGTACAATGTGATTCAATATCTATCTATATTCATTGTTCCTACCAAAATTAAAATTGAACTATTTAATTTGATTAGAAATGTAAAAAAATGAAAATTGGAATCTTTGTAGACAAACTATTTGCAGGTGGTTTTCAAAATGTTGCTTTGGAAGAGGCGATTGAATTAAAAAAACAAGGAAATAACGTAATTTTTTATGTCCTTAAAAAAGAAATGTGCAATGAGTATGAAGATATTTTAAGAATAAATAAAATACCAATTATATATTTATCAGAAGGCCTGCCCAAAATATTAAATTTTAATTTCAAATTGCCTTTTTTTGCATTCTTTTCATTATTCCATATTACATATCCATTATTTATTCCCTTCTATTTTAAATTTGATTTAGATTTAATTCTTTGTCATGGTACATATACTGCCTTGACCTGTATTACTATTGCTAATGTGCAAAAGATAAAGACCATAACTTATATACATGATCCAATCGAATATATCTTGTCTCAAAAATACAACCAGAATTTAATAAAGTCAATTTTATTCAACCTTTTAGCTCGCTTGGGTAGATTGATTGATAGAGGGATAATTAATCATTCATACAAGGTCCTCGCATATCCTGAGATGATTACTTATTTGAATTCAAGACATAAGAATAGTGGTAAATATATAAGTATTTTTAATGGTGTCACTCAGGGAGTATGTGGAAAAAAGAAAAATTATATTTTAGCTCTTACTAAATGGGATCAAGGAAAAAATGTTGAGTTATTGTTGAGGCTCTGGAAAAAAGACATTACTGTTCCTTTGTATATTGTTGGTCGTTGGGACAACCCAGACCAAAAAAAAGCATTAATTAAAAAACTTAATGAAAATTTTTTAGAAAAAAATATATATATTACAGGAGAGGTAAATGAAAGAGAAAAAAGAAAATTTATGCGTGAAGCTCTTTTATTAATCCATCCCTGTAGAGAGGCATTTGGTATGACTATCCTCGAAGCAGCATCAGAAGGTTGTTTTTCTATCTTTACAAAAAATTCAGGTATTGCAGCTTTATATAAAAATGGGTATGATTCTGTTCAAGTTCCAGAAAACTCAGAAAACGACTACTATCTTCAAATTAAAAGGGTTCTTAAAGATGAAAAGACCAGAAATATGTTAAGCATAAATTCTTATAATACTTCAAAAAAGTACTCATGGAAAAAACATATTGAAATAATTCAAAACGCATATACAAATGAACTATGAGAAAATTAGACTCTAACATATATAACAAAGACTATTTCTTGAATGCTGTCGAAGGATTTAACGAATATAATAATAACAAGCAAAAACTAAATCCAAAATATAACTTTGCAATCAAACTAGCTGAATTATCGGGAGGAGAAAAAATTCTAGATTACGGATGTGGCAGAGGAGAAGTTGTTATTTATACTGCAAAATATTTTAATTGCACATCTACAGGTATCGATTATTCAAAAGATGCAATATTATTATGTATAGAGAAATTAAAAAAGTTTGGTTTAAAAAAAACTATATCAAAAAGAATATCCTTCTTAAATGAAAAAAATTTGAATAAACTTCCATTTAAAGATGCGAGTATTGACAGAATATTTTATCTTGACGTTATGGAGCATATGTACCCAGAAGAAATTGAACTCCTGTTTCTAGAATTTAAACGAGTTTTAAAGAGTAAAGGAAGAATAATTATACATACCGCACCAAACAAGGACTTTTACGATATTGGATATCCACGTTATACATATTATATTAATAGACTTATAAACTTTTTTTTCAAATTAGCTAAGGGAAGGTCAATGAATCGAAGTCAAAAAAATCCCCGGTCGAAATTTGAACAGGCGATGCACATAAACGAACAAACTGTCGAATCTGTAAGTAAAACGGCTCATCTACTTGATTTTAAATATAAAGTTTTTTTAAATGATAGCTTCATTATGAATTCATCGATAATATATTTTATTTACTATTTAATTGCGCAGCCTTTTTATATACCATTTCTGAAGAAAATATTTTGTGAACATCTTTGGTGTATTCTGACTAAGGAATAGTTCTTCTCGTTATCAATATAAGATTAGTAAATATGTCAACTAATAATTACTATGAAAAATACTGGAATTCTCAAAAGAGTCATGACGGGCATGCTGCAGGCGTCCCAAATTGGCCAATAGCAGAACTTGATATGTTCTATAGATCAATTTCACATTTTGTTGGCAAAAAAGTTCTTGATGTAGGATCTGGTGAGGGTATTTTTTTAAATTACCTAATCACCAAAAAAAAACTACATAAGGCGGTTGGCTTGGAATTATCAACTATTGCAATAGAAAAGGCAAAGAAAATAAACTCAAAGATAGAATATGTATGCGGATCTGCAGATGATGATTATCCATTTGATAAAAATAGTTTTGATACCGTGTTTTTGACCGATGTAATAGAACATCTAGTAGACATAGACAAAACTATAAGCGAAATAAAAAGAATATTAAAACCAAATGGTAACGTAATAATTATTACACCTGATTTTAATTTCTTAAAAAGAATAATAATTGCAGCTTTTTTTTGGGACCGTTTTTTTTATCCATCAAATCCGCATATTAGATTTTTTACTCGAAAATCAATGGATCACATAATGAAAGTGAATTTATTTAATAGAATTTACTATAGATGGGGAATTACTTGGTTTAACTTAATGCCACAGAATTCATATTTTGTATATAAAAATAATAAATAATTATGACTAATAAATCATTTTTATCTATACCTGCTTCATTTATTCCTAGCAAATATCAGAGATTTATTTTAATGAAAGAGATTATTGCTAATGAAATAAAAAGGCGTGACTATACTAAACCTATAAAAATACTAGATGTAGGATGTGGGAATGGTTATTTTCTAAAATACCTAAATGATGAGCTTGGACAAAACCATACATTTATTTTTCATGGAACTGATATATTTAAATTTAAAAAAATTTTTAAATTTAAATTCGTAAAGTCAAATATTGATGGTAATTTTCCCTATGATTCAAATACATTTGATTTTATTGTTGCAGGAGAGATTATTGAGCATCTTGTAAATACTGATGGATTCATAAAAGAAATTAGAAGAACTTTAAAAAAAAATGGACACACGATCATATCAACTCCAAATTTATCAAGTTACTTTAATCGATTTCTTTTATTGTTTGGATTTCAACCTTATAATTCAGAAGTGTCGACTGTGGAATCTGGATTTGGTCTAGATATTGTATATAAAGTCCTAGGCAGACCAAAAATTGGTAATAAAACAGCAGGCCATCTAAAAATGTTTACATATAGAGCTTTTGTCGATTTCGTTTTATATTATAAATTTAAGATAAAGGCATACTATCCTGTATATTTTTCAACTTTTCGAAAAGATAATACTAGAATTGGCCTTATCAAAGTATTTTTTTATATCGATAAATTTATTTCCAATAGGTTCCCAAGTCTTGCTACAGGAATGATTTTCCATTTAACAAAATAAAGTATAGTAAACTATAGAATCTTCGTATGAGCAATGTTCGCAAATCCATATTAGTATTTATAGCTAATCCAAATGGTTGGAGGAATCCCAATACATTTGGAGGTGGTGAAGGCATTACGATAAAAGTTCTACTGCAAATAGATGAATTTGATTGGTATGTGATTACAACAAATCAGCTATTGAATTCAATTAAACAGGATAAGGAGCTCTTTAATTGTATTAAAAGAAATAATGTATTTGTCTTCCCAATACCCTTACTATTTTTTAAAACGAACATTTTGGGGGATATTATTCAAGGAATAAGTTATCTTTTCAAATCCATAAGAATAGCTTATTCTCTTAAATCTAAGATAGATTTAGTATATAGTTCAACTAACAACTTTATAGATATTTTCCCCGCTTCTATTGTAAAGAATATTTTTAATAAAAAACTCATCATTAAATATCATATTTCGCTTTATAGTCACAGAGATTTTATCTCGATATTTAAAAATTATATTAAAGAAAAAAATGGCTTTTTTGACAGTGTGATAAGGGCTCTACTTGCTCGTATTACACTATTCATGTTTAGTAGTGCAACTAAGATAATCTGTGTAAGTGAACATCTCCGTAGTCAACTGCTTAAGTGTGGAATAAAGAAAAGTAAATTAGTGACTAATCATAATGGCGTTGATTTTATATATCTTAAGCAATTTATTCATAAATATAAAAAAAAGTATGATTTTTGTTACATCGGACGAATTGAAAAGAATAAAGGAATTTCTGACCTTATTAACCTAGTTGACAATTTAATTAAAAGATCATCGCTATCACCAAATCTAATAATAATAGGTGATGGTACCTTTTTGGACAAGGCAAAGTTACTGGTAAAACAAAAAAAATTAGAAAAAAATATAACATTTACAGGATATATTGGCGAGGAGAGGTATAAAATTCTGCAGCAGAGTAAAATTTTTGTAAATCCCACATATGCACTAGAAGGTTTTGGACTAACAATTCTAGAGTCTCTTTATTTTGATATACCAGTTATTTCATATACAAATTTTGTTTTTAATGATATTTTTAGAAGGAGCAGGAATGCAATCCTAATTGCCCCAAATTTGGAAGTATTGATAAAAAACGTCAAAGTTGCACTATTAAGAAAAACTAATCATGGCAAAGATAATTTTCTTAAAGAATATACATTGGACAAATGTCGAATTAATGAAAAAAAAATCATTAATTCACTTTTATGAAAAAATTTTTATTAAAAAATAAAGCATTAATAGGTGAGCTTATATTGATAGGTGTTATCTTTTTACTTTCAAGCTTTATAGCTTTCAACTGGACTAGAGATAAAATATTAAATCCGGTTGATCATCAATTTGTATTCGATTTTTACAAAGCTGCAGTAAATAAAATGTTTGCATGGAATGACTATATTTTTTTAGGTTTTAATCAATCCTTAAGTTTATTGCACACATTTCCCTACTTGATACTATTTGCGCTTATACAAAATCTAGGATTCAATTATTTAAGTCTTAATTTTTTGGAATATTTCCTTGCAATTTTTTTCTCGATATGCTTTATGTATTTTTACCTGAATCTTATATTTCAAGACAAATTAGGCTTTCAAAATAAATTTGGATTAATGTTGATTTCCACTTTCATTATTTCGAATCTTGTAAGTGTTGCTTTGTTCAGTTCAGGATTTACTCAACAAATAATGGCATTTTCATTTGTGCCGCTCACACTTTATTTGTTAAGAAAATTTTTGGTAACTAATAATTTTATATATCTTGCACTAACTAGCTTCACTTCTGTATTTCTTTCGATCGGAAATTTGTCATATACTGTGATTTCTTTTATGCTGATTATTTTAATAAATTTAATTTATTCAGATTATTCCATAAAGAGAAAAGCTGCAACTTCAATTTACTTCGCTTTAGTATATGTATGTGTGAATATTTTTTGGCTACTTCCTTTTACGTATTCAAACTTCATATCATCGTCATTAGATAATTCAAAATATTTTAACGCAGATACGTTTGAAGAATTTCTATCATTTGTTTCGTTAAGATATTCCATTGATAGATTATTTTCATTTTCACAAAACTACCAATTAGTGAGCATTCAAAATAGAGATCATTCACTTCTTCTTTCCTATCTAAGTAACTTTATTATTACTAGTTCAACATATTTAATTTTTATTTTAATAATTTTTAGAATATATATTCTAAAGAAATTGAATAAAAATGAGAATACTAATATTTGTATATTCTTACTTTTATTATTCTTTTTGTTATTTCTTTTTTTTGCAAAAGGGGATTCCCCTCCGTTTGGAATAGTGATGAGTTTTTTATTAACTGAATTCACCTTCTTTAAGATGTTTAGAGATCCACTTAAATTTATGTTAATACCTTCTTTTATATATATGCTATGGCTCGCATATCTTTATGTATACGAAAATAAAATTACTTTAAAGCTCCTAATATCTATTAATATATTGATGTTACTTTTCCCATTTTTTTCATCCAATTTTTTTGGTGAATTTTCTTCTTATAAGGTGCCAAATTATTATTTTAATTTTAATGATTATTTAGCCACAGTCCCAAATTCGCAAACAAATAGAATTTTTATACTTGACTCAAAAACTGATGGAACAAACTATATTTTTAATAAGGGTTATTTGTCAGCAAATATTGCTAAAATGATATCTACGGTCCCAACAGTTGAATTGTTCAGTAATGGGGGAGGGAATTCTTTTTCCTATCTTCAGAATGCTTATAAAAAAATTAAGGGTACTGACTCCGATATCGAGCTTTATAAAGAAATGGGCATAACACATTTGCTCAGACAAGGAGATCTAGTTGATAACAGAGATTATAACTATTCTACAAAGTATTATTCAAAAAAGACCTTTGGAAAGCTTAATTTATACACGATAATGAAAAATCAAATGAATCCAAATTTATACATTCGCAATATAAATGGATCATATGGAAATTTTACATGGACTAAAATTAACCCAACTAAATACGTGCTAAGTTTTAAAAATTTAAAAGGTTCTTTAAATTTAGCTTTTTTATATACATTTGATCAAAATTGGAAAATATTTCAAACAAATCAAACAAGACAAAATGTATTTCATTTTTTGATTTCTAAACCACTTTTTGATAATTCACATAAAATGATTCTAAATTACGCGAACAGTTGGGACTTATCAAGTGAGTATATTAAGGAGAATTTACCAATTCATAATTATAAAAAGAATTTAGATGGTTCTGTTGACATTGAATTAATACTATACTTTAGACCTCAATCCTACTTATACATTGGTCAAATTATTAGCTTGGCAGCGATTACCTTTAGTGGTTTATTTGTCATATTTAGAACTGTTAAAAAACTAACTAATAATGCACAAAAATAAGTTTGCAATCTATAAAAATGAATTTTTAATTTTGATTAGCATTTTTTCCATTGGATTGATTCTTTCTCATGTAAAAATTTTTAATTCGGATACAAATCCAAATGTGGTTTCTTACAATCATGTAAATACTTATTCAAATTCACAAAATAACATTATTACTGGTAATTTTACTGCTACAGAAAATTATTTAGGTATAGTAAAAGTTAGAATTAACAATAACAATAAACTACCGAAGGAAAAAACTGTTTTTAGAATAAAAAATATATTGGATTCAGATTGGTATCATATAGCTACTGTATCAGCGGATCAATACAATTCTTATGAACTATATCCTTTTGGCATGCCAGTAATAGCAAATTCAAAAGGTCAAAATTATATATTTGAAATATTCTTTTATGATAAGACATCTGCAGGAAATATCCATTTATCTTTTGGACAAACAAAGCCTCAATTAATATCACAGTACCAATTTCCAAAAAAAATTCTTCTTGAAGATGGAAAATTGCTCGTAAATTTTATATTAAAAAAATTTATATATTATACAAGTGAAGGAAATACATGGAAGGTTTTTGGAATATATAGCATACCTTTTTTTCTTTATTTGAATTATTTAATTTTTAAAAGCAAAATCTACTCCTTTAAAATTATCCAGCACATTAAAAAAATGTTTGTACCTTTGTTGAAACCCTCGGTTCTTTTTGTTATTTTTTGTATTTATGTCGATATATTTATTATTCGTAAATATTCTGATATAAATACAATGCTTTTTTCTTTATTATGGATTCTTAGTCTTCTTGCATATAGATATGAGTCAAATAGATCATTTGGAATAGCGCTTTCTTTCCTTACCTTTTGCCCATTTTTACTACTAGCAGAGATGAATTGGATGGCGGTGAAATCAGCCGTGTGGGCATTTATGTTTCTTGTTGTCGGAGTAATGCATGCTACAATTGAAATAAAGGTTAATAAGTTGAGATGGATTAATTATCTTATTAACGCTCTTTCCTCAAAACTTTCGTTTATTATTTTTATTGATGAATTAATCTTAAAAATTTGGATCATTATAAAAAAAAGTGCATTTATTTCTAAGTAATAATTTTTATTGTTGTGCTAGAGATATTTTGTTCATTCCTAATCATCTACTCAATATTTTTATTTAAAGGAAATATGCAATTTCAGCCGGAAATTTAATAAATGTAGTAATGCTGCACTTGAACCCATGCTAATAACCAACCAAATTGCTATTTATGGTAAGTGTTTTGATAATAACTCATCTCATATAGAAAATGAACTATAGTTTGACCAGAAATGAGGATTGATCATTAAATTAATCACCGTACAGTTTGACAGTGAGTCAGCAGAAATGAACCGAAGGAATTAAATGAGATAAGTAGAAGAGTATAATTTAATAACATATGAACTATTCATTCTGGGCAGATGAAGCTTATATTGCGGGAATTGCGATGCAATGGACGACGGGGAAGTTGCCATTCATTACATTACTCACTACTGCTCCCGGCATAACGTATCAGCGACTACAGATGTTTATCGTGGGAATTTTCTTCAAGTTATTTGGTATTTCCGAATTTACTGCGCGCCTTCCTTCATTGATTACTTTCATAATTGGAGTAGTGATTATTTTTTTTCTTGCAAAAAAACTAAGTAATATCTATGGAGGAATTTTAAGTGCATTTCTTTATGGCTTTTCTCATCTAAATCTCGCGCATGCATTTCAAGCAAAGCCTTATACTGCAATTGAGACAATAATGCTATGTGCACTTCTACTTCTTGCCAATAATCTTCAGGAAAAGAAGAAAGGGAGAATTATTTTTAGTAATGTGGGAATGCTCATTCTTCTCTGTATTGCAACATTACTTCATGTCATCGGATTTTTACTCTGGATACTATATGCTTGCTTCATCATACAGACACTGAAACGCTTAGACATGGAAGAAATTTTAACAAAATATAAGTGGTATATCTTCGCGACCTTCATAACGATAGGAGGTGTTTTGATCCCTATTATACTTCCATATTTCGCATATAAATTATTTCCTTACAACAACGGATATCAAGTAATCAAACTGTTTACTTTCAAATATGCAATCATTACCGGTTGTTCAGTGATAGGATTTTTTTTGCAGTTTAAAAAGCAGAGGTCACTTAGTACAACAATACTCATTTATTCATTGATTGTCCTTGTTTTGGCTACATTTCAACAGTATATTTTCAACATCCGTTATGTTTTGACAATTTTTGGAATACTCTTTCTTTATTTTGGAGTCTTTTGGGCAAAGGTGGGAGAGAAGTACGACAACAATTTAAAATTTTCAATTTTCAATTTAAGGTTAAGCGGAAAAGCTATAATCCCGCTAACCGTGTTAGTTCTGCTTTATACTACTGGATATAAGATAGTGAGATGGCCACAAGCATACTATAATCCCAATATCGATAAATATGGAGATGTGCAGATAGCAAACTATAAAGACTTCTATGGTGAACTAAAGCAGAAATTTCCGGACTATAAAAATATGTATGTGGTAAACGATACATTTGATGTTGAGTATTGGTACTTTGGACGATATTCAAATGCTTACTTTATGAAATTTACGGATAAACCATATAAACACCACACAGCTGATGCGATGATACATGGGTCACTTAGCGACTTTAAGAAAATGATGAAAGAACACCCACAGGGACTCCTGATAATGGAGGATTGGCAGAGCTTCCTGCCGGATGACGTGAAAGAATATGCGAAAAAGAACCTCAAGCTTGAATTCCGTGTGGAAAGCCTTAAGGAAGCGCCAGACGACCCATGGCCACTCGCCCTCTATAGCTGGGGGCTCTAATGTTTATGCTATAATCCAATAATGCGAAGCTCCCATCGTCTTCTTATCACCTTGACCGGCATTATCCTGCTTGGAGCTATACTGCGACTTATAAATGTATCTGACACATTCTTTTTTGGCTATGATCAGGCACGAGATATACATGAGGTATATGAGATGGTAACTCTACCCAAACTAAAGGTCGTTGGCCCAGGTACTGATATACCAGGTTTATTTTCTGGCCCTCTCTTTTATTACCTTCTTGCCATACCGTACACATTATTCAACTTCAATCCAAATAGTGCGATACTTTTGCTTATCCTCATCAATCTTTCAGGTATTCCTCTTTTATATTATCTTGGCAAAAAAATGGGGGGGCAAACAGTGGGGTTCATCGCATCAATCCTGTGGGCAACATCGTTTGAGCAGGCAAATTTTTCAAGATTCCTATCAAATCCCTCATTCCTCTCAATAATTGCAATTATTTTATTCTTCGGTTTATATACTTGGTGTGTCGAAAAGAAGTGGTGGGGGTTGCCACTGAGCGTCATTGGTCTTGGCCTGGGAACCCAACTGGATTTTTACCTCATATATCTGATAATGGTGTATCCATTAGTTTACTTCCTTTTTAAACCATCATTAAACAAAAAAAATATTGTTTGGTCATTGATATGTGGGGGATTATTGTTCTCTACATTTCTAATCGCTGAGATTAAATTTAAATTCATCGGTACAACTTCATTCCTCAATTATCTATTGACACATCAATCTCAAGGAATGAGTTTTCAGGGAATGCTTTTCATAAATAGCCTAAATAAAAGTATTCACAATGCACTTTTTGCCTTGCCAAGTTATTGGCCATTAGTACTTTTTGCTTTAGTTCTGATTGGATTATTGTTATCCGTTAAGGATAAAAAAATAAAAATATTTTTGCTTGTATGGCTGCTTTCTACAGCTCCATTGTTTGTCTTTAAAGGCACAAATGTTGTGGGTGGTAACTTTGTACACAGCACCATACAGCCAGCTATCACACTCATTATTGCATTCTTCATTTCTCATTTGAGTCAATCGAGATATAAAGTTCTAGCACTTTTTATTCTGTCAATGATTGTTATAAGCAATCTTACACTCTTCATCAAAGACAACTTTAAAAGTAGTTTCGTTTTGGGTCATCAGAATATGCTTCATTATCAGCAAAAAAAGCTTGTTGACTATACATATGAAAAAGCAATGGGAAAACCTTTTAGTATCTGCTCTGTCAGTGACCCATTATTCATCAATGGCATATGGTCTGCACTATATAAGCTATATGGGGAGAGAAAATATGGATATATGCCGACTTGGGCAGGACCTCCACAACTTCAAAGCAAAACCTTTCTATCTAAAGATGCTAAACATGAGCCGCTCCGCTTCCTGATAATTGAACCTAGCTTTAACTATCCTTCGCATGTACCACAGATCACTGAGTATTCAGAAAACAACATATCAAAAGTCATGGCTGAAAAACAATTTGGCGGCCTTCGAATACAAATGCGCCAATTATTGCCTGAATCAGAATGGAATAAGCAAATGCGCGAAGAACAGTATGAACAGATTTTACTTAAGGATGACCGCTATAGATGTTATTTCACTTATTAAGCTATAATTGACAAATGAAGAAAAGTGCCTTGACTATCACTCTTATAAATGGCTTGGTTACCGCCATTCAGATTATTGGACAGATTATCGTCGCACGTCTCTTTGGGGCAAAAATTGAGCTTGATGCATTCGTATCTGCGGTAACCATGCCCACGATGCTGACAAGTGTTATCGCAGCAACGCTCAGCGATGCATTCTTACCTGATCTCAAGAAGAAGCAGATGGAAAATGAAGAGAAAGCGAATGTATATTTCTTCAAAATGGCGTTTCTTATTGGTTTTATCGTTCTACTTATAGCCATTGGCATAGATCTGTTTTCTGCACAACTTATCTCAGTACTATTCGGTGCTAGGGGGAATTCGTTCGTATTGTTTACTGACCAACTCATGACATATATGCTCTACACTCTACCGTTTACGGTATTGGGCGTATTATTCAATTCATATCTATATAGTAAAAAACGCTTCTTTACACCATCACTCGCATATCTTGCGGGGAGTACCCTCAACTTAACACTCATCATCATATTATCGCCCTCCATAGGGATAACAAGTATGGTCGTGGCATTTATCAGCGCTATCTTTTTTCAGTTGTTCTTCGTATTTCCATATAAGCTTGGCTCGTACTCCCTGTCCGCCTTTAAATCGCTGGGAGACGGCCAAACAAAATCACAATTGATAAAGCTCTTCATCAGTTGGTCACCACTTGTCGTCAGCGCCATCATCATGAGGTTTGATGCAATATTGACACGCTCGTTTGCGGCGCGGTTGCCTGAAGGATATATAGTCTATACGAATCTCGTTGCAAAGCTGTTTGGTGGATTGGTCGGCATCATGACGATAGGCATACAAACAGTATTCTTTCCTCATCTTGTGGAACTTGTCCATCTGAAGGATTTTCAAAAGGCAAATACTCAAGTGAATAAGGCGAAACTATATGGCTTCCTACTGACACTATGTACCGTCTTTATTATTGTTTTTATTGCACCTTTTTTTATGAGACTCCTGCTTACAGGAGGTAAGTTTAGCTCTGAGAATGTCGAGATACTCATCTCACTCTTCCCATACTTTGTCATACCCGCCACTGGCTGGGGGATAGCCCAAATATTTGCCCAACCTATAATTGCAATCGGCAAGCAACACATACTCACTCTTGTCAACATACTGGCCGTCTATTTGGCGTGGCTTACTGCAAACTATGTCTATGGTCTATATGGCGGAATGCCTGCTATTTCTGTAGGGTTGATAGTCCTTGCCTTTACTGGCATAATTGGAGCTGAAATCATATGGAAAATGGAATCAAAAACACATCTACAGTCCCAGAGATAACGATTGTCACAGGAACACTCAATCGCCCACAGATTGTCTTACAGCTTATCACCCAACTAGTTGAATATTCAAAAAATAGATCAATCGAGGTTGTTGTCGTAGATCAGTCAGTATCTGAAAATTATCAGTTATTGCAAAAACAATTTCCAGATTTAGCGGAATTCCATCTTGTGCATTTCGATGTTCCTAACACCTGTAAATATTTGAACTATGGGTGGACACATGCACGCGCACCGATTGTCCTTTACCTTGACGACGATGTCACTATCACAGATAAAACCATCTCAGCTCATTTGGATGCATATAATAACAAGCAAATTTTAGGAGTTGCAGGAAGGGTAATTAATGATGGAGAGACCGTGTCTCAAGATGGAAATGTAGGTAGGGTACTATGGTATGGTGCAGAGTTCAAAAAAAATTTCACATATGAGAAAAGCACGTATGTTGACTTTCCATATGGGTGCAACATGTCATTTAGAAAAGAAACACTCGTAGCCATTGATGGCTTTGACGAAAAACTCTCGCCCCCGATATACGCATATAATGAAGTAGATTTAGGTTACCGCATAAGCAAAAAGCGGAAAAAGTCACTTTTATTCTCTCCTGATGCTCTTGTCTACCATCATCAATATAAAAGAGGAGGTACGAGAAATGACTTTGAATTAAACCAAGTCGCTCAAAGCAATAATTTTAATTATGGATATTTCTTGGGAAAAAACTTCAGCTTATTTGAAAATCTTATCTGCTTCATCAGAAGGTTTCCTTATCAGATTATCAAAGAGCCAAATGCTCTATCTGCCATAATTAGCGGATTTATCTCGTCACGTGCCACCAGGGGAGTATCCAATAGAAGGAAAGAAGGATGATGAATTGCACTGAAAGCAATCCAAGAATAATTATCTTCATTTTCTTATTTGTTGCGGCTCCTGCGATGCCGAATGCATAGGGCACGACTATCGCCATCTCATAGGTAAGGCGAGCAGCGGAGTAGTGATTACTCATAATATTGTATAGTACATACATCGCAAGCATCAATAGGCCTATCGTATTGATAACAAATGACGCCTCTTTGTGTTTTTTCCATATGTTCCAAAGTCCCATGAGCGAAATAGGAAGGAGGATGAAGCCAAGTGTCCATAGGATAAATGCCTTTTTGTGGAATTTGATGAACGGTGTTATGACATTGTGCCCATCGGACCAGAAGCTGTTCCACGCACCACCAAGAAGTGAGTAATACTGGGTGTTGTACATGTCGACTTTTGGAATCCAATCAAGACGGTAGTAAAATGCTGGCTCACGAGGTGTCTTTTTTAAACTAGAAATTTGTACGGTAATATTCGATGGGCTCTTCGTTTGCATTCCTCTAAGAAAAATTGGGGTTGATGCCGCAACGAATGCGATTATAAGAACAACAGCCATTATGGAAACATATATCCGTTTGGAAGTTTGTTTGCGTAGGATAATAATAAGCGCCACCAAAAGAGTGGGTAGTATTGTGATAATTGACAATTTTGTCCAGATACCAAGCACCAGGCAAATACCCAGACGCACCCCATTATGGAGTAGTTCTTTTTTGGACTTTGCTTTTATCATATACAGCGCTGCCACTGCTGCTGCAATGATGAAGAGGGTGCTCAGGAGTTCATTCGTTATCATCGCAGGGAAGATATTAAGCATGGGGAGAGCGGCAAGGGCAAACATACCTAAGAGTATCTGATCCTTGTCTTTAAACACCGTCCTGAGTCCCAATCCAACGACTCCGATTATCATCCAAAGGATAAAGATATTGATGTAGTGGGCAGCACGGAAATTGCCTGCGGCACTCATCACCAGTGCTCCGATAATATAGTAAAGTGGCGGTTGGTGTGTCTCCCATTCCGTTGGCGGAGGGATTTCCTTTTTCTCGGCTAGATAACGGATATAGTAGACGTGGCCTGAGCCGTCAAAGCCATGGTTGGGAGCATAAATGCTTGCGTTGTGCAGCCCGAGGGCAAAGGAGGAGACGATGATGACTGCAATAGCTGCCCAGTAGTACCATTTCATGGCTTAATTGTAGCAAATATGGACAAATTCTAAACCCTAAACACTAAATCCTAAACAAATTAGAAACTCTAAACTATAAACACTAAACAAATAAATGCAAAAATCTAAATACTAAAGTTTATTCTTGGCGGATTTAAGGATACCTCCTAAGATAAGCGAGATTTCATGGGCCTCTTTCCATAAAGGTCTAAGTGACTCTTTCCTTTCTGGAAACTGAACTGCTAATAGGCGAAGCCAGTAAAGAGTTTCCTTACTTTCTTTTCTTGAGATATTGACCTTATTAATGAAATCCTTTCTGCTGCTACATGCATTTGCCTCCATATAATTCGCTCCAATACTTGTCCCGCTTCGAATCAACTGATCGATAAGGGGTTTTGATATGACTGTGAGACTGAGCGTTTTACACAACAATATCAACTTTTCACTAAATGACATAGCTCGTTCTTCCAAGTCGTATTTTATTGTTTGAGGTTTGATATTTTGTTCCATTTGTTTAGAGTTTATGGTTTAGTGTTTAGAGTTTAATGGTATGGAAGGTCGCTGACAAGGGACTATAAGCCGCAATTTTAGGCCTACTTGCCTTCACAACAGCCCAAGAGATGGTTATTGGTATAATGAATCATGCAAACAATCACGGCGGTCATTCCGGCTAAAAACGAAGAGGCCAATATCGGTCGATGCATAGAAAGCGTCTCGTGGTGCAACAAGGTGCTCGTCATCGCAACCGGTACTGATATGACTGCCGAAATTGCCCGCAATCTGAGAGTAGAAGTTATCGAAAAAAACAAATCGAACAAAGACGACTTTGAAGAACTACAGCGCAACCTTAACTGGGCAAATGAAACCGCCAAGACTGACTGGGTGCTACGCATTGATGCGGATGAGGTAGTGACACCAGAATTGAGAGATGAAATTCTGGAAATCCTAAACACTAAATCTGAAACACTAAACAATCAAACAGAAACTCTAAATTCTAAAATTGTTGCTTACGGCATTCCTCGGAAACAAAACTTTCTCGGGACGTTCCTCACCGGTGGAGACTGGGCATATGACAGACTCACGCGCCTTTTCAAGCCGCAGCTCTGCAAATATGACCCGATAGTCAAAGTGCATGAGCAGTTCCAAGTGAAAGGGAAAATAGGATATCTCAAGAATGCGCTTCTTCACTTTTCCCATCCTGACAGAAAGACCCTCATCAAGAAATTCGACTCCTACACTTCCCTTGAAGCGCTTGAACTCAAGGAGACGAAACTAAGCGCGCTATTTAAACTGTTTATCGTCCCACCTTATGTATTCCTCAGATGGATGATTTATCATCATGGATATCGAGATGGGGTAGTGGGACTTCGTGCCGCTGCATGGAGGGCATTTTATGACGTGATGCTCTACTATAAATTCTTATCTAAACCGTAAGTCGTCGAGAAGCGATGAATCGACCGGCACTCCTGCATCTTGGACCGAGAAATAATATTTCTCGATATACGACCCTCCGATACTTTTTGAGATAGATCGTGGTTGCTTCTTTATCTTCAGCTGTCCTTCTCTCCACCAAGCTTCATTCGTATACTTGTTGTCGCTCGGATAAATCATGAGATAGGTGATGGGCTTTTTCTGGAACTTATATGAGCGTACTTCAGGATAGATGCGCGCTGCGTAGCTCATGGCATACTTGAACGGATATGCATACTGATCTGCAGTGTAGACAAACCACCCGAACTCTTCCTCCGCATTTCTGAATATCGACTGCGCCTGCCCATTGTAGAAACTCCACAGGGCAGTATTCTTCTTGAAAAACGTTTTGTCCTGTTTTTGTATTACCTGGATATTGGCAATGAAAAGGAATATGACAAGAGGAGCGATAAGGAGTGTCCCATATTTCTTGGATAGACTTTCCAGAAGCGTCCCGATGACTATACAGAAAAGCGGGAGGAATGCCCAATAATAATATTCATAGATGACTCCTTTGAGGGGAAGGGTAAGCGCCCAAAAGCCGATATAGAAATAGAGGAAATATCCAACCAGCGGAGTTTTTTTCTTTATTTTGCTTCGTATGAAAAAGGTGACCGCCAATAGGAACAAGACGACGAGTGCAATCTGCAGATTCATGTTACCTTGAGAGAAATAAGATGGCATGACTAGAGTCATATCCTTCACCCGACTGATAAGAAGCGCAAGATAATCAACCTTCTGTTTGATTGCTCCCGGTTCTCCCGCTATATAACGGAAGAATGCTTTGGATTGGATGAAATCATGGCGAAGGTCAAAGAGGACAAAAGTGGACAAGGGAACTGACAGGATTCCAAACGACAGGAGATGAAGATAATTCTTTTTCTTGAAGATAGTATAGATAATCAGGATGGCAGCGAGAAACAACATCGGCACTCCCCAGACCATTTCAAATTGAATGGATAGACCCACGAAAAAAAGTGCAAGGAGTAGATCCAAGACTTTGTGCTTTTGCATATAGCGGACGAAGAATAGGAAAAAAAGCGGAGCGCACATGACGGCACCAAATGGGTTGTAGAGGTATGGCGCTGTTACTGCTATTGTGAGAGCGTAAAGAACCGTTGCGATAAGTGCACTGCTCCCACTCCCCAGTTGTCGCGCAGCAACATAGACGATTGCGATACTGGCGGCTATTAGCAAGACCCAAAACCACCCTACAGTGACTGGGTCACCTTCGCCGATGAAGAACGCTGGTACATTCATGTATAGCCAAAGCGGACCATGGAATACTCCCTGCATACTGGTACGAGGACCGATGAGTACTGGTTTTTTTTCCTGTACAATCTCTTCAAAAAGGAGAAAATCGCGCGCAAGGTCTCCATAAAAATAGATGTTGTTGTGCTGCACGAACCACGAAGCAAAAAAAAGACTTGCGGCAACCGCAAGTACGAAAAACATCTGCGTCACGATTTTCATAACTATAATTCTATATCATTTAATCAGCGAAACAACAAATCCTGTATAAGATTCGGGTCGCTTGGTACTTCGATATCTTTTTGACCTAAATCGTATTTTTCCACATACGAGCCGCCATTATAGGAATAGGTATTTATCGGCGCATGATCTATCTTTATCTGGTCCTTTTTCCACCAAGCTTCATTGGTATATTTATTGTCGCTTGGGAAAATGATAAGGTAGGTTGTTTGTTTTTTTTGGAATTCATATCCTTGCTTACTCCCATAACTTTTCTGTACATAGTGCATCGCGTATTTGGGGGAATAGCCATATTGATCGGCTGAGTAGACATACCACCCAAATTCATCGGGCACGCTTTTGTAGATGTCCTCAGCCTGCGTCTTATAGAAATGCCATAGTCCGCTGTCTTTTGCGAAATATGATTTCGTTTGAGGAGAGAGAGTGCGGACAGTGAGCGAAATAAGGATAAAAAACAGTAGGCAGAAAACAAATGGAGCTTTTTTCTTGAAAACCGTATCCATCATCATACTCAGGACAATTATGAAGAAGGGAAGGAACGGCCACACATAGTAGTTCCACATGGTGCCGCGGAAGAGAAGGGTCAAAACCCAATAGCCGATGTAGAAATAGAGGAAATACAGGATTGGTTTCTTGTCCGTTTTCTTATTCTTCAGATAGAGAATGGAAAGCACTATGAACAAAGAGGTGAGGAGAATGAGTGCGATAGTATTCCCTTGTGAAAAATAAAGGGACATGCCGCTGAACATTCCCTCCATGCGCGACTGGAGCAATTGCAAAAAACCCATCGTCAATTTATCCCCATTGGTGCCTTTCAGATAATTGATTACCGAATTGGTCTGGAGAAATTGATGACGCAGGTCAAAGACAAGGAATGTGGAAAGGGGAATACTCAAGATTCCAAATGACATAAGGTGAAGTGGTTTTTTGTATTTCAAGATAGTTTGGATGATGAGTGGGAAGGCGAGGATAAGGATCGGGACCCCCCAGGCCATTTGGAACTGGATGATAAGACCAAGCGTAAACAAAGCCGACAAAAGAAATTGTATGCGTCTTGTATCCTGATAACGGATAAACAGATAGAAAAACAAAGGTGAGAGAAGGACCGCACCAAACGGGTTGATGAAGTTTGCCGCCGACCCTGCAATCGCGAAAGCGTAGAGAGCCGGTGCAACGAATGATGAAGTATTATTCGCTATTTTTTTTGTGATGAGAAAGACCATGCCGATGCTCAGTACGGTGAGCGCGACCCAGAACCATGCCGTTGCGACCGGGTTGCCACCGCTGAGGAAAAACACCGGAAGATTCATATATAACCATAGGGGACCATGAAATACCCCTGGGATACCACCAGAACGGGGACCGATGAGAGATGGCTTATGTGTGACGACCATATCCTCCATAAGGAGAAAATCGCGCGCGATATCAGTATGGAAGTGAAGGGTATTGTGGATAGCATACCAAGAGGCAAGAAGAAGACTCATGAAAAGCGAAACCCAAAACAAGACACGCATTATTTTATCCGTTGTGCTCATGTATATGGACTATATTATACCTTTTCCACGCCTCATAAAAGTAATATAATGCACACATATGAAAAAGATGAGCAAGGATAGACATATCGGGATAGACATACTCCGAATCATAGCGATGTTGGGTGTCGTCTACCTTCATACTGTCGACTCATTTACGATGCGAGGGGATTTCTTCCTTACTAAGGCATGGTTTGTGTTTGAGCCGCTTTCGGCGATATCCAGGTCCAGTCTTGCACTGTTTTTCATCATCAGCGGATACCTCGTTATCCAAAAAAACAGGAGCATAAAAGAAAATCTTCAAATAACAGTGCGACGCATCGTTATCCCACTTATCTTTTTTTCCATTCTCTCCTCATTTTTTTTCATTTTCAAAACAGGAAAAAGTATATGGACCGCTGTTGACCCAACATATGTCTTTGGAGGTATGATGAAGCTACCTGATAATTGGTTGTGGTTTTTAGAGACCTTACTGTTTTTATACCTATTGAACCCATTGTGGCAACTGGTATTTGCAGATACTTCAAAGCGCAGTGTCGCCCTATATATCGTTGCCTTTTTCTTCATATTCACGGGTCTTGTAATATTCTTTAAGTTTGTGGTTTATACTCCTCAGTTCTTTAATAGATTCACTACATGGATCGCCTATCTGTGTTGTTATCTCTATGGAGCGTTGGTGCGAAATAAATGGAACTATCGCAAATCAGTCTATTTTTATTTCTTTATGTTCCTGACTGGTTTAATGATGCAAATCATTGGCATATATTTTTCTATAGTGAACAATCTAAAGGGCACACCTCTCCAATTTGCCGGTTACTTTGCCGATAATACGTCTATCCCATTTTTATTTATGGCGATAGGTCTTTTCAATATGCTTATTCCTCTGAGGACCATTAAGTTTTTTGGCAAACAAACAGCAGCAATCGTCACGACTCTTGCCGGACTTTCCTACGGCATCTATCTGACTCATGAGTTCATCTCCCAAACACTTGCCGATATCATGGGGTGGAGCGTCGACTCGATACACGTGAATGTGTACCTTTTTAACTTCGGTTTCTTTGCCATCACGCTTTTTGGGTCTGCTTTTGTCACATTCATACTTCTGCGCATCCCTAAAGTGAGGGCTATTTTGGGAGCTTAAAGAGTGATGAGGGAGTTGGTCCTTTCGACATCTTTCGTTATTTGATCGACAAGCTCCTTTTTCGAGGCGAATTTCTTTGTAGGGCGCAAATACTCACATGTCTCGACAGTTATCTTTTCTGTGCCCAAGACCGTAATGCTTGGTGTATTCAAGAGAAACAGTTCAACGGTCTTTTCGGTCTCTCTGAATGTCGGAGCGCTGCCACAGTGGAGAGCCGCCTTATATACCACTCCGCGGATTGTCGCTTTTGCTGCATAGACCCCTTCATCGATATCTACCCAGGTAAGCCTATGAAGATTTATCGTCGGATATCCCAGTGTCTTGCCCCGTCCTTTTCCTTTTACCGGCATCCCTGTGAATTTCATGGTTGTTTTTTGGTAACTTGATACAGACAAAAGAGAAGCGTCGCCCCTGCGATAATCTGCACGAGCGCTATCTCTGTCTTATATACATATATATCTATGCCGACCGCAAGAAGTGGGAAGACGAGTTCTAGCAATGTGGAAACGTGGACCGGAGTGGTCTTTAACCCTTTGTAGTAAAGGAGAAGGGCAATCATTCCAGTCGAAACTGCGATGAATACAAACTGCAAGAGCTGGGGGAATGCAATTGTCCTGATGAGCGGAAGTTGACCAAAGATGATAAGAGCTGCAATTGAAAGAAGTGAGGTGATGAAAAATCGCATACCGGTCACGACCTTGTCATTGTGTTTCAACAAGACCAAACGGGAAAGGGCAGTTGAAGATCCCCATACGGCAGCAGCGCCAAGTGCAAACAGTGCCGCTTGGAGCGTCTTGTCACCAGTATTCAAGTTGACCGATCCCGTCGGGAACGTCACGAAGAACGCAGCCATAAGTGCGCTTGTCGCCCAGAATGCATATTCTTTTGATAGTTTTTCCTTGAGAAGGATGCGAGCCGCAAGAAGCGCAAAAAGGGGTTGGAGTTTTTGGATAAGGAATACGACGCTGAAGGAAATATAGCTTGTCATGAGAAGGGCGGTCGTGAACCACAAAGTACCAAGGAGTCCGCTGAAAAGTGAAATCAATACAAGCATTACCCATTCCTGTTTTTTGAACCGTTCTTTTTTTATTAATTTAAAGATGAAGGGAAGAAGGAGAAGTGAACCGACGATATGCTCCACACTGACAATTACAAGCGGTGGAAGTGAATACAGACTTCGTCTGACAACCCCATCAAGTGCCCAAAGGACAGCCGCAACAATGATAAATAGGGAGCCTTTCTTTATATTCATCGTGTATGTATAAAGACTATACACCTTTTTTTTGCCGAGTCAATATATAAACGCATTTTGGACTGGTGCGACAGGTAAGCCCAAACGTGCTATTTTTGGTACAATTACAGCATGACATTCTCATTTCTTGCCGGGTATACGCCGCTCCAACTTGCCCTAATCGGGGGGGTTTTTGCATGGATGGTGACCTCTCTTGGTGCCGCTGTTGTTTTCTTATTCGGCAAAATAAAACGGAATGTCATGAACGGACTTCTGGGTTTTTCTGCAGGTGTCATGGTAGCTGCTTCCATTTGGTCGCTCATCATTCCATCAATTGACCTGAGCAAGGAACTCCATATGGTCCCATGGGTCCCGCCGGCTGTTGGCATTTTGACAGGAATGGTGGTCTTATTCATCATCGACAAGATAATCCCTCATCTCCATCAGGGTTTACCGAAAACAAAATCAGAGGGATTGAAAACGACATGGCAAAAGAATATTCTCCTATTTTCTGCGATAACACTCCATAATATTCCTGAGGGGCTCGTCATCGGCGTCGCGTTTGGATCACTTAATTATGCATCAGTCCATATGACACTCCCCATTGCAGCGGCACTTGCCCTTGGTATCGCCCTCCAGGATTTTCCTGAAGGCATTGCGGCAACCGTACCGCTTCGAAGTGGTGGATGGAGCAAATGGAAAAGCTTTTTTTTCGGGCAACTTTCGGGGATGGTGGAACCGGTTGGCGCATTGTTCGGATATCTGTTCGTAACGCTGTCACGTAATATACTCCCGTTCGCCCTTTCATTTGCGGCAGGGGCCATGTTGTTCGTCGTTATCGAAGAACTCATCCCTGAGTCCCAACAGGAGGGGAACACGGATATCTCAACTATTTTCACGATCATCGGATTCGTCGTCATGATGATCCTGGATGTGGCTCTCAGCTAATTTATAGAATCGAGTACGTGTAGCTTAAAGATTTGCGCAGTGCGTGGGGGTCGTATGTTCCCTTCAAAGCCGCGCCTATCACACCCGGTTCAAAGAAGGAACTCGCAAACCGTATCGACACAAACACTTCTCTTTCCATCCCTTTGTATTCAATGGTTTTCAGATGGCGGACATATTCAACCATGTCAGAGTGTTCATCATACAGATAGACGGGCTCCCTGCCTTGTTCCTGCTGACGCATGAATCCATCCTTATCCTGGAATAAGGAAAATCGCGCTTCATCAAACCGAAGATCTTTTTCATTCCTATCGGTGCCGTCAACAAAGAATAACCCTTTGCGTGTAATGAACAGTGTATTTTCCCGTTCCAATTCATTGTAGAGCTCTCCTAATCGTTCCGTGTCCAAGCGAAGTGGGAAAAGTCCTCCTAACCGCAAAGAAGGACCGACCATTACCATATCAGGATCTACTGTCCTGTCTTTTTTATGTGTAAGGTCTGTCGTATACAGCCTGTCGCTGATATATGCGTTTGGCAGGGAAGTGTTTTGTACAGTGACCCGTTCCACAGGTTGCGTAAAAATAGATCTCAATCCTGGGACCTCCGTCACAAGACGAAGAACCGGGCGGATATGAGGCTGGGGAAGATAGGTTGCTTCAGAAAATACCATCCCATAGTATATCATACTATAGGGCATAAATCAAAGCTTGAACAACCCATTTTTCCTGTATAATCTATTTTCAAATGAAACAAACAGCTAGCACAGTGCTCCTCATATCACCAACCACATTCGGTTTCAATCCAGAAACGGCCGAGTCAAATATTTTCCAGCATCATCTGGACCAGGACCAAAGCGTCACCCAATATGACGCAGAGCGAGAGTGGGAAGAGGTATGCAAGATGCTCGTCAAAAACAAGATAAACGTCATAGCCGTCATGGATACCCGTTCCCCCGTAAAGCCCGATGCGCTGTTCCCCAACAACTGGATCACGACACATGAGGATGGCAGGATAATAATATATCCGCTCCTGGCGCCAAATAGGAGATCGGAAAAGAGGACAGATATCATCCAACAGATGAGGAAAAAATACCTGGTGACAGATGTCGTCGATTTATCTTACTTCGAGAAGGACAAAAAATATCTAGAAGGAACAGGGAGTATGGTCTTGGATCGGACAAACAAAATAATCTATGCCTGTCTCTCCGCTCGCACCCATAAGGAGCCGTTGGAACACGTCGCCAAAATCCTTGGATATGAAACAGTGGCGTTCCATGCGTTCGATCATCATGCTCCGATATACCACACGAACGTCTTCATGTCCGTGGGAAGCAAATGGGCAGCAATGTGTATGGATGCGGTGCCGGATGAAAAAGAAAAGGAATCATTGAAAAAATCTTTCGAAAAAACAGGGAAAGAACTCATCAACCTCACCAAGGCTCAAATTGATGCGTTCGCCGGCAACATATTGGAACTTCAGACTCTTGAGGGAGAAAGTAAGATCATCATGTCAAAAACCGCATATGAAAGTTTAATGTCTGAACAGATTGACGCATTCCAAAAGTATGGGGACATCCTATCTTCCGATGTCCATACTATCGAGCAGGTTGGGGGAGGGGGGATACGGTGCTTGCTGGCTGAGATTTTTCTGGCACCGCAGGCTTAATCGTGAAGGTGACGGTATCAGGTGAATCGGCTGATCCCTTTTTTCCTTCATATGTCACATCATGGCCACCTAAAGTCCCATAAATATTCTTTATTGTGAAAAGTCCAAACCCTGTGTTTCCTTTTTTTCCAGGGCGAAGGCGAGTGAACATATCGCTCTCCTCTGGAAGACCTTCGGCATCATTCTCTACCGTTATCTCCCCATCTTTCATCCCTACTTTTATATAGCTTTTTTTATGAACCGCTGCATTTTTCACCAGATTGAAAAGCATTATGCCCCGCACACCATCAATTTTTTTATCTCCTATCTCTGGCGGATATTCTACTGTCATATGCTTTGCAGCAACAGGGAAGATATCCTTAAGTGTCACTTGTGTCTTAGACAGAGCTTTGAACCATCTGTCGACCTGATCGTAGTCCTCATTCCTGACACCATTCAACATAAGCGACGACCTGTACAGCATGTCCCACACTTTCGCAACATTCTTGACACTTTCGATCGTCCCTTTGTATGGCTTGAAATCCTCCTCAGCTACAGATACTGCCTTATCAATATTATGATCGAAATAAGTAATACAATGATCAACGGTTTGAATTTTTTTCATCAAAGAAAGATCGTCATTCGTATTGGTGTCTGCAGCAGCTTTCCCAAGAGTTGCAAACATTTCAAATTGAGGATCTTTCTCTGCCAATACCGAGCTCACTATACGAGACATCCCGGTAGTTGTCGTAATGAGACTTCGAACATCGTGCAATACAAAATTCCTCCAGCGCGGCTGCGGATCATAGCGCTCATCAACATCGACCACTGACTCTGCTGGGGGAGGGAGGACAACTTGAGTCGCCGCTTCAATAATCTTTCTTTGCTCTTCAACACCCCTAAGACGTTCTTGTTTTTTCTTCAACTCATCCACAGATGCTGCGTTGATTCTTCTGTGGAGGAGATTGACACTTTTCAAAAAAGTCGGGAATTGAGGAAGTTCCTTTACAGAAGGATTAGCTCTCACGCGCATATCGACATGAGATGGAGGGACACCACCCATTTGTGCTTCACCAAACATAATTATTTTTGCAATCGTTTAAGATCTGCTTGCACCATCGTCTTCACCAAATCCTTGAACGCCATCTTTGGCTTCCATCCGAGTTTGGTGTTGGCTTTAGTTGCGCGACCCAGAAGGTGTGGGACCTCTGCTGGTCTTTTGAAACGGGCATCGATGATGACATATTTCTTCCAATCAGTTATTCCGACTTCTGCAAACGCAAGTTCGACGAATTCACTCACTGCATGTGTCTCTCCTGTACCGATGACATAGTCATCCGGTTGTTCCGCCTGCATCATGAGATACATCGCCTCGACATAGTCTCCGGCAAATCCCCAATCGCGTTTTGCTTCAAGGTTCCCAAGTGAAATGGAATCGGCAAGTCCAAGCTTGATACGGGCGACACCATCGGTTATCTTGCGTGTCACGAATTGGATACCGCGCAGTGGCGACTCATGATTAAAGAGAATTCCGTTTGTTGTAAAGATGCCATATGACTCACGGAAATTGACCGTCATCCAATATGCATATACTTTCGAGATTCCATACGGGCTGCGGGGATGGAACACGGTGTTTTCATCCTGGTATCCGCCGTCATTACTGAGACCGAACATCTCGCTTGTTGATGCTTGATAGAACTTCGTTGTGGGAGAGAAAAACTTGATTGAGTTAAGAAGGTATAAGACTCCAAGTGAGTTTACCTCTGTGGTGAGTTTTGCCTGGTCCCATGAGGATCCGACAAACGATTGTGCTGCAAGATTGTAAATTTCGTTGGGTCTGGTTGTCTTGATGAGGTTAAGGAGGGATGACTCATCAGTGAGGTCTCCTTCGACAAAATCAACATCATGCTCAATGCCGAGAAACTTCAGGTTTCCCATATGAGGCTGGGAATAGCGGCGCATCAATCCATATACCTTATATCCTTTTTCTATGAGGAGTTTTGCCAAATAAGGACCATCTTGACCTAAAATACCCGTGATAAGCGCTGTTTTTGCCATAAAAATTCTTTAATTTACAATTGAAATCTATTATAACATAGGTAAAATCCTAAATCATAAACACTAAGCAAATAGCACAAAACCTTAAATCCTAAACTCACATTTTTTTTCATCAGGATTATTGATTTTGAACAGATTTAGAGTTTAATATTTGAGAGTTTGTTTAGATTTTAGGGTTTATGGTTTAGAGTTTGTGCATTTTGTATAATGTATTCATGATTTCGAAATTGACATCTTTTTTGAAGCGCCCGACAAGCACTGCAGTCCTCATCAATACTGTCGGAAACTACCTCAACGTCTTTTTCTCGGCATTTTTCGTCTATCTTTTGGTACGCATACTCAATCCTTCGGAATACGGGGTATTCAGCGTCCTTTTTGGCATCACGTTCGTTCTGGCGAATATTCTTGACTTCGGCACGACGGCGACTATCTATTCATATCTCCCGGGGCTTATTGAAGAAAAATCAGAAAATGCATATCGTTTCATCAAAAGTACGTTCTTTTACCAAACGCTTTTTTCCAGTATCTTCATCGTATTTCTCCTTATCGCATTCCCTTGGTTGGATAAGGTATTCTTCAAGACCAATTCCCATATCTCCACGCTCTATATGACATCGTTCTCCGTGCTTTTTTTCATCTGGCAAAATTTCCTTTCCAACTGTCTCTATGTGGCTAAACGGGTACTCCAGGTGAACTTGTACTCCCTCTACGCAAACATCATCAAGACGCTCATCGTCCTTGTGTTGGTCGCAACCAATATGGTGAATGTCGGCATCATCATTTTCGTATTCGGGATCATCGGACCTACGGTCTTTTTTATTTTTGTCTATTCATCGAAGAGGAATCATATGAAAGCCGTATTGAACGCGCCTATCGAGAGAAGCGATTTTCGGCTCCGTTATACGTTGACCTATTTTATCGCATCCCAATTTTATAATTTGGGATTGAGAATGGACTTATTTTTACTTTCTTACTTTACGGCAAAAGATGAGGTTGGATACTATGGCCTTGCCCAAAAGATAATCCTGACGATAATCGCAACGGTCACAAGCATCACTCAAGTGGTGTCGCCAGCATTTGCCAAGTCGACAACCAAAAGCGAAGTGCGAGTGCATGCAAAATCCGCTTTCATGTATATGCTTGTCCCGACAGCCATATTCCTTGTCTTATCTGTCACTCCTAACTGGGTATTTGACCTATTTTTCACGAAAAAATTCTTGTATACCGCAGGGATCTCTCGACTTTTGGCCCTTGTCTATATTCCATTTTCTTTCATCAGTATCATCCATTTGTTCTTGCTTTATACCGCAAAAAAGCCTGCCAGTATCTTGGTCGGGAATCTGGCGCTTTTTGTCATCATCACTGGCGGATGCTATGTATTCATACCCCAATACGGGACGAATGCTGCGATTGTCTCGCTTGCTGTCGCTTTCTTCGTCGCAAGCATTATCCTTACGTTCCTTTCGGTGAAGGAGTACAAGAAGCTACCGGCATAATCATGCATTCTTCAGGCAGCTCCATTTCTCAAGGATAAGATCTCCTCTGAAATGAGTCTCAGACACTTTGAGACAGCCTTTTCCTTCAAGAAGCACATTATAGTCAAGCCCATACAGATCGGCAGTGTAGGGGATTACATACAAATATTCAGGCACTGTGCTGTTTTTGATCGAACGCAGTTCAAACACGGAGACATCGCTTCGATAGTAACCTATGGGGTCGGATGAAGGAACGATCATATAGACGGGGGTGTCACTTGTCATTGAGCGCCCGAGACCCTTCCAGTCCTCACGATGGAACTGGGGAAGTAGGAGATATGTCAAAGAAAAAATAAGGAAGCATGCCACAACCATCATCCTCGCAAAAGGGACCCTGACACTGAATGCGATAAGCAGACACATGACAGATATCAAATACAGGAATCTGAAATACATCATCATCGGTGCGACAAAGGAAACGATAAGCCCCAGTGCGAGCGGTATGATGAGTATTGACGCAAGCATCTTGTTTTTGACTCCCCCCATACCGACCAATACCCAGACGATAAGTGTCGGTACTCCTGCAACCAGATAATAACTCCATTTGGGGTACCAACTCAGTCTGCCTGTTGCGAATTTGATAAACAGCATCGCTACATTCTTTATCTCTGCCTTGCCAAGCGCCGCAGTCCAATTCGCAAGGTCTGCAAGACCTGCTTGGGCATTTTGCATCTGAAGATAAAGAAGTGGGGAAAGAAGAAGGAGCGAAATAAACACCCCCCCAGAAAGACGGAAAAATGTTGGTATCCTTTTTTTGCCCATTACTGTCCCCACAATGATAAGTGCCGCAAGGAAAAATGCGCTTCCGTAAAAGACACTCATCGACAAAACAGAGAATATATTGAACAACATGACATGTTTTGTTTCCGTTTTCTTTTTGTCCTTTATCATCAGCACGAAATAATAGAGAGCACCTGACAAGAAAGATGCTGCCATCATATGCATGCGGGCCTCTTGGCTGTAGTAGATGATAAGGGGATTAAAAAGAAAAAAAGCACTCGCCCACAGACCGGTTGTCTTGTCCTTGAGGGCGCATCCTATTTTGTATACAAACCATCCTGCAACTAGCGAGGCGATTACGGACGGCATACGAAGGGCAATTTCACTGGACCCAAAGAAAGTCGACCAGATTGACACAATCATGTAGTACACAGGCGGGTGCACATCATGAATAGAAAGGACAGATGGGATACGAAGAAGGGGAATGCTGCGTGCTACTTTTGCGACAATAGACTCATCAAGCCAGAGGGATTGATTTAGGTTGATAAGACGGATGAAGAAAGCAAAAACGAAGAGAATAATTGTGTACATATGACTTCATTATATACGGATTACTTCTTTTTCGTTATGGTCGGCGTCACCTTTACGGTCGGAGTGCGGGTTGGGGTCGGAGTGATTTCCAAGATACCATTCTTGATCATCGTGTGCACTTCTTTCCAATTATCCTCTCCAACCCGTGGGATGAGGATATATCCACCGTAGTCGGAAAATGAGCTTCGGAGATAGTCCGTATCACTCATATGGATACTGATTATCCGGTAATTTTTTGCATCCTTCGCTTCCGTGAGGAACTTCTTTATATCGTCCCCACCGACATCTGTCGTTATGTGCTGTTTCATCTCTTCCATAAGAGGGAAGATTTTCGCGACTATCCCAACGTTCAGTATCTTGTCCTTTACTGCCTGGACAAACTGCTGCTGGCGGGCTGCACGACCAAAATCGGTGCCGTCTTGCAAAGAGTGTCGAGAACGGACATATTTAAGAGCGGTCGCTCCATCCATGTGGGTCATACCTGCATCAAAGTGCAGATGCTCATAACGACAAGGGAATGCGTCTTTTGGTTCTTCCGTTATGTTTTTGAAGAATGTTTCCAGTTCCGGCTTTTCGGCAAACAACCGTTTCTTTTCTTCTTCATCAAATCCGGGTTTGAGATATTTCTCTATTTTTGCGAAATCTTCGTCCTTGCCGCACAGATCCTTATCTTTGCCTTCTATCGGGTATTCATAATCATCAAATGTCTTCTGGACCTTGACGTCGATGCCGCCAAGCGCGTCTACCGACTTTGCAAATCCCGTAAAATCGACAGTGACGACATTATCTATCGCAAGTCCCGTCACAGTCTGTACTGCATCTTTGACTAGTTGGGGGGTTCCGGTCTTTGCGACTTTGACACCAGGGAAATTTTTCCATTCATACATACCCATCTGATAGATGGAGTTGATTTTCGAATGGAATATTTCTTTTGTCTTTGTGGGGAGTTTGACCCAGAGGTCACGTGGGAGAGAAATGAGGGAAATGGTATTTTTCTTGAGGTCGATGTGGAAGACCATCATGGAATCGGTCAGATAAGGACCATCGTGCCCCTCTCCACCAAATCCCATCAGCAGGAAGTTGAATTCTGTCTTTGCAGCAGTAACGGCTGGTTTTTTTGTTCCGTTCTTATAGATGGATTTATAAAAATCCAATGATTGTGAGGCGAAGTAGGCGATATAGACGGCAACAAACGCAAAGACGATAACGATGACTTTCTTTATCATAAGAATCAATTATATCAAGATTGGCCAAAAATATTATTGAGGAAGTGAAGCATTTTTGGTATACTTCATTACGGTTCTTTTCCAATGCGGGATTAGTTTAATGGCAGAACGAGAGATTTCCAATCTTTCGGCAGGGGTTCGATTCCCCTATCCCGCTCAAATTTGTGCCTACACACCTCCGGGGTTGGTGAGGCTAAATTCATATCAATTCTTCATCAATTCGAGTGCGTTAACAATACAACTGCCTGTCGGGATATTTTTTGTCCTATATTCATAGAAAACCTGCATGTCTTTCTTTTGGGGAAGGTAGTGTGAAGCGAAGGATTCTCCGGACAGTGTGAGCGCAATTTTTTCTGACCCGTCCCACGAGCCCATCTTCATTTCTTTCGGATCCTCTATATATATACTATTACACTTCTCAAACCGGGCAACATCCGCAAATATCCTCTCTGCATTCCGACTGATTCTTGATTCAAGCGTATAGGTGCTGATTGCTTCATGCTCCTTCACCCCGAAAAAGTTCCAAACCAGATATAACGCAAGTAATGCTACGACAACAAGTTTCAGTCGTTTAGTGTTCCATAACAGACCCAATATGCTTCCGCCTATGAGTGATATGTAAATAAGAGGTATCGTCAAGCGGACCATCCATTTATGGATTATCGGCAAGACAGGGAGAAGGAAGAATAAGAAGAGAAGGGCGCACGTAACGATGATTAATATCAGTCGTTTTTTTTCTTTCGATTTTGACAGGAAAATGCCTAACAAAGAAAATGCTATCAATGCGTTATATATGGCCATCCCGAAAAAATAAATCCGGAATGACAGAGAAGAAAAATAATTCCAGAAGTTGCCGAAGGGAAGGGAGAAGATGCTTCTCATATAGTCGGACATCATCGCAGGAAACCCAAGAGACCACAGTCCATACCAAAGGATATTATTGATGAAAAGTTTCATGTCCATGTGAATGACATACTCAGGCAAGACCGGCATATGCATATTCACATATGCATGCACCCCGATGAAGATTAAATCAAGGAGAATATATACGAAAAATAGACGGTTCACTTTCCTGTATTTAAGGAAATAGAAAAAGAATGCCACGAAGGGGAAGAGGAGCGCTTGTTCTTTCGAAAAAAGTGCCATGATAAAGATTCCAATGCTTATGGCAAAGCGCTTGTTCAGCATGAAATAAAGACTCATGATAAGAAGCGTGAACTGCAGCACTTCTTGGAACGTCGCAAACCAATAGAGTTGATAAACATGGGAAAAATGGAATAAATATAAGATGCTTGAAAAGAGCGCAATCTCACGATTTTTAGTAATGAGGTGAATTGTTTTGAACAGGAAGTAGACTCCCAACATGAAGACAGAAAAAACGATAATATGTCCCGTGATCATCGGATAGGGCAGGCGCTGCAGGAAAAAATAAAAAAACTCAGTCGGAAACGGACGATAAAACGTCGTACGGAGAGGAGAGAAAAAGGAAACCAAATCAAACTGTCTTGTTATCTTCAAGAAATAAAAGTCATCGTTAAAAAACTGCATTGAGAAAGCACCAAGGAAAAAAAGTGGTGTTGCGATACCTAAGAAAATGAATATCTTCTTCATACTATTATTTCCTATCCAACTCAGTGTCGGCCCATGAGACGGGATCTTCAAGCGGCTCTATATGGGTCGTTATGGTCGATTGAGGGATGGCGTCCCTCATCTTTTTTTCCACTTCTTCGGCCAGCACATGCGCCTGCTGTACAGACCATGCGCCCGGAACAAGAAGATGGAATGAGATGAACTTGCGGCTTCCGGCGGTACGTGTCCGCAACCCATGGAATTCGATATGCTTTTCTTTATATTCCGCAAATGTCTTCTTGATGAAATCCCTATATGTCTTTTCGATAGAGCTATCCATGAATCCTGCAAGGGATTTTTGGATTATGGAAAACCCTGCAGAAATGATATTGAGTCCAACGATTATGGCAATAAGCGGATCGAGGAAGAACGCTTTCGTCACATAGACGACAGCAAGACCAACAAGCACTCCCACTGTCGTATACACGTCGGTCAAGAGATGATGCCCGTCCGCTTCCAAAGCCAGTGAGTTCCTTTTTTTTCCGTTCTTTATGAGGATGAGTCCGACCACCAGATTGATGACCGATGCAAGGACCGAAAAGATGAGTCCGATACCAGGCGCCTCAAGCGGTGCAGGGTTCAATAGACGTTGTATCGCGGTGAAGATTATGGCGCCTGCCGCCAACATGATGAACGATCCTTCTGCAATACTTGAAAGATATTCTGCCTTGCTGTGCCCGTATGGATGTGTTTCATCAGGCGGTTTGTGTGCAAGACGGATCATGAAAAAAGTGATTGTTGCAGCGATGAGATTGACGAACGATTCAAGTGCATCAGACAGAAGACTCACCGAGTTTGTCAGGAAAAATGCGACAAGCTTGAATGTTATCGTGAAAAGGGATGCGGCAATGGAAACACCGGCCAATTTTTGGGAGGAAACTGTTTGCATATCTGATATAGTATATCGTATATGAAAAATATCGTCATCATCGGAGCATTTCTCCTCCTTATCGTAGGAGTTGTGTATTCCCTTTCAAACCAATATAATAGCCAAATTAACCAGACTGGCCTTGACGGGGGTCTACAAATTCCAACATCTGATACTATGAAAAAGCCAAAGCTTTCAATCAACACAAAAAAAACCTATACCGCTCTCATGAAAACAACGGCGGGGGATATGACAATTGAACTCTTTGCCAACGAAACACCAATAACAGTAAACAATTTCGTCACCCTTTCGAAAAAGAATTTTTACAAGAATGTCATCTTTCATAGGACCATCAAAGGATTTATGATCCAGGGCGGAGACCCAACCGGGACCGGAGCGGGCGGACCAGGATATAAGTTCGAAGATGAACCGTTTGATGGGGAATACACCCGTGGAACGCTTGCGATGGCAAATGCCGGACCAGACACCAACGGGAGCCAATTTTTCATCATGCATAAGGACACTCCACTTCCAAAAGACTACACAATCTTTGGAAGGGTGGTTGAAGGATTGAAGACGGTTGATGCAATTGCGGAAGCTCCCACCAAGCCGGAAGGGGAAGGCTCCTCACCCGTGAAGCCTGTCAAAATCCTGTCAGTCACGATAACTGAAAAATAATACAGTCCTTCCATTACTTTTTTGCAATTACCCCTTGACATCTCTCCTTTTGTGGCGTACTCTATACCTATACCCCAGGTAGAGGTATATGGTTAATTTGAAATTATAAATTTAAAATTTTTTTATGAACACAAAAACATTGATAAGCTATAAAAAGGCAAAAAGCTTACTTGAAAAGATCATCACCATGATGGAGGATGGAGAATACTGCATCGATATCATGCAGCAGAACTTGGCAGTCATAGGGCTTCTCAAATCCGCTCAACAACAACTGATGGAAGACCATCTGAACAGTTGCTTCAAACATGCGATGGGGACCAACAACCAGAAAAGGAAAGACGAGATGATTGAAGAAATCCTGAAGGTGATAAGTATGTACAACAAATAATTTTTAATTATTAATCAACTATTTAAACCAATCCAAAACAAGATGAATACTAAAACGATATCAATCAAAGGAATGCACTGCAAATCATGCGAAATCCTCATTGAGGATGAACTTACAAAGATAAAAAATGTCGAAAAAATCGAGATAAGCCATAGGACCGGAACGGCGACAGTCCACTATACGGGCAAACATTTGGATCATGGGGATGTCGTACACGCGATAAAGGCTGCGGGATATACGCTCGGCGCAAATGAAACACTCCCCATATTCTCACGAAGCATGGATGATTATATGCAGCTGGGATTTGCAGCCCTTATCTTGGGTCTTATCTATTTCATATTGAACGAATTGGGACTGTTCAGTTTGAACCTTGTCGCATCCAATAATTTTTCAAGCCTTCCCCTCGTCCTCCTCGTCGGTCTCACCGCAGGTGTATCGACCTGTATGGCACTTGTCGGGGGACTGGTCCTTGGCGTTGCAGGAAGGTTCTCACAGGATAATCCGACAGCAACCTCACGGGAAAAATTCATGCCCCATATCTTTTTCAACATCGGAAGGATCGTCTCGTTTCTCATCCTTGGTGGCGTTATCGGACTTATCGGGTCAGCTTTCCAACTGTCGGCTTCCTTCACAGGGGCCCTTATCATTCTTGTCGGACTTTCGATGATTGTTCTTGGCTTGCAGCTCACTGGCATTTTCCCAAGACTGGCAACTGTCTCGCTCACCCTTCCCAAAGGCATCAGCAAGGCGCTTGGGATAACGACACATGACGATAAAGCATATTCACACAAAAGTGCACTCCTTATGGGAGCCTTAACGTTTTTTGTCCCATGTGGATTCACCCAAGCAATACAGCTCTATGCCATGACGACGGGATCATTCGTCACGGGAGCCCTTACCATGGCGGTATTTGCCATTGGTACCACACCAGGATTATTGAGCCTCGGCGGCCTTACTTCCTATATCAAGGTAACCTCATCCGGATTGTTTTTCAAATTCGTAGGACTGGTCGTTGTCATGATGGCCATCTTCAATATCTCAAATGGCCTGACCCTTGCCGGAATAAAAAGGACTTCAGTAAAAAAAGCCCCTGAACAAAATAAATTCGTCAAAATGGAAAACGGGATCCAGGTCGTACGGATGGAACAGAATGCACAAGGATATTATCCTGATGTGTTCACCGTCAAAAAGGGAATTCCGGTAAAGTGGATAGTCAAATCGGTTTACCCTTACTCTTGCGCAAGTAGTCTCATGGTACAAAAGCTCAACATCCGTACCGTCCTTACCGAAAAGGAACAGATCTTTGATTTCACTCCTCAGGAGACTGGGGATATCCCATTCAGTTGCAGCATGGGAATGTACAGCGGCACGATAATCGTAGAGTAATCATTTATACCATTACAAATTCACCATTTCCTGATATGACTCAATCAAAAAAGAACCTTTCAATAACCGGCATGCATTGCGCATCATGTGCGTCTATAATCCAGAAAAAAATACAGAAAATGGAAGGAGTAGACACAATTGCCGTCAACTTCGGGACAGAACAAGCTTCAATTGCGTTTAATCCAGACAAGGTTACGATTGATGCTATGAATCAGGAAATAGCCAAATTAGGGTACTCTCTTATCGAGGAAAAAACATCAAGCCAGACTCAACCTGAAGATTCCGCAAAAAAGCAAAAAGAGCAGGAATTGAACAAGATGAAAACACATATACAGATAATGATCCCGATGGTCCTCATTAGCATTGCGGTAATGACTTGGGAAATCGGAGCTGACCCACTACGCCTCTGGGCAGAAATGCCAGATATCCTCATGGGATTTTTTCACCATCTCCTTCCGCTTTTTGCGACATATGCGCTCTTTATTGTTGGCCTCCCATATCTTAAAGGGATAGTCCGTTTCGCCAAACACAGAGTCGCCAACATGGACACGCTTGTCGGGATTGGCACCAGTGTCGCCTTCTTATACAGCTTCATCGTATCCGCATTTGAAGGTCCTCTTGCCCAAATCGTAAATACAAAACAAAATTATTACGACGTGGTCATTGTCGTCATCGGATTCATTACTCTCGGAAAATTCCTAGAGGCACGTTCTAAATTGAAAACAGGCGAAGCGATAGAAAAACTCATGCACTTGCAGGCAAAAAACGCTCTTGTACTCCGCAACGGAAATGAGGTTATGATTCCTATAGAACAGGTTGTCGTGCACGATATTCTACTTGTCAAACCTGGCCAAAAAATCCCCCTAGATGGCCGTATTATCGAGGGATCATCATCAATAGATGAATCAATGATCACAGGCGAATCGATACCGGTCGATAAAAAAGTAAACGATATGGTCATCGGAGCAACGATGAATAAGCAAGGTTTTTTGAAGATATCTGTAACTAAGACGGGAAAAGATACCATGTTGGCACAGATCATTGAGTTAGTAGCGAATGCCCAGGGATCAAAAGCGCCAATTGAACGGATAGCGGACCAGGTATCATCCGTCTTTGTGCCAATCGTATTGGTGATAGCGGTCACAACTCTTCTTGTATGGCTCATCATCGGTGGACAGTTTATGCCATTTTCTGAAGTGTTGCGTATCGGTATATTGAGCTTTGTCGGCATACTTGTCATTGCATGCCCTTGTGCTATGGGGCTTGCCACACCTACTGCGATAATAGTAGGAGTCGGTAAAGCAGCACAAAATGGGATTCTCATAAAGAATGCGGAAAGCCTGGAAAAAGCACACACGATAAACTACATGGTGCTTGACAAGACAGGGACGATAACCAAAGGAATGCCTGAAGTGACGGATGTGATTACCGAAAAAGGTATAGATGACAATAAGGCTCTTGGCATACTTGCATCTCTTGAAAAAAAATCAGAGCATCCACTCGCACAGGCAATTATCGAATATGCAAAATTGAAGGATGTCGCTTTCCAGGAAGTCGTTGATTTCGGGATATTGGAAGGCAAAGGATTACAGGGAAAAATCAAAGGTTCCCATTTTTATGCAGGGAATACCCGCTTGGCAAAAGACCTTGAAGTCACACTTGATGACACAGTCATCCACCAGCTTTCGTCCGAAGGGAAGACGCCTGTCATATTGATGTCAGATAAGAAAGTTTTAGCATATATCGGTATTGCCGACACCATCAAAGATCAAATACAAAATACGGTTACTCAACTCCACAAACAAGGAATAAAAGTTGCCATGTTGACAGGAGATCATAAAAATACGGCATCATTCATCGCCAAGCAAGCTGGCATTGATACCGTTATCGCAGAAGTTCTTCCGGCAGATAAAGCTTCTAAAGTGAAAGAGCTGCAAGATGCGGGATATAATGTCGCTATGGTTGGAGACGGTATCAACGATGCTCCAGCCCTTGCAATGTCGGATGTCGGTATCGCGATGGGAACCGGGACGGATGTCGCGATTGAATCTGCAGGAGTCACGCTTTTGGGCGGAAATATCGAAAAGCTCCCTAAAGTTATAACCCTTGCACGCCATACAATGAGGACCATAAAACAAAATCTGTTTTGGGCATTCATCTACAACATCATTGGAATTCCAGTCGCAGCAGGAGCATTATACCCATTCTTTGGCATCCTCCTGAACCCTGCAATCGCTGGGGCGGCGATGGGACTTAGTAGTGTGTCGGTTGTATTGAATTCGCTTCGACTGAAGAGCATGAAGATATGAGATTAGCCAACATACTCATGGAGATTCTCGTCGTTCACGTTGAATGAAGCGCCTTGTCCTGAGACAAGTTTGTAGGCGGCCTTGCGGACAATAAGTTCTATCTGTCGCTCAAGACTGCGGATACCCGGTTCAAACCCAAGCGGTCTGACGAGCTTGTCCCACGTGCTTTCATTGATGGTTATCTGCTCAGGCGTAAGACCAGCTTCACGTATATATTTTGGGAAGACGAACCGCTTGCCGATTTCTTTTTTCTCAAGATCGTTATAGGAAGGCATCTGCACCACTTCAAGTCGGTCCAATACGGCGGTTGCCACTGTACTTGTATTGTTGGCGGTTGCAACAAACAGAGAATGCGAGAGGTCGAATGGAAAATCGATGAAATAATCGGTGTATGCATTGTTCTGTTGTGGATCAAGAAGCTCAATCAAGACTCCCATGATGGCAGAACGGGACTCAGGGGTACAACGATCAAGCTCATCCAACAAGATGACAGGATTGTTTGTGCCGGCTTGGCGCAGTGCACGCATCACCATTCCCGGCTCCGCTTCAGGAGATGTCTTGCTTTGACCACGTAGGTCAAGGGCGGATGACAGTCCTCCAAATGGGATACGGACAAGTTTACGGCCAAGTGCCTCGGCGATGCTTTTCGCGAAAGTCGTCTTACCGGTACCGGCCAGTCCCACGAAGAATAGGTTGGGTGCATGGTGGATATCGACTGCGGTGTTACGCCGTTGCATGATGAGGACAGAAAGATATTCCAAGACAAGATTCTTTACCTTGTCCAATCCAAAATGATTCTTGTCCAAAAACTCTTTCGCTTTGTTGATATCAAGGGTGTCAGGGGAGGAAGTATTCCATGGCAAATGAGTTATCCAATCGATATATTTTGCGGTGATATCAAGTTGTGCCAAACTGCCGCCGTATTTCAATGTCAGACTTATGCGGTCAATCTGTTGCAACGCCTTCTCATGGAGATTAGCAGGGAGGTTTGCCGACTGCAACTGAGCTCTCAACTTGTCTATTTCTGACAAGCTATTTGGCACATTTGTTTGATTAGCAGACGAAGGTTCCACTTGACAAAAAATATAAATTTAGATATAAATAACTGTACAAATTTTATTTTATAAGTTATTTCATATAAAGTCTATGACAAAAACAAACGGGTCCACAATAAAACCCTTGTTCGATTTCGTTCTTATAAAACCTGTTGTCGCTGAGACAAAAACGGCATCAGGAATCGTTCTCCCGGACAGCGCAAAAGAGAAGCCACAAGTCGGGGAAGTGATGGCAATCGGGGCAGGCGCATATAATGCAGAAGGCAAGCTTGTTCCTATGGTCGTGAAGGTTGGTCAGAAAGTCATGTATAAAAAATGGGGCGGTAACGAGATAAAAGTAGGGATGGAAGAATGGATGCTCGTCGAACAGAAGGACGTTATGGCAATCGTAGAATAACATTATCAATTTAAAATTTTAAAATATGGCAAAAAAAGTAGTATATGGCGTTGAAGCCAGAAATAAACTTCTCTCCGGTGTCAATCAACTTGCAGATGCAGTTGCGACAACACTTGGACCAAAAGGAAGAAATGTAGCAATCGATAAAAAATGGGGCGCACCAAATGTCATCCATGACGGAGTGACGGTCGCCAAGGAACTCGAACTTCCTGATGCATTCGAAAACATGGGTGCACAGCTTGTTAAGGAAGCTGCATCAAAGACTGCAGATATCGCAGGAGACGGAACCACAACAGCAACAGTACTCGCTCGTTCCATCGTTGTTGAAGGAATAAAGATGATTTCAGCAGGAGCCAACCCAATGATCATGCGCCGCGGTCTTGCAAAAGCAGGAGACGCAATCGTTGAGGAACTCAAAAGCCTTTCAAAGAAAATCACACTGAATGACGCAGCAAGCGTTGCGACGATTTCAGCAGCAAGCGAAGAATTAGGTGAACTTATTGCCGATGCGCTCAAGAAAGTCGGAGGCAAGGACGGTGTCGTCACGGTTGAGGAAGGAAAAGGACTTGATACATTTGTCGATCATAAAGAAGGAATGCAGTTCGATAAAGGATTCGCTTCCCAATACTTTGCGACAAATACGGATAAGATGATTGCCGAAATCGCAGAACCATATATCCTCATTACGGATAAGAAAATTTCAGCAATCGCAGATCTTCTTCCGTTCTTGGAAAAATTCGTGAAAGTCTCAAAGAATCTCGTCATCATCGCTGATGATATTGATGGAGAAGCACTCGCAACTCTTGTCGTAAACAAACTTCGAGGAACATTCAATGCACTCGTCGTCAAAGCTCCAGGATTCGGTGACCGCAGAAAAGAAATGCTGCAAGATATCGCAATCCTTACCGGAGGAACTGTCATCTCAGAAGAGTTGGGCAAGAAGCTTGACTCTGTTGAAGTGGAAGACTGTGGACGAGCAGATAAAGTGAATTCCGACAAGGAAAACACAAGCATCATCGGAGGACGAGGAGACAAGAAATCCATCACTGCACGTGTCGCACAGATCAAGAGTCAAATGGCTGAATCGACATCTGATTTTGACCGTGAAAAACTGCAGGAAAGATTGGCAAAACTTTCAGGTGGAGTGGCCGTCATCAATGTCGGCGCTGCAACTGAGGTCGAGTTGAAGGACAGAAAAGAACGTGTTATCGATGCAGTTGCCGCAACAAAGGCAGCACTTGAAGAAGGTATCGTTCCAGGAGGAGCGGTTGCACTTCTCAACATCGCACAACACTTGAACTCAAAGTCATTCGAAAAATCAGGAGCAAGTAAGGATGAACTTATCGGATACGAAATTGTCCGAAGCGCAATCGAAGAGCCATTCAAGATGCTCATGAAAAACGCTGGACTTAATCCTGGTGAACTCATCGCAAAAGCACGCACAGTGAGCGGTAAGGGATTCGGATTTGACGTCGTCAAGACAGAGTCCGTTGAAACAGCAGAACCAATTGACATGATCAAGGCAGGCATCATCGATCCACTCAAGGTGGTTAGAACAGCTGTCCAAAACGCAATTTCAGTCGCGACAATGATCCTTACGACCGAAGCCCTCATCAGTGATATTCCTGAAGAGAAAAAAGCACCAGCCGTCCCGGATATGGGAGCCATGGGCGGAATGGGAATGGGAGGATACTAAGCTTAAAGCAGTAATTGCTACAAAGCTTACAAAGGCCCCGCCGGAAACGGCGGGGTTTTTGTTTCACATCTGCTATCATATATCCATGCCTACCTGGTTAATTTACGCAACCCTTTCTGCAGTATTTGCGGCTCTCACCGCTATCCTCGCAAAAATTGGAATCAAAGGAGTCAATTCCAATCTGGCAACAGCAATCCGTACAGTCGTCATCCTTATATTCGCCTGGGGTATCGTCTTTGCGCAAGGGTTACACAGGCAAATACAGACACTCTCACGCGAAACCATCATATTCCTTGTGCTGTCGGGAATCGCAACGGGTCTCTCATGGCTTTTCTACTTCAGGGCACTCCAACTCGGAGAGGCATCAAAAGTTGCACCCATCGACAAGTTCAGCTTGGTATTGACTATTATTTTTGCGGCAATAATATTGAAGGAAAGAATAACCATTCCAGTAGGTATTGGGGTCACACTTGTGACAATCGGTACTTATATCATCGCCTTCGTAAAATAAGTTTATTGCCCGGCGATCCATAAGAAGGGGAGAAGAAGTAGGTCGATGAAACAGGATACGACCTCAGTTGTTATTCCAGCCACATCTTCAACAGTTTCTTTCATTGGTATTGTAGCTTATAGTAACTATCCATAGTATACCTTCATGCATTTACCCCTGTCAAGCAATAGAATCTTATGGCATGACGCCCAGGTAATATTTTGCGTTCTTGGACAATACTCTCATGCCCCAACTTTCATTCCAGTCCGCTGACTCCATGATAAAACAGCTCGTCGGCTTGCCGCTTGCGAAACGTTTTTCAAATGCGGTGACTGAGTAATAATACTGTGTCGGGATATCTGCGTAATATGCCATTGCAGGATGCTCTCCCCACCAGGTGGTCGTATGGATGACCAAGTCCATCGAGCTAAGCGTCTCATATGCCGTGCGGGATGTTTCGCTTACCAATATCGAAACTTCACTGCAGCCCACAGAATGTGCATCCTGTGAAATACGAATATGCTCATCCCATGATGAATACTTCGTCGTCAGGTATGAGTCAATGGGAGTGATTGTCGTAAAGAAAAAATAAAGGACCGCACCCACTGCGATGAGCTTCATCCAGTCTCTGGGAATATACCGGATGAGATACACCGAGAGGAATGCAAACTGCGGAAGGACGGGATAGATATACCACGCGATTTTCGTCTTGGTGAGATTGAGAAACAGGAACCACGGAAGAAACATGAGGGCAAAGAATGCATCTTTTCTTTTCTTCACGAAAAATTCATAGACAAGGACACCTATCGAAATGACAGCGGGAACAAGGAACCATTTGAACTGCGCGATGATGATGTCTATGTAGAATGTCCGTTGTCCGAAATGTTGCTCGATTGATGCTGTCACCCGTTTGAAATGGCTGTCGATGATGTGGTATTGGATGAACTCATCCTTATACTGCGTATACATCCAGATGAACCATAAAAGCGACACTCCCACTTGGATAGCGGTATGTTGCAGAAACTGGTTGTACTCATCCTTATATTTCCTTTTTTTATGGATATAAAACTCATAGGTTTCAAAGAGGAAAATCATTGCGACAGGGAAGTAGCCCAGGAGGGATTTACTCAAGACTCCGATAAGGAGGAACAACATCCCCCAATATAACCGCTTGTAAAACAATGCATATCCAAGCCAACCGATCAGAAGAAATACGTCAACATTCAAGACCTGTGTCCGCTGCAAGAACGGGCCTAGATATGACGTCATCACAACAGTAAGAAGAGAGACCAAGACGGATGAAGAAACACGGAACGAAAAAAGATACAGAAGGGTAAGTGCCACTCCGCTTATGAGTACAGAAACGACGCGCATGGTTATCTCAGGTTGCAAGGGAACAAAGGATGTGAGTCCATATACCAATGAAGGAAGTGGCGGTTTATCAAGCCAGGCCTTTCCTTGCCATAAGGGCACCAGATAGGAATGCTCCCGTATCATTTCCCGACCCACCTCGGCATAAATACCTTCGTCCCAATCGAAAAAGGGGCGAACATCCGAGATGACCTTGAACAGATGAAGCGAAAGGATGACGAAAAGCAGGATAAAAAAAGGAATGTGTTTTTTCATAGGAGGATAATGAGGGGAATATAGAGTAACAATAAATACCGAGGAAAAACGGGAACGATGAACACAAAGATATTGTAAAGAAGGATGAACCAGACAAGCAGATGTGTTTGTTTATGGGTGACCCACTGTCTTTTCAATCCATACATGCCAACGAGAAATAAGAGGGGCCACATAAGGTTCCACTCGGAGTAGGCGGAAACGGAACGGGCACTGTCCCAGAACTTCCAACTGCCGGTGAAAATAAGCCTAAGGTAGTTGCCAGCAAATTCAAGATAGGGGATGTTCGCATTGCCGTAGTAGGTGACGATATATTTCTGCAGACCCAAAAAGGTTCTGAAGGTTCCGCCATGTAAGAAAAAGGAATAGTAGGTAAGGCAGAACGTGAGCGCACCTATACCAAACAGTATGACTAGCTCTCTCCACCTGTTCCACAACGATATGAATAGCCACACGCCAAACAATGCCAAGAAGGGAAGCAACGTCTTTGTCGAAAGAAGCATGCCGAACATGACACCTGCGATACAGAAAAAAATGATGTTCTTTTTCTGTGTCCCCCACATAATGAAAAAGACCACTGCGAGAAAGAAGAACAGTTGGTACAGTTCCAGTTGCGGACCATGGATGAGCTGATCGGTGAAGAGGGGAAAAAGGGAGGACAACAACATGGTTATCCCGCTCATAAAAACAGATCGTTTCATCTGATATGAAATGAGTCCGACCAAAATGAGCGTCAGGAATGCAATGATGATACCAACGATATGTTCGCTAGCGAAAAGCGATATGGAACTGCCTATAAGGAGTTTCGCCAGTGGGGGATGTTCGGGATTCAAGAGGCTGGGATCTGCCCCTTGTGCATACTTGTATCCGACATAGGAATACAGGAAACTATCAGATACCCCCTTATCCGCAATATTCTTGAGGATCTTGGATTTCGTGCTGGCAATCGCTTCCGTATCGACCGTCTCATCCATATAATTTTTCCATCCAGTATATCCATTGGTTATTGCCCATTCGTCAAGCACTTTGTCGGACGAAATATTCTGCGACTGTTGCCATTGGGACTGGCTATATTTTTTTTCAGCATCTTGAACGTTGTATTTTTTGAATAATGATGATGCGTGCAAGAAGATGACAAAAAACAGATGCATGAAAGAAAGCAGTATAAACGCTATGCCTATTGTATGCAGCGCTTTATCTTTTGATTGTCGCATCCGGGTGGTCAATATAATATTGTAACGGCATATGTGCTTCAAACGCTTCCTTAAATACCGGTGCCTGGTACATAAAATATGTCCTCAGATCATAGAGCGCAGAAAAACAAAGCAGAACGAAAAGCAACGTAACAAGAAGTGTATTCTTCACTAATCGTTTGGACTCCACGAAATGATACGCCTTACCGATTGCATAGGTCGCGAAATAGACGATTGATGGTATCGTCGTTATGGTTCGCAACATGTTAGGATTCTCCCATGGATAGGTAAGGAGTGTCGGAAAAAGAGACAAAGAAAAATAAAGAAGGAACAGTTGGTTCACTTTATTTTTGATATCCCGCAGGACAAAAAACAATCCCGCCAAAAAGAGCGCGGACATTATGGGGTTGAGCGCTGCTTTGTTCGGATAGTTATGTCTACCGTTCACGTCCCCTTTCACTGAAAAAAGGAGAGTGGTTGAGGTGATATTGCGACCGAGATAGGAAAATTTTTCTTCAACCGTCATCTCCGTGTTTGCCGGATAAAATAGTTGGTTCACCCGGATATCTGGGTGTTGTGTTAAATATACCGTCAGCGGAGTGATGAGGATTATGAATGGAACCAAGAAGCTCAAGAAAGTCGCAACTGTTTTTTTCGAAAAGAAAGAGAAGTCCAACCGATTGTTTTTCCGTTCCAATATGAATAGGAACAAAACAACGAGTATCAGGGAGAAAAATATCCTGCCCGGCTGATAGGAATTGTACGCAAGACCAGCAAATATACCACTTGCAACCAACCACTTTTTTTCCCTATGGTCCAGATAGTGGAGGAAGAACAACAGGCTTGTCAACTCCAAAGCCAAAAGGAATGTGCCCTCGAATCCAAACCGAGCAAAATTGAAAAACCATCTCGTGGTCGCAAATATGAATAGTCCTGCAGTCGCCAATACTTGGTGCGTGAAAGGAGCGTGGAAATGTTCAATTTTCGTAAGGGCTTTCTTTATGACGAAATAAAACAGCAATACGACGATAACTCCAAAGACCGCTGATGGAAAACGTAAACCGAAAGAATTGATGCCGAATAATTTCATGGACTGCAGAAGGGTATAGAAATAAAGTGTGGCGTGTCCTGTCGCAAGTGGACTATATGGAGTGTATGCGGTCTTATCAAGCGATAGGGCAAGTTTGGCGAATTCTATCTCATCAAAAGTCAATGACTGGGGAACGCTGCAAAAGCGATAGAAGATGACGAATGTGCTCAGGAGCAGGGAAATCACAACGATTCCCCACCAGTTATTTTTTATATGCTCCGATGATGTCATGGTATTTTATTTCCAAAATATCTTTAAGTGTCTCTATCGAATCGGTGACAAAGTTGACGTTTTTTGTTTCGACATGTTTCCACTGGACCGGTATTTCCGTTATGGAATATCCATATTTCGTTGCCAAGAAAAGGAACTCTAGATCAAATCCTGCAGAGACAGAAGATCCGCTGACCGTGTGGGTTTTCTTGAATACGACTAATGATTCGATTATCTTTTGAGCCTTGTCCTTCTTGAATGCCTTGAACCCACACTGTGTATCTTTTATCTTCTTGAGTCCTATGAGGAAGTTTCTTACCACGATAAAACCGACCGCCATGACTTTACGCAAGAATGGGGCACCTTTGCGGGTAGAGTTCCGTGAACCGATGATGATATCCGTGCCATTTTCCATTTCGACTATCACCTTTTCGATTTCTTCGATGGGAGTCGCCAGATCTATGTCTGTGAACAATACATATTCACTCTTTGCTGCCAGTATTGCGGATATAAGTGTCTGCGCTTTTCCTTTGTGTTCATTTTCCAACAACGTGAAGAGGGGATACTGGGGCAAGTATTCTTTTTTTATTATGTTCTTTGACCCGTCGGTCGATCCGTCATCCGAAATGATAACTTCCTTTACTTGCGGTACATGCTTCAGATAATTACCTATCTTATCGAGCACTCCTTTTTGTATGTTGAGTTCCTCGTTGTAACAGGGGATTATCAGGGATATTGTATGCATATATTTTTGGTTTATTTATGTGATAGCTCGTATATGGAAATGCCGTTCCTTTTCGTAATTGTATCAATTTTGGCGTCGCCAAACATTTGGATATTCCATGAGTCTGAGTTGATTATCCTGCACGGCTCCTTGTCACAAAGGACATAGAGGGAATCTGTCACTTCATTACTGGACCCATCAACGACATCTCCTCCATACAACTCGACATAATACTGATAGCAATCCCGTGAGGTAAACTCAACCGGATATGTCGTCAGGTTTATTCGTTTCCCTTGGCTCATCTGGGCAATTTGTCGTCCTATTTGTTCAGGCGCTTCGTATTGGCGAGAGGACTCGTTGAAGAAAAAATAGTATGAACGGGATTGGAACAGGAAGAATGCGATACCGAATCCTACTGCTATTAATTTCCATTTGGTCTTATCTATCCGAATCAGGATATAGGCGACCAACAGATAAAAACTTACATAGAGTGTGTGGAAATAATGGGGGATTGCCTGTGCATTCACGCGGCTTAAGGCAAAAAGCAGACTGATGAATGCGATGAGGTGCAGCGTTATGAATGGATTTTCCTTTTTCCTGTTCAGAAGGAGGACCGACAGGACAACTACTGATACGACAAGCGATGCGATGACTGGCGTCACATCGATATGGAATGCAAACCGTACAACTGCGGTTGTTACGTCGATAAGCCTGTTCATCAATGGGCCACTTGAGACGACGTTCTGTTTGGTGAAGAGCGAGAAAAGATTCCTCATGTTGAGAAAGTCGTGGCGCAGTTCAAACAATGCAAAAGGCAACAAAGTCAGGGCAAATCCACCCACTGCGATGAGGGGGACCTGAAGGGCTTGTGCCTTTCTTTTTCTCGCAAGGAACAATAGATAATAGAGTGCTACCGGCACTCCAAGCAAAGCCGCAAGATGATGGAGTTGGAAAGAGAGACCAAAAAACATGCCGAATAACAACGAATAGAGAACTGTCTTTTTTCCATGTAATGACAGAAAAAACAAACTCAATGTTATGAAAGAAAAAACAGGCAAGAGATTCGGGTTCCAGGAAAATCGTCCGATATCAACAAAAAGGGCGGAGACGCTCATCATGCCGGCAAGCAAAAGCGCAACTTCCCGCGAGACTGTTTTTTTCACTATGTGATAGATAAGATAGGTAAGAGCCATGCCCAGGAGCCCAACCCCAATCGCAAGTCCTATCGGATTGGATCGGAAGAGCCATAAGAATGGTGCGACGACATAGTAATAGAATGGACCAAGAAACACCTCACCGATTGACGAAGGAGGGCCGATAAGGGGAAACTTTTCCAGGAGGATTATCCTGCGGATGATGACAGCATCCCTTCCTTGATCCGCAAGGAACATATAAAAATCCTGTATACGATACAAACGCAAAAAGACTCCTGCTAGTATAATAAGTAGTATGTCAAAGCGCATAATATCTTATTTTACCTTATTACTCCTCGTTTTCACAAGCACCCTCATCGCCTGGTTTCCGTTTCTCATGAAGGGAGAGATGAGCACTATTTATAAACATTTTGATGGACCGTTATATATCATCGCCGCCAAGTCTGCCTATGATCCTGCAATCATCCAGACGCTTGACCGAGACGCCGTCCTTCCCCATAATCCACTCTACTTTGCTGCCCATTTGCCGCTCTATCCGTTCTTTATACGGCTTTTATCACCGGTTGGATATCTGAAATCAATGCTTGCCGTTACGATACTTGCGACCATCGGACTGGCTTGGGCATTCTATACCATCATTAAAAAACTCAACCTTACCAAACAGCCGCTTATCCTTACTGCTGTCTTTCTCTTTCTCCCTCGCTTTCTGGTAGTGCGATCCGTTGGCTCTCCAGAACCGCTTTTCATACTCCTCATTTTGGGATCACTCTACTTTTTCGAAAAGAAACAGTACCTCCTTGCAGGGGTTTTGGGAGGGTTTTCCGTCATGACGAAAACGCCGGGCATACTCCTTCTGCCTGCTTATTTTTTCGCGTTGGTCGAAACCCATATCATCACAACAAAAGGTGCCACATGGAAACGTATCTTTGACCTTAAGTACCTCCCCCTTCTCCTTATTCCATCCGGGCTGTTGGCAGTGTTTGCGATATATGCGCTTCAGTATGGTGACTTCTTTGCGTATTTCCATTCGGGGGACAATGTCCATTTGCTGTATCCTTACTCGGTATTTTCTTCCGCCGCTTCTTGGGTGGGGACCGCTTGGCTTGAGGATGTGTTATTTTATTTCACACTCTACGCCGCAACGGTCGTTGCCCTTTGGAATTCAAAACACCGCAGCTTCTTTTATTTTGCGCTCGTCTTCTTTTCCGCAACCGTATTTGTCCAACATAGGGATATCAGCCGCTACAGTTTGCCATTATGGCCGCTTGCCGCAATCGCGTTTGAACATGTCCTCACCTCAAAGAAAGCGTTGATTGTGGGAGGGGTTGTGATAATAGGTATATATATGTATGCGTGGAATTTCCTGGGGGCGAATGTGATGCCTATTTCCGAGTGGCTCCCATTCCTATAAGTTCCCATTGACAAAATAGTTCGGTTACCGTAATATATACCTATGGATGACATGCGTATCGAATTTCTCTTCACGCTCTATTACATCGGGCGCAAGGTGAGAGGACACTACAAGAATAAGAATGCGGACATCATGTTGACCGCAACGATTCTCCATATTCTAGGACAAGAGGCGTGTACTCTTTCAAAATTGTCCGAAAAAGTGTATTCTAAGATGTCGTCCCTTTCCGAAAAAATCACGCTGATGGTCAAAGAAGAATTGGTCGAGAAAAAAGGGACGGAGACGGATGAGCGCGAAACGATCATCACAATCACGCCCAAGGGCAAGGAGTACAGCAAGATGATATTTGGAAAGATGAAGGTCCATTGCAAGGAGTTCACGAAACATATGTCCGACAAGGACGTGAGCCAAGCAACCGACCTGATGCAGAAATTACTTATTTAAGTTCATAACTCAATTGAAGGTATGTTTAAGAAGATTGGTGGATTCATAAAAAAAAGATGGTATCTCGTCCTTATCCTAATAATCGGAACAGGTTTATACCTGAACCAGCAAAAGACTGCGCAAGCAAAAAAAGAGAAGGAAACGAAATATACGGTAGAAAGACGTGACATAAAAGAAACGCTTTCTCTTGCCGGGGAAATCCAAGCTGATGAACATGTGGTGCTGCGATTCCAGACCTCAGGTAAACTTGCATGGGTCGGCGTCAAGGCGGGAGACACAGTAAAAAAATATCAGACAATTGCAAGTCTTGATCAACGCGAAGTAAAGAAAAAGCTCCAAAAAAGCCTTCTTACCTATGCACAGACACGTAACTCATTTGATCAAACGGGAGACGATAACCAACGGGTCGGGGACCAGCCGATCAATGATATAGGGGATAAGATGAAGCGTCTGCTTGAAAATGCACAGTACGGACTGGACTCATCGGTCCTTGATGTCGAACTGACTAATCTTGCAATCGAGTATAGCAATCTCTTCACACCAATCGCCGGCGTCGTCACGAGAGTTGACTCAAAATATGCCGGGGTCAACATAACCCCCGCCCAGGCGGAATTCGAAATCATCAACCCAGAAACCATCTATTTCTCATTCACCGCTGACCAGATCGAAATAATCAAACTGAACGAAGGAATGACTGCCACAATTTCCCTTGATTCATATCCTGACGAAGCACCAACGGGAGTAATCAACTATATTTCCTATGTCCCGAAAGCTGGAGAAACAGGAACAGTATATGAAGGAAAATTGAAATTATCTGGCGAAAATATAATGAAATACCGTTTTGGAATGACGGGGGACGCTAACTTTACCTTGAGCGAAAAAAAGAATGTTGTTGTCGTTCAGGATAAATTCACAAAGTCAGAAGGGGACAATAGATATGTCACACGGGTGAAAGACGGAAAAGAAGAAAAGGTCATCATCAAAACGGGACTTGAAGAAGATGGATATCTTGAAGTCATATCAGGACTTAAGGAAGGGGATGTCGTCATTAACGTGCAAAAATAAATTGGGAATATATCTATGATCAAGCTCCAGAATATCCACAAGTCCTACAAATTGGATGATGATGTCATCTTCACTGCGCTTAAAGATATTTCACTGACGATAGAACAGGGCGAATTTGCATCAATAATCGGCCCATCAGGAAGCGGGAAATCGACGCTCATGCATATCATCGGCCTTCTTGATCTTCCAACAAGCGGATCCATTTTCATCAATGATAGGAATGTCTCCAAGCTGAATGACAATGAACTTTCTTCCCTGCGCAACACATTTGTCGGATTTGTCTTCCAACAATTCAACCTGATAAACAAACTGACGGTCCTGGAAAATATCCTTATCCCGACCATCTATACACGTACCGATCTTCCGTATGATCCGGTCGAAAAAGCGTATTATCTCCTGAAACGTTTTGGACTGGAATCAAAAGCGAAATCATTCCCCAACAAAATATCAGGAGGACAGCAACAAAGAGTCGCTATAGCCCGAGCACTTATCATGAACCCTAAACTCATCCTCGCAGATGAGCCGACCGGAAACTTGGATTCAAAGTCAGGAGCGGAAATATTAAAACTCCTCCATGAACTCCATGAAAAGGAAAAGATAACTGTCCTTGTCGTCACCCATGATCCGTCAGTCGCTGCACAGACCAATCGCAAAATAGAAATTAGGGATGGAGAATTACAATGAAACATTTTCTGTTTGTCCTCAAATCGGCATTCGAAGATTTCTCCCGCAATAAGGGAAGGACGTTCCTTACATCGCTTGGCATCGTCATCGGGGTATTGTCCGTCGTCATCCTCATCGCATTCGGTCTGGGATTGAAAAAATATATCAACGACCAATTTCAAAGCTTGGGATCCAATATCATACGTATCATACCGGGACAGGTATTGAAGGGTGGCAGCTTTAGTTCATCAGGTGGGCTATCGGCAATCCGTTTCGACTCACGGGATGTCGCAAAACTGCAGCGCGTAAAAAGTGCCGATTATGTCGTCCCGATTTTTACCCGTTCGATAACGGTGACCATCGGTAAACAGGCTGAAGCGGCAACTCTCTACGCAAGTACCACCGATATTTTCTTTGCTCTTAACCTTAATCCCATTTATGGATCGGTCTTCTCAAAAAGTGACGTCGAAAAACGAAGTAAAACTGTCGTCATCGGACCCAAGCTTGCAAAAGCACTCTTCGGTACCGAAGAGGCTGCCATGAATAAAAACATAAAGATAGATACCCAGAATTTCAAGGTGCAAGGAGTCCTTGAGTCAAAAGGTGGTGGGGGATTCGGAGGACCCGACCTTGACTCATTCGTATACATGCCTCACACGACATCCCAGGTCTTCAATCCTGACAAGAAATTTTATGTCATCATCGTGAAATCAAGCGAAGACGTCAGTATCGATTATGCGAAAAACGAGATCAAGACCGAACTGTTGAAGCGCTACAAGGAGGATGATTTCTCAGTCATAGATCAGGCAGAACTGTTGGGAGCGATCGAAGGTATCTTTGCGATGTTAAATACCGTGCTTGTCGCAATCGCGGCGGTCTCCCTTGTTGTTGGTGGAATCGGTATCATGAACATCATGTACGTGACTGTCACCGAACGCATCAAGGAAATCGGTATCAGACGTGCACTTGGCGCGCGCACCTCAGACATCCTGTTGCAGTTCCTTGTTGAGTCAGTTGCACTGTCGGTGCTCGGAGGACTCATGGGTCTGGGACTTGCATATCTGATTGTCTTTTTTATTCAGACGGTATTCCCTGCATATATAGATCTTAATTCCGTCATACTTGCCCTTGGTGTGTCGACCGTCATCGGCGTAGTCTTCGGAGTCTTTCCTGCAAAAAAAGCGGCAGACCTTTCTCCAATAGACGCGATACGGAACGAATAGACCATGTCAATTTATAATTTTAAATTTTTAATTTTTAATCAATTTTAAAATTGATTTTAAATTTTAAATTTCGAATTAAAAATTCATAAATGAATTCTCAAGTAACTTGATATATTGCTTCGAATTGCCTTTTTTTGTATACGGAGTGTTTTATGTCATGACGAATTCAAAACCTGTTTGAGCACTCGAATTTCCTTGTGCGAGTTTTTTGAATGAGGAATGATACAAAACACGAAGTAATTCACTTGCTGTATTTTTTCACAAAATCCATGAATTGTTTCTTGAAGTTTTCTTCGCTATATTGCTCCGCTTCTTTCCGTGTATTTTTTTTCATGAGCAAATAGTCCTCGCTCCCGAGAGAGTTTATCTTATTGATGGCATGCAGGAGTGCGTTGGTCGTCAGCTCATTGTAAAGGTATCCATTTATCCCATTTTTGACCGTTTCTTTCAATCCCCCTGATGCATATGCAATCACCGGCACTCCATATCCCATCGCCTCAACAGGTGCGATACCGAACTCCTCATCGACCGATCCGAAAAGGAATGCGCGCGCACCCCGTAATTCATTTTGCAACTCCTCATCCTTGAGGTTGCCGCAGAACGTGACCGTCGGTCCTGCAAGCGAGCGAAGATATGCTTCATCGCGACCGATACCAACGATATGCAGATCGAACTTTTCAGCATTTGCCGCTTCGATAAGGAGGTCCACATGTTTTGCACGAGCAAGGCGGGAAACGGTGATGAAGTATGGTTTCGTATTCAAGGTGGTCAACTCAGGGTTTGGGGCAATTGCGACTGGGGGATAGATGACTGTAGATTTCCGTCGGTAGAATTTTTCGATCCTTCGCTTTGTTTCTATCGAGTTGGCAATCAAATAATCTGGACGTTTTGATGCTTCAAAGTCCCACATCCTCAGGAAGTGATTGACGATGATGCCATATACCTTTATTGGCCAATGTTTCTGCCATTCGATTGCAGTCTGGTATCCGTATAGATAGCGAGGAGGATGATGGATATAGGAAATGTGGACCGTCGGTTTTTTTGTGATGACACCCTTACACATCCATGACCCAGTCGTTGAGATGACAAGATCAAACTCCGTAAGGTTGAGGCTTTCCCAGATAAGAGGGGTGAGAAAACGGAAAGGGGAATAGAATTTGTTGATGAAAGGAATTTTCCCAAACCAAGTGAGTCGGATATCCCAGTTGGCTACCAATGCCGCATGCTCTCCCAATTTACGGGGATCATACGTTGTCGTATAGACCGGGGAATCGGGGAAGAGCGACTTGATACTGACAAGCACCCGCTCGGCTCCTCCAAACTCGGCCAACTGATCATGAACAATGGCAACTTTCATACTCTATCAATTATAATTCACAATATGACACTTGTACACGCGGCAATATTGGGGCTCGTTGAAGGGTTGACTGAGTTTCTCCCTATTTCATCGACGGCACACATGATCCTGACATCCCGTCTTATGGGTATCAACCAAACAGAGTTCGTTACATTTTTTGAAGTATTCATACAGGTCGGCGCTATCTTTGCCGTCATATTCCTCTATTTCAAGAAGTTTCTCGATATGAAACTCCTTAAACATCTCATCATGTCATTTCTCCCTACGGCCATCGTTGGATTTCTTTTATATAAAGTGATCAAGACCGTTTTTTTTGAATCCACATTCCTTATTGCGGGAAGTCTCGTCATAGTGGGTATCCTATTTATCCTGGTCGAGCGAAGGAATGGCAAACTCACCAAATCCCTCGCATCCATGTCGCTTTTCACGGCTGTCCTCATCGGTCTTGCGCAGTCGCTTGCCGTCATCCCGGGCGTATCGCGAGCGGGAATCGTCATGGTCACCATGATGCTCATGGGGTATAAGAGAGATGAAAGCGCACAGTATTCGTTCATGTTGGCCCTTCCCACACTTGCCGCTGCGGCCTTTTATGATGCTTTCAAAATGAGATCTATCACGCTTACCGGGAATGAATATCAGATGATCGCAGTTGGCCTTATCACATCATTCATCGTTGCCTACTTCAGCATGAAATGGTTCGTTTCGTACCTCCAAAAAAGCAAGCTTACAGCATTTGGTGTTTATCGCATCGCTCTTGGTATAATAAGCTTGTTTTTCTAAGGAGCCCTTGTAGCTTAATTGGATAGAGCAATGGCTTCCGAAGCCATCGGTTGCGGGTTCAAGTCCCTCCAAGGGCACCATGTTTGAGAGGGTTTACCCTGAGTGAACGAAGTGAGTTGAAGGGCCTATAGTTAAGTGGTATACCGCGTCATTCGCATTGACGAGTCGCCGGTTCGATTCCGGCTAGGTCCACACTGTCGTGGCAGGCCATCAGGTACCTCCAAAGGAGGCTAGAAATTTGATATACTATCAGTTACAATAGGATCTGTAGTTCAACGGTTAGAACGATACTCTTATAAAGTATAGACGATGGTTCGACTCCATCCTGATCCACAGTTCATTTACTGCTGAGATAGCCAAGGTGGTCACGGCGGGGGTCTGAAAAACCTCAGATGCGTGTTCGATTCACGCTCTCAGCACCTTTCGACTCACATCGCTCAGATATGAGCATGTCATATCTGTTTTTTTCTATCCTGCTTTATATATAATGACATAATGAAGAAAAAAATCCTGCGAAAGAAGGGAGTCCAAATTCATCTTGCCTTGGTATTAGGAATCGTTGCCATGCTTCTTATTCTCGCAGGTTCAATTCTGCTTCAGAATACCAAACGTATTTCAACCAACTCACGTGCAACAGCAGCGAATCTCAATACCATGCAAAGTCCACCCGCGATAATCAGTGGGACACAAAGCAAACCTGGCGCACATCCATATTTGGTTAGCCTGTACAGAAGAGGGTTAATCGAAATGAAATCACCAGACCATCTTGCGAAACACTTCTGTGGAGGAGTGCTCATAAATAAAGACTGGATCGTGACTGCCGCCCATTGCGTCAATATATATAGTGCATATGAAGTTGGAGCGCTCTTCAACACAACGGATCTGACAACAGAATCGATAAAAGATAACAGGAGGCAAGGATCAAAAATAATCATCCATGAAGATTATGTCCCTACGTATACCGAAAAACCATCTAAAAGCAATAATGACATCGCACTCATTAAGCTAAAAAGTTCATTCACCAACGTAAACCCAATTGCACTGAACAAGAAAGACATCTCATCCTATTCATATAAAGCCACCACGATGGGGTGGGGATATACTTCAACAACCGCCACGGCCAAGTCGCAATATCTTATGGAGGGAGACGTCACTATAGAATATCTCACAAGTTATCCATTGGTCCTCCACTCCAAATATCCCGTCAGTCCATATCTCTATGATTCCGGTGGTCCTTTGGTCTCAAAAGATGGGACATACGAAGTGCTTGTTGGCGTCAACTCATCCTCAACAGCAAACGCAAGTGATGCATATTATGTGGATGTGGCAGATTATATAGATTGGATAAACAAAAAGACAGGTCTTTCTTTATAGATTTCCTTCAGTTGAATAATCACATACTGAGATTGTATGAGTTATTGACAGCTCAGCCAAAAAAACGTATGATACGTCATATGAACACTTCTGAATTATTGGTCAAATCACTCGAAAACGAGGGTGTGAAATATATCTTTGCCGTCCCTGGCGAAGAGAACCTCACATTCCTTGAAGCACTCCGCAAATCAACGATAAAAATAATCGTCACACGCCACGAGCAAACTGCCGGATTCATGGCAGCGACAGTCGGACGTCTCACGGGGTCGCCTGGAGTCTGTCTGACGACATTGGGACCCGGCGCCACAAACGCCATAACAGCTGTCGCGTATGCACAACTTGGTGGGATGCCAACCCTTTTCATCACTGGACAAAAAGGGATACACACCAGTAAGCAGGGCCACTTCCAGATAATCAATACTGTCGAAATCTTGTCTCCCATCACCAAGTACACTAAACAAATCGTGGGAGGAGACTCCGTCCCATCCCTCGTACGTAACGCCTTCAGGATAGCGCGCGAAGAGCGACCTGGAGCGGTACACCTTGAACTTCCCGAGGATGTCGCGCTTATGCCGGTTGACGCAGCTCCCCTTACTCCTGTCCCAGTACGACGACCAGTCGCTGAAGAAAAAGCCCTTGAACAGGCGGTCAAGATGATACGAGAGGCAAAGCGCCCACTTCTCGTTATTGGGGCCGGTTCAAACAGAAAGCGGACCTCGCTCATGTTGACCAAGTTCATCGAAAAGACCGGCATTTATTTTGTGACGACACAGATGGGAAAAGGAGTGGTCGATGAGCGTCATCCACAGTACCTCGGGACAACCGCTCTTTCAGATAATGATTACATCCACTGTGGACTAAACCGAGCGGACCTTATCATAAACGTCGGACATGATATCATCGAGAAACCTCCCTTCCTCATGACAGAAGGGGACAAGCGCAAAGTACTGCATATTAATTTTTTCGCGGCGGTTGTCGACAAGATCTATACCCCCGAGTGGGAAGTGATTGGGGATATCGCCAACACGATATATGAGCTTACGAAGCGTATTGAACCGCAAAAAACATGGGATTTTAGCTATTTCAGAACATTGACTTCATATCTCAAAAAACATATCGCATCCCTTGTCGGCAAAAGTAAGGGAACACTCAAACCCCAGGACGTTGTGGACATTGTCCGCGCTGCTTTGCCAGAAGACGGCATCGTCACACTTGATAACGGTATGTACAAAATATGGTTTGCCCGCAACTATCCTACCTATACCGAAAACACGCTCCTCCTTGATAATGCTCTTGCCACCATGGGAGCTGGTATGCCAAGCGCATTGGCAGTGAAACTGCTCAACCCGAAAAAAAAAGTGGTGGCAGTCGTTGGGGATGGGGGATTCATGATGACATCCCAAGACCTTGAAACAGCCAAGCGGCTCAATCTCGATCTTGTCATCGTACTTCTGCGCGATGATGCGTACGGCATGATCAAATGGAAGCAACAATCTATGCACCTTCCCACATTCGCACTTGACTTCACGAATCCGGATTTTAAACTCTTGGCCGATGCATATGGTATCAATGGATACAAGATACAGAGCGCCGCCGACTTCAAGAAAACGCTTGGTAAAACTTTGAATACCAAAGGCATCCATCTGCTTGATGTGCCAATAGACTATGCTGACAATTATAAAGTTCTGGTCGAAGACCTACAGAAAAAGACCTGCGCACTCTGACTTATATTTATGAAAAAACAAATCCATTCGACAAACCCAGCGACAGGGAAAAGGTTAGCGTCCTATACTCTCCTGACAAAAAAGGAACTTAATGACACATTGCTCTCTTCATCAGCCGCATTCCTTACATGGAAAAAAACCACATTTAGTGAACGATCAATAATCTTAATGCGAGTCGCGGAATTACTTAAGAAAAATAAGGACCGCTATGCGCAAATGATCACTGCAGAAATGGGAAAGACCATCCGGGAAAGTATCGCAGAAGTGGAAAAATCCGCAACGGTGTGTACGTATTATGCGGACAATGCCGAACGGTTCTTGAAAGAAGAATTTATCACAACGGATGCAACCCGTTCATCAGTCAGATTCGAACCACTTGGTATCATCTTCGCCATCATGCCCTGGAATTTCCCGTTTTGGCAAGTATTCCGTGCAGCGGCACCTTCCCTTATGGCAGGAAACGCTGTGGTACTCAAACATGCGTCAAATGTCCCAGGGTGCTCTCTCCTTATTGAAGAAATATTTACTTCAGCGAAATTACCCAAGGGAGTTTTTCAAAGCCTCCTCATCGACTCTTCACAAAGCGAGCAGGTTATAACCTATCAGGACGTCCATGCAATAACCCTTACCGGGAGCGAGGGTGCTGGTATGTCTGTTGCAAAATCGGCAGGGAGTGCATTAAAAAAGTCGGTTCTCGAACTTGGGGGGAGTGACCCTTTCATAGTCCTTGCAGATGCTGATGTGGATGCTGCTGCAGCAACTGCCGTCACAGCGCGCCTTATCGCAACAGGTCAGTCATGTATCGCAGCCAAACGGTTCATCGTCCATAAGAAAATAGCAGACCGTTTCACAAGTCGGTTCATAGAACTTCTTGAGGCAAAAAGGGTTGGGGACCCAACCGACCCGACGACCGATGTCGGGGCACTTGCAAATGAACAAATCCTCAAGACAATCGAAGGGCAGGTAAAAGCTTCTCTTCGTGCAGGAGCTGTACTTCTGACAGGGGGCAAACGTATAGGCACTGTTGGCTATTTTTATCCTCCCACCGTCCTAGGAAACGTAACTGAAAAAATGCCCGTCATGAACGAGGAGACGTTCGGACCAGTTGCAGCCCTCACCGTCGTTGAAAATGACGAAGAAGCCCTTCGTGTCGCCAACAATACAAGATATGGGCTTGGTTCTTCACTTTGGACAAAGGATAAAAAGAAAATGGAAAAATTCATAGACGGACTACATGTCGGTTCGGTGTTCATAAACGGAATGGTGAAGTCAGACCCACGTCTGCCGTTTGGAGGCACAAAAATGTCCGGATATGGCAGGGAGCTGTCATCCTACGGCATACGGGAGTTCGTCAACGTGAAGACCGTGTGGATCTCACATATTTAATTCCATCAGTTTTCTTGTCATATCGACTATCTGGAAACGGGTTGCATCCATACTCTTTATAAATGTAGCCCATTCGGGTGGTTTCACAAACTCTTCGTTTTCAAGTGCCTTTTCTACCGCTTCCAAATGCATTTTTCCGATAACAATCGCTTTTCTTCCAGGGAGCTCCTTCATGAGGTGTTTGATAGTCGGCCCAATATATTCGTATTCGCTAAGAAATCCTCTATATATTATGGCAAAACTTGCAGCTGCCTGTAATATTCCTGCAAGCATCGCATTGTCTATACTTGATGGCAATAGATATTTATTCTTAAATATATTCATCAATCTTCTTCTCACCTCTAAGGCGTTTAGGCTTGCAAAATTATCTTGAATGGAGAGCGCATTCTTTATACCAAAATCAATCGCCTTTTCTGCCTCGTTTACATCTTTTGCAGCAAGAATAGGGTGAATATAATTTTTTAGCAAAATATAGGTCCCCATCTCATTCTTATCCATCCCGTGTCGTCCAACCAATTCAAAAATATTACACCCTTCCTCCAACGGGTGTGTGTTTCTGGGATGTCTTTTAGTGAAAGTGTCCATTACATATTTTTCACCAGCATAAGCCGGAAATTCATACATTCTTCTTTGTGACGTTGTATCTCCTTCGTACAAGAGATTGTCACATGTCCGTAAGCTGGAATGTATCTGTATACGTGAGGCTGGTGATAGGAAAGTGGCTGTATGGTTCGTAGCGAATATGCTTACATCCCCCCGTGAGAATACCTCAACATCAACACCGCCACTTATTTTTTTCGGCATCTCAAGGCGTCTTGGGGTGGCAAGCTCAAACATTATTCAATTATACTATAAGATAATTGTTTAATAAAGAGCCTCATAGCAGTCCATATTTCGTTACTTCCTTCACACAACTCTTTAAATACAGGATATATAACTGTTGAGGGGAAGTAGCTCCTATGATATACTTTCTTCTGTAATGCGGTGGTAGTTCAACGGTAGAATGTCTCCTTGCCAAGGAGAAGGTTGCCGGTTCAAATCCGGTCCGCCGCTCACTCGTTTTCTAGTCTTCCATCATCTCCAATATTTCCTCAAACGCTTCCTGATCCGATGGATAGGTGAGTATCTTCATCGCTTCTGCCTCCGTCATGAATTTGGCATCCATCATCTCCCAGTCATGATTGGCAGGATCTCCTGACACATATTCCATCAAATAATAGAACACCGTCTTATCGACCTGGATATCGTTCCACGTATAGGAATACATCACGCTGACAGGATGGGGATTGATTATGCGCGCTTTGACGCCACCTTCTTCCTCAACTTCTCGAAGCGCGGCGTCTTCCATTTTTTCGTTTTCATTTAAGTCTCCGATCAATCCCTTCGGAAATACCCACCCTTTATGTTGGGAGTGTTGTGTGACAAGCCATAGGAATCCCGTATCGGCTTTCTTGTAGACTATTCCTCCAGAGCTTGTTTCCTTTTTTATGTCCATGTTATTTTTGTTCGTAATATTGGCCACCCATCTCGTATTTGAAAATCGGTTTGCGGATAGGGCCGAATATCAACTGATAAAGAAGTGCTGTGATTGATTTATATAAACTGACGATAAGGCCTTCCTGCTCGAACCTTCTCGTCGAAACGAAAAGCAACGGATTGCGATAGATGCGCATAGTCGCCCCTTTGGCATGGGCGCGTTTTACGATATCATAGTCTTCACCGAAAAATATAGACTCATCAAATCCCTTCACACTTTCGAATATGTCCTTTTTCATGAAGATGCAGGGACCGTTCGCAGCAGGATGAGAACTTTCCACCATTTGTACGATCCTGTTCATGAGACCGAATATCAGCCTTCCTTTCCACGAAGCGGGGGAGGGACGGTTCCATACGGTTGTCATCCCAGGGTTGTCGACCTGAATATGCTTGAACATCGCTTTCAGGAAATGTTCTTCAACATATACATCCGCATCCAAAAATACGAGCCATTTTCCTGATGCATATTTCGCACCGTTATTGCGAGCAGCGCTCACGTTCTGCATCTTTTCGTCCCGATGAATGAGTGATGGGAGAAGTTTCTTATATCCTTCGACAATCCTACCGGTATCATCGGTTGAGTCGCTGTTGCTCACGATAACCTCAAAGTCCCGTATCGACTGACGTTCCAAACTGGCAAGTAATTTCTTGATATTTGTTTCCTCATTGTGTGCTGGGATTATTATGGAAAAAAAAGGAGATAGTGACATATGTTTCCAGTATATAACAAATTCTCTCCTACCTTCAGCCTAAAGAATATAGTCACTGCCGAGAGGTTCAATCGATTGAATCGTTGCTTCGTTGGCAAAGAGCATCGTAAGCCTATCTATTCCCATGCCGATTCCAGCATATGTCGTCCCGTGCATTTTGCCAAGCGCCGAAAGGAATTCTTCATCTATCGGAAGACCTGTCTTTTGATGCTCCACTTCGAAGGTCTTGCGCACATACCCTATATCCGTATTTTCCGTATTACCATTTCCGATTTCGACTCCTGAGATGTAGAATTCAAACCGCTCCGCAAAACGGGGATCGTCTTTCTTTTGCTTACAAAGCGGTGAAATGCGCGAGGGAAAATCTATAAGGAACACCGGATCTGGGGGAAGTTCCGACTCAATCTCATTCACGAACAATTGATCATACACCTCTGCCCACGTCGCTCCATCCACGATATATCCCCGCTTCCGTGCCGTCTCAAATAAGAGCTCATCGTCCTCTATAGCTGACGGAAGGTCGATGTTGCAATGTGTCTTGAACAGCTCGACAAGGGAGTATGTTTTCCATTCCGCCCCAAGGGTTATCTTATTGCCATGATGTCGTATTGATATCTCTCCCACAGAATTTTCCAAGGAATCTTGAATAAACCGCATAAGCTGTTCGACATCTGTCATGATGTCATGATAACTCGCTTGCTTCCTATACCATTCGAGCATCAGGAACTCAGGCAGGTGTTGGGATCCTTCCTGTTCAAGATTGCGGAACGATTTGCCGATGGCAAAACAGTTTTCCATGCCATGCGCCAACATGCGTTTGATACTCCTTTCGGGAGACAGGGGAAGATAGAGTTTGCGGTCTCCAGTTCTCGTTTTCCATGTCGTTTCGAATGGATACAGATTCGATTCAAGAGGGAGTGCGGTATTGAGAACTTGAGGAATCACTTCATGAAAATCGATGTCATAGAAAAACTGACGCGTCGCCCGTATTATTTGTTCGCGGATGATATAGGGGGTTGTGTCGTTCATATCTTTGATGATAACTCATTGATTATCTCTTTTATCCCACACATGAACTCCGTCTGGCTGCATCCTAAGCAAGGACCACCAATCCTTTTTTCCAGAGTGTCAAACAGGGTCTGTATCGGATCTTCCATCTTGCCTATAGGTCTATAACCTTCGCAGCATCCATAAATTACGCCACTTGATGCAAGTGCTATCTGATAGCACCCAAGGTCTTTAGGTGGAAATACCGTACGGGTTTGCATAAGTTTTATCAATTCTTCTTTCGATATGTAGTCAAATCCGGTAACTTCGCCTTCGATGTTGGAAATAGGGTGATGTGTCAGATATGTCGGTGGTTTGCGTGGATGATAGGTAACCTGGATCTGTCCCAACTCGTTTTTCAGGTAGCTTTCGAATGCATCGATTTTGTTCAGATTCTGTTTGGTGACGATACTGAAGAGTTCCGTATGAAATCCAAGATCGCGTGCTTTTTTCAGGAACGCAAAACTTTTTCTGAATGTCCCATTTCCACGATTTGAATCATGATATTCTTCCAGTCCATCAAGCGAAACGATAAGGTTGTTGAGGTTCGGGTTGTTCAACTCATCAAGTTTGTCTATAGTGCCGTTCGTTATCGTCTGCACGAAGATACCACGAGATGTCAATGTATTAATGAGGTGCGGAAAATATGCAAGCGAAAATACCTCACCGCCGCAGAACGTTATCATCTTCACCTCATATTTTTTCTCATAACGGTCAACGAAATCAAGTATCTGTTCTTCGCTCAGTATCGGATCGGTTTTCTTCGTATAGCAAATCTTGCATTTCAGGTTGCATTTTTCAAGGGGATTGATGTAGATGTGATGGAGGACTTTAGACAGGTGAGTGTTCATTGTGGCGTTATTCCAATTCACCAAGCAACCAGTCGTGGTATTGCTTGTTTATATACTCAGTCGGAATTGCCATGATACACGGACAGGAATAGGTATGAAGTGCATATACTTCTTTCTCCAATTGAGGGAGCAGTGATTTTTTTGTCTTTGCGATTAATACCGCTTCGTCATTGCTTTCAAATGTGCCCGATTTCGGGGGCCAAAAGTAGGTCGATTTCATGTCCTTATATACATTTATACATGCGCATAACCGCTTGTTAAGAAGTGCTTTTCCTATCGATTCAGCTTGTTCCAACGACTTACATGGTATATACACCATCACGATTTGCGTCATAGCATATTTTACATCATAATACCGTTATAATGTATCTAACCCTATGAACAAAACAGTCACCTGCATCGTACCGTTCCTGAATGAAAAAGAGCGCATAGGGGGGGTCTTAAAAGAGCTCGTACAGGTTCCCTCCATCACGCAAATCATCTGTGTCGATGGAGCATCGATCGACGGCGGCAGCGACTACGTCAAAAGCGCATTTCCGACAGTTGAGCTTATCACGCTTCCTAAAAATATAGGGAAGACCGGGACGGTAAAAGCGGGAATGGAAAAGGCGGTTGGTGACTATATCCTTCTTTTTGATGCGGATCTTTCATCGGTCAAACCAAACGAAGTAGAGGCAGTCTTGCATGAAATAACAACAAACCCAACAATTGACATGGTTATATTCAATAGGACGACTCCTCGCATCATCACGAAACTCAATCGTTTCGACCTTATCTATTCCGGCGAGCGGGTGATGAAAAAAGCGGACCTCGCATTGGCTATCCAAAATGCGACACAGTTCCAGCTGGAGATTGCGCTCAACACATACATGATGAGGAATAAGAAAAATATCTATTATTTCGACGCTTCCCATACCAATTTGGCAAAATCGAAAAAGCTGGGATTTCTTGATGGGGTAAGGGAGGATGTCAAGATGTTTTGGCAGGTGTGTTCGTTTGACCCTTGGAATTATTTCGCGCAGACTCTTTTTTTCTGCAGAAACAAAATGCCGACCTCACGGCTTCTTGCATAATGACTGGACGTGGGCAAGCGCCTCAACCATCCCTCCATTTTCGACCGTACTTACGACAAGATCTGCGATTTCTTTCAGTTCTCGTGGCGCATTTCCCATAGCTATACGATATCCACAAGCAGTGAAAAGGGGATAATCATTATATCCATCTCCGATAGCGACCGTTTCTGATGTCATCATACCCATTATTTTTACATACTCAAGCACCGCTGTATGTTTTGTCGATGCTTCAGATGTTACATCCAGCCCAAAGTTTCCTTGTACAGAAAATTGAACAGACTCAATGTCCTTGCAGTTGTCCCGTATATTTTTGATGTATTTCTGAATCTGTGCTTCAGACAACTTGTTTGCATCCCCATGCACCAATATCTTCAAGACGCCACTTGGGACTGTGTCGCTCGTATATGACTGTATCTCTATATCGTTGGTGTAGGCGGAATTGCCTTTCTTGTCCATCATATATGCATGCTCTTTCGTTTCCAAACTGAATATCAATTGTTGACTCCGCAAATAATTTTCGACATATAAAGTGGAGGGGCGGGAAATTTCCCGATACCATGGAGCCTCTCCTGTCTTCCAATTGATTATCATTCCGCCTCCGCTGACGATGTGGAGAGGGGAGAGGTCTAGCTCGCGGATGATGCGGGCGACTTCACCGAAATATGCCTTGCCTGTCGCCAGGGAAAACTGGACGCCTTGCTTTTGCAAATCATGGATAAGTGATGGCGTTTCTGTTTTATAGTTACCCTTAAAGTCAATGAGGGTACCGTCCAAATCCGAAAGAACTGCCCGTAGTTTCATAGTTTTGTTGTATTAATGTTTGTAATCACATCGATAACGGAGTCCTGCTCCTTTTGTGACATATGGGGACCAAGCGGCAATGTTATCATCTGGTATTTCTTGCTCCAAGGACCGTCATTCAGTTCAGGTCTGATAACAAGTCCTTGGCTGCGCAGCTTGCGCAAGATGTGACGAGAATGTTTTTGTTCAATCCCTATCGGATACCCCCGCAAATTGCCATAATCAAAATCAGGAAAAGGTATCCTATAAAAAGGCATATGTTCTATTGTGCCTTTCAGATACCGATCATATCTTTTTCCTTGTATTTGTTTTACTTGAAAAATATGTTTGTAATGGATATAGCTTGCTCTCTCATAAAACAGGGAGAGTCCCCCTGTCGCTTCCTTGTTTTTTCCTAAGGATAAATACCCGCGAAACATCATATATTCTGCACATCTGTTCATTATGACCGTCCACACACGAGCCGGGATGATTCTAACTGCATTTAAAAAGAATTGATATAAGGACCAGAAGAAGTAGACTTTTGTCTGATAGAGCAGGGAACTTGTACGGGGGGCGCTATATGTGAGAAATGAGGACGGACCATATATATTGCTACCCTGCAAAGGGGTTGTCTTTCTTAGACTATCGATAACCACATGATTTCTATTTATGAATGAAATTTCCTTTGGGTTCAACACCCTGTTTGCAGCATCTTCTATAAGGATCATGTCATCTGGAATATCTTTCCTCCATTTTGTTGACTTGAGCAATGTGTTTGTTATCCCGACTGCGTGGAAGAGCACAAGCAGCCTGGGTTTATGGCGTTTGAGCTCATTGATAAGTGATTCTTCAATTACTCCAAGATATTTGTCCACTTCATACCATTCACAGTGAAGTCCATGTGCTTGCATATTCATTGCAACCTGGCCGCAAAAGAAATTCGGTAAGAGGATGGTTGCATTACGCTCTATGTTTTTATGTTTCAAGATATCCCATACTGCATCTTCCCAAGTAAGATAAAAAAGACGCGTAAGTCCTGATGGGACGGATAGCGTTCGCTGGGAAGAAAAATATTCTCCCCCCGTTGGGTACTGAGGCGCAAACATATATTGGACCATTATAGCTGATGGCATAATTTGAATTATCGAAAAAAAACTCCTATCATGTAACCATATGAAAAAAATACTTATCGCACTTACGGTCATCGGCGTCCTTTTTGGAGGGGTCAAACTCTATGAAAAACTTACCTGGAAAGAGTCCCCACTAAAACTCTACTGGTTCATTCCAGATGGGGTCCGCAACGAACCGTATCTGTTTGATATGTATAAATGGGCACGGGAAGGAAAGCTCCCCAACATAAAGAGACTCATCGAAAAGGGATCATACGGATATTCATATCCCAACTTCCCAAGCCATACACCAACGAATTTTGCGACCCTTCTCACTGGAGCATATCCTGAGGTCCATGGAGTGAACGACGGACCTATGCATGTCATCGGCAAACCACTCGATAAAGTAGCAATCGGCGGATTCAGGTCGGTTGCGAAAAAAGTGTCTCCTATCTGGAAAACACTGGAAGACGTCGGCATGAAGGTCGCGGTTCTTTCGGTCCCTGGATCGACCCCTCCCGAAATCAATAAGGGTGTCGTCGTACGTGGAAGATGGGGAGGATGGGGTGCAGATTTCAATGCCATAAACTTCGAGTCCAAAGGGAATTTAGTCCAAAGGATAAAACAGGGAAGGGCAGCGCGTTGGTTTTTCTTCGGACCAGCTCTCACCCAATATATCGACACAACAGAACCTCAGGGATGGGAGAAGAATGAAGGAGTATCAAAGGAAATACAACTATCAAATTACGGCGCGACCATTTATGGACGTATGAAGGGTCAAGTGAAGGGTGAGGATGTTGAGTTCGATGCGGTCGATATCTCACTGGATAAAAAGACAGTCATCGCGACATTGAAACAAGGACAGTGGAGCGAATGGTTCCCGATAACTCTCACCTGGAAAGTCGAAGACAAGGAAGTACCTGTAAACACGTCTGCACGGGTTGCCCTCATCAAGATGGATAAGGATGGGTTTTTCCGCCTTCGTGTCCTCTATGATAATTTGAATAAGTACATTGCATTCCCGGGAGAAGCGGGAGAACTCATGTCAAAACAGCTTGGCCCGATGGTCGATTTTCCGGACAACTTCCCGGCACAGTTGACCCAGTATAAGGAAGATAAACAGATATTCATGGACGAAGCAAATATGTCATTTGACTGGCACACAGGTGCGATAAAAGCGCTGGTCGACCTATTCACGCCAAACGCCATCATCCATGACATCTATACGCCAAACCAAATGCTGACAAGTAAATGGTGGATGGCATACGTCGACCCACAAAGCAGCTCCTATAAGAAAGCTTCACAAAGCGAGAAGGACTTGGCTTGGAAGGAAGTTGGAGATATGTATGTTCGATTGGACACAATGATCGGAGAAATAATGAAAAATTCCGGAGACAACACATATATCGTATTCAGTTCCGATCATGGAGCAGTTCCTTTGAACACATACGTTAACCTGAACAATATCTTTGCATCAAAAGGATGGCTATCGTTCACCATCGATCCCGCAACAGGGGAGCCAATAATAGATTGGGCACGTTCAAAAGTCATTTATCTGAAAATGGCCCATGTCTATGTCAATCCGAATGGATTAGCCAACCAGTACAACAGGGCATCAGGCGAAGAATATGAAAAGCTCCGCAATGAGGTCATACAAACATTGAAGGATGTGAAAGATGAGAATGGAAACAAAGTCATCGTCGAGGTTGCGAAATGGGAAAACGTAAAAGAATACCTGAAGCTTGACCCTGACCGTGCAGGGGACCTTGTCGTTGCTAACGCACCAGGATATGGATTCAATGAGGAAATGACGGCAGACCTTAAGACATTTTCCACTCCTCCTGTCAGCGGATACAAGCAAGCGATAATGGCACGCGAAGTGCCGGGCATGTGGACACCATTCATCATTTCCGGTCCTGGTATCAAAAAGAATAATTTCCTAGGGAACACACCATTCCCGCTTGTGAACCAATATCCGACCATCATGAAGGCATTGCAGCAAAAAATTCCTTCATTCGTACAAGGGAAGAGCTTGGATATATTCGAACGATAATGATTGCAGATAGGTATAATTGAATATGGAAAAATTCATTTATCTTGTCCTATTCCTGATCGTCAAGAGTGTATATCTTCCTTTGAACAAGAGAAAGTCAAAGTATTACTGGAAGTTGAAAATTGACGACTCGATACCGTTTCTTCCCGTATTCATCATTCCGTATATAAGCTACTTTCCTTACATAATTGTTACCATCATCTCCATTTGGAATACGCGCTATGTCTATGAATTTTTCGCAAGTTATATCATTTCGTATGTAGTGGCAGGAATATTTTGGTATCTTGTCCCCAATGGAGTCAAAAGGCCCACGATAACAGGGAAAGATGTGTTCAGTAGGATGACTGCATATATTTTCAAACATGATGATGACACCAACGGTTTTCCAAGCGCCCATGTCTTTGCGACCCTCATCTGTTCCTATTTTCTTTTCCTCGCGTTTCCAGCGTATTTCCTATTCGTCCTTTTCATGGCGTGTGCCATCATTGCATCGACCGTTTTAGTCAAGCAGCATTACGTTATAGATATCTTAGGTGGGATACTGGTATTCTTTGTGAGTGTTTTTCTGATGAAGTTCTTACTTCTCTAGATCTAGGCGTTCATGGATCTTGATCTGTGCGACAAATTCCGGAATATGGGATACGAGGACTATTGCTCCCCTAAATTCACTTAAGGCTTTGGCGATCACCGGAAGGTGACGGAAGTTGATATGGTTTGTCGGCTCATCCAAGATAAGTAGTCCTGGTTCCATGAGCACAAGACGTGCAAACGATAATAGGCCCTTTTGTCCTTCGGAAAGACTACGGATACGTGACCCCATCAGTTCTCCCGTTATGAGAAACCCTGCCGCAACGGAGCGAAGTTTATGTTCCGTGAGTTCAGCTCCTGATTCTTCTATGGCATGAGCAAGTGAATCCCACACCGTTTCATCATAATTGAGCGTGCTGAAGTCTTGACTATAATAGCCGACCCGCACACCTGGCGTAATGACAGCGCCCTCTGCCGTTCCTTTTGCTATTCCTTCGATGAGAGTGCTTTTTCCTATGCCGTTTGGCCCGATGATTGTCATATGTCTGTCTTTCAAGAGGAATACCCGCGCACTTTTCTTTACGACTGCGTGATTTTTTATTATGGAAAATGAATTGATCTTCAATACCTCTCCGACTATTCCTTGCTGTACCGGTATCGTGAAATTCCGTATCGTCTTATCTTCTTTCCTGACTTCGACTTTTTCGCTTTCTAGTTTCTCCACCTTTTCCCGCATCTTCTTTGCGACATTCCTCATTTTTCCACCTTTATTGGCAAAGAAATTTGCTTTTTCCTTGTTCGCTTGAATCCCTCTTTCCATCTGTGCATTCAACCTATTCTGCTGTTCGATACGTGCTTCGATATCTGCTACCACATCATGATAATTGCCGGCATATTGCTCTATTTTTTTTGTATGACTATCAAGATAGAGAACCCCTTGGGTAAATGAGTTAAGGAAATCCGCATCATGCGAGATGACGATGACGCTGTTTTCATACATCATAAGGAAGGTCATCAAGTGGTCAATTCCCGCCTTATCGAGATTGTTGGTCGGCTCATCAAGAAGGAGAAGGTCGGGGTCCTGGATGAGAGCAGAGGCAAGAAGGAGACGGGCTTGCTGACCGCCTGAAAATGATTTTATCAACTTGTCGCTTGGTGCATGCAAGTTGACCGCATCCAGTACTTGCGCCATACGCCTGCGTACGACATGTGTTTCCTGTCCACACCATTTCGTGAAATATTGCTCAACAGTGAGTTGCTTATCAGCGCTGTCGATGACCTGGTGAGCGGTTGCGACAGTGAGCCGTTTGTCGACTGAAATCTGTCCAGACGTAGGCTTCAAAGACCCTGTCAAAAGTTTGAAAAGAGTACTTTTTCCCGCGCCATTTTGTCCCATAAGTGCTACTTTCATTCCTTTGCGCACAGAAAAACCCACCTCATCGAGGATTTTTTTCTCATCATCAAACATGAAGGACACTTTGTCGAACCGTATTATTGTTTCCATAGCAAATACACCTTCTGTGGGTGAGTTGTAATTGTACAGTATGGAGCCTTGGAATGCCAGAGACTAAGACTTATGATTTAATGAGCGAGGTAAGTCTTTTTAGGTATGAAAAGTCTCCTTTTTGTGCACGATATACCCAATATTCAAACCCCCACAAGAATAGCTCCTTGGCAGGAAGTGTACGGGCTCTCTTGATATGCTCTTCCAGTATCAGGGGACTCATGCTCTTTGGGAAATCTGCAAAATATGCCTCATTATTTTTTTCCCATGGCTCAGCTTGGAGCTCCGTTATCCAGACAGGTTTTTTGGCGGTCGCGATAAGGTGGGAGAGATACATATCGGTATGATCGGGACCTCGATATGCCGACCGTCCAAACCGTTCTCCTTGATATTGTCGATAATATAAATCGATTCCGATTATGTCTCCCAGATTTTCCGCAACAGGAAAGAGCTTTCTTCTTTTCAGATCATTCCCCCATAGGGTTACGATTATCGGACGCGCATCCATATTCTTAATCACTTTTATTTCTTTCTCCAAGAAAGTCCGAGAGATTTCCATATTCAAGGGACCGCTTGGATTCAGCGGCTCATTCTCTATCTGCCAATGGGTAATACAGGAGTAGTGTTTTGTTTCATTGATAGCCTTTTTGATGAACTGAAGAATGGCGATTTGCGTTTCTTCGTTTTCCGTATCCTTGACTTTGATGTGGGTAGGGAAATAATACTCCGGCCAGCGAGGCGCTTTGACCCCAACGGTCAAAACAATATCTTGATGATTCGCTTCGCATCTTGAAAGGATTTCGTTTAGTTCCCTAAAATCATATACACCCTTCACTTTTTCTATCTCGCTCCAATAGACCCCAAGGCGAATATGGGAAAACTTCAAGATGAATGCCGTGTCTAAAGCCGATTTGGGAGAGACACCAAGAAAACGGAGGTGAGAGGGGCTGAATGTGGTACCGAAAAAAGCATCCATAGAAGGAGTATAACAAACCGAATACATCATCAAGCCTTTTTTTCTTTCACGCAAACCTCTTCACTTGTGCAGCTTGTGCAAGGACCATCTTTGTAGTCTTTCTTGAACAGTCGATAGAGAAATCCCGCGAATACGCAGATGACGCCTATGATAAATATATTTTCCATAGTGTTTAAAATCCAATAATCCGTCCCAATTGATATACAAGTAAACTCACGGTATATGCCGTACCACCCGTAATGATAAGCGAGAGGAATAAAAATTTCCCACCGAATTCCTGCTTCACTGCACCCATCACTGCAGTACATGACATGAGAAGCAGGTTAAATACCATGAACGACAATGCGGTAAGTGGCGTGAAGTCCCTTTGGAGAAGAGAGGAGAGAGGAGTCTTCGTTTCTTCCCATTCAAATACTCCTGGGACAACACCGGTAATGATTCTTTTTCCTGATTGGATAACGGCGTCCTTCAACGAAATCAGCTGATCAATAAATGCAGAGAGGATGTTCATAGTGACGGGGGAAGGAGTGTCACTTTCAACATTGTATGTCGTCATAAGAGCTCCAACCACAGCTTCCTTTGCAAGAAACCCTGGCACAACCGCTGCCGTTGCACGCCAACTTGTACCCCATCCTAATGGAGCAAAAAGAGGAGATGCGGTTTTTGAAACGGTGGCCAAGAGGCTTTTATCTGGATTGACGCCATACGGCAGATTTGTAAGCGCCCATATTAATATGACGACGGCAGTGATGACTGTACCGGCTCTTCGTACGAATGATTTTATCTTGAGGCGGACTGAGTTCCACACGACCAAGGCGGTAGGCAGACGATATTCGGGAAGTTCTATTATCAAGTTATCAGTCCTTCCTCTATACATCCATTTTTTCAGGATAAGTGCCCACAAAACAGCGATAGCCATACCCAAAAAATATAAGCCAGCGGCAACCTGTCCTGCGATACGGGGAAAGAATAGGGAAGTGAACAGGATATAGATCGGCAACTTTGCCCCACAGGAAATGAACGAGATTATCGCAGCTACTATCTTTCGGTCATGCGTTTCTTCAAGCGTACGTGTTGCATACACTCCCGGTACATTGCATCCGAATCCGATAAGAAGAGGGATGAATGCCTTACCGGGCAATCCCAACATCATCATGTATCTATCAAGTAAGAATGCGACACGAGCTATGTATCCACTCTCTTCAAGTAGGGAGATGAAAAAATACAGGAACGCCATAAGCGGAATGAAGGTCATCACTGTCCCGATACCGGCGATCAATCCGTCATAGACAAATGATTGTATGACTGATGGAGCATGTATGAATGTGAGGATTTCTTTTGCTCCTCCTCGGATGAATATATTGAAAAATCCGTCTATCCAGTCGATGAATGGCGCACTGCCATCAAACGTCCATTTGAAGATGAAATAGAACAGCATGAAGAATGAAACTAAACCAAAGATCGGATGGAGCAGCACTCTGTCGATTGCATCGGTCACGGATGTCCGTGTGTTTTTTGACCTCTCAAAAATATGCTGAAGCGCGCTATCGATTGCACCTTTTCTTTCGAAATCATTCTCTATGACTCCAAGTGCCTTAGGTGTTTTCTTTGCGTGCAGAGTGCTGATTATCCCGTCCAATATTTCTTTTTTCGTTTGCTTTTCGATAGCATCAATTGCCAGGACGTCAATATTGAGAAGGGAAGCGAACTGCTCACAGGCAAATGCATTTCCGTATTTCTTGAACTCTTTCCAGAAATTGATGGCGACCAGTATCGGCTTCTGAAGTTCCAACACTTGGGAAGTGAGATGCATATTGAGTTTCAGGTTATGTGCATCGATGACATTCAGGACGATATCATAATCTTTCGAATGCAGAAAGTTATTCGTTATGACCTCATCCTCGGTGACAGAACCCAAGCCATACACTCCAGGCAGGTCTATGAATCGCAAGCGATATCCCTGATAATGCAACGTTGCTTCCTTTTTCTCCACTGTTACTCCCGGCCAATTCCCGATCTTCAAGTGTGACCCGGCGAGCATATTGATGAGGGCGGTTTTTCCGACATTCGGATTCCCGACTACCGCCACGGTATATACATGCTTCATACCAGTGTACAGAATATTGCTAATGCCTCATTGCATCTGAGTACGATCCTTCTGTTGTGTCTTTTGATGACGACGAGTGAGTTCTTCTTCGAAGAATGCAATACTTCGACTTCGACATCGGGCAATATCCCCATGCTTGCAAGTTTTCTCACCACCTGCACATCTGCTTCAATTTTGTTTATACGTATCCGTGACTGGGGAGGAAAATGGGTAAGATGGTGCATAGGGGAAACGTTTAATAATACAAAAAGCGAGGCTAAAATACAATTCCTGACACGCATAGTTGCGAAGGTCACAAAACACTGATATTATATGAATATGAATTCATATAGTTGTTGCACTCCTGAGAGCAATGAATCAAAACACATAACGGCAATCGTACCTCTATTGAAGCTTGTCGCAGAGGAAAACAGGTTGAAACTTCTGTGTACGCTGCGGAAGGGAAGGCATTGCGTAAGTGAAATGATGGAACATTTGCACCTTTCCCAAAGCTTGATCTCACATCACCTGAAGGACTTAAAAGATGCAGGAATAATTACAGACGAAAAAACAGGACTTCATGTGTACTATTCGTTGACGAAAAGAGGGGAGAAAATTATCAATTCATTGTTTGCATTATGAAAATCCAAGTATTGGGAACCGGATGTCCGACCTGTAAGAAATTACATGAAATTACTCAAAAGGCAGTGACTGAAATGGGGTTAAAAGAAACGGTGGAATACGTAAGTGGTTCAGAGGGAATGCAAGCGCTGATTGAGATTGGGTCAATGACAAGTCCCGTTTTGGCAATCAACGACACAGTCGTTATGTCCGGCTTCACGCCAGATATCGAAAAAATAAAGAAAGTCATCACGTCAGGACAAAAGATTGAAGAAAAGTCTTCACAATGCAGCTGTGGAGGAAAATGTTAACTATGGACATATTTAAGCCCATCCAACTCTTTGCGGATCTTATTACCTATCAGTGGTTTCAGATAGCCTCTCATTCCTATTGGGGAGATACGATAAACTTCTTTATCTACGATACAATAAAGATAGGGCTTCTCCTTGTCGTCATCAACTACTTCATGGCCCTCACTCGCTATTACTTTCCTATGGAGAAAGTACGGGACCTACTCCTCAAAAGAAGATGGTTTGGGCTAGACTACTTGTTTGCAGCCATTCTTGGAGTAGTCACTCCATTCTGTTCTTGTTCATCAATCCCACTGTTCATTGGTTTTGTTGGGGCAGGGATTCCACTTGGCGTAACCTTCGCTTTTCTCATATCTTCACCACTGGTTAATGAATCGTCTCTTTATCTGTTCCCGGCCATGTTTGGAATGAAGGTTACGGTCATTTATAACGTTGTTGGAATACTCATCGCAATGATCGGTGGTTTCATAATCCAAAAACTGGGGATGGATAAATATGTAAAGCCAGAACTTTTGAAATTCAAGTCGAGGGTTCAAGTCGAGAAGGAAAATGGGGGAAGTCCACTTCCACTTGTTGAATTATTGAAGTACTTTTGGACAGATGGAATGAACATCACAAAAAATGTTTTTCCATACGTATTGCTCGGAGTTGGTATCGGGGCCCTTATTCATGGATTTGTACCAGCGAGTATTGTTGCAAAATATTTAGCAGTCAAAGAGTGGTGGACAATTCCTCTCGCCACACTTCTTGGTGCGCCCCTGTATGCAAACTCGGTAAGCGTCATCCCTGTCATGGAAGCGCTCGTCAAGAAAGGAGTTCCCTTGGGAACAGCTCTTTCCTTCATGACGGCGATTGTCACCGTTTCCATCCCTGAATCAATGATATTGAAGAAGGTCATGAAATGGCAGTTGTTGGCTGCATTTTTTGGAATAACGATTATCGGGATAATGATAATGGGGTGGATCTTCAACATAGTATTTTAACGTGCGATACTGCACATTCCGCCCACTTCTCCATTGTCACTATCAAAGGGGTTGGCATAAAGAACCGAGCCCTTTCCATGGACTACGGTTATGCTTTTCCCACGCATTGCCGCAAGTCTCATTGTTCCTGATCCGTTTGCTTCATCCTCTGGAATACCCCAATCGTTCGCAAATGTCCTGGCACGGATGATTCCTTTTCCCTTGTCGCTCCATGCCCACACCATCTCATGTTCATGATGTAGGAAGTCATCCATCCTGAGCAATTCGATTTCAGTTGCGGACCCATATTCGGCATAATTCCATTGGGGAAGAATTGCGATTTTTGAACGGACCCATGTCTTTCCTTCCTTAAGGAATATCTCTATCGTCTGGTCATTTGACATGAGATGGTTTATCCGACTCTTCAGTTCAGTATGCATAAACCAAGCAGCACCGTGTGCTGCATACATCGAAAATGGACATTCGCGTAGAGGAGAGAAGACGTTTATGTTACCTGTTTTTCTGTCATCTATGAAGACCGTTTCGCTGTAGTTTAAGTCTGTCGCTATCTGTTGTCTTTGCTTTGCGTCAATCTTGTGCTCTTCATCCAGGACTATCCCCAAAGGACTCCCGAAGTTGTTTTTCTCATCAACAAAGACATTGATTGTGTGGATCTTTGGATTAGGTCCATCTTGAATAGGCATAGATTGTGGATTATGGATGCGGAGAGGGCGAGATTCGAACTCGCGATAGGCTTGCACCTATACTAGTTTTCAAGACTAGCGCACTAGGCCACTATGCGACCCCTCCTGTAAGCAAACTTTTCAACAAGAATGAGGCGCGTGCCAGAATCGGACTGGCGCAATAGAAGTTTTGCAGACTCCCGCGTTTCCACTTCGCCAACGCGCCCATGCGTACAGAAGTATATTTTACTTGACTGGAAGGGGAATTCCAAATGGGAAAAATGCCGGAAGAGAGGCTATTTGCGGATTCCGCCCTTGACGATATTGGGATTTCCCCGGTAATATTGGCCAGTATCCATGCCGTATCCTTCGACCCATACGTCTGGGATCTTGAATCCTACAAAGTCAAGCGGAAACGGCACTTCGTGGCGATCAGGCTTCTCAAGAAGCGAGAGCGTTGCAAATGACGCAAGCCCTTTTGGCTGCATATATTCTGCAATACCAGCAAATGTGTGAAGCGTATCTGCGATGTCATCAACCACTAGCACATGTCTGCCCTGGGGATTCTTTTCTGTCATGTCCTGATCTATCCGTATCTTTCCGGCGGAAGTGGTACCTTGCCCGTAACTTGAGACTGTCATGAAGTCCATCTGTACATCCTCAAGACCCAGTTTGAACAGTTCCTTCATGAGGTCTGTCGTGATGAAGCTGGCTCCCTTAAGGAGTCCGACAAGTAGGAGATTCTTGCCCCTGTATACTTCGGCTATTTCTTCTGCGAGTTCATGTACGCGTTCTTTGATTTCTTCTTCATGGATGATGATATCACCCATCTTAAGCTCCTCAGGATTGATGAGAGCGGTGTAGTCTCGTATGTCGTATAGTGGCTTTCGTTCCACGAGGTGAGTATAGGGAAGCGTTTCTGGAAATGCAAGGACAACTCTGTCTTGGAGTATAATGACATACATATGGGAACCGATTTGTCGATAGTCCGATACTCAAAAAAGTACGAAAAGCAGGTCATCGACCTAGTAGGTGGAATCCTCTGTGAACTGGACGTCGTCCCACAATCTGAGCTGCCGCTGGACGATGAAGATCTCTATCACATAACTGATGTATATAAGGGGAGGGGAGGATTTTGGGTAGCTGTTACCTCTCATGATGAAGTTGTCGGAACTGTTGGGATAAAGGAAATGGACCAGACAAAAGCCAAGCTCAAACGAATGTTCGTTTCCCCAAATTACAGAGGAACCGGCATATCCCAAAAACTTCTTGATACCGCAATTCTGTTTGCAAAAGGTGCTGGATATCTTACTCTCCAGTTGAATACCCATCTCAATATGAAACGCGCCCATCGGTTTTATGAGAAAAATGGGTTCAAGAAAACGGACACCGGCTCATGTGACCCTGTATGTAGTTATCATTATGTGCGCGAGTTATAATCAAAAAAAATTGGTATGCCCAAAAATATTTCCAGTTCGTTCGTAAAACCTAATGATCCGATTCTCCTTAAAATAGCTGAGGAAATCCCTACTCACGACATACTTTCACCAGAAACAAAGTCAATCATCGATACACTCCTTCATGTCGCTCTTGGCGAACAGATGGACCAGACAAAACCCATCCTTGTGGGACTTGCAGCTCCGCAGGTAGACATTTCCAAGCGCATAATACTGGTCGATATAAAAGCCAATGGTAAGGGGATAAAGGGGGACCTGAGGGTCTTCATCAATCCCGTCATCATTTCCTCCTCCGACACATATGAAGAGTGGTATGAGGGATGTTTTTCGACAGGCAGAGTATGCGGTATTGTTGCACGGCCCGACACGATAACAGTCAAGGCTTATGACACCCAAGGAAAGAGTGTTACCGCAACCTATAATGGATATACTGCCCGCATCTTCCAGCATGAGATAGACCATCTCAATGGGAAGGAATTCGTGACCCATATTGATGATCCTACAAAACTCCATTGGGTTGAGGACGACGATTTTGTAGAATATAGGAATAACGAAAAATGGCGGACATGGAAAAAACTCTGTCCAAAAGAACGATGGTTACAAATAAAAAATTTTAGAGAATAATATGGATATCCCTGTATATATCAGCACTTCGAAAGAGTTAAATGGAATCAGATGCGTAAAAGCAGCGCGTGACATCAAAGCAGGTGAGCTTATTGAAGAATGCCCTGTGATACTTCTTTCGTATGCCGAACTGGAACACACCGACAAGACGATTATCACGAATTACAACTACGACTGGGATGACAAGAATGACGCTCTGGTCCTTGGCTATTGTGGACTCACCAACCACTCATTCACCGCAAATGCACGGTATGAATCTGACTTCAAGAAAAAATGTATGCTGTATTTCGCAGTGAAAGATATCAAAAAGGATGAGGAAGTATTTATTAACTATAACGGTAAACCAGAAGATACGACACCTCTTGAATACAGCTACCACACCAACTACAAGTATTAAGTAGCGCAAGTCAGATGCTGTTGCGAATTATCGGTACTATTGGATGTCCAACGCGTCCCAGTTCCGCAAGCAGCTTATATCTATCGCTTGATCCTATGTCTCCGCCAATGAACTCTGTCGCAATGGGTGGAGTAGGTATCTGTTTGATGAGTTCCTGACTGAACTCCACAACCCCAACACCTTGGGGTGTGACTTTCCAATCCACGACAGGTGGAGCTTGATAGACGAAGTTCTGATACTGTGTGCTTCTTTCCCTTCGCCCATTCGCAACCTTCACCATCTGGTTATCGTCGTTATAATAATACCCTCCTTTTTCCACCATTCCTCGCATTGCTCGAGCTTTTGCTAACACTATTTCAAAAGCCATTCGCGCCGACATGAGAAGCTTGATTCCGGCAGGGTGCGATTCGTTTTCCAGGAATGCCGATAGTTTCTGTATTCCGACGTCCTGCTTTATTATGCGGAATGCATCATTCTGAAGGCCGTCCAAGATGCTTGTGATCTCAGGAGCTGTAAACGCACACAGATGCCCCTCCATGCCACTGCCTGCGACACTGAAGTTCGGATTACTTTTCCTCCCGACCGTCCATCGGGAGTAGGGTGCTAATATGCTTTTGTCCATTATTTGAGGAAGCACGCCCTTATCCATTATGGGAAGTTGTGTCGTGAATGGTGCTCCTTTAGTTGCATCAAGCGTAAGCCATCGGTATGCATCTGTTTCGATTCCACGTTGAAATTCAGTTTGCGGCAACATATGCCCAATTGTATGACCATGATGATGGAGCGGCAATACAGCAAAAAGCTGTATATCTTATTTCTTTCGTGCAGAGTCGATGAGTTGACGAAGGTATACGGATTTCGGAATCTTGTTATTATGAGATGTTTCTTCTAGGAATTGGTTCATCTCCGTCGTGATGAAAAAAGTGAAACGATGTTCGCTTGTTCCTTTCACATAATGCAGGAAGTCCTTCACTATTGTACCTATCGTTTGAGGTGTGTATTGCTCACAGATCATCTTTTCATCGTTATATCCTGAAAGCAAAGTCGGGGCCTCATTGGTGTAGAGGACCAAGACTGGTTTGTTCAGATTAAGCGCAAGGGAAATCTCAAACCCAACGCTTATGGAAGGGAAGGAGGTCTCGACAATCATGCATTGCGCATCCATTATCCATTTCTTCAGTTTCTTGTGGAACTGTTCCCGCTTATGTTCACTTTGCATGTTGATCTGGTTTTCGGAAGCATTCAGGATGTGGTCGGAGGTTATCGTGTGTCCTTCTTTTTTTACGACATCGATGATTGCCTGATAGTGAGTAAGGTATTTCTTTTTTCCGACGATCGATGCTGTGAAATAGACGTTCATAACCGTATAAATAGTATACCATTTGCATTTATATAAAAATATATTACTATTAACGTATGAGATTGAATCGGCTGAACTTCTGCTGTTGTTGTACTTGCTAAGGAGAAGATATTTCTCCAGATAACCTTCTTTATAATTTACTTTTCCCAATGAGAACAACAAAAAAAATTTCGTCAAACCCACAGGACCGTTTCATACTTTCACCCTCTGTCATGAAGTATATGAGCATGATGAAAAAAGAATTCCCATCGATAGGAGACAGCTTGAAAGCTGTGCGCACTACACTTGCGAACGACTTAAGCTGTCTTTGTTGAAGATCTACAAGACATCCATGGATGGGCGTATTCCCACAAGCAAGAAGAACTTGGTATTAAGCAGATAAAAAGGACGCTCTCCTCATATCCCGTTCCATCATTCATTGCCACTGTCAAAAAGGGACTCCTATTGTCTGTAACGGATATTCAAAATGTTCATGAACTACATCACGTTATCGATCGATTTCTCATGGCGATTCCACATGCAAAGCCCCTTACTATTGACCCATCGATAATCAGCTCTATAGGGAACCTTCCGCTTATGGAACTGGATGACCCACTCATAAAAAAAAGAGTGAGGGGAGTTTATGCACTGGACGTTTCCCATAATCCAGCACTGAGCATCAAAGATGTTATGGCACGCCAAATGGTTATGGACGCAATAGAGGAGGGATACATTATTCCAGGTAAGACAATAGTCGCTGAGGCGACAAGTGGGAACACGGGGGCTGGACTTGCCCTCATGGGGGCGTTCTATGCAACACCGACCATCCTCGTGGTACCAAGCAAAGTAAGTAAGGAAAAAATGGAACGGTTGAGGGACTTTGGGGCACATGTCATAGTGGCCCCAACAAACGTCTTGCCAAATGATCCGCACAGTTATTATTCCATCCGCGATTACTTAGGCACAAAAAATGACGTATGGGTTCCCCAACAATATGACAATCTTTCAAATACCAAGGCCCATTACCTCTCTACGGGTCCCCACATCTGGGAAAGGACAAAGGGAAAGGTAACGGCTGTCATTATCCCAACGGGAACCAGCGGAACAATAACCGGTATCGGGCGATATCTTAAAGAGCGAAATAGGAACATAAAGGTCATTGGAGTCGATACCATCGGCAGCATCCTCTACCTGTTGAAGCAAGGGTACTCACTTGATCAGGTACAACAATATGCTCATTCCTATGATATCCAAGGATTCGGTGAAGATATATTCCCAAAAAACCTTGACCTGTCGGTCATTGATAAATACATACGCATAAGTGACATGACCGGTCTTACCATGACACGCATCCTTCCATCTCTTGGAGTATTCCAAGGCCAGTCATCAGGCGCCAGTTATGCGGCGCTCCTTGAAGCGCTTGATACCAACTATCTGACAGCAAAGGATGTCGTTGTCGTCATGTTTCCCGATATGGCCATCCCATATCGCATGGATGTGTTCAATGATAGTTGGATGAAAGAAAAAAAGTTCCCTATTAATTATTAATTCATTTCATTATTCCTATGAAAGGTATTTCCACACAACTGTTACATACAGGTTACGCCCCCAATAAGTTGACAGGTGACATTATCCCGCCTATCCATATTTCCACCACTTTCAAGTTCGGAAACGAGGGAAGCTATGATTATTCAAGGTCGGGCAATCCGACCCGCGCTATTCTTGAAGCGACTCTTGCCGCGCTTGACGGGATGAAATATGGACTTGCGTTCAGTTCGGGCTCTGCGGTCCTTGCGACAGTTGTCGCGTCTCTCCGGCAAGGTGAAGAGATATTGTTTTCAACCGACGCATATGGCGGTACGTATCGGTATATCGTCAACGTGGCAGGAAAACAAAATGTTCCGTATCATATCGTCGATTTAACCGACCCAAAAAAAGTGGATGAAGTCCTGAAAAAAAATAGCATCAAATATATATGGCTTGAAACTCCATCCAATCCGCTTATGAAAGTTGCCGATATTGGTATTCTTGCAAAACTTGCGCATCGACATGGCGCATTCCTCATTGTCGACAATACGTTCGCTTCTCCTGTGGTCCAACAACCCGCACTTCATGGAGCAGATATCGTCGTCTACTCAACGACCAAATATATGAATGGACACAGCGACGTCGTGGGCGGAGCACTTCTCACAAGTACTGAGGAGCTCTACACGAAATTGAAGTTCCTACAAAATGCCATCGGTGCTATCTTGTCCCCATTTGATTCATGGCTTACGCTACGGGGGCTACGTACCCTTGAACTTCGGATGGAACGACATGTACAAAATGCTACACACATTGCTCAATATCTTTCCACCGACAAAAGGATAAAGAAGGTATTCTATCCTGGGCTCGCTACCGGGGACGCAAAAAGGATAGTTAAGAAGCAGATGAAGAATGGGGGAGGGATGCTATCGATTGAGATAGACCCAAAGTATGATGCGAAAGGATTCCTGAATGCACTCCATTACTTTCCTCTCGCGGAAAGTCTCGGCGGAGTCGAGTCCCTTATTGATCATCCTGCAAGCATGACTCATGCATCAATCCCAAAAGAAGAACGTGAAAAAATAGGACTTACCGACGGACTCTTGCGGATATCTGTGGGGATCGAAAATGGAGATGACCTTATCGCAGACCTGAAACAAGCCATTGAAAAGATGGGTAAAGGCACTTAGATCATTTCCGTCCCTTGAGATAGATATAGATGACGAAAAGGATGAATGCCGCAAAGAAAAATGGTGAGTCGATGCCAAGCGCCCCAAACAGATAGCCGCCCAAGACGGGACCGACGATGCGGCCGAGACTTCCTGCTGACTGCAGGAATCCAAGCGTTTCGCCATATTCCTCTTTAGGTACATTTTCGCTCGCAAGCGCCTGGATGGCAGGGTTTGCCATGGCATTCCCGAATATGATGAATGATTGGGTCGCAAGCAAGTACCATGGATTTGGTACAAATGGAATAAGGAGAAATCCAATACCAAAGAAAATGGTGGAATAATTAAGGAGCACCCGCTCGTGGAATTTCTTCACCAAGAGAGGAAGTAATTTCAATTGTGCGATGACCGATACTATCCCGATGAACGCGAATATGTATCCGTTCTGCTCAGGGCCGAAATTGAACCGTTTCTGTGTCCAGAGTGCAAACGTACCCTGCATGAGGGAAAACGCGCTGTTCAGAAGGAAAAAGACGATTATTAGATATTCAATATTTGCTGATGTCGCAAGCTTCCAGAACTGTTGGAATGTTATTTTTGCCTTTACGGACTTGACGCGTTCCTCACTATTGACTGTTTCAGGCAGTGCATACATCGTCAGGAAGACGGTGATAAGCGAAACGACCATGGCAAAATATCCAGGATAACTATAGTCGTACTTTGCCAAGAATCCACCTATTGCAGGACCAAAAATAAATCCAAGCCCAAACGCCGCCCCGATAATTCCCATTCCCTTGGCTCTGTTTTCTTTTGTCGTCACATCGGCTATATATGCCTGTGCAATGGATATATTCCCACCGGTTATCCCATCGATAACGCGGGCAAGGAAGAGAAGGGGTAAGTTATGGGCCATGCCAAGAAGAAGATATCCGATAGCACTCCCGAACTGCGATATCGCAAGAAGCTTTTTCCTTCCATATCGATCGGATAATCGACCCAAAATCGGTCCGCTTACCAGCTGGAAGAACGAATAGGTGGCTCCCAAGATGCCAATGGTCAACGGGGTTGCCTCATATTTTTCGGCAATATAGGGCAGGAGCGGCAACACGATGCCAAACCCCAGCAAATCCACGAAAACGATGAGGAATATCGTCATTAATCCTTTGTTGCTTTTCATAGGTATATATATTACGGTAACCGAAGCATAACTGCAAGAGCATTACTTATTCATCGCTTCAATTACCCGTATCATCGATTCCGGAGTAAAAAGTTCCGGACGTATTCGGGACAGAAAAAATAAGTTGTCTTTTGACTGCAGCTCTCCTGGTATGACCGACACCGCTGCCGTATATCCCGCCTGCTGTACTGCACCAAGCGCATATTCATTGAACGCTCCATACGGATAGGCGAATGTCTTTATCTTTATATTGAATGTTTCCTCCAGTATTTTTTTGCTGTCCCGTATCTGCTCATCGGCATAATCTTTGGGAGATACCTTGAGATATACATGATCCTGTGTGTGGGATCCTATTTCGACCAGATCGCTGTCGATAAGCTCCCGTATTTGTACTTCGCTCAGAAACCCTTTCTTCCCGATATAATTCGTGATGATGTAGAGAGTCGCTCGCATATTGTATTTCTTCAATAATGGGAACACATCCGTATAGAAATCTTCATACCCATCATCAAATGATAGGATGGCGCTCTGTGTCGAATATCGGATGGTCCCATCCAGTATCTGGGGAACATCTTTCACGAAATACGTTTCATAACGCGCATCCTTAAGCGCTTGAAGATGCTGTTCGAATAATAACGGGGTTATGCTGAGTTTCTTTCTGATTATGTCTTTCGTATCTTTCACATACTCAACATAGTGGTACATGATTATGGGAATTTTTATGCGTTTTGCATCGGTTGATTTATATCGCAGAAATGGAGGAGGATTGAATACTTCCTTATCATAATACGGTGCGACTATCGTATCAAGTTCTGCCAAACGTTTCGTAAGACGCATCGCGTTCATTTTCTCATAAATGAAGAGGCCACTCACGATAAGAAGACAGATGAGGCTTATGGCGAGCGGATAGTTGTGCGTCTTTGTGCGTTGGTTCATGCTGTATTATTTGTCCCACCCGTGCGGATGAGTCTTATACCAGCTAACTAATGCATGCACGCTATCTTCAACCGATCTTTTAGGAGTCCATCCTAATATCTTTTTTGCCTTGGTGATGTCGGCTATTTTTTTTGCGTCATCTCCCTCTCTCGGAGCAGCTTTCGTTAGGGCAAACTCAGCGCCCGTCACTTCCTTCACTTTATTCACTATTTCCAATACCGAGTTGCCCGTTCCCGTCCCAAGATTGATTATCTCGTTTGGATTGTCGTTGATGATATATTCCAAGGCATTCAGATGGGCCTCATTGAGATCGACTACATTCACGTAATCACGGATAGGTGTCTTGTCTGGAGTATCAACCTCAGGACAAGTGAGAGCGAATGGTTCAATGCCAAGGGCACCACGTACGGCATTTTGCATCAGGAGACTTGAGGGTTTTTTTGAATCTCCGATAAGTCCATCGTCCGATGCGCCACATACGTTAAAGTAACGTAAGATCACATACCGAAGTCCCTTAAGGCGTGCATACCATTCTATCTCTTCCTCTACCATCATTTTTGAGACCCCGTACGGCTGTGAGGGGTTAAGAGGATGTTTTTCGTCGATTGGCATATATTGAGCTTCTCCATATACTGCGCAGGTGGAAGAGAATACTATCCTCTTCACGTTACTTTCGATCATCGCATTCAGCAAGGCGTTCGTCCCTCCCACATTATTCTCGAAATATTTATAGGGATTCTTCATCGACTCATCCACCAAACATGATGCTGCGTAATGGACTACAGCTTGTATACCCGTTTCTTTCTTGAAGACGTTTTGTATATTTTTCAGGTCTTCTTCATATACCGTCAATAACTCTGGGAATTTTTCCTTCAATGTGTCAAGTGGACCGTGATATCCTGTCGTAAAATTGTCGACCGCAACGACAGAGTATCCTTTTTGTAAGAATAGATAGGTGGCAACTGAGCCGATATAGCCCGCAGCACCCGTAACCAAGATTTTTGTGTTCATATACCTAATTGTAGCATTTTGGATGCAAATCAAACGTCAAAATAAGGAAGGGCGAGCCTAACTCATCACTTCTTGAAGCGTACGACGGATCTTATGGAACGGATGCCAATGGACCCTTTTTTCGGCCAAAAAAATACCCAAGAAGACAAGAATCGATCCGAGGTAAAAGAGGACATTTGGATACTCTCCCAGAAGTGGGATTGCAAGGATTACGGCTATAACCGGATCGATGTAAGTGAACAGTCCTATCTCCTGGGCATGCAGTTTCGATATGCCATAGATGAATAAGCCATAAGCAAGCGCGGAGGATAAAAAGACGCCAAACAGTATACCTAGCCATCCACGGCCATCAAGACTCGTATATGACCAAGTAGTCAGCTCATGCATGGCAAACGGCAGAAAACTCATCGACCCGAAAAGAAAACTCAGGAATGTGACTTGGAGAGCGCTAACCTCTTTCAATATCTTTTTGTGTGCAAGGGTCTGTCCGATACTGCCGAGTGTCGCTAGAACCAAGAATAGGTTTCCTAACAGTTCTGTGCTTTTTTGCGCCATACTTATTTTCCCATCCATAAGGACCGGGGAAAAGATGATGATCATCGCTCCTAAAAATGCGACAATCATTCCATAGAGTACTCTCTTATGCTGTCGCTCTTTGAGGAAAAAAATAGAGATAAGATACAGAAAGATCGGTTGGGTCGATGCAATTATGGGAGCGTTTATGCTATGTGTCTTAGGAAGCCCCAGGAAATAGAAGGATATGTTTATCGTTACGCCAAAAAATGCTCCCAACAGCACGTATCCCATCTGTCTAACAGTTAAAGCCTTCCATTGCCTAAGCGCAAATATCAAATAGAGAAGTGTCGCCCCGTAAAACCGGATGAATGCAAGGGTGAATGGGGGAATGTTTTCGAGAGCAAGTTTGAAAATGGGAGATGCTGCACCCCATACGATATTTGCACCGATAAGGGCCACAACAGGATTCATATCTATTCAGTGTATCAGATATCCGTACTCTATTTTTTCCTGCTTTTGTTGAAGTAGACTATGAGTTCCCCGATGAGTCCTGTCATCACTATCTGGATACCGACGATGATGAGGACTATTCCCAATTGAAGGAGGGGACGTTGATACAAAAGGACGTTGAAAAAAAGCCGTTCGATAGTCAGGTAAAAAGAGATAAGGAAACCGACGGTAAAGAGCACTCCACCGACAATCCCGAAAAAGTGGAGCGGTCTGTCTGCGAACAAAAATACGAAGTAGGCTGTCATCATATCGAGTATCCCGACGAATACCTTCATCGGTCCGAACTTGGAGCTTCCATGAATGCGTTTACGGTTATGTACCGTGACTTCATCGACCTTATATCCCCGATAATACGCCGAAAGCGGGAAGAACCGGAAATTGTTGCCATACAGCGGATATTCATCAAGCAGTTCTTTTCTGAACATCTTGAAACCGCAATTGATATCGGTGAATGGCGAATGTAGGAACTTATGTAGGACGACATTGGCGAAAAAGGAATATAGCTTGATAAGCGGAGTGTCGTTTCTACGTGAGCGAACGCCATTCACGAGATCGGCGCCGGCTTCAATTTTTTCCATGAATTTCATGAGATCGGATGGATCATCCTGCAAATCACCATCCATGAACACACATAGTTCGCCCTTTGCAAAACGCATACCTGTCCGTAATGCTTCGCCCTTACCCATCCTTTTTCTATGGATATGCAGATGCACATGGGGGAACTCAACAGCCGATATATGGACTTTTTCGCTTGATCCATCATCCACCAATATCACTTCATATTCATAGTTCTCTTTTTGACATGATGCATGTATCTCATGCAATAAGACCGGGATATTTTCTTTCTCGTTATAGAAGGGGATGATTATCGAAATCATATTTTTTTGTAAACTTCAAAATTATTATTTTTGTAAATCAAACTGAAACGCATATCCTTCTGCAGCTCTTCATAGGCGACGCGGATCTTCTCACCTTCGAATGAATTATAAGCTTCTTCGACTGAAAGCACAATATAATCAGCTAAGTTATAGTGTTCAGAAAAATTATAGAAATACCGTCTCGACGCAAAAAGGGGGCCAAGATGACCTGTTGCCATTACCTTCAAGTGTGGATCTCTTAATTGTTCCTGCCAAACATATGCATCCGCCTGTTCCGATGATATGGGCGTGAAGGGAGCGATTTCTTTTCTGAGAGCGTACGGGAGCGGAGAGAACATATATGAGAAATAAATCGAACAGAGAGTGAAAAGCGCAATGAAAAACCAAGCATATCTCTTGCTTATTTTGAAAAGTGACAGGAAGTTTTTTAATCCATATAATCCGGAAATGAATATGAACGACGTCAATACTGCCGTATAGTGAAAATATATATTCCTCATCGCACCACTTTTTGAGATAAGGTTTATCGCAAATTCCGGCAACGCAATAAGAAGATGGAGTGGGGAGAGGAGAGAAAGAAACCCAAGTGGACCCAGCACCTGATAGAGATACTCATATGTGTCCTTCCGGAAGATGTATTGCAGGAAAAGTATTGGATTTTTGATGAGCCCCGTGAAAATGCTTCCTGCGGAATCGCCAAAGTCCCCGAAATATTTCAACGCGAAATGCGATTCGCTGCGGAAATAGGGAATGATGACTTTCATCGAAAGCATGAACCATATGACACTTATGAGGCTGGTAAGAAGTGAGAAAAAGATGAGTCTTTTCTTTTCCTTATGAACGGTTGATGGCACCCTTGAAAGAGCATATAGGCCGAAAAAGAAAAGGGTAAGTCCCACCTGTTCTTTGGAGAGAAGCGCAAGCATGATACAGACACCACTTATCACATATTTTCTTTTGATGAAAAAATAATAGACACCAAGAAGCAGTGGGGTGGCTAATACCACCGCATGGAAATCGAAGTGGTTCGACAGTTGCACTGGCGGATATAAGAGATAAGATGCAGCAAAAAAAAGTGCAACCAATCTCTCATTTGGCTCGCCCTTGAAGATGTGTCTTCCTAACAGATAGACTATGATTGCTCCTGCTCCAAGCATCGCTGACTGGATGACAAGAAGTGTCTCCGGACCGCTATGGATAAAATAAAATGGCGCCAAAAGTGCAAGGAGTGGGTCATTATGTACCGCCATCCGCTTTACCTGATCGAACCCGTGGGGATTGGTCATTTCAAGGAAACGGCTCAAGTCCCCGGTCTTCAGTGACATGAATGTGTTATACACCGTCTGGTGCATGATGCCTAAATCAAAGTACGAGGCGTTCAACGTCCAATAACGCAGTACGGTCAATATGGAGAAATAGGTGATATATCCTAAAACAAATATCCCCAGAAGGATTTCTGACCAATTATGCATGAGAAAATGAACTGTCCGTTTACCCATAAGATTGCAAAGGGTAGTGTATATATTTTTTCTGAAGTCATGCTGAAATTTCATTGATTGCCTGAGTGAAATTTTTGATGGATCTCGCGCAACCGCGGGTTTGTCACGTGGGTATACACTTGGGTTGTCGCTACATTCTTATGGCCAAGCATCTCCTGGACACTGCGCAGATCAGCACCATGTTGAAGCAGGTCAGTTGCAAAACTATGGCGCAATGCATGGGGAGAAAAGTGTTTAACAATACCTGCTTGTTTCCTGTATTTGTCGACCAGTCGTTCAACCGACCGCACGGACAATCTCATCTTCTCAGGTGTCAATCCTTCTTCAGGTTTCGGGCCCGAATAACGGATAAATAGGGGAGAATAGGGATCTGACCGTTTTTCCAAATATTCACTGAGTCTTTTTTTTGCGTTATCCGATAGGAAGACAACTCTCACTTTTCTTCCTTTTCCCAAGACGCTGAACTCTCCTCTTTCTATATTGATATCTTCCTTGTTGAGGGATGTCAGTTCGGACACACGAAGCCCTGTCGAAAAAAGGACCTCAAGTATCGCTCGGTCCCGCAGACCCGGTTCTTCCGACGTATCAACACTGTCGAATATCCGTTTCAGTTCTTCGGGCAACAGGAACTTTATTTCCCGTTCTTTCTGCTTTCCTAGTTCTATCATCTCAGGAGCTAATACTTTCAGTTTCTGCTTTATCAGGAACTTGAAGAACGACCGGAGCGCGATAAGGAAGTATCCCTGCGATTGTCGGGAGAGATATCCTTTATGGGGATTTTTATAGGTGTGGGAAAGATACAGCCGGAAGTTACGTATCGTCTCATCGTTGATCTCTTCGACCGATGTGGTATTCTTTTGTTGTATCATCCACCCTTCAAAAAACTCCAAATAGTAGCCATACATTCGAACCGTACGAATAGAGAGATTCCTGTCAAGCTCGCAGTATTCCAAAAACCGTAAAATAGCCTCTTTAAGTCCCATGTCTATCATTATACTTCACCACTTATAAATTAAACGACGTCACTTATTAATCAATTTTAGATGCGATGTAGGTTGCAAGGGGAACGCTCAGAATGATACCGATACTGCCGATAAGCGAGCGGATTATTTCCTCGGCAATCATTTCATACTGTATGACCTGTGTGAACGGTTGTGGATTTTTGACAAACAGGAGAAACAGGGGGAGAGCGGCTCCCGTATAGACTAGGATAAGGGTGTTCACCATGGACGAGATATGATCTTGCCCGATGCGCATCGCGTGGAGGAAAATATCCCCATTGCTTTTCTGTTTTCCCACGGTACGAAGCTCCTCAACTATCGATACTTGCGAAATAGTCACATCATCCAAGACGCCAAGCGAACCGATAATTATGCTGGCAAGCAACACTCCTCTCATGTCGAAACTACCATTACCTATGACATCCAAAAACGATGCCTCTTCACTTGAAAATCCCGTCAGCTTTGCCCATTGTATCCAGATGATAGAGAGTGCGGTCACGACCATGAGGGAAAGAAGCGAACTCACGACGGCTATCGTCGTCTTCTTGTTGAATCCGTGCGAGATATAAAACGTTATCGGTACCAAGAACGCAGCTGTCACAAGCGACGTATTGATAGGATCAGCGCCGCTGACAATTGCAGGAAGTAGATAGTAAAACAGTATCAGGAATGATATGATCATCCCGATTATCGAAGATATCCCTTTTTTTCCGGAAATAAAGATTACTGCTAAGATAAAAATGGAAAGAAGGGCAAGAAGCGGTTTAGACCGGATGTACTCCTTGATGAAATAAATATCATTCTGTTCCTGTTTGATATGCGAGACTAGTACTTCATCCCCTGGTTCATAAAACTGCTTACGGGTCGTCGTCATTGCACCCGTTTCGATGGTGACTTGTTTTCCCTCAACCTCCACTTGCAATACTTGTCCTTGTTTTGTCTCCTTCATCACTTTTTTCACCGTTCCACTCTGTATCTCTTCACCGAATATTCCTCCCACACATAAGAAGAAGAACGCAAAGGACACGATGATGGTAGTGAGATATTTCATTATATTTTGCCGACCAGATCAACTCCGGGTTTCAAGGTCTTTGCCCCTGGTTTCCAGCTCGCTGGACACACTTCACCTTTATGTTCCCGCACATACTGTGATGCCTGGAGCTTACGGAATATCTCTTCGCTGTTGCGGCCGATGCTATTGTCGTGCAGGTCCATCGCTTTCACTATGCCATCCGGATCGATGATGAATGTGCCACGGAGAGACAATCCCTCCATTTCAAGATAGGTGCCAAATGCCCGACACACGTTTCCTGTCGGGTCTGCGCCCATCGGATAGGTTATCGACTTGATAACAGGAGAATTGTCATGCCATGCTTTGTGTACGAATACCGTATCGGTGCTGAAACTTATTACTTCAGCTCCCACTTTCCTGAACTCCTCATATTTATTTGCCGCCTCGGCAAGTTCTGTCGGACACACGAAAGTGAAATCAGCCGGATAGAACATGAGGACCAGCCATTTGCCTCTATAGTCTTCAAGGCGAGCCTTTTTGAACTGCTCATTCTGGAAATATTCAAACTCAAGGTTTGGGACTTGTTGGCCGATAGTAACCATATGTATATATAAGAAAATATTAGTTAATAATGAATGCTCTATTCTATCAAAATAAAATTATCTTTTTTCTGTAAGAATGAGGTAGGATCCAAGGAATATCGAGAATGCGCTTAAGACCAAAGTCACACTCAGCTTTTCCCCAAAGAAAGGAATAGCGAACAAAGCTGCAGATAGGGGAGACAAATAGGTCGTCGATGCCACGATGAACGCAGAAACATGTTTCAGACTCCATTGATACATGAAGAAGAAAAGGACCGAGTTGATAACTGCAAGTGCCACCAAACTCGACATGACAGGAATACTACTATGCATGAACTGGGCTATGGTAGAGAGGACCGATATATTCATGAACAGGAAACTCACTAAGCTTACGAGCAATGCAATGACAAAATTGGAAACCAAAAATGCTGTCGGTTCGAATTTTTGGCTCATCCGTTTCGTGTAGACGACATAGGAGGACCAACTCATAACTGCACACAATATCAAGATATTGCCTTTCAGTGTTCCGATAGAGTTGATAAGCGTACCGCCTTGTACAGATCTCAGGATGAGGAACGTCGATCCGGCGAAGCAGATGACCATACTCAGAATACGTCGATTTGATATGCGATCTTTGAACAGGAAATATCCAACTAAAGAAACGATGACCGGAGTCAACAAATAAAAAAGTTGCGAAACGATACTGGTAGTGAACTGTATCCCCACCACCATAAAGAACACGTTTCCCGTGAATAAAAGTCCGGAAGGAATAATAAGCAAGCTTTTCTTGAACGGTATCTTTTTAAAAGAATTCAAGAGCAACGGAAAGACCAAAAGGGTTGCCAAACCAAATCTGATGAATAAGATCTGATAAGAATCAAACTCCCTAAGAGCAACCTTCATGAGCAAAGGAGCTATGCCTCCCAGTATTCCAACGATAATAAGTGCACCTATGGCCTTCATCCTGGTAGAAACTTTCATATAGGTGAATTATAATGAATGCATATGAAAATCTCATCAATTCACGCGCAAGAAATCCTTGACAGCCGCGGCAACCCAACTATCGAATGCGTTACGACCCTTGAGAACGGAATCTCAGGATGGGCAGCAGTGCCATCCGGCGCATCAACCGGAAAGTATGAAGCGGTAGAACTTCGGGACCAAGACCCAAAACGGTATCTTGGACAGGGAGTGCTCAAGGCAGTTGAAAATGTAAACGAAAAAATCAATGCTACAGTAAAAGGAATGGACAGCGCAGAACAAGAAGCGCTTGATAAGAAAATGATCGAATTGGACGGCACGGAAAACAAAGCGAACCTTGGAGCAAACGCCATCCTTTCGGTATCGCTAAGCGCCGCTCGTGCCGCTGCAGCCAGCGAAAAAAAACCACTGTATCAATACCTCACGAAGTTCAATCCTGATTTTAAAGGAATATATACCATGCCGATTCCTGAAATGAATGTTATGAATGGAGGAAAACATGCGAACTGGGCAACAGACATCCAGGAATATATGCTCTTTCCCATTGGTGCACCATCAGTCGTTGAAGCGGTCCGCATGAATGCAGAAATTTATCAGAACCTGAAAAAAATAGTGAAATCAAAAGGATATGCGATTTCGATAGGGGATGAGGGAGGTTTCGCTCCTGCTGTCAAAAGCAATGAAGAGCCATTCCAACTCATGAGCGAAGCGATCGTAAAAGCAGGATATGAATTAGGAAAAGATGTTAGTTTCGGAATTGATGCAGCAGCCACTGAGTTTTATAAGGACGGAAACTATATCCTCAACAAAGAAGGAAAGACCGTGACTTCAGATGAACTATCTGCCTTCATCCTTGACCTTGCATCTCGATACCCGATGGTCTCCTTTGAGGATGTCTTCTCGGAAGATGACTGGGATGGGTTCAGGAAATTCACCGCAGCCGGCAAAGGGAAATTGCAGGTCGTGGGAGATGATCTGTATGTCACCAACACCAAAAGATTGGAAAGAGGGATAAAACAGGATACGACCAATTCCATCCTTATCAAATTGAACCAAATAGGGACCATAACCGAAACAGTCAATGCAATCCTTGCTGCACGAGCTGTGGGTATGACATCGGTCGTATCGCACCGATCAGGTGAGACTGAAGATGCATTCATCGCCGACTTCGTTGTCGCGATGGGTACGGGTCAAATAAAGACCGGTGCTCCTGCAAGAAGTGAACGGCTTGCGAAGTACAATCAACTCATGAGGATAGAAAGGGAATTGGGAGATAAGGCAGTATACGCCTCCTTTCCTTTCAAAAAGTAAATTTATCGAGACACAATAAAAAAACCCGCTTTTATCAGCGGGTTTTTTTATTACTTCAAAAGAAGTGTTATTTCTTTCCAAATGCCGCCCACAATGCTTCCCATCGGGAACGAACAGTCGCACGGAACGTATCGATATTCGTACGGACATTTTCCGTCACGCTTTTCTTACTATCCCATTGTGCTTTTCTCATCTCTTGTCTTTCTGTTTGGTTTTTCTCAAGCAAGGCCTTTCTGTCCGCCTTGATGGTCGGCATAAGGGTCAACTTTTCTTCAGGTGTCTTGCCTTCGAGCAGTTCCTTTGTGTCTTCCCTGAATGTCTCACGCTCCTCTTTATTTCCTTCTCTCAACTCTTCACGATCATCCTTATTTTTTTCCCGTAGCTCTTCTCTCGTTTTCTTGTTCTGTTCAATCATATTCTTTCGTTCCTCTTTGTTCTGCTCCTGAAGTTTTTGTACGGCTTCTTTATATGTTTCATTTTCTTCAGTCTCAGTTTCCGCTTCCTCCGCGCGAACAGCGGTCACGGTTAGTAAAAGCGCAAGTACTGCCAAAACGGCAAGTGTTTTCTTTTTCATAGTATGTAATAAATGAACTAATAATTGGTAATTCTCATTACCTATCACTATATATGATTATAGTTTAGGAAAAGTTTCAAATGCCACTTGGTAATCATCTGCTTACCATGAAAAAAGACGTATAGTTCTCTTTGCTGTCTTCCAGATGTTCATCCACGATATCGAAATCATAGAGGTCAGCAAGGATACGAGGCCCAAGAACGGCGATATCTTTTGGAAGGACGCCTTTTGCCAGTCCCCATGCGACTTTTGCATGGTCTATATAATCCCCCGCTCCTACTTTCTGGATATGTGTCGGATATTTTTTCAAGAGTGACGTATGGCACTGCTTGAATACCTGATCATGCGCCATTATCGTCCTGATATCGGAAAACAATATATCCTTCCTTTTCATGAGATGATGGGTTATCAATATGCGAAACTCCTCGCGGATCCTGAACCGATAGCGCGCCATCGCATGTGTCGACTCCTGCACAACCCCACCGATTGCGTTCTGTATAGCGAACAAGCCAAAATCGATTCTCCCTTCATGGAGATTTTTTAGGACCTTTTCCGTGGTGTAAAGATACTTGATCCCGTACTTCTTGATCCCATGACGCAGCACATAATCATGCAGCGCTTCTTCGTTAAAACTACCCCGTCCGCCTTGTATGCCAAAAACCAATTTATTTTTGGAAACATGTTTCGCAAGCAACTTATCGTACAGCACATCATATGCTTTTCCCAAGCGTAGCCGCATCTGTTTCGTGTATTTGTTGTACGTCTGGAGATTTGAAAACAACTCCCATGTATCGTTACATGTCTGCTCTACCACTTCCTGTAATTTCTTTGCGCCAAGCGTATCGATGGGGGATGGGTGTATATCCATCTCAGCCAAAAGTCGCCCAACAAAATGGGTAAGACCTTGGGAGTCAACGACCATTCTGTCATGCTCGGTTGCGCTCATCTCAAAAACCTTCAGTCCCTTTTCGATGAAGTACCGTCTCCACGATTCATATTCATCTTTGGTCGCACTGGATCTGTCCATGACCAAGGGTAGTCCCACAAACCCGTTCCTACTGCTATCCGGTCCGAAGAGGGGATGGGTCAGAAGCGATCGGGCACCTGTGTTCTTCAAGTGTTTCTTAAACATCATTGCTGGATATTCTTTCACCGAAAGAACATCAATGAGGAGATTCTTCCTGAAATGACTCTTATGCTTTTTCAAGACACCTTCAAATGATTCTATCGGTACAGCCAAAAAAACAGTATCAGATTCATATACTTCATCGATTGTTTTGGCTATCCGCGTATGAACATCAAGTTCTCCTTTGGAGAATGCATCCAGTGACCTGTTGTACAAGGTTATCGAGAAGTCGCCCCTCAATAATTTATATAGTGTCTGACCGAACCGACCGAACCCGACGATAGAAACTGTTTTCATACATAGTCCGCTAAACGAGTAATGTCTCCCGAAAAACTAATGCGCACATAACGGTCTCCTTTTTTCCCAAATGCACTGCCCGGTGTCACCAGGATGTTTTTCTTTTTGAGCAAATCCATTGCATATTCATATGAATCCTTTGCGTTGTCAGGAATCCGTGCCCACAAGTAAAGTCCACCTTGTGGATCTTCGATCGCAAGACCCATTTTCCGAAATGTCACTAACAATAAATTTTTTCGATTCGCATAACTTTGAATCATGCTCTCATGCCACTCAATATCTGGATTCTTGAATACATAAGCGGACAATCTTTGGAAGGGAAGGGAAAGGCCTGAATCAAGTTGCGACTTGACCTTGGCAAGAGCTGCAATAACTTGCCTATTTCCTACAATCCACCCCATACGGAACCCGGCAAATGAGTACATCTTGGAAAATGACCCAATCTCAACCGCAATATCCTTCGCTTGCGGAATTTCCAAGATGCTGGGCGCTATGTATCCGTTGTAAGTCATCTCGGCATACGCGTTATCGTATATGAGCCATATCTGTTTTCGTTTGCACAGTGCAACAAGACCCACCAGGTCTTCTTTTGACGCCACTTGGCCAGTTGGGTTACCCGGAAAATTCACCCATATCATCCTGGTCTTTTCCGTAATCCTTTTTTCAATCGCATCAATGGACAATCTGAAATTATTCTCCTCTGACAGTTCATACGTAATGACTGACGCCCCCATCATTAGAGCGGGTCCACTGAATGCAGGATACCCCGGGTCCGGGACAAGTATTTCGTCTCCCTCATCGGATAGCGCCATCGCCATATGACTGACCCCATCTTTCGCTCCCAGAAGCGGAAAGAGTTCCTCAGGTACGAGAGATACGCCAAACCGTTCCTTATACCAATGGATAAGTCCGTCTGCAAACTCGGCAGTAGCCCCATACCCAGGATATAGATGGCTTCCAGGCGCATCAATATACTCCTTCAGCTTTTGCATATAATGCACACTCGGCGGAAAATCAGGGGACCCGACACTAAGATCAAGTATCTTCTTACCCGACATTTGCTCCCTTTTTTTTGCCTCTTTTGCTAGGAGCGAAAATACATATTCAGGAAAACAATTTAATCGTTTAGATACTGTCATCATATTATTGTTCTATTTGTAATGCCTCTTCATGAATTGTATCAAGTATTTTTTTTATGAAATCTCTCCTGAGCCCAAGAGCATCCGCCTGCGCTAACCCCTTTTCCAGGACCTTACTCCACCGAACGCTGTCAAGCGGAGGGACTCCCAATTCCTTTTTAATCTTTCCGACTTCTGTAACGACTTCAAGACGTTTGCTGATTATCAGGAGAAGTTCCCCATCAAGAGCATCTATTTTTTTTCTTAATTCATCAAGTCTGTCCATATATTTTTTGCAATAAATAATAATCAAGGATGGTGAGAGCCGCCATCGCCTCAACAATCGGCACCGCACGGGGCAGGACACATGGATCATGACGTCCATGCGCCGCAAGTGTAACTTCTGACCCATGAAGGTCGATTGTCTTTTGCTCTTTGCGAATGGTGGACGTTGGTTTGAATGCCACACGGAAGTGGATAAGTTCACCGTTCGTTATCCCACCTTGTATTCCTCCTGAATTATTGGTCCGTGTATGCGCCACTCCGTTTGTATCGACATAGAATTCATCGTTATTGTCTTTTCCTGTCGTGTATGTTCCAGCAAAACCGGATCCTATTTCAAATCCCTTTGTTGCAGGAATGGACAACATCGCAAACCCAAGCCGTGCTGATATCTTATCGAAAACCGGCTCTCCCAGTCCCGCAGGGACACCCCGTATCGCGCATCTGATGACTCCTCCAAGAGAATTTCCTTCTTCTCCTGTTTTTTTGATAAGGTCAATCATCTTATCGGCGGCCGCCTTGTCTGGACAGCGAACCTTCGTTTCTTCGATTTGGGCTGACGTAACTATATTGATATCGACTTCGCTTCCGATTTCCTGAACGCGCTCAACAAATGCCAGTATCTCCACTCCCAAAGCCTGCTTCAATAATAGCCTGGCGACCGCCCCAGCCGCGACACGTGCGACCGTCTCACGGGCACTCGCTCGTCCGCCTCCACGGTGATCCCTGATGCCGTATTTTTTGTTGTAGGTAAAGTCGGCATGGGAAGGACGGAAGACATTCTTCAGATGGTCGTAATCGGTTGAATGCGCATCCTTATTGTGGACAATGAGACAGATAGGGGTACCTGTCGTTTTTCCTTCAAACACACCTGACTCAATGTGGACCTTATCCTCCTCCTTGCGCGGAGTGGTTATATCGCTTTGACCGGGACGTCTTTTGTTCAGATCTTTTTGGATCATCCCTTCATCCAATGGAAGACCTGCCGGACATCCATCAATGATACAGCCGACTGACCCGCCATGCGACTCCCCGAATGTAGTCACCTTGAATATCGTTCCGAATGTATTGCCTGCCATATGTTTACCGTAATAATCTATAACAATTTTTCATTTCATCGCACGTCATCTGGCCGGGAGCTGACCCTTCACTATTAATACTACAGTATGATAAGGATCCCCCTAACAGGGGAGCGATGATACGTGTCTGCCGCCCCATATTACCCATACCGATGACGCACATCTGCTCATTCATTCTCCTTGTGATAAGGATTTTATAGAGCGTCATTGCATCTTTCTGTTCTCGGACCAACGTAGCTATTTTCATTATCCCGGGCGAAAATGTCCGCATTCTGGAAATGATGTTTTGTAACTCATCCTCAGACGCCGTCAGCTTAAAGTTGTGGAAAGATACTATTGACTGTCCCTCCATTCCTTTTGGGATACTGAATACTCCTTCCTCTAATGTTTTCAGCTCGACATCAATGTATGAAAACCCACATACAAATGCACGTCTCAAAAGAAGGAGTCTATCCTCCTCAGATCCTTGCCAATTTCCCCCTTCATCTTTCCTTCGGCAGGTAAAAATGCTTTTTTTACCCCCCATTTTCCCTATTCTCTTCACATCAATCTCACTCTGAATATTTAAATAATCAGAGCGAACCTCCACAAAAGGAGTCACCCTTTTACAAAGAGAAATATTCTCCAATAGTTCATCCATTGTTTTTCCCATGGCAACAGAACAGAGATGAGTTTTCATATGGATAATGCATCGTGTAATGTTTTCTCCATTATTTCAACAGGGGCCTTTACTCCTGTGTACAGTTCAAACTGTGCCGTCCCTTGATAGAGAAGCATTTCCGTTCCATGGATTATGCTAGCTCCTACCTTTTTTCCAAGAGCAAGGAATGCTGTGTCGTAAGGGGCATATACAATATCCATAAGGATCTGTCCTGAATGGAGTCCCTCGCCATTTATGGGTGACGCATGTTCATTTGGATGCATGCCAACCGACGTCGTGTTTATGATAATATCCTGTGAAGCGATAAGACCTCCATTTGTATCAGTGGCATATGCGCATCCGAATTCTTCAGCAAGTGCATGCGCTTTCTCTGTAGTCCGATTCACTACCGTGACTTGCGATCGCTCTCTAAGCAACCCGTACACGACAGCACGGGCAGCTCCCCCTGCCCCAAGCACCAATACCTTTTTCCCATTCAGTTTTGTCCTTTTTTTGAGTGGCGTGATGGCCCCGATCCAGTCGGTATTGTACCCCTTGAGTTTTCCATCCTTATGCAGAACCGAATTTACCGCCCCTATTTTTTTTGCGGTCTCATCTACTTCATCAAGGTATGGCATGACTGCAATCTTATGAGGGACAGTGCACGTCAGGCCGACTATTCCCAATGTCCTGACGGATGATATCACTTCCTCCATTTTCGACACGTGAACATTTGATGCAAGGTAAACAAATTTTTCTCCAAGTCCCACTACCTCATATGCAACGTTATGCATAAGAGGGGAGAGGGAGTGGCCAACCGGATCCCCGATAATAAGACATATTTTTGTTTGTGCTGTTTTCATATTTTTTTTAGAATGCTATTTGTAATTTCTTCCGCTGTCTGGTTATCGGTCGTTATGCGGAAATCCTCATATTCTTCATACAGATGTTTGCGGAACTGAAATAGTTTTCTCGCTTTTTTTACATCAGAAAAGAGAGGTCTCGTATTGTCCCCCTTCAGTCTTTTTTCAATAACTTCAAATGAAGTCTCAAGATATATAACGACACCATTTTGCTTCAGGTAATCGATGCATAATTTATTGATAACCATTCCACCCCCCGTTGAGATGACCACATCTTTCCTGTCTCCAAGATGGGATGATACTTCCAGTTCAAGTTCTCGAAACCGCATCTCACCGTCCTTTGCAAAAATTTCTCCGATGCTTTTCCTCTGTGAGTTTGCCAAGACCACTGCATCTGTCTCGATGCAGTTCCTCTGCAACTTCTTTGATAAGAGATCAGCAACTGTACTTTTCCCGCTTCCCATGAAACCGATAAGGACTATGTTTTTCATATGAGTTCCACCACTCCTATTCCGATAGTCCTCAGGACTTCCCAATAGGAGGGAAATGATTTTATAACTACATCAGGGTCATCTATCTCCATACCCGGAATGACAGCTCCTGCGACGGCGAACGCAAGCGCCATCCGATGATCATGATATGTTTCAATTTCAGCACCATGCGGTCCTCCTCCAACTATACGTATCGAGTCATCGGTCACCGAACAGGGGACACCCATTTTCCCCAACTCGTTTTTTAAAGCGATAAGCCTATCCGTCTCTTTGACTTTGAGCGTTGACAGTCCCGTTATCGTCGTTGTCCCTTTTGCGAATGCCGCGATCACAGCGACAGTCTGGGCAGTGTCTGGCATAAGGCTCATGTCGACTGTCGCCGCTTTGAGCTCGTCCGGACCCATTACCGATATCTCATTTTTTCTCTCATCTCTTGAGACGATACATCCCATCTTTTCCAAGATTCCGACAAAATGGATATCTCCCTGTTTCGAAAGGGGGTTAATATTCGAAATGGTTATCTTATTTTTTGTGAGAGCTGCGATACCGAATAGGTATGACGCACCTGATGCATCTCCTTCAATCGCATACTCACTTGACTTATATGTACTCCCTGATGGCACTGTGTATTTCCTATATTTTTCATTTATGACGGTTACGCCAAATTGTTTCATCCCATCAATCGTCATATCGATGTATGACCCTGATATCTGCTCATCAGGAATTAAGATGGTGAGCCCTCCCTGAATACAGGGACCAATAAGAAGAAGGGAAGTGATAAATTGGCTACTGACCTTACCGCTGATCGTCACGATATTTTTCGTGATTGCACCACCATGAACCATAAGAGGCGGAAAGCCATCATTGGTTTTGAATTCCACATGGACCCCTAGTTGGTCAAGAGCATTCACTAACTCACCGATTGGCCGTTCCCTCATGCGTGGTGAGCCGTCAAGCACCACTTTCCCTGGAACCAATGCACAAAGTGCGGTCAAAAAACGCATAGCAGTCCCTGCGTGCCCGACATTGATTGCAATATCGCGCTCCGAAAATTTCCCCCCATTACCGGCAATTTTAATTGACCCATCATCACGTGTATTCACCGACACACCAAGCATCCTAAGCGCTTCTATAAGTACGCGACTATCAGCACTTGTGGAAGGGAAACGCACTATACTTGTCCCCCGTGCAAGGGATGCCATAATAAGCGCTCTGTTCGTGTAACTTTTTGATCCACCGATAGGGATTATAATATCCGATTGCGCATTCCCCGCAGGGGAAAGTGATATTTTTTTCATATGATTTTTTTAATGATGTGATTAACCGCCTCTCTCATGATGATATGTGGAACAACGCAATCCACGGCAACATGTCCGATTTTCATCGGGAGGGAAAAGAGGATTGAATCGGCGCTATTTTTTTTGTCATGTTCCATAAGCTTCACAATTTCCTCAATCGACCCGCCTGGAATGGTTGTTGGCAGCCCTACATTCCTTATGCAATCATGTATCGTTTTTTCTTCATCAATGGACAGATGTCCCATGATGACACTCATCCGCGCTTCAGCAACCATACCAAGTGCGACCGCCTCTCCGTGAAGAAGAGGAGTTGTGCCCTTCAGACTCATTGCTTCAACAGCATGCCCGACCGTGTGTCCAAAGTTAAGCTTCTTCCTTTCTCCTTTTTTTTCAAGTTCATCCTGTTGGATGATTGTCTTTTTTACCTGACAGGACATCAAAATCATCTGTATCAGATTTTTTTTCGTCATCTTTATTGAAGATGTTTTAAACATCTTCAATAGTTTTATATCCCCAATGACTCCGTGTTTTATTATCTCCGCACACCCCGCATGATGTTCCCGAAGTGGCAGAGTGGAAAGGGTTTCTATATCTACATATACCGCCTCCGGTTGGTGGAATATCCCGATCATATTCTTCAACCCATTCATGTCGACGGCAGTTTTCCCCCCCATACTTGCGTCCACCTGTGCCAGAAGGGTCGTTGGAATATGGATAACCGGTATACCGCGCATAAAGAGTCCCGCAGCAAGTCCACCGATATCGCACACCACGCCGCCACCGAGAGTGACAACGACCGAATTCCTATTAAGACCGTGCGCTATCATCCTATTCAGGATATCTTCAAGTGTTGCCAGTGTCTTATTTTTTTCACCTGTCGGAATTGTCACTACACACACTTCCTTTTTCCCAAGGACTTCCATAAGATGCGGCAACCATAAAGCCGCAAGAACCGTGTCCGTTATCACACAGACTTTACTCGCGCGTTTCATCGCTTTGTCTTTTACGACATCATTAATGACGCCTGTTCCTATCTGAATTGGATAGACAGAGTTACTCCTCGTTATGTTGACTACAATGTTTGTTTTCATCAGTTTGTCATCGGGGGAACTAATAAGCGGAATTCCGCAAGCCGGCCACATAGTTCATCAAGTTCTGAAACGGTGATGTGCTGTTCCGTATCGGTGACAGATGTTCCCACCTCAATAAGCACTCCGTCGTATACAAACTTCCCGCTTGCGGTTTTCATCTTCATTGCCTCAACCGTCCCGTCCACTATTTTGTCGCGCAGTTTAGGGCCGAACGAGTGGGAAGGATCGAAAAATATTCTCATGCCGCTTTCCTTCATGCGTACTGCCGAATCATGTACCGGCAGACTGCGGAACTGCCCCTTTTCCGGGACCTCAACACCGCGCTGGATCATAATCACTTTTTCTTTTTCCACATGTGCATCGACATAGCTTGAAAGTCCTTTCCATGTCTTTTCCATCGAATGCCATTTGCCGTTCTTTATCCCTACATGCCAACCATTCCGTTTCGCAAAAAGCGCCATATTCATGGCCGGCCATCCTAATTGGCTTACCGCAGGACTCCATATGAGTACGTTATCCTTGAAGATGTTGCTTTCAAGAGGAGGGAGTTGCACCATTGGATTCATGACCTCAGTTGCAATCATGAGGCTCGTCTTCTCACGTATTGCCCGTGCAAGAGCCACGCTTGGCGGCTCCTCAAACTCGCTTGAAGATACCCCATCCATACTTTTGTGAAGGTTCCTCATAAACACAGGGAAATCTATTCCCATATTCTTACCGTCAACCGATAGTGCCGTGCGGGACTTCAAGCCCACGACCCGCGTCCCTGCAATAGCCCGCGCTCCTTTTGCCTTAATCTTGGCGATCTCAAGGACCTCGTGCATATTATTCTCATCAACCGAACAGGGTCCTGCGATTATTGTTAGCTCATTTGTTGTATCCATTTTTTTAATTAGTTTGAATTTATAAAAAAACCCGCCTCTTTCGGCGGGTTTGTATTTTTGCAAAAAAATACCTCCCGCTAATTGGGATAAAAGTAAAAGAAAACTGCTGATTGTATTGGTTGGTCGTTCATATTAATTCTTATGCCAAAAAAAAGCCCCGCTTTCTGCGGGGTGATTTTGTGTACGAAAAATCAGCCCGCGATACGGGTAAAGTAAAAATAATAATTTTTCGACACAATATTTCTCATAGGTCTAATCGACAGTATATCACAGGCAACTAACATTATGCAATACTCTTTTTTTCCATTGCCCTCAACCTAAAGAGAACGAATCCCATCCACAACACGAAAATGAGGTTGAAGATATGGGGAATAGGTTGGTTCGTCATGTCTAGGATAAAGGTGAAAAGGAGTGACCACGTGACGCCATGCATTCCTAAGCGAAAGAGTGTTTTATATCCAAGACTGACTCGCATAATCTTTGCCATTATCCAGACGATTATCGTTAGGAACAATAAACCAAACAGTACCGATGAGGTCCAGAAAAGGCCGCCAAACAGGGGTAAGAGTATGAGTCCGGCGATTACCGCTATTTCTATGACACGGGGAAGTTTTTCAAACAGGGGATTGAGGGTGTTGATCATTTTCGAATAGACAACATGATCTACATAAACGCTCCTTTTGATATCGCTGAAAAAATACATCTGAGTCGTTGTCCTGTTTCCTTGTTGTCTGTCGGGATAGATCAAGACCTCGCGCGTTGCAAGCACAAGCGTATTGTATTCCTTATATGAGGCAGGGGAAGCAAGAGTATCGATGACAAGAAGGTGTTTTCCGTCCATATCTCCGAAGCGTGCAGGGAAGTCCAATACATACGGCTCGTCGACATTTGTATAGAGCTTGCCGTTTGAGATGCGCAGTTCCAATTCAGAAGGGTAAAGTGCTGTGAGCTCCTGTTTTGCTATCTGGATATATTCAGGAATTCTGTTACGGACTTTGCCATATTCAAGACCCAATTGGAATGAGCGGGCTATTGTGAGAATAGTAAGTAAAAGGAAGAGATATTTGAATGAGAACCAATAGGAGACCTTCACGATGTCCTTATAATAGGAAAGATCGAGAAGTGATTTCTGGAATGAATACCAAAATGCAGTGAGTTTTTTCATACACTCAGTATACCAAATCACCGAATTTTAATTTTAAAATTGGTCTTAGGTTATCTTCTATGTGATGTAAACGACTGCGTCTTGAGTGGAGCGGCAAATCCCTGTACGAAGGTAAGTGCTTTTCCAGTCTTGTTCGCGCGTCCTGTTCTTCCGATACGATGGATGTAGTCCTCGTATGATTCAGGTACGTCAAAGTTGATGACGTGTGAAACATTCGGGATATCAAGACCACGAGCGGCAACGTCTGTTGCTATCATGATGTTGACGACGTCTTCCTTAAACATGCGCAGTGCACGTTGTCGTGCAGCCTGTTCCTTGTCTCCATGGATAGAGGCGACTTTAAATCCTTTTGCATAAAGGTCCTGTGTGATTTTTTCGACTCCACGCTTTGTACGACCAAAGACAAGGACTTTCTTGAAGTCTTCTTGGCGTAAAAGGGAAGTAAGTTTTTCGATTTTCAGAGCTGTAGGCTCAACCGTAACAACTTCCTGAGTGATATGACTTGTGGTCTCTGTGGTTTTCACAGAAATCGTCACAGGATCTTTTACAAAAGATTTGATAAGGGTATTTATCGATGGCGACAGAGTCGCTGAGAAAAAGAGTGATTGTCGTTCTGCTGGCAGAAATGAAATGATCTCTTTGATATCGTTGATAAATCCCATATCAAGCATCTGATCCGCTTCATCAAGAATGACCATTTTGAATCGTTCGAGGCGAAGGGCTTTTCGGGAAATGAGGTCCTTCAATCGTCCAGGTGTTCCTACGACGACGTGAGGGTTGCGCTGCAACTCCCTGATTTGTGAATACATAGATGACTTTCCAATACAGAACGCGCTATAGATAGGCATTCCGCTTGAAAACAATCGAAGCTCATCCTGAATCTGCAATGCAAGTTCACGAGTTGGAGCTACGATAAGAGCCTTAAAAGTCCTGTCCGTCATTATCTTTTCGATAAGAGGGATGAGGAACGCTGCTGTTTTACCTGTACCTGTATTAGCAATACCTATAACATCTTTTCCATCGCGAATAGCGGGGATTCCTTGCACCTGAATAGGTGTAAGATTTTTATACCCATGACGTAAAACCGTCTGTTGCAATTGTTGCGGTAGGTTAAGGCTGTCAAACTGTACATCCGGAATGACAGGTACTGGTAAAAGAGCAACGACTGGCTTCACACTTGCTCTGCGTATATATTCATGTACGGCTCCGTCGTTAATTCGTTTACGTCCTCCACCACCACCCCCAAATCGACGAGGTCCTCCAGAACGAAATCCTCCACTACGGGATGGACTGGCTCCAAAACGACTTCTTCCGGGTTGATAGGTTGAACGTGCACGGTTATTAAACATACGAAACAGTACGAAATTGTAATGAAAGAAGCGTAAGAGCTGACAAAAGCTCTTCTTTAAATGTGTTAAGTAAGAAGAACTCAGAGACTACTTAATGTAAAGTAGACTAAACTTACGATCCTAAGTTGTGAGTATACTACAGGATATTCACTTTGTCAAGTCCATTTTTTCCTCTTCGGCCCTAAACCAGTTGTAATACACAGCCGGAATGAAGAGCAACATGATGAACGATGCCAATAAAATACCTGAGATTATTGCGCCTCCCAGCCCTCGCCAAAGGGGATTTGAGAGCGTAATGGGAAGCAGTCCCAGGATGGTGTTGAGCTTCGTCAGAATGATGGGCTCAAGACGGGACGCTCCGGCATCAGCTATCGCCTCTTTGAATGGCATCCCTTCCTCTAGGTTTATGTTGATCTTATCGACGATGAACATCGAGTTTGTGACGACGATTCCAAACAGCGACAAGATACCGATGAGAGCAGGGAAGGAAATAGGTGTTCCGGTGAGTGCGAAAACAACAAATACGCTTGAAACGGCAAGAGGGATGACGAGGAGTACTATCAATGCCTGTCTGTATGATTGGAACTGCAGTACCATCGTGACCAGGATAAGGATGAAGGCAACCGCCATGGACTGCACAATCGAGGTTATTGATTTTTGATTCTCCTCGTTCGCTCCTCCCGTCTTCCATGAATAACCGCTTGGCAGATTGAGTGAATCGGCGAATGTCTCAAGTTCTTTTCCCATCACGGTCGCCGAGTATCCAGGCAAGACGCTTGCCGAAACCGAAAGGGTACGGGTATGGTTCTCCCTTGTGATGACGGTGGGGTTTGACTTCACGACAAATGAACCAAGGCTTGAAAGAGGAATTGACGCGCCTGTGACGGTTGGGATCTGGAGAGCACCAAGTTCGCTTGGCGTTGCAGTGTCGTCCGTCATATGGAATATGATATCTTTCTTGGTCGATGATGTGGACTTTTCAAAGTTGACCGAGTCGAGCGTAAAACCGCTTGCATACATCCGCATCCACAGTCCCACTGAGTCGATGGTCAATCCGTTTTCAGCGAGGATGCCATAATCCGGAACGAACACAAGTTTACTGGTTCCGGGACGGATGCTTTTTTCTGCATTCGCGACACCTGGTTGCTTCTTCAGATGCGCAACTATTGTATCGGCATAGGAGTCAAGCACTCCCAGATCATCTCCCGTCAATTTTATCTGCAAGTCCGCGCCTGCTGGCGGTCCTGAGCTTTCCTCAACGACCGACAAGGTACCTTTCTGATAAGTTGCCAGACGTGTCCGCAGTTCCTGTGCGATGTCCATGGATTTTTGTGACCGTTTCTCTTCAGGAGTCAGATGAATGGTGAATACCGCAGCATTGCTGATACTACTTCTCCCACCGCTAGACCCAAGCTGCTGTCCTACTTCAGCTGCAACAAATAGTGTCTGTTTCGTATGACGAAGGGTTTCAAGAATATGTTTTGTTTCCTTGATAACGTTTTCGGTTGTTGCACCTGAAGGGAAGAGTGCATTGACGTAAATCGTTTCCTGGTCGGTCTTCGGAAAGAACTCATTTTTTACAAGCCCCAAGGGAACGAGGGAAAAGGCGACAACGGAATAGGTGACTATGGCTATTATGACTTTTTTTCTTGCTGATGCGGAGTTCAATATACGTAAGATCAGTCGGGAATATGCTGCGGCAAGCGGCTCGATATTGATGACGCCATGATCTGAGAATCGCTTCATCAAACCGCTTATGGAAGAGAGGAACGTGTTCTTTTTAACGATGTGCCCAACTGTTTTTGTTACTTCGCCGTAAGTGCGACCCACAATCCATGCAAAAAGGATATAGACAACGGTGATGATAGGAAGCAATGGACTTGTCCCGATTATCGACCGGACAACGAAAAGGAAAATGATGAATGTGAGCACTTTTATCAAAACGACAACTCGATGCGCGATTGTCGGTTTCAAGATGACGATCATGAAGGGGAGTGTGATGAGTACCGCAATGGCCGTTGACGACAACATCGTTATGGTGACAACAAGTGGAATCGGTTTGATAAACTCCCCGATGATGCCGGTCGACAGGAGAAGAGGAACGAAGGACCAGATAGTGGTGATGGTCGTTGACCAGATGGGGACAATGGTATCCCGCCAGACGATGAGTCCTGTTTCTGCAGGCGTGAATTTGCCAGTCTTATAATAAGACGTCATTGCGGAAACGACGACTATCGTGTCATCGATAAGAAGACCAAGAGCTATAAGGAATGCAAAAAGCGTAAGGAAATTGATGGACTGTCCGAATAGATTCATGAAAAAAAATGCAGACAGGAATGTAAGTGGGACGCTGAAAGAGGAGATAAGTGCTTGACGCAAACCAAGGAAAATGAAAAGACAACCGATGATAAGAAGGATGGTCGAACGAAACTCACCCAGTAAATCCGTAAATTGTGTGTCTATTTCTTCTGCGGTGTTCATGACTGTCGTAATCGTGAATGTGTTGCCGTATTCCTTCACCGCTTCTTCAACTACCGCATGAATGGCACGCGATGCTTCATCGATATTAGATGTTGTCGTCTTATACACATACATCGTCACTGCGCGGGAGGAAGGAGCAGTATTGGTGGCGAGAAATGATGGTGATTGGGACCTGACTGAACGTTCCCTGACTACCGCTATATCGCCAAGCCGTATCGTTTTGCCTGAAACGGAAAGTCGGATATTGCGGATATCTGAAATGCTTGTCACTTGGGGATCGATAGCTAGCGAAAACATGTTCCTTGCAGTCTGTACAGATCCTGCCGGATAAGCCAATATCCCTTTTTGCAGATTCTGAGCCAGAAGAAGTGGATTGACCCCATACTCGCGGAGTTTCTCAGGAAGAATCGATACGTCTATCTCCTGTGTCTCAAACCCCGTCGTCGTTACCCGATCTACTTTCGCATTATCTTCTATCCTGTTCTGTAGTTCCTTGGAGAAACTCATGAGGGACCTGATATCTTTTTTTGTGCTGATGACAAACGTCCATACCGGTTGGTCCTCAAAATCGATAGCAGCGACTGTCGGCACTTTGGCATCATCCGGCAAATCCGTGATACTATCTACCTGCGACTGCACGTCGGCTTTTGCCTTGTCAGGCGATACTGTCGACAGGAACTGCATGGTGATGATGGACGCATTATCACGGGATGTGGATGATAAGGTATCGATACCTTTCACGCTTCTTAATTTATTTTCTATCGGGATAGTGACGAGGGATTCGACATCCTGTGGCGATGCACCGGGAAGGATTGTGACGATCGTCACAATCGGAATTTTGATTTCCGGGTTTAGGCGACGGGGAAGATTCAGATATCCAAACACTCCAATCGCAAGGATAGAAACGACAAGGAGCATGACTATTCTCATGTTCACCACATACTTCGCTATCCAGCTTTTCCACAAGCCTGGATCAAATTGAATCCTTTCTAAATATGATTTTTTTTCTACGCTGACCATATGATTACATCTTTACTTTCAACACATCGCCTTCTATAACCGTTCTGTCAAGAATTATCTTGTCTCCTGCCGTAATCCCTTTTTTCACTTCGACATAGTCTCCGATGACCTCACCCAGTTCTATCTTTTTGCTTGCCGCTTTCACTATCCCTTTTTCGGCGATGGTCGTATAGACATATGATTCGCTATCGGTCTGATAAATTGCATCAAGCGGGATATACGGAATGGCACTCATGCTTTGTGCTACGCCTATTGGGAGATCCGCAATGATTACTTGGTCATTGGTGAATGATGTCGTATCAGCGTCAGGAATCGCAAAAATGATGGTAAACAGGCTTCCTTCTGTCGGCTCCGAGGAAACATACGAAGGGAAGACATCGACTCCTGCGCCCATTCCATTGAGATGGGTCGGTTCAAGACGTGAGACACTTTCTGCAATATGGCGACTTGTCGTGACGACTGCTTTGGCAGTATTCTGTGTCCCTGTAATGGTCGCAAGCACCGTACCTGAAGTAACATTCTGCCCTACCTTCACATAGATGCGCTCAACTACTCCGTCAAACGGTGCGACAGGATACATGAGGGATTCTTGAATTTGGGATAATCGGACATTGAGAAGTGCGATTTCCTTGTTGAGGGAAAGAGTCCGTTCCTGCAAATCCAACTGCTTGAGCGTAACATCTCTTTGTAAGACCGCAAGTTGTCCTGGTTCATTGTCATTGTTTGTCTGATATTCAGAACTGCGAAGTGCGGCCTGGGCCTGGTTGAGTCCAGACACGACCTGCGCTTTTCCTTGCTTAAGCTGCAGAATGGCGCTATTACTGGACCCATTCACGTTTATCGCTTCAAGTCCCGTTATCTGTGAATCCATCATGGACACGACATTCTGATTGAGCGATATCAACGATTTTGTCTCATCAATAGACTTAGCGCTGATCTCACGCAGTTTGAATGCTTGGCTTTCTGCTTTTTGTGCAATTTCCCGATTCTTTCCGATTATTTCTTTCTGCACATCGTAGTTGTCATTCAGGAATGCATAGTTCTTTTCTGCCATCTGGCGAGAGACACTGGCTGTCGTTCCACCTTGATAGTTTGATGAGAGCCAAAAAAGCCACTGACCCCGCGTAATCTTTTCACCTTCCTGTTTGTAGATCTTCTGGATGACACCACCCGTCAGGGCAGTTATCTTTATGACGCCTGACTTTTCGATCTTGGCTTGGACCGAAAGACGTGGTGCTTGACCTATGCTGAAAACATCCACTTCTTTTGGTTTTTGCGCTGTCAAAACGGCGACTTCTGCCGGTTTATGGAGTACTGTATTGAGTACGATAAGAAGGACCATCAGTCCAAGGACAGAATAGAACGACAGAAGGGGGTGGGTATCTATACTTTTCAATATAAAACGATAAACGGTAGCTGCACTTTTTTTGAGAATTGAAATGACTGAATTAAATAGTTGCATCATAAGGGAAATTGGTTAAAATAATGGAAGGCTACATTATACGGTAACCGAAGTACTTTTTCAAATAGGAAAATATGACGTTACTGTTACAATAATGAGATATGGTTTTGCAGTTTAAACGGTCAACAGCCCAGAATATCAAGCTCTATCATCTTCTCACCATAAGCACAAATCTGTGGTTCGGCGCAAGCAGTTGGCTGTATGTGTGGAGGAGGTTTATGACATTTGGACAGTTAGGGTGGGTGGATGGAGTGGGATTTGCTTTTTCACTTCTTCTGGATATCCCAACAGGCGCACTTGCCGACATCATCGGCAAACGCCTTACCCTCATCATAAGCAATATCCTTGCCTTAATCGGAATACTCCTTATCGCATTTGCTGACAACCTTACAGCCATCTTTATCGGGAATATGATCACACAGCTTGGTTGGGCGATGTTTTCAGGATCATCTGATGCAATCCTGTATGACAGTCTGCTCGTCGAAAAGAAGGAACATATGTTCGATAGGGTTCTTGCGAAGGCGAATCAATATATGTCATACGCGGCATCTTTCGGTTATTTTTTCGGGGGCATACTATATACATTACATTGGCGCCTTCCACATATCGTCTGGGGATTTTCCTATATTCCTGCGATTATCTGCTCATTCCTGTTGTTTGAACCGAAGATAGAACATGCTCATTTTTCAGCCCGAGAATATGTTAAAAAAATACGCTTAGGGGTACAGGAACTACTCCTGCCACAACTGCGCAAATATATACTTCTCATATTTGTGTTGTTGGGAGTGTACTTTCTCTATACCTGGGGATTCGTGCGTCCAGCTATTGCAACATCGTTCGGATTCTTTTCTAAGGAGCAGTCGATAATCCTCCCCATCATCACATTGACCTGCGCGTTTCTCATCCAGTATTTGCCGGCAGTACGAAGCCGTATTTCCAACTTCACTGGACTTACTATCCTTGCTCTTATCATGGCATTTGGCTTTTTCCTATCTGCATTCCCAATAGGATATTGGGGAATAGTCCCGATGTTCCTGATTGCGCTTGCCGGTAAGTTTGCCTCGCCTTGGGTATCCATTGTCGTCAATAGGGAGATATCATCCCAGTATCGCGCGACAACGCTGTCTACGATTTCACTCCTCAGCAAGGTCCCGTATGTACTTGTTGCGGTGATGATTGGGGAAGCGACAGAAAAGAATCTTCTTTCTCAGTTCACCTTGGGACTTTCGGCAACGATACTGACAGTAACCGTCATAAGCGCCGGAATATTGCTTCTGTTCCGACATAGGAGAAAGACTAACGCCAGTCAATTGGCCTAAGGTTGTGCTCCCGAAGATATCCATTACATTTGCTGAAGTGATGATTTCCGTGAAACAAATGGGCGGAAAATGGGGAAGGGTGCCCACTTGTGAGCACGAGATTGTCCTCTCGATTGATTGCCGCCCCTTTTGTCTGCGCGTATTTGCCCCACAACAGATAGACGATATTCTTGCGTTTGGTGTTAAGTGCTGCAATCGCCGCATCGGTGAACTGTTCCCATCCTCGTTTGCTGTGGGAGGCGGGAGTGTCTGCACAGACGGTCAATACGCTGTTGAGAAGTAGCACTCCTTGTTTTGCCCAACGCGAAAGGTCGCCAGATTGAAACGGCTCTATCTTCAAGTCGCTGCGAATTTCCTTATACATATTCTTCAATGAGGGAGGAAGGGGAATCCCTTCATTCACCGCAAACGAAAGGCCGTTTGCCTGGGAAGGTCCATGATAGGGGTCCTGGCCGACGATGACGACCTGTATCTTATCAATTGGGCATGCGTTGAATGCGTGGAAGACCATTTTTGCCGGAGGGTAGATGGTTTTACTCAGATATTCAGACCGCACGAACTCGGTAAGGGCGCCCCAGTAGGGCTTCACGAACTCACTTTCAAGTGCCTGTTTCCAGCTGGCTTCTATCTGAACGTCTTTCATATATATTGACTATTATACTACCCTCACACATTTCAGCATTTCTTCAGAAAAAAGGGTGTACTATGGAATTGTAGGTACGTAAGATCATGTCAATACAGGGTGTGCATGAGTCTTACGAAAAAAAAGTATTCTAAAAAACAATCAACATCATTTTTGATTTATTTGTTGAAGGATACAGCTTTTTTGCACTCAGAGCAAACATACCACTCTGAGTGTTTTTTTATTCCACACCTTCTTCTTTTTGGCCATAAGAGGCAGATTCAGGACATCTTCCGTGATATAATGAGAACCTGAGAAAGAGTACTTTTATAACATGGAGAAGTCGCATAGTGGCCTAGTGCGTACGCCTGGAAAGCGTATTTAGTCGCAAGACTAACGAGGGTTCGACTCCCTCCTTCTCCGCATTTTGATTGAAAGTTCTACTAGTCCCTTCAACCCTCTCAGTTTGGCCCATTGGGGCTTGCTAGAAAATCATCAGAAATACCAATACCCCCAATATAGTCCTGTAGAATGAAAAACAGCCCAAAAAGCCCTCAAGGTATTCGCTCTTGGTTCTAACTTTTTGTGCCAGGAACACATATAACTTGACTCCATTAGTTTCAGGTGTATGATGGGGATATGATCGCACAAGCTTTACTCGTATTTGCTCTTTTAGCCACGCTTCAACTGAATCTGGCTGATTACTGTATTAGTATCCCGAAAACTAATTCAAAAACAAATATTCCGTGTATTGTTGCCGAGGTGAAGCCGCCTGAAGATCCTCCAAAAACCGATTATTCATTTCCATATATTTCAACAACTTATACTTCAGTTAATGCGACAGCTTCAACCACATCAACAACTACTTTGCCATACCTTGTTAGGATTTAATTTCATTAAGAAAGTAGTTCTGGTCGCCTTTGGTTCAGTTCAAATTTTAAACTCACTCCTGCAAGGATTTTTACTCTGTCTTCCGGAGTACTAAAAAGAAGAATACGGAGTCTAAAATAGACTAAATATATAGGTAATAGTATAATTAACACATGTTTTGCTTCTTTAATAAAGCAATCCCTCCTAAAGTCTATTTTTCAGTTTGGGTTTTTAATGTGGTATTTTTTATATTACTTACAATACTATTCAATAAATTTACTCTATTCTTTCAACAAAATTCATTTATGGTGTCAACTTTTGCTCCTATGTATTTAGGAAATATAATTATAGGAGTAATCGCTTTTCTTTTTGGTCTTGCATCTTTAGCTCCAAAGAAAGAAGTTGAAGCTCCTTTAGATAAAAAAAGTAAAGCTCCTTCTCCAAAGAAAACATATTTAGTTCTTTTTTTTGTAATGTTTATTGTAACGATGATAGCGTTATTTCTTTCCAATATTCCCGCTTTTACAAAAGATACAATGCAATTCCCAAGATTAGTGATGTTGGCTTTTTTTGCTTTTACTTCATTATTATTTTTCATAATATATCTTTCAACATATCCGCATAAAATAATTTCAAGGAATGCAAAAAATAAAGAAAGACATACATTTTCGTATTGGGTTGGTGACTTCGTTATCTCGTCCATATTAGCTGTACTTGTAAGTATTCTTTTTGGTTTTATATCAATACCTTTTATGCAGGTAGCTGAAGGGTTATCTTTTGCCGAAAAAGCAAAGATTGGAGGTATTAATATGTGGAGGATTGTAATTATGTTTGGATTTCTTACAGCATCTATTTCATTCTTTTGCTTCCAAAAAAAATTATATAGAAGTCTTGCGGGAATACTTATATTCTTTTGGATTGCTGGAACAGGAATTGTTGTATTTCTTAATTCTTCTTCGAATAATACACTTACAAATTTCAACACAAATAAAGGATCGACTAACTTCTTAACAGCTCGAAATTCGTGTAATAAAGACCTTACGCTACAACAGACAAAAGGATGTATTTTGAGAGTACTTCGTGACGATGGCGGCCATGGAACAGGTTTTATAATTAATCCCGGATATTTAATTACAAATAAACATGTTATTGAAGGTGCTGGGAAACTTAGTGTATATATAAATGGAGAGAAGGATATAAAAGTCTGGAACTATTCTCCAAATCTCGATTTAGCAATTCTTAAACTACCTGAAAGCTCTCTTCCAAATTCATGTAGTTGGTTTGATTCAAAGCAATTAAATATTGCCGAAGAGCTTTATACTTTTGGATGGCCAAATAGTCCTGTTGGCGACTCAACTGTAACAAAAGGAGTCTTTTCAAGAACAAATAAATATGAAGATGGTGCAGAAGATGTTCAAACTGATGCGTCAACTAATCCTGGAAATTCTGGCGGTCCTTTAGTAAATGAATGTGGTGTAGTTGGAATAAATACAGCAAGAGCAGATTGGACCCAAGAGCAAGCCCCTCGAGTCATAGAGGGAATGAGTTTTGCATTATCGTCAAATTCAATTCATACCATTATTGACGATCTTATTAAAAATGGAAATATTTCCAAGGGAATACCCAACCAAGCTAGATATCAATCCAGTGGAAGCTCACCAAGTAATCCTTCGCAAAACTTCACTTTGAATGTTGAGAGTATTAAATCGTATCTAAATGACATATATAGAGTGAAATCATCTTGGGAACAGTCAAGAGGACATGTAAATACTGAGAAACTGGATAAATTAATTGATTCCTTCAATAGGCAAATAGAATTTTGTAATCATCTCATTGGTAAGCTTTCAGGTGGTCAAAAAGCATCTGGTGATGATATTAATCTTTGGAATGCGGTCATAAAAATGAGTGATGAATCTGCTGCATTAACTAATGATCTAAATAGGAGATAAAAAACCTCCCTTTTTTAAGGTGGGTTTTAATAATAAGAGTTATTTTATCTATATGACAAAAATAGAAACTAAAAAAACCAAAACACTATTTGTTGCATACCCATGGGATCTTTATATACGAAGCATGTATGAAGATATTTTTAAAAAGTTATTTGAGGAGTGGGATATTAGACATGGATCTGATGTCACACTAAAAGATACTGAGGCTTCAGAGGTAGAAAAGTTTATGAATAGAAACAAACATCTCTATGATGTTTTTGTATCAGCAATTGAATCCTCAGATTTTTTTATTGCAGATGTAACAAAAATAAATCCAAATGTAATGCTCGAACTAGGTATAGCTATGCAGTTAAATAAGAATATTTTAATTGTTACAAGTGAAAAGTTAGATAAATTACCATTTGATATTAGCGGTTTCAGAGTAAATCAATATAGTAACAAAGGTGAATTAACCGAAATAATTAAAAAAGAACTAGATATCTTTAACAAAATTCAATCACAGTCCTTTTCAAAGCATTTTGATGGTTTTTATTTTCCTTATCCATCAGAAGGTGAATTGCACCATCAATATCCACTTATTTTTCCTATTCCTCGTGCAATAAGAAACCTACGTTTTAAATGTGAATATAAATTTTTAAGTGAATCAAATTCTCATGATTGGTTTGGAGTACATTTAAGAGCTAAACAGCAAGTTTTCTTAAGGTCAGAATTAGCATATGTAAGAAAAAATAAAAAACTCGAGTTAGTATCTTTTCCGGGACAGAGTATTCCGATTATTGGAGGCGAAAGAGAGGAGAAAATAAGTGAAACAAAGGATGGATTTAGTACCTTAGAGCTAATAATTAAAGAAAATATTATTCACGTATTTACAAATGATTCCGAGCTTGAAAGCGATAAACTTCAAATTGAAAATCCCGGATCGGTAGTAATACATGCGTATGCACATAATCAACCCACACTTGGCAATCTCAAAGTTAGATATAGAAATGTGGAAATATTGAGTTTGGATACAACTCATCCACTTTAAGCCCTTTTTTATAGTATCTCATTTGTCTCATTTAGCCTCAGAGTGCGACAGTGAGCCTATAAGGATAAAAACTTCCCAAATCTACTAAAATATACCTAAGTCTCAGAGAGGAGCTATAAGGATTAAATGGTTCCAAACCCGAGTGCTCCGCATCGACCTGTAAGTTATAATGAATAATTATGCAGGGACCCAAGCCGGAAGAAAAATATCCGATGAAAGGATTTCCTCAGGTAGGATTCCTTAAAAACTTCATCACCAACCCCCATATCATTGTGGGCGACTACACCTATTATGATGATCTTGAGGGACCTGAGGACTTTGAAAAAAAGAACGTCCTCTATCATTATCCCTTCATGGAAGACAAGCTTATCATCGGTAAATTCTGCGCCATAGCGACTGACGCAAAGTTCATCATGAACGGCGCAAATCACAAGATCTCAGGTCTTTCGACTTATCCATTTTCAATTTTCGGTAACGGATGGGAAAAAGTGATGCCAAAAGCGGGAGAGCTCCCATACAAAGGGGACACGGTTATCGGAAACGATGTGTGGATTGGATATGATGCAACCATCATGCCCGGCATCCACATAGGCGATGGTGCAGTAATTGCTGCAAAATCTGTTATCACAAAGGACGTCCCTCCCTATGCTGTTGTTGGGGGCAATCCTTCAAGAGTAATCAGAACAAGATTTGACGTGTCGACAGTAAAAAAACTTCTTGAAATAAAGTGGTGGAACTGGGACATCAAAAAAATTACTGAAAATTTATCATTAATTGTCGGAGGCGATATTGAGAAATTGCAAGTAATTGGCTGAATTATCAAATTCGAACCAGCTTATTATTCGAAAACAATGCTAAAGTCATCAGTGGAATTCACTCCCCGCTCCGCTTCAAAATAAGATAATTTGGAGCTTTCTAGCAGCCATATGAAATATTATTTGATATGATACTTGGTATGTCAAAAAGAGGGGAGCGGGGTCATTATTACGGAGGACTCAGAAGCGCCGTCATAAGAGGTACTATTATCGGCAGCCTTGTTGGTCTTGCAGTGCTGCCTCCGATTGCAAATAAAGATGTTGTAGTGCTGGCCAGTGGCTTGGATAGGGATACGCCAAGCTGTGCAGATGGGGTCAATCCCTCAAATACGGAGGGGTATCCATACGACGCTATCGCTGTGCTTGGTGCAGGAATGACAAGTGATGTAAATGGAAACGTTTTCCCAGGAAAGTTTGAAACAAGAAGACTCTATGCTGCAGCAATACTATGGCTCACCCATACGGCACCCCATATTGTTTTATTGGACGGATACCTTGGACCTGATGTCGATCCAAATATAAATAAAATAAAACTTCAAGAAATAGTGCGACACCTCAGTGGTTATACTGTAGAGATTCCGCTCAGTGCTATAGAAGTAGAAAGTGAATCATTGAACACTACAGAAAACGCACGGCAAATGAAACTGATTGCTGAACAAAATAATTGGAAAAAAATCGCTGTCGATACGGATCAGTTTCACATCATGAGAGCGGTCCTCAATTTTTGTATCAATAATATGTCCGTTACTGGTTTTCCTGTTGAAGACGTTGTAACGCAATGGGCACCACATATTGAAGATCAGATAAATAGCGTAAATAGATTTTCACCAGGATATGTGAAAAGACAGATGAAGGAGCTTGAGGGTCTTTTGGATTTGATATACACAAGAGGGCAGGGGTCTGTCATAAGGAAACATTTAATCCAAGAAGATAAATCTGACGATGTAGACGCCACAGATCAATCAACACCAAAGAAACATCCTCAACCAGATGCAATTTCAGGAGTTATATTTCCCAGAAAAAAAATGGATATTTATCATCAGCGCGTCAAACCTCAGTTGTATAAATTCTAATAAGGGGCAGAACCACAAATCCCTGCCTTACAATGTCGGATAGACTGACGGCAATGACTTGGGTGTGGGAAGGGCGATACAGCGAAAACGTTCGCCAGTACATCCGCTTGAAGTACACCTCGTCTTACAATGTTTCAGGCATTCTCTTCTGCTTGAATAGATCATCCCTGTTTTACTTGGATATGCAGCTTGTGAGTTGGTACTCATTTTGGAAGTCGCTATTTTCATATTTACCAATAACCCGGCAACTATGATAAGCAAAGCACCCAATAAAATTAGTATCTTTTTCTTTGTCCAAATTATTCCTTGCTTTTTCTTTATTTTCACTTTCATATGATTATTGGTATTGATATTAATCATAATAATATATGTGAATATATATCAAGTCAAATGGGTAGAATATTTAAACTCAAAAACTACATCTCCTATCAATTAATATATACCAATTCAATAATCTAAACCCGAGAAATATCTTTGTGCAAAGCTCTTGCAGTATGAGCAATTTATAAACTATAGAGTAATAGTTTATTTATCTAGTAGATCATAGTTTTATGCAACTATTTGTGAAGCACCCTACATCTTTCTATCTGAAAATATTGTACTGCAGATACCATGTTAATATTCCCAAGACATATGCGACAAGCGCCGGGAATGTCGCTATTTTCAAATAGGACTTAAATGTCAGATCATCAACAATTGCCATGGCGATTATGCCCGGGGCAGAACCAATCAAGAGTAGTGATCCTCCAACTCCTGCAGTAAGCGCCAATAGGACCCACAAGCTGGGATCGGTTGTCTTGATTATTTCCATCGCTGCAGCCGTCAATGGAATGTTGTCAAATATTGCGGAAAGACCGCCGATGGCAACGTTACCCGCGATTATCCTTGACACAGATGGGGTGTTCGTGAATACATTTTGAGACACTGCTTCCAGTATCCCTAAATGACTGAGGGCACTTATTGAAAGAAGGATTCCGATAAAGAAATAGAGGCTTGCGATATCGGTCTTTTGGAAGAATTTTTCAATCGACACTGAAAGACTTGCACTTTGTGTAGATCTGAGTTTCGCCAAATCAACCAACAGCCATACCATTCCAAGCCCCAACAGGAGACCGAAGTAAGGAGGAAGATGAATGAAAGTCATAAGGAGTGGAAATAGGAAGGACAGAAGACATAAGGATATAACTATCCACTCAGTCTTTCCTAATGCACTAACTTTTTCTATCTTGTCTTGTGCATTTTTTGAAATAGTTCGCCCTATGAGTGTTGTGCTTACGATGAATACAACGAGTGATGGAAGAAACCCTTCTAGGAAGATTGTTTGTGCATTAAATTTATTTGCAAGCCACAGCATAGTCGTCGTCACATCTCCTATGGGTGAGAATACTCCTCCGGCGTTTGCTGCTATTACGATAGCAGATGCAGATCGAACCAAATTCTTTCCCTTAAAGAACCTTCTCGATATTTGCAAAAAAATTATTGTTGTCGTTAAGTTGTCCAAAAAGGCAGAAAATACAAAAGCAAGAAACGTGATGATGATAAATTGAGCTTTATCATCCAAGTTCAGCTCCGCAAGTTTTTGATACACAAAATTAAAAAGACCATAGTGAGTAAGGATCTCAACAAGTGTCATGGCCGACAGGAGAAAGATGACAAGACCAAAAATTTCCCCTCCAGATTCCGATAGTGCGTGACTTATCCCACCCAGTCCACTCATTGCCACCAAAAGCCATAGTGTGACCGCCAAAACAAGACTGATTGAAGTCTTGCTCACTTTTGTTACGTGTTCTTGTGAAATAACAACGTAACCTAGTAAAAATAGTAGTACGCTAAAAAATTGAATCATGGTTGTATTGGTCCCCGCGCCCTTATCAGGCGACTAATACGCCTGAAGGTTATGAGGAAATTAAATGTTGCAGCGGCACGTCGTCATCTGTTGCTGTATTCATAGATAAGGCCATTGTACCATACCAATCATCTTTTTATTTCACGAGCTAGCTATTAATCCTCCCCATATTTGTTGTACAATAACTCTCATGAGCCCACAAGTAAACGTCTTGAATAATTATTCTCCACACAAAACTCTTCTGTAACAGCTCACGCTTAAACCCTCCCTTATTAGTAATTAATTTTTCACATGAAACCACAATTGTTGTCGATTAATAAAATGGATTTCTTAGTTTCTCTTTATATATTCTGTATCGTGTCCGCGGAGATGATGGGAGGGAAGACCTTTCCGCTCTTTGATACCTCATTCATTAAACTGAATGCGAGTGTCACTATCTTCTTGATACCTCTCATCTTTTCCATCAATGATGTGATAACGGAAGTATATGGACCCGAAAGGACCAGAAGTGTCATCCGTTCAGGATTCATCATTATATTGTTATTGTTCCTCTTCTCTTTGTTTGCAACTGCCTTGCCACCTTCGTTACGTTTTGAGAAAAGCGAAACGGCATACGACTTAATATTCAAACAGGGAGCAAAGATATCATTTGCAAGCCTTGTTGCGTTCGCCGTTGCTGACCTCATGGATGTCCTTATCTTTATACGCATCAGAAAAGCACTTGGGAGCAAAGCCTTATGGTTTAGGAATAATGCATCCAACTTCCTTTCACAATTCCTGGACACGTCCTTATTTATGACGCTGGCCTTTTACGATCTAAATCTCTCAGTTCACGCCAATGGTATTTTCTTGGGCAGTCTCATAATCCCTTATTGGCTTTTGAAGTGCACGATGTCAATAATCGAAACACCGTTCGTCTACTTGGGGATTAACTGGCTCAAGAAGGGATAAAGTCGTTCCTATATAATGAGTGAGTATGAATGACCATCCGATCGTTCAGGTACATGACCTGATGCAAGAACATTATGTATATACGTTATCTACCCCCATGGGAAAAGAGTTCCATCCTGATTTCAAGCCGCAGTTGACACCCAAAGAAATGCTTGCGCTTGGTGTCTTTGGTGGCGTATATCTACGGGATTGTACTGAAGAATTCCCATCAGACTGGTTCACTCATGCAAAACTCTCAACAGGAAAAAAGGATGTTTCCTTCAACTTCTTTCAGGTGGACGCAAGCCAATCCCTTGCAATCTGGAAAGAGAAGGGGTGGATACATCCTGATGACCCACGAGGATGGTTCCAGTGGTACTGCCGCTACTACATGGGGCGACGACATACAGATGATGAGAGACAGATAGCACGATGGAAGGCAGTCACACGTCACGTCGCACAACTGCAAAAATATTGCAGGCCAGGGGATATCACATGCCGCCCTCGTCAGCGTCAAGCGCTCCTTCACTGGGCATACGACAGTCGGGTATTATAGAGAGTTTATTTTCTGCCACCAATTATTCGACCCAACGACTGACAGCTCTGCAAAAAGGGCAAGTGCCGACTTCGTCCGCAGTACCGACTTGAAGTTGTCTCGCCACTGAACCGCTCCCACATTTCCCTGATCAATGAGTTCCTGGGCGGTGAATGCCATCTCCAACATATTCGCGTCTTTGGCGATTATGCCCATCGGGGTCTTCCTGAAATCGGTCTCATTCCACAATCGATAGATATCTTGTTTGACGTCGGGAATCGTATCCAACTGTTCGCTTATCGCCTGCTCTTCAAATTCCTTCACGTTTTTGATATATCTGCTTGCCGTCCTGTGGATGTCACCCAGTCGACATTCGCCGATGTCTTTGAATGCGACCGCCGTCACGACTTCATATGGATTTTTATATCCTTCCATTACGGCGAGTAGATACCCAATTTGAGCTGCACGCAGACAATGGGATGCAACGGTTTCCGGGTTTTCCACCCCGATTATCCGCCATCCTTCATGCCGTATCCTTTTCAACTGTCCTAATTCGAATATGAAGTTCGTCACTGATTTTATGTTCATGAGAATTTTTTTAATGTGTTGATAAATGGTAACCGTTCGTCCGGTGTCGTCTTTATTTTGTTTTTTGCCTGCTCAAAAAAATCGTCGTGTGTATAACGGGGAATGATATGAAGATGGAAATGGAAAGCGTGCTGTCCGCCGGAGGGTTCGTTATGTTGCTGAAGCAATATCCCATCACACTTATATGCCTTTTTCATGATTATTGAATAGCGTCTTGCCACGTCTATTATCTGGTGCCCAATGTGTTCCGATAAATCGTAAAGATGCTCTGCGTGGATGTTTGGGACGACGATAATATGCCCCTCATTTCCTTTGATAAAAAAAGAGTTCATGAAGACAGATACCAACTCATCAGAATACAGAAGGTCTGTTTTGCGAAGCAACGTTCTTTCATCCTCAACACCTTTGACTCCTAAACAAATTGGACAACAATAATCATCAGGCGCGTGATTAAACATATGACATCATTATATTATTTTATTTCTTATATAATGAAAGACTACACATTTTCTTTTTTTTCGCAATGCTCAGAATTAAACGGTTCATCACTCGGACTATCGATTTGTATCGCATCGCATTCTTTTTGGGAATGACTGGCTATGGCGGCTATGCCGTCCTGGACCAAATAAAGAAAGAATATGTGGTGAAGCGAGACATCGTCACCGAAGAAAAATTCCTGACATCCTTGAGCCTTGCACAAGTGCTGCCGGGTTCCACAATCATCAGTCTCATCGCCTATTTCAGCTATCTGAAAGCGGGACTCATCGGATCGATTCTTTCAACAATCATTTATCTTCTTCCCACTTTCATCCTGACAACAGTGTTGTCCGCCATCTATTTTCAATCCTATGCAATCACGATACTTCCTGCATTGATGTCGGGACTCAATATCCTTCTTATCTTATTGTTGATAAAAGCAATGTGGGGAATAGGTAAATCAGTATATAGAGAAAACAAACGAGTTGACTTGGCAGCGGTCCTCATTAGCGTTATCTGTTTCACTTTCTACAGCATCACGCAAAACACCATTCTCGTCATTATGCTATCCGGGTTTCTGGGAGTTATGTTTTACAGAAAGACATATGAACAGTCAACGTTTGATCTGCATCACCACGCACACAAGCAATTTTTCGTCCACAAAAAGTCGTGGCTACTTCTCATGACGGGTATCCTGTTCTTTTCTGTTTTCCTCTATCTCGTCTCAACTACTTACTGGCTCCTTTTTGGATCGTTCGCAAAAGTTGGACTTCTTTCTTTTGGTGGTGGTTTTGCGGCTATCCCGCTTATCGAAGAGATAGTTGTCCATCAACAAGGATGGGTAACGGACATCCAATTTTGGGATGGTATCGCTCTCAGCCAAATAACACCAGGGCCCATCCTTATATCGACCGCCTTTTTTGGATATAAGGTTGCGGGAATTATGGGAGCTGTCATTGCCACCATCGGCATGTGTATCCCGTCCATCTTCCTCATGATCATAATCGGCAAAATACATGACAGGATCGGCACAAGCAAGATAATCCAATCGCTCATCAAGGGTTTTCTTGCTGGTTTTATCGGTGTGGTGAGCGTATTGATTGTCCAACAAGGGATCGTTCATCTCAAGTCATGGCAGGCCATTGTTATATTTATTATGCTCTTCCTCATCCTGAGATTACGTCGAGGGACATTATATGCTGTAGGTGCATCTCTGGCATATTCTACTGTTCTTTTTTTCTTCCTATGAAGTGAAGAGTTCTGCAGAAAATCCAGGAGATTTCTCTATAGAACTATCGGAAAATAATGTCAGATATTCAAAAGTGAAATGGGGAATAAGGATTTTTGCCGGAACGAGGAATAGACAAGTGGAAATTGCATCTGCAACAATCGCTTCTTGCGCCGTTACCCACGTTGCCGTTATCGTATTGGGAGAGGTGAGCGTCTGGGGATTGATGATGTGATGGAATGGACCCCACGCCCTTCGGCTCCCGGCGGATGCGCAAATACTCCCGCTTGTTAAAGTCGCAACACCTATCGCTTGGTCCAGATTGGCTGGATTTTCCAATCCGATCCGTATCGGTGTTTCAGAAAAAAGGCGGATGTCCCGGCCGGCATCGACACAGAATTCAGGATATCCATTTTCGATAATCAACTGGGATATGATATCTATGAGGTGGCCTTTTCCGGCAGCGCCGAAATCAAACATGCCGGGGTTTTTTATGTTCATATGGGGGAATGAATAGTCACCCACATACTCCCATGCAGGAGGGGTGTGCAGTGTTTTCGGTTTCAGAGAATACGTCTCATCATAGCCCGCATCTATCAGTACTTGTCCGATAAGGGGGGTGAATAACCCTTCCGTAAGGGTATAGAGCTTTTTGTAGATTGTGAATAATTTTTCAGCGTCATCGGGGAGGCGAACCAAACCTTTTTGGAGAAGGGAAGTGTTGATGAATGAATCCGGACGGAAACGGGAATACGTGTGTTCAAACTGCCTGACCCGTTCTTTGGTGATGTGCACCAAGTATTCAAATTGCGTCTGGACAATAGGAGAATATATCTCAACCTCCCATTGAGTCCCTATTCCCTCAAACGAAAATTGTTGTGCCATGCCTAATTCTTAAGACGCCAGTGCCTGAGCTTTTATCTTCTCGACAGCATCATTGAATCCTTTAGGAGTAAGAGAAGCACCGGCAATTTTTCCTAACTGCAAATCCTTTATGTCTTTTCCGACAACCGACGTCTTATATTCCTTTGCGAATGCTTCCTGTTTCATCTTTGAAATCGGTCTATCTGCTTTTGGAGTCACATCTACCTCAACGATGATGCCGTTTTTGAGAGTGAGCTTGACATCGATCTGTTCTGCTCCACCTGGTGAAGTATAGCCGCCCATTTGCTCATAAACTCCATCTTTATATGCAGACTTTACTTCTTTTTTTTCCATAACGGTCGGAGGGGTCGCAGTTTGTGCTTCCTTTTTTCCTGGTTTTGCGTAGGTAAAAATACCGATACCTATTGCGACAATGAGGGCAATTACCAATAATCCAGTCGTTTTAGTGTTCATGTATATATGTATGAAAATATAACTAATATATTAATTGTATGAGTATAATGAAAAACGCTGTCGGTGTCAAACAGATATTCATCTGTTGTCCATCATCGTGCTGCAAGTATCGCTTCGGAAACCTTCTTGGCAAGGTCAGGAGTGAAGGGATCGGGAATTATCCTGTCTACAGTCGGCTCAAGGATCATTCCCTGGATAGCGCGGGATGCGGCTATTTTCATATGAGATGTTATAGTGCGCAATCTCCCGTCGACCACCGCCTTAAATACTCCCGGAAACGCTAGGACGTTATTTATCTGATTGGGGAAGTCGCTCCGACCCGTCGCTACGACGTATGCACCGGCACGAAGTGCTGCATCCGGCATGATTTCGGGAAGGGGATTTGCCATGGCGAACACTATCGCTTTTTTTGCCATACTCTTCACCATCTCGGGGCTTATACTACCTGGTCCTGAAACGCCAATAACGACATCTGCACCGACAATCACTTCGGATAAGGGACCTTTCCTCATATGGATGTTGGACATCCCGGCAAGTGCCTGCTTATAGATATTCTGGTTCGGACGCCCTGCATAGAGTGCCCCTGTCTTATCGACGACTATCAAATCTCCCACTTTGTCTATGCCGCTTAAGTACTGACATGTATTGTTATAACAATCCAGACCAAGTAACATCCGGCTTATCGCCAATCCTGCCGCACCTGCCCCAACGACGACTACCTTCAATGTGTTGAATGGTTTACCCACTACCTTTGCGGCGTTATGGAGTGCTGCCGAAACGACTATCGCGGTCCCATGTTGGTCATCATGGAAGACCGGTATCCCTATGTCTTGGAGCGCTTCCTCAATTTGAAAACATCGGGGCGCCGAAACATCCTCCAAATTGATACCGGCAAAATTAGGGGCGATATGTTTTACGAAACGGATTATTTCTTCTGGATTTTGCGTATCGATAACAAGGGGGATGGCATCTATCCCTGCAAACTGCTTCATGAGAAGTGCTTTTCCTTCCATCACGGGAATGCCTGCTGTAGGGCCGATGTTGCCGAGTCCCAGAACTGCAGAACCATCGGATATGACGGCAACCGTCCGTCCTTTCCATGTCAGGTTATATGCTTCTTTTATATCCTTTGCGATTACCCTACATGGCTCTGCAACGCCCGGAGTATAAGCAAGGGCAAGATCATGTTTATCCTTCAGTTCCACTTTGCTGGCCGTTGTCAGTTTGCCCTGATGCGCCCTATGGAACGCAAGTGCCTCCTTATATATCGTATCCATGCGTATTATCCAAGATATGCATCCAGCTCTTCCTTGATGTGGCGATGATGCGTGTTTATATAACGGATTGTGCCTGATTTCGTGCGTAGCACCATCGAGTGGGAGATGATATAGTCATTCTTGACGATGATCCCTGGAAGAAGGGGACCGTCAATGACGCCTGTTGCCGTAAATGTCAGGTCCTTGCCCTTTGCCAAATCTTCTGCAGCAAATATCCTTTCCAAATTCGCGATACCCATCTCATGTGCCTCTTTTTCTTCTTCCGCATTGCGGGGAGTGAAGCGACAGAACAGTTGTCCACCAAGCGTCTTCACGGGAACAGCTGCCAAAACTCCTTCTGTGCTGCCGCCGGTTCCCATCAACATGTCTATACCCGATTCAGGGAAGCATGTGGCAATAGCTCCGGCTACATCACCATCTGTAATAAGTCGTACTCTTGCTCCGGCATCTCGTATTTGTTCAATTAATTTATTATGCCGCTCCCGGTCCAGAACCATCACCGTCATCTCACGTACATCCTTTCCTATTGCTTTTGCCGTCTTGATGACGTTGTCCGCAACTGGCGCATCCAGGTCGATGACACCGCTTGCGGCTTTTCCGACGACTATTTTTTGTACGTATGTGTCAGGTGCACGAAGAAGTGAACCGGCGCTTCCCGCAACTACAATTGCCAATGCATTATATCTTCCGTGCGCCACGCTGTCCGTACATTCAAGCGGGTCGACCGCAATATCCATCTCAGGACCCGATCCTTTGCCGACAACCTCTCCGTTGAATAACTCAGGTGCCTTGTCTTTTTTTCCTTCGCCGATGACTATCTTTCCTTTGAACTCTATTTGGTTAAACCTATTCCTCATCTGCTTCACCGCAGCTCCATCAGCAGCGTGTTTATCTCCCCGCCCAATCCATTGGGATGAGGCAATTGCCGCGGCTTCCGTAACTCGGACAAATTCAAGTGCAAGATTTCTATCCATACGTATGTGATTATTGAATTAATAACTCATACACATGCACTATATAAAAATTTAGAAAATAAATCAAATAGCGCACATCATTAAAGCTTTTATGCGAGTACAATTGACATATATGAAAAAGGCAAAAAAATACTATCCCTTGGGCGTATACTTTTCCCGTCTAGACAAAATCGATACGAACCTCAAGAAAACAGAGGAGTTCGGGTCATTCCTTATCCTGAGTCTAGTTGAAGAAATTGGGGAAATGGCACGCGCATATCTTGCAAAGCATGGAAGAAAACCGACAAATATCGCAGCACAGAATGATGAGACATATGAGCAGGAGTTGGGAGACATCATCGTATCCATACTCCGATTTGCACGCATTAAGAACATAAACCTCCACAAAAGAATCCTCTATACGCTTCAGAAGATAAAGCGGAGGAAAGAACAGCCGAAAGTGTAAAAAATCAGATATTGGAACTCCGTCCCCATATGATATACAATAGTGAGTATTATCCAATTAGTATTTATCTATGAATAAAAAACTGGTACCAGTAATCGGCATTGCGCTTGTTTTGGGAGTTGGTGGTTTTATTTTTCTCCAACAAAAATCCACGCCCCAAGTAAGCCCAGAGATAAAAAAGGCACAGCAGGAAATGATGGCGAATTGTAAGTATGACCAGGATTTCTGTAAGTATGCCGCAAACGGCATCGTCGCCATGTCAGGGGGATATACTATGACAAGCGAATCGACCTATGACGGAAAAAAGTCCAAAATGGTGATGAAATCAGACGGCAAGGAAAACTCCGAATCAGTCACGTATGGTGATGATGGAAAAGAAGAGGGGAGCTTCGTCTCACTTAACAAGACTACCTATATGAAGGGTCCTGGCGAAACCGTCTGGACGGAGTTTCCGGCAACGAAAGATGAAACGGGCAAACAGACGACGAATCTCTTCGATTTTGAAGGATTGAAAAAGGAGCTGGGAGATGTCGCTAAAGATGTCGAGGAAACACTTGTCGTAAAAAAAGTTGGCACGGAAAGATGTGGAAAATTCACCTGCACGATATTTGAAATGACTGACAAAGTTTCAAACGGAACGACCAAGATTTGGGTCGATACCACTTCCTACTATGCACGAAAGATGGAGATGCAATCCAAGGACGGAGTTTCCATGATGACGTTCGAATATGGACCAGTGACTATCCAAAAGCCTGCTCCTGTCAAGAAAATGCCATCATTTGACACGATGATGAAAGACTCAGGAGTTGAAGTGAATATGGACGAAATTAAGAATATGATGAAAGATTTCCCGACAGGTGAGACAACAGGCGGCGAGGAAATCCCGGCTGAATAAGATATGTATACAAAACTGGAATATAAGCAATGGAGTCTATCGTTAGATCTTGAGGGTGGCCGTATACGGTCATTGTCCCATGCAGATATTTTGATAATTGGCACATATGCCCGCATCGACGGAAAAGCAGGGTCCACACACCTGTGTGCGCCCAGCTTCGACAAAGAAGGGCAGGAGACATACCTTCTTCCATTCCACGGATATGCTCGTACGTTGATGTGGCAACTGGTGTCAGAGACACAAAACTCCATTACGATATCGGCAACGACTCCTGAGTCCGCCTCCTATCCTGCACGCCTTCAGATCGACCAAACATTTATTCTGAGCGACATATTTCATCATGAGATACAAATTACCCACCTCCAAGGAGAAGAGGTGCCACTTAACGTTGGCATCCATTATTATTGGGATACCCCGCGCGGATGGGATGGTACCCAGATAAATGGAATAGACGCGACAAATGGAATCAGGACAAACGGATACGCACAGTTGGTCAAAAAAAATACGCTTCGGTTTCCGCATGCGACATATGAGCTATCATCCAACGGCTTTCACGATGCTGTACTATGGACCAGTTTCATAAGCGATGAAAGGGGAGAAAAACAGTTCAGTCAGGATTTCTGCTGTATCGAACCGGTCGTTGCATGGCCTAACTATTTTGGGACACCGTCAAGCATCATCAAACCAAGACAGACCGTTTCCTTCTCAGTAGAGATTGGGAAGGTTGTATAATACAGAGTAGTGAAAAAGGCCAATTGAAACAGCCGGGGTGGCGAAATTGGCAGACGCGCAGGTTTTAGGAACCTGTTCCCGTAAGGGATTGGAGGTTCAAGTCCTCTCCCCGGCACTTATTATCCATTATCTTTTTTCTTATGTCTTCAGAACCACAATATAAACGAATCCTCCTCAAACTCACTGGTGAACTGTTCGGAAATGCCGAAACACATAAAGGATTGGATTTTACCGCCATCCAAAAAATCGCAGAATATATCGTCGGACTCCAAAAAAGGACGAATATCGAAATCGCGATAGTCGTTGGCGCGGGAAACCTTTTCCGCGGACGTGAAGTCATGAATACAGGTGCCGATAAGGCCGCCGCAGATTATATCGGAATGCTCGGGACTGTCATGAATGCACTCGCATTGCAGGAGGAGATAGAACGGGCAGGAGGCATCACACGCGTCATGTCTGAAGTGATGGTCCAATCAGTCTGTGAACCGTTCGTCAGACGCAAGGCTATCCGCCATCTGGAAAAAGGACGCATCGTCATCCTTGGTGGAGGAACAGGAAGCCCATTCTTTACGACAGATTCAGCAGCAGCCCTTAAGGCCGCAGAACTCAGCTGTAGCGTCATATTGAAGGGAAGCAATGTCGACGGTGTATACACATCCGATCCGAAGAAAAATAAAGATGCAAAACTCTATAAGAAACTCAGCTATCAAGAGGCACTTGAACAAGGGTTGACTGTCATGGACAACACCGCATTCGCCTTATGTCAAAGAGAGAAAATTAAGGTCATCGTCTTCAATCTCAATTCGCTCGACAATATAGAGAAGATCATTTACGGAGAAGCGATCGGGACACTGGTTGAGTAAAAATAGAAAACACTAAACCATAAACTCTAAACAAATAAATACAAAAATTTTAAATTATAAAAATTTAAAAAAATTATTTAGGATTTAGAGTTTAAGATTTGATTGGAGTTTAGAGTTTTTTATATCTCTGTGACAATTTAGTCAACCGATAGGACTATATATTCTACTGTTCCGTTTGGTGTTGTAACTTCGACCCTCTCTCCTTCTTTTTTCCCGAGAAGCGCTCTGCCGATAGGGGAGAAGCCTGATATCTTTCCACGCATGAAGTCAGACTCATATCCATCCACGATGACTATCTCCTTTTTTTCACCATTCAGTTCTATCACCACAGAACTTCCAACGCCGATGTGTCCATCCGTACGCTTTGCAACGACAACAACATCTCTCATCATCTTATTCAAGAACCGAATTCTGCTGTCGGTCCGCGACAATTTGCTGCGAGCTGCCCTGTAGGCAGCGTTCTCTGACAGATCTCCCATCTCTCGAGCCCGTTGCAGATCAGCAACCGCTTCGACTCTGATTTTTTTGAGTGTGGCAAGCTCCGCTTCCTTTTCATCAAACCCCTCTTGTGTCAACCTGATGATTTTTCTCATGCAAACATTATATATGGTAATTAATTTAGAATTTGAAATTCTTAATTTTTAATCAATTTAAAATTTGAAAATTGAATAATAATTTCAAATTAAAAATTAAAAATTCTCGTGCATTATAATATCCTATGCATGCATTCGTATTCGCACCATCCGTAGGTCCACAAGGAATCCCTCAGGCGCTTCTTCCCATAAAGGGGCGATCCGTTATTGATTATCTCTTGGATGATATATTTGACCAGAAAGATATAACATCAGTCACTATCCTCACTACGGAATCGCTCACACCACTCCTCAAAAAACATCTGCAGAACACATATGGGGACAAACCTATCAAAATATCCGCCGATCGGACTCTTCTTGCAGATACACATGATGATGTCCTTATCTGTCGAGGCGTCGTCCATTCTTCACTGAAGATGCAGGACTTTATCCGCGCATTCAAGCAACATAAGACCGCCATCACCGCAGAATATCAAAAGGAAGAGGAACATATCCATATTCCGCATTTCATCATTCCCAAAGATCAGCTGTCCACCTATGTCACTCAACTACTGGAGGATGGACTGCTTATGCCGGATGTTCTGTCCACCATGCGGATCCAAAATACGGGAACTGGATTCTGTTACGAAGCATCTTCACTCACAAACTCATGAAAGAATATCCTTTCCAGATGCTTGGCTATAGGAACGTATTTAAGAATCATTTCATCCCATCAAGTAATCCCTGTGTCTCGCTTGGCGATGTTGAATATGAGATCCTGCCCGATAAGCGAGCTCTCCTTGTGGGGATGAAACGGGTACTCAACGGTCAGGAGTTGACCGATTACGGCCCGCTCACATTTACTTTTGATATTTTGACTATCCATCAAACGCTCAAAAAAGATTTTGGAGTCGTTTTGGTGCAGTACGACTATATACGGGAAGATTCATCAGCATATCAACTTCTCAAATCGGCCTCCATTACTTCTCCCATCCAGCAAGGGGTTTCGCCCTTCATCCCACTTCCATCCACCTGGGATGCGTATCTTGACCTGTTGGAACGGACCGATAGGAAGGAGCTGAAACGGAAACTGCGCAGACTGGACACTGTCCCACATGCTGTCGACTTCCATGATCCGTCCGATAATGATGAGGTGTTTACAGACTTTGTCCGACTTCATAAACTATCCGACCCGGCCAAGGATATATTCATGACTCCTCCGATGGAACAATTCTTTAATGATGTGTATCATCTCACGATTCCCGGGTGGAGACAACGGATAGCTACTCTGAAAATTGAAGAAAACGTGGCGGCGACTGTGTTCTTTTTTGAAAACGATGATTCAGTCCTCCTATATAACTCCGGCTTTGACCCACTCCAGAAATATTATAGTGCGGGACTACTTCTTGTCGCTTATTTAATCCAACACTCCATACAAGAGAAGAAAAAGACGTTCGATTTCCTGCGAGGGGATGAGCGGTATAAATATGACCTAGGTGGGCGAGACTGCCGATTGTTCCAGTTTACTTTTTCTTCCTGAGGATTACCTGTATCCCTTTATAGAGTACATCCAACTCTCTTCTGTTGATTGCCAAGAATGCATCAATAGCGGGCTGTGGGGTATCCAAGTCTTTCATGCCCACCTCTTCCCACATGTAATCATCAAAAATCATGACTCCACCTTTCTTCAAAAGATGGAAATACATGACGGCATCGGATAATACATCCTCTGCAGTATGGGAACCGTCTATATATATACAATCATATGAGTTAAGCGAGAGTTTCTGAAAGGACCTCACCGATGTCTCCTTTATCTTCTGGACTTTATGTGAGCTGCCGCTTTGCTTGATGTTGTTGTCGAAGTTTGTCTCTATCTGGGTCAAGTCGATCCCTGCCTTCGTTTGGTTTTCGATACTCCCTTCAAATGTGTCTATGCATACCAGTTTTGCATGTGTGCCTGTCAGTATATTGGTGAGGAGCCAAACGGCAGAGCGCCCTTCAAAGGAACCTATCTCCAAGAACGAGATATCGTCTTTCCCTTTGAATTCCTCAAGATACTGTTCCCACAGGGGAATTTGCGGAGTGAACCAGTCTGATTGATAGGTGTACATATTACTTCACCAGGTCGACATCACTTTGAGTAATTGTACCGTCCCCATCCAGATCAAGGTCAAAGACGTATAGGGGATTGTCCCCATCTTTTGTTTTCCCGATAGTCGTATTCCAGCATGCTGCGCTTTTTGTGCAGTTCAAACTTCCCATGATCATTTGACGGTCACCTTCGTCAGCCGCTCCGCTTCTGTCGATATCCGCCTTGTTCACAACCGGCGTTGGTACCATCTTTCCAGATGGGGCAGGTCTCATAAGAAGTGACCCTCCATACCCTAACGCTGCAAGAATAAGCACCACAACCAAACCTATAATCATCCCATTTGCATTTCTGTTCATATTCATGAATATATATAACTTATATTCCTTCATTATTGCACAGAATGGTCCGTCTGTGTAATATATTTTTTTGCATCCTGAAGGAGGCCTTTGATTTTCCAATTCTCTATGCTACAGTTATGGGTATGAAGCGGTATAAGAAACTGTTGTTCCAAGTAGGGGTACTTCTTTTTATCGTGGCAATCTTCCTGTTCATCCTCGAACAACAAAAAAAATATGTCACCGTCGATATCTCCAAAAGATACGAACAGAATAAGACCATCGAACTGTCAGGATTTGAACAGGAGGAAAATTGGCAGGGAAACTATTCATATGACTCCGAACGGGTAATGGAAGGGAAGAGTAGTATCATTTTCACTTCCTGGTATGGAAAAGAAACGATTATCCAAAAGGAACGGAAGTATGACCTCAAGCAAGGATATGCAAAAGGGTATGTTTCACTGTACGTTTCGGATAAGGAAAAAGTCGACTCGCTCACTTCCCTCAAGTTAGTCCTTCATTCCGGCAAACAAAAAAAAGAATATGACCTACGACCCCAGATAACTGTTGGATGGAACAGAGTTTCCCTTGCAATCCCTGCATGGAATACGATTACCAGTATGTCCTTCCATATTGTTTCAAAGGATACCGCCATCACCGAGGTGGGTCTGGATAGGTTGTGGATCGAGAACAGTGCAAAGTATACGACAGATGTCGTTGACTCTCCAAGCAAGTCGCTTAGCTTACGGACCATAGGGGACAGGACATATCTGTTCATGTCTGCTTCCCAAATGGAAACCCTTAGGTTCATCACACCCGAAAAGATAAAAAGGGGAATTGTCACGATCTCATTCATCCCAGAGCATTCACGGAAAATCAAATTTGCGCTGAACGATACTGCTATGGAAATCTCAGGAGACCGTATGGATGGCTGCACCCTCACTGAGAAAGGTGCAGTTGCAAAAAAACGTAATTTAGCTAATAACAAAGCCCCAAATGATATGTACGTCTTCATACAGGCAGAGCTGCGAAAAGACAAGATACTCTACTCACTCTCCAACAATGGGGTCACCTACGAGCAGTGTGGCATCGTTACCACACACACTACATCTCCAATCGAGTTGTCTCTTCTCGGCTCCTATCTTATCGACTCCTATTCTGTGGAATATTGATGATGTCGCCGTGGGGCATCAGGACATCATAGACTTACTCAATATACTATTTTCATTCTGAGATAAAAAATGAGGAGGGCATCAGAACAACTACTTACTTCATAACAGTTGATTGGCAGAGGAGGGGAGTGAGTAGCATTAATAACAACCGATCTGCAGCAAGAAAAACACCATGTGGCTTTAGAGCGCCACAAGTGAGTGCACTCGGTATATGGTCGCATCCACTTGGATAATACGGCATAGCAAAAATGCTCTTGTAAATAGTTTTGTTTGGACGTACTATGGTAGTAAGGACCCACAACTTGCGAGATAGGACTATATATATTGGGTGTGTATTTGTTAGGCAAAATATAGCCTATAGTAGTGTTAGCAGAGGGAGGATTAATCTGCTAATTGTTGTATTATTCAGGTTTAGCTTGTCACAACAGTCCAATCCATTCTTTTTATCTCCAAATCTTTCTTCGATTTTTCCCCATTTACTATGAGTACACCGATAGTATACCTTGAAATTTGACCTTATTTTTTTTAGATTAGCCCATCAGGACAGCCCACCATTATGAATCAAATACCGCTTTACTATTAATTACTTTTTGTATAAACTCTCAGTATGAAAAACAATTCAATCATACTTTCAATCGTTGCGATCATCGTTTTATTCGCAAGTTTATATGGTGTATACAAACTAGTAGGGGGAGCGCCCGACGAAACACTCATAAAGAAAATTCGTGAAGATAGACCGACACAACGGACTCTCTGGAACAAAAATGCAAAGCATACTCTTGCGGTTTTCAGTGATCATCAATGTCCTGCATGCAAAGTCTATCATGAGTACCTTGCTGCTTTTGAAGATGTGAAGAATCCGAACAATGCCATCACAAAAAATGTCGCCTTCACGTTCCGATACTTTCCGCTTTACCAAATCCATCAGCATGCATTCCAACTTGCCTATGCAGCAGAGGCTGCGGCACGACAAGGGAAGTTTGCCGAAGTGACTGCGCGTTTCTTTGCCGACCAGGGTACATTCGAAACCATGAAAGATGCTAAGTCATATGTGGCTAAGGTAGCCAAAGACCTTAAATTGGATGAAGTCAAATTCCAAAAAGATATGAACGATGGGGCCTTACAGAGCGCCGTTCAAGATGACCTCGCACTCGGAGAAAAACTTGGCGTCAATGCGACACCGACCTTTTATCTGGATGGTGAAAAACTCGAAAGCATGTCGCCTGCAGATTTAGCGTTGGTATTAAAAAACCTTAAATAAAATGGCGGTAGCCGTCGAAACAGGCAAACAAATAGTTTCAACAATCATCGGTGACACGATAGATAAACTTGCGAAGAGACAATTTCCTAATGCACTCCGCGGCATCAACCATGCCGCCAACCAAATCAAGAGTGCGCTTATCAAGGAGGGACTTGATCCCGATGACTTCATGATGGCAGGAACCATAGGGGATGTGGATATGCGCCTTCCCGCAAAAGACTCACTTGAGAAAAATAGATTTGGTCACTTGGAAGCGGGACTTCTCTTGGACGCAACCTCAGAACTGTTCGCCGAAGGGCAACGGGTCGAACGAGATATTCTGACCCAGTACCGAGAATCTATGAATATATTCGGGTACGACCCGATAGCACGTGGTACTAAAGAAAGTCGTGAGCTCATCAGGGATGAAGCGAGGTCTATGGGGATAACGACAAGCGATGTCGATGCAGTGTGGCTCACCGATGGCGGTATGGGTTCACTCGCGCGTATATATCGAGCGCTTCACTCCCACTATAAGAAGGATGGGGGAAGGGACGCGGTGCTTTTGTCACCTGAGGTGTGTTTTCCCATGGCAACCAACTGCGCTACAGATCACGGACTCCAAGTTGATCTGGTGAAGACCGGAGACATGCCCGGACAACAAATAAACAAGCAATCGCTTACACGCTACTTTGCGGACGGGGGACGAATTCCTGATATCATGCTCCTGACACCGGCAGAAAACCCTACCGCAAAATCATATGAACCGCAGAACTTACGGGAAGTCCTCACCCTCCTTCGCGAAAAGAATCCTGCAATGACCTTCATCTTCGACATGGCATATATGGCTATGATACCTTCGGCGCGCTCATCTGAACTTATGGATATCATAAAGGAAACGGGAGCGTATGCACAATCGATCTTCGCATTATCCGAATCAAAACATTATGCAGAACCGGCATTGCGCCTCGGCGCAACGATAATCCCCGATAACAAGATGTTGCAGGAGGTATTCCAAAATGATACTATCAGGAATTATTCATCATACGGATGGAAGACAGATATCTGGTTCCAGGTGATCAATAGGATGGTCACACAAGAAGTATTGGATGACTATACGTTGCTTCTGAGAACTCGCCAACAAGCATTGCTTGAAGTGTTGAAGGATCTGGATCCACAAAATCATTACTTCAAAAATCTCGATACTCTTTCTGTGCCAGGGTTCCATGAACCGGGTGACGGTACTGTCGAAATGGATAATCCCTTATACCTCTACATCGAGCTACAAGACGGCATATCCGCGCTTGCTGATGTCGCCCAAGACCTTGGAATATTTGGTGTGCCAGGCAGCGTTTTTGGGGATACGTATAACCACATGAGATTTTCCCTCGGTGTCGTTTCGCTCACTCAAATCCTCAAGCGTAGTCCTCAGACGATGAACAGACTCAAGGATACAATCGTCACCTAAACTTCTTTCAACATTGCTTCCTTCCTCTTCCATCTCTATCCAAAAAAAACACCCTGGTTTCCCAGGGTGTTTTAAACTAACTAAGATACAAGTCGAGTTAAGGAGTTGTACTACATTTTGAAGCATTATACTTCATAGTAAACCCGTTTGCTCTATCACACCAAAGTCCTTGATTGAGTTTTGTGTCTTCATAGACCACACAATCTGTTGGGGACTCAAGTGCATATTTCTTTCCCGCATATGTTGATGCTACACCATATGTTGGGGCGGTTGTTGTTCCTGTTGTTGTTGCATCTGCAAGCACGACACCATTTATGGCACATGCTGTTCTTGCTGCTGCGCCTGGAGCTGCACATGCAGCATCAGTGACTGCTGCAAAGTTTGTCGATGCATTACATAGCTTGCCGATTTTTACGTTGTCAGCAAGGATACATCCAGCCGTGTCAAGTTTAAATTGCTGAGCGCCGATTGTAACAGCTGTCGTTGTGAGAGTTTTTGTCCCATATTGACATGCTGTTCTTCCGGGTGTTTTACAAGAATCGTCTGTCTTTGCTGCAAAGTTGGTTGAAGCATTGCACAGTTTCCCGATTTTTGCATTATCAACAAGGATACATCCGGCTGTGTCAAGTTTTACTTGCTGAGCACCGATTGTAACCGCTGTCGTTGTGAGAGTTTTATTCCCATATTGACATGCTGTTCTTGCTGCTGCGCCTGGAGCTGCACATGTATCACTGGATACAGCTGCATAGTCCGTTGTCGCATTACACAACTTACCGATTCTTGCATTATCAACAAGGATACATCCGGCTGTGTCAAGCTTTACTTGCTGAGCGCCGATTGTAACTGCTGTCGTTGTGAGAGTTTTATTCCCATATTGACATGCTGTTCTTGTTACTGCTGCAGCATTACATGCTGAGTCCCAGACCGCATTCCCATGAACGAGGGTCTTGGTTGTTGTCCCAGTGTATTTACATCGTGCACCAGTTAATGTTGAAGTTGTCGTTGTTCCTACGGTAACGTTATGTTTTATACAAAACGATGTTGTATCGTATGTATACTCCGAAACAGTTCCTCCGGCTGCAACTACTGGCTTCTCATAAAAAGTACAACTAGCGGTTGGTGGAGCGGCTTTCGAGTTTGTTGATTTTGGTTGATTTGCTGCTTGTGTGAACAAGACAAATCCAACAAGTAACACACCAACAAGCGCGATAAGTCCTGTTCCTTTGCTGAAACAGAATTTTTCGTTTTTCATAGATTTATTCCTCCTATAGAAAAATTAATTAATAATTAAAGCCTAATACTTTCATTTAATACGAATTGCACGGCCGTGTCAAGAGTGATTTGTCAGAGTTTCAGGAAACTGTAATCTGTAGTGTTATGGTTATGTTTCACACACTATTTTTGTGGCTACAGAGTTATATCTACGATAAATAGGGAAGCAATGTCCGGATGACGCTTGGATGAGCAGCGAGGAATGAGTACTGTTTGTGCGAGTTTAAGCTATCCACCACGATTTCATTTCCGGTCAGATCCGCAAATACACCTCCGCTTTCTTTTACGATCAAATATCCTGCCGCAACATCCCACAGCCATCCGTGAAAATTGAGTGTTATATGTGTCGCATTTTCGGTATCACACAAATGGACCAAGTCCAAACATAGTGACCCTTGGATCCGGATACCTCGGATAACGGAAAATATCTTTTCGATAAACCGAAATGCAAGTTGACGGAATTCCGGTTGGGAAGATAAATACGTAAAAATAACGCAGTTTTCAAGAAGCTCATCTTTTACGGCAAGACGGATAGGGGACTGCCCTTTCATTTTTTTATATGCCCCCTTCCCGCGGGACGCAAAATAGAGGACATCCCTGCTTGGCCAATAGATGATACTATCTACTATCACTCCATCGACCGCATGCGCTATTGAGATGCAGAAATAGTCCAAGCCCGACGCAAAATTATTCGTGCCGTCAAGTGGATCGATGATGAATGTATGATGTGTCCCTTTCGTTTCCAGGTTTTCTTCTCCAATGAATCCTATTTCTGCTTCATCAGTTCCATGCTGCGTCAACTCGGTGACGATTATTTTTTTTATGAGCTCCTGACTGGCGACATCCGCTGCCGTCACAATATTCTGATGTGTCGTCTTGTGACGGATGTGGGATTCCTTATGGAAATAGGAAAGCACCACGGTACCTGCACTTCGTGCCGCCTGTTCCAATATATCATTCATATTTATCGTATCCATATATATAGTATATATAATACTCCTCCTTCAAATTGATAATCACTTGCACAAAGTACTATACTGGACCCATACATGCAGATTCCTAGAGAGACTCTCATTCCAACAGCAAATGAGTTTCGCGTCAACTTCAAGGAACAGACGCGTTCTCATTTTTTTAAATACGAAGTACAACTACCTTTAAACCCCAGTGAAACGGTCATCAATGAACTGCGACAGTCCAATGCCGCATTTCCCATGGACAGGGTCAAATTGACCATGTGGTCTGAGACCGAACTGCCCGCTATCCAAACGGCCGAACAACTAGGAGAGCTTATCCAAGAAAAAAACCCATCATCCCATTTTCCCGTCATGCTGCTTGGCGGACTTCTTTCCAATCCAAGCCAATTCGACAGGACCGGAACATCTTTTATCCGCAAACTAACTGACATGATCCGGTCGGACGGTAAGCATGCTGCCTTCCACCCGCTCTATATCGGCATGAGTGGATTAGGATTCACCGGTTCGGAGATCAATGCGATAAGCGACTATGGCAAGCTTGATGTCGGGGTACGTCGGTACCAGACCGTACTACAGACCGTTCTGGATGAACTGCACTTTCCCACAAGTCGTGGTGCACTTATCGGGCACTCAGCCGGTGGTGCTGTCGTTCTGGAACATGAGCACAAGACGACAAACGACATGCTTGCCAAGGTTGCCTTGTGTCCGGCAATCCACCTCGAAAACGCCCGGCAGTTTGACCTTATCAACAAACTCGTTCGCCTTCAGGAAAATACCATCTATTCAGTAAAGCCGTTGCGCAAATGGTCATCTGAGAAGGTCGTCAGATATCTGCTTGGTATCCCGTTTGCGACGCCATTTGAAAAGCTACCACTTGCAGTACAGGAACAGATCCGTATGCATGCAGCTGAACTTGATGCGCATAGATATGCAACACATATGAAGCTTGGTGAGCTCAACAAACCACTCAATCGTGGATCTAAGACAGTACTATCAACCCTCAGTGTTGTCGCAGAAAAAGACAGACTCACTCCACCATCCCAAATCAAGGTCGGATTTCCCGATGACTTCAACGGATTCCTCACACTCCCGAAAGCACACCATGACGACGTCTTCATGCGTGAAGAAACACAAACGCTCATCCTGCCGTATATCGCATCCTACCTCATGACTAAACAAGTAGACTACAGAAAGGCACGTGCACAAAAACTCATGTAAGCACCCCTTCAGAGCTTCTAGCCTCAAAAGAGGGGAAACAGAGGAGACGATATTCTTCATTCATAAATAATTTAGACCGACACGACAATCTATTTATGTGCTATGCGGTAATTAATTCTAGGCATAAAGAGTAAGGAATAATAAGAGGGGAATTAAACAGGGGAACAGGGACAGGGAAACGAGGAAATGAAAAAATAATAAATAATGAATTATTGAATTAATTTTTATTCCCAACACACCCACCACCCCTCTTTTAGCCTCGGCTAACGTCGTAAAAGATACATTATACGACGTTATGCCTGTACTTCTCCCTGCGGTAATTTGTCCATGAAATCGCCGCCTCGGCCAGTCCCGCCATTAAGATGGGATACCTATTCTTTAGGGAATAGATGAAGACCTCTCCCTCCCTTGTTATACATATCGATCGTTTTAACATGTGCGTTGAGTAACCGAAGCATCCATTCATTACCACTCTTAGGACGAGTATTTGCGAACCATTGTTCTCTGATAATCGTGCCTAGCTAGGCACGTCGGTTTAGATTGATTTAACGCGCTAAATTACCACTTTCGAGGCTAAATCATGTTAGTTTGGAACATATACTCCCTGGAGTATGTGTTTAGTTTGGATTGTCAAATCAATCCAAATAACAGATTTTGAGGCTAGATATCCACAGAGAACTATATCATTCTATATCAAGAAACAGAGCGTCCCATCCCTCCAAAGAGAAGAGATCAAGGCTGATTGCATAGAGAGTTATCCACATCTCCCCGAGAAGGAGGTGTGCCTTAAATCTATTCGTAGTGCCACAAGTAGTAGCGCACGCTAATCCAAAACCGCACGAACGTTTAATTATAGTCCTATAGTAAATTAATTACTATAGGATACTATAGGTCATAAATACTATAGGTCTATTATTCACGTCCGTATTTTCCTCCCCTCTCCCCTCGTCTGTTCCCTAGCCTCATTTTTCAAAGATGGCGAGGCTAGCAATAAAATGCATTTTATGCGATTTTTACCAGTGTACGGAGAGGAAAAGCAGAGAAAGAATGACAAGTAGGATCATCACATACTCTCGGATGCTTTGGTGAAAGAGTCGCTCGTCCAGGTGGAGATGGATGAGGCCACCCAGGCAGTAATACAGAACGGACATGACGAGGGCGAATATGGACTCCTGAACCGGGATAAAAGACAGGATTATCGCAGCCTCAGCCAGGAGCAGTGCGGTAAACCAGGCACACCTAAACACCTGTTTTTTTATGGTCAAATCAAGATGTATGGACCAGTAGAGTTGGACGGCCATGGCAAATGTCAAAGCCCCAAATATGAGTGCGTTCGCCAAAAACCCCCAATGGAATGATGCAAATACGCTGGCAAGCAGGAAATAGACCATCGTCTGGACGAAATAATTCACGGAAAACCCAGCCCGATACAGCTGCAAGTTCTTTTCAACTCCTACATTTAATATATTTGAGGCCAAAAGTATGGCATATGTGCTTATCGAATAGATGATGATGAATGGGATGCGGGTGAGCCATCTTACGGGGAACAGGAAGTAAAACAGGTATAAGGAAACTGAAAGGAGCGCTGGCATGATGAATAACATATACCACTCCACCTTCTCTATCCCCTCATAGAGAGCAAAAAATGTCGCGACGTAGCTGAGTGCAACGAGAAATGGGATAAAAAAACCTGCCTTATCAAAGAAAAAGAATGTAGAGATAAGAAGGGCTATTGTGAGGCCCACTGTGGAAATGACGAAACGGATCCGTTTTTCGATAATCATTGTTATTCCAGATTGGTAAACACCATATGTACGTCAGGCAGCTCCTCTATGGCTTCAGCTAACTCCACTACCTGTCGTGCCTCCTGTTCTGATGGAACCGCGATACGGCTAGTCGGGCGATATTCTATCTCAGACAAGACGGGGTTGAGGGTTCCCAGCGCAGCTTTTGCGCGTCCGAAAAGCTCAAAAGGAAAGTATACCGTTATTTTCCCCTCACCTTCATCTATGTCATATGCGTTCAGGGCTTGGCCAAACTCAAAAACCGCATCCTCAGGTGACTGTGTCAAATCAAATTGCATGACAGCGCATTTCTGGAAAAGGTAGTGTACCGAGCCCTGACTCCCCATTTTCCCTCCCCTGTTCTCTATCATGGATTTCACTTCATTATGGGTGCGTGTCGGATTATCTGATGTGCATTGAATCATGAAGGCTACTCCATGCGGACCGAAAGCCTCATACACAACTTCCTTGAGGTGTGCTGAGTCTGGGCCGTTCCCTTTATCGATGGCGCGTTGGATATTTTCCTTCGGCATATTCTCTGCCCGTGCCTTTTCGATTGCAAGTCTCAGCTTAAAATTGGAATCAGGATTCGTCATTCCCCCACCCTCAATGACGGCGAGCGTTATGATGCGGGACATTTTCGCAAAAATAACTCCTTTTGCCTTATCGTTTGCTGCCTTCTTATTCTTAATGTTTGCCCATTTGGAGTGTCCTGACATATAGGATTTTGTAATGTATAAATTGGTCCCGCTGCATATATATTACCACATTGCAAAATGAAGGTGAGATGGTATACTGTTTGCTAATTATGGAACAAATAGAACAACTCGAAACACAGGCAATCGACGCTGCAATAAGATCACATTGGGAGCCTGCTATAGAGCTAAATAGCAAGATACTCGAAATCGACAAAAAGAATCTTCAAGCCGTCCTTCGCATAGCATATGCATACCTTCAGACAGCGCAGTACGAACTGGCAAAAAAGTATTATCACAAAGCCCTACGCGCTCAGCCAAAGAATAGTGTTGCGCACCAATATCTTGAAAAAATAGAGATCCTTGAAAAAGGCACAGCCAAGCCTCAAACCAAAACTGCATTCAATCCACATCTCTTTATCGAGTCATTCGGAAAAACGAAAACTGCGACACTTGCGAATTTAGGCCAAAAACAAATACTTGCCAAACTTAGCATCGGCCAACAGATAGTCCTCAAGATAAAGAAAAGAAGAGTCGAGGCACGGACACTGGAAGATGAATATATCGGCACTTTAGCTGATGATATTTCCAAGCGCCTTATCCTGTTCATCAAGGCAAAAAGCACCTATACGGCATATATAAAAGAGGTAAGCTTCACGAAAGTGCACGTATTTATTCGCGAAGACAAGAAGGGACGAGCAGTCAGTCACCATATCTCATTCCCGGTGAACCTTCAGAAGAATATCGAACAGATCGGAGACCCAAACCAACCTCAATCCGAAGAACGCGCCGAAGAACAGGTGGATGAAGACGAAGAAGACACATCCATAAATGATTGGGAAAAGATGGTCGCTGAACAGACGGAAGAAAAAGAAGAACTCCTGGACATTCATCCTGAGGACCTGGATGATGAAGAAGATGAGGAATAATGCTTCGCAGTCTTACCTTTGAAAAAGACAATCCGCCCTTTGTGCTTGTTTTGGCGCACCATTTTCTGTATTTCCTCCGGAACCTGGATATCCCCCATCGAACGGAGAGCGAGGATGAGCGAAATGACCAAGAGTGCTATTAGTATTATGTACATATGTGTGTTGTTGTGGGACTTACTCCCACTGTTTTTCGCCTTTCCCTAATTCTACCACTATATCCGATACCCTTCCCTTCCCCGTCGTCAGCGCACAATGAAAAAATTGTGCTATTTTTTTTGCCGTGTAGGAATATCCGTCGGCCGTATTTTCCATGACTACACATGCGCTTTGTTTTTTACCAGATGGAGCGCTATCAATATCCACTACCCGCATCCCTTCCCCATCGATAATCCTACTCATGTTCTTTGCGGCCGTATAGGAAAATGCATACAGAATCTGGACTGTCTTATTCTCCTTTCGCAGTCTCTTCTGATAGAAAAACCCTAGATACTGCTCTGCAAAGGTTGCGTCCGACAGGAGGATATCGTCCCCGGACTGTATTTTCTTTATCTGAATTTCTTGGAAGGCAGAGATGCGTTTCCCCATAAACTGCAGCCAGATATAGAACCTATCGAAGATATTTGCATTGGAAGCAGAAAGAAAAATGTCCCGTGCTGATGGAAGATGTATCCCATCTTTTTCCCCATAATAGATGGTGTCTGTCGGAGGATAAAAATAATAATTGAGCATGGAGCCCGTGATCCTTGAAAAGGACCTATTCAGAAGCTCCGGATTCTTTTCCAAGAAAACAAGTTTCCCTATCGCGCCAAGCCGATAGATACCGTATCCTCCAGGCACGGAAACTCTCCCCTCCGCCTGGAATGAGGTCGCATAATGCACCTCGCCGTTTCGTTCAAGCGAGAAGTAGACCGGCACCTCAGAATAGAACAACACATTCATCCGATTGCCGGAAAGGAAAAATGCGGAAGACAGGAACTGGCTCACACAGATATAGAGGAATATAAACAAGCAAAAAAACACGCCAATGTAGAGGGCGGTCTTATGATGAATCGTGTTCATAACCCTTCGTGTTCCTTTTTGAAATATGCAATATGTTTCACTATGTCATCCTTACTGACCCGCTTCAGCATCAGGAGCTTTTTGATTATGGAAAGAGATGCTTCAAACTCCGGTTGTACCACCACATGGACGCCTAAGTCTTTCATCCGCTTATGATCCACTATTTTGTGGACACGACTCATGACGATTATGTCCTTGTTCAGGTGTTTCGCGTTCAATACAATGCTCTCCTGTGCATATCTATCAGGAAGCGCAAGGACGACCGCCACAGCGCTTTCCGCTTCGGCATAGTCAAGCATATCGATGTCGGTTGGATCTCCATACAATATATTCACACCCAATTTCTTCGCACGCTCGACTGTCTGGAAATTGTAATCTATCGCGATGAATGGGATGTCGGCCAAAAGCAAAGCTCGTCCGACGTATGATCCGATTCTGCCGTATCCACACAGTATTACGTGATTTGTGATATCGAGCGCATCAATTGATGACTTATCACGGTCGATGCGTTTCGTAACGTAGGTATGGATGAATGGCAAGAAACGGGAGATAAAATGCCAGAAAGACTTATACACCTTCTCTTTTTTCGCGATGAGGGACGGAGTGAAGATGAGACTTACCAAGACTGCCGATATGATGAACATATACTGCTCCTGTGAAAAGAGCTTGTTGGCATAAGCGACTGACATAAGAATAAATGCATCCTCATCTATTTGGAAAAGATACAGCGCAAGATAGGTCGACAGTTTTGAGTGTAACCGGAACCAGGTGAAGATGAAAAAGATTATCAATGCTTTCGCCGCCATGACCAACACCGCAAATCCTATCATCGGAAGAATAGACGGAAAGAGGACTCCTAGATTGATATTCATGCCGATATAGATGAAGAAGATGACGGAAAGTATGTCCCTGAATGGTCGTATTTGGGAAAAGATATGATGATGCTCTGCCGTCTGGGCGACAACCACTCCGGCAACGAAAATACTGATGAACGGAGAGATATGAAGCAGTGTCGAAACATAGGCAATAAGGAAAATCGACAAAAGCATGAACAGGTTCAAAAGTTCCCGAGACAGTATGGCGAATTTATTGAAGACAAGCGGCGCAATACGCTTCCCTACATAATAGGCAAATGCCAATATCAAGGAGGCGAACACGACGTCCATCGCTATTTTCTGGACTATCTGGACAGGTGTATGATGCTCGCCGGTGAGCGAGTTAAATATAACCATGAATGGGATGAATGCCAAGTCCTGGAACATGAGAATTCCCATGGCGAGTTCTCCGACAAACGACCCCTCCTCCCCTTTATCCTGGATAATCTTTGCGACTATGGTCGTTGATGAGGAGGAAAGAGCAATACCGATAAGCAGAGCCTGTACGAACGTAAATCCAAAAAGCATACTGATGGCTGTTGCGGCTATGGCCGAAAACGTCAATTGGAGTATCCCTCCATACACGATGAACCGTTTCATGGAAAGCATCCTGTCAAACTGCGTCTCAAGACCGACCGTAAACATCAAAAGGAGTATGCCAAAGTAAGCAAAGTTATCAAGCGACTCGTGGTTCGTGAGACCACCGAAGAAATTGGACAACACGATTCCACCCAACATATAGCCAACTACTGGGGATATTTTATTTTTCTTGAAGACATACGCCATGATAAGAGGGATAAGAAGGAACATACTTGCATTGAAGAATAGCGAAGCTGGCAATTCACCCATATAGCTATAAGTATAGCGTACCTACAAAAAAACCTCCGGGGATTATTCCGGAGGTTTTTTTGTATAAATGAATATAAGTTCTTACTGTCCTGGTGTTGCGGTGGGCGGCTTTGGAATATAGCAGTACCCAGATTCGATGCGATCGACCGCTCCTGTTTTAGCTCCACCCAACTGATTGAGTACATCTACTCCTCCCCCTGCCCATGTTATATATATCGGACACTCTACTTTATATTTATATCCTGTGAGCCATCCAAGTGCATTGAATTTTTTTATATAAAAAGCTGTGTTATTTCCGTTTTCCCCCGCATAGAACATCTCATATTGTTCAATGTCCTTTACTGGTGACTTTGCCCATACACTATAACACGTTGCCCCTTTCTGTCCTGTGACTTTTTCACAAAACGGACTCGCTGCTTCTGTGGCATTAAAGCTAAAGTTTTTCCGTATAGTCAAGGGGACGCACCGTGTCTCTCCGGGACATATGTCCCTTCCATATACAGTCTTGTCCGCTACCGTGACATTCGGGGCACATGATTTTGCACACTCCGGATCATTTACCTCAATACAGACTCCAAACCAACTTTTCTGACTCGCCATGCATGAAATATCTCCATACGCAGTTTGCGGAGTCAATGTCTTCACTGTTTTTACTTTGGTAGGCGCACTTGCCCGTGAGGATGTCGAAGTGGTCACCTTGGTGAGATCCCCCGCTACCTTTGCAATAAGTATGGCGACCATTACCACGAATGTTGCAACGATAAATGGAGTGATGTCTGTCTCTTTGGTTTTATGATGTTGATTGTTCATAGATTAAGCGAAAAATAAGTAATGGTATCACTATAGCAAACCATTTTGAATGAATGCAATGGATATAAAAAAACCTCCGGGGATGAGCCGGAGGTGGTTTTTTTTATATTTTTACTGGAAACAACACTTACCTTGCAATTTTTGCATCTCATTATTCTTGAAGGTCGCATATTTACACCAAGCGGCAACTTGGATATTGAGCGGATCTGTCGGTTTGGATGCGCTGTTATAGTAAAGCGTATTTACATATCCATTTGTCGTGTTACATGCTTCTTGGCATTGAGCAAGAGGTTTTGGATTTTTGGGATTCCCCTGTCCATCATAGATGGTGGCAAAGCTATTACAAAATGCCGTGCCCATTTTCGTATAGTCGTTGGAGTTCACGCAACAATCAAGATTGTGCGGGACTGAAAGACATTTTCCCAAAGCACATTCCTTATAGTCAGATGAAAGGACTCCTGTCCCCCACCATGCAGAAACATTCCCTGATTGATTATCTGTACACTTCCCGTTTCCCGAACCGGCAATGACTCTTTTTATCGCAGGATAATAACTTTTTGAATAATCATAGACACCGTTACTGTCGTAATAGGCAAACCCAACCTTTTCCGCACAAATTTGTGCGTCGGTCTTATCCGCTAGGCCTTTTTTTACTGCCTTAGGAGCTGCAGCTTTTGTGGATGTGGATGTGCGGGTTTGAGTGAATTTATTTGAAAGAGAGACGAATAAAAACCCCAACATAACAATGAATGTTATCACCAGGATTCCAGTGATATCCGTTTCTTTAGTCTTTACATGTTTGTCCTGCATAGATTAAGCAAAAAATAAGTAATGCTTCACTATAGCAGATTGAAAAGAGGCAACGCAAGGGAAAGTGTGTGGCTAAACGGCAATATTAATTGCTGCTGAGTGCCTTCTTGCATTCTATGCAATATTTTGCCTCCGGAACAAGCTCAAGACGAGCTTGTGGGATATCTTTGTTGCATCTCTGGCAGACGCCGTAGGTACCTTTTTTCATGGTCTCAAGAGCAAGACCCAATTCAACGAGTCTTTTCTGGGAATCCTTGATTTCGGCTTCGATGGTGTCGTGTCCTACCTGTTCGCGGACATCGGTGTCGACTGCTGCGTTATCTGATGCATGATCGGGATCCAAGAAGGGATCTTCATTTTTCAGATTTTGGATTTGCAGTGTTATTTTTTTCTGCTCCTCCTCTATCACTGTTTTTTGGTTTGCGAGAAATGTTTTTGACAATTGTTTTGACATGGTTATTATTCCAACTAATAAAACGAGTAAACCCTAAGCTGATAAAAACTCTGAAATAATACACAATATAAAAACAAGATGTCAAGAGCAAAATGAAAAAGGCCCAAAGCTCGATGGGACTATCCCCTATTGCAGCACGCTTATCCTTCAGATAATGGAATGCGAAAACAGTCAGTGAATAGAGGAATATAAAGAAAGAAAGCACTACGCCCTTATCGGCATTCTCTTTTCTTATCGAATAGAATAAGCGGATGGAAATATAGGCGCCTGCCCCCAATATCAATGCCTTATAAAGGGCAACGGGGTGACGGAACCACTTCCCCATCAGTCCTGGTTCTATACCTGCGATAAAGGCACCCAGCTCTGCGATACTCACGAAAATAAACATAGAGGGAACGATATAATCGGTGAATTCCTCAAACCGTATCTTATTCCTTTGGCAAAGCACGTATAGCGCACCGATGGCTCCGATAACCATGCCGAAAGGAGACATGCCGGGATACCCGTTCACGAGAAGATATTTGAGTACATTGAATCCAAACTCGTCAAAGTGGAGCGCTCCATATACGATGCGTCCGACAAGGAGAGAGATGGCAAATGAGATAAATACTATATCGAATGACTGTTCCTCCGGAAATTTCGATATGCGTATATGTTTCCAGATGAAAAAACAGGCCCAGAAAAATCCCAATACCAAAAAAACGCCGTAAGTATAGATAGAAAGCGATCCAAGTTGTGCAAAAAGAGGTACCATATGGTGATAAGTATACAATAAACAAAATTCTAAATCCTAAACTCTAAACACTAAAACAAATTTTTAATTTGAAATTTAAAATTTTTAAATAGAAGCGTTTAGGGTTTGTTTAGGATTTAGGGTTTAGTGTTTAGCAAATTTCATTTGCTATATAGTACAATATCACTCATGACAACCCCCCCTTCCCCCATACGTGTTGGATTCGACATGGACGGCGTACTTCTCTATAATCCTGCCCGTATAATCAGACCACTTATCTCATCCATAAAGAGATTGTTTCTCAAGAAAAAAAAGCTTCATTTCTACTATCCTAAAACCGACTATGAAAAACTCTTTTGGCGATTGGCACACAAATCAAGCATCTATAATGCGCCAGGTATCCATGAGATAACACGACTTGTCGCAGAGGGAAAGATAGAGGCATATCTCATCACCGCACGCTATGGATTCTTGGGAAAAAGCGTAATGGCGTGGATACAAAAAAATAAATTGGAGAAGACATTCGGGGGAGTGTTTTTCAATCAGGAGGATGAAGAACCTCATCTGTTCAAGGAACGCATGATAAAGAAATTGAACCTTGCATATTATGTCGAAGACAACTTCGACATCGTCGAACATATCTCAAAAAAAACGGATGCGAAAATCATGTGGATCTACAATATTTTCGACAGGAATACCGTGTTCCCAAAAAAATTCCCCCATCTGAAAGACGCCATTACCTATTTGATAACCACACTCAAATAAATGGATATCCTCATCACCGGTGGAGCCGGTTTCATAGGGACCAATGCGACACTCTACTTCGGAAAAGATACAACGAACAAGATAACAATCCTTGATGATCTCTCCCGTTTCGGAACGCAAAACAATCTTAATTTACTCAAACAATCGCTTACGAAAAGATTGACATTCATCCAAGCCGACATCACGGATATAAAGAAATATAGAACAGCATTGAAACGTGCAGATCTCATTATCCATCTTGCGGGACAGACCGCCGTGACGACATCCATCAAGGATCCTTCCCATGATTTCCATGTCAACGTGTTAGGTGGAGTGACACTCCTTGAGAATGTACGTATCCACAATCCACAAGCGATCGTTCTCTATGCATCTACCAATAAGGTATACGGGAATCTTTCTCACCATATACTGAAAAAGAGAGTCTCACTGAAACGATATGTGAACATGACTTACCCACAGGGAGTTAATGAGTCCGAGCAACTCAATTTCATTTCACCGTATGGATGTTCCAAAGGAACTGTAGATCAATATATGGCAGACTATGCCAGAAGTTTCGGCCTTAAGACGGTCGTATTCAGGCAGTCCTGCATCTATGGTCCCTATCAGTTGGGAGTCGAAGATCAAGGATGGGTCGCGCATTTTTCCAAACAGTTCCTCATGAAAAAACCCATTACCCTGTTCGGGGACGGATACCAAGTACGGGACCTGTTGTATGTGGAAGACTTGGTGCGTCTCTATGAACTTGCAGCACAAAAAATAGGACTGGCGGCAGGACAGGTTTTCAATGCAGGCGGTGGGGAAAAAAACAGTTTCTCACTGCTTGAAGTCCTTGCTCTTATGGAGAAAAAAATAGGATATACTCCGCCTATCGGAGCAGTGGCAGAACGCTTGGGAGACCAAAAATATTTCGTTTCGGATAACACAAAGGCAAAAAAGATGCTCGGGTGGAAACCCACCACCCCATTCGTTACCGGAGTTGACCAGATGATCTTATGGCAGAAAAAAAATCTCCTTTAACCGTTCTCTTTTTCTCTCCCTATTTTTATCCTTATATCTCTGGATTAACACAATATCCCTATCGTCTTTTTTCAGAACACAAGGAAAATATGAGTGCGACTTGTCTGACATTTCAACATGATGTTGCCCTCCCCCCGACAACGACAATAACGCATAATTTCCTCATCAAACGGATACCCTTTTTACTGCGTATTTCAAAAGGATTCATTTCACCTCAATCAATTCTTACCTTTTGGAGAGAGCTAGATCATCACGATGTGGTCCTCTTGAATCTTCCAAGCGTCGAAGGGATACTCCTTGCCTTGTTTGCCCGCATGCGGGCCGTTCCCGTCGTCTCGCTTCTGCACTGCGAGGTCCTACTTCCTCCCGGTATCCTGAACAGGATTGTAAACAGTGTCCTTAATGTCTGTGTTTACCTGCAACTGCTTTTGTCGGAAAAGATAATCGTATACACGACCGACTATTATGACAGCAAGCCTCTCTATAACCGATTCAAACAGAAGATGCACGTCATCCTTCCTCCTGTCCATAGCGAGGCACCAAGTACTGCTTTCGAACAGGAGCTTGGAATCATGAAAAATTCAAGAACAGCCATCGGATTCTGCGGAAGAATAGCATACGAAAAAGGGATAGAGACACTCATCGAAGCACTAAAAAAGATGGATAATTATGTCTTGTTTTTTGCGGGTCCTCATGGAAAAGAGGTTGTCGGCGAAGACGTGTATTATGCGAAGATCCATCACCTCCTCACCACATTTAAGATTCCCCATATCTTTCTAGGGACGCTTTCAGGACCTAAGCTGTCCGCATTTTATAACGCCATTGACGTATTGGTACTCCCTTCCATAAACAAGACCGAGGCATTTGGCATGGTACAGGTCGAGGCTATGCTGCAAGGGACTCCAGTTATCGCATCCGACCTGCCCGGCGTGCGCATCCCTATCCGTCTCTCACACATGGGCGTACTCACAGCGCCTGGTGACAGTATTAAACTTACCGATGCGATAAAAGAGGTGACGACACATACAGCCCAATATACAAACGCTCACTTAACAAAACAGATCGCCACTCATTTTGATTCCCAAAAAACATATCAGACAGTCTATAATCTCCTGAACTCATATGGCAAAAAAAACGCTTGATTATTTCATCCAGAAAAATCTACAACACCGTCCATATTTTTTTTCGTTTATTCGCCCTCAAGAGGCATACCTATTCGAAAAATATAAAGAATATTGTAAAGGACCCATTCTTGACTTCGGATGTGGAGATGGGTTTTTTGCCGAATGTATTTTCGGCAAACGCACAATAGATATCGGTCTTGATGTCGTCGCAAGCCGGATGAAGACCGCAGAAAAAAACAACATATACAAGAAGACTATAACTTATGATGGCGTCAAAATCCCTTGCAAAAAATCATCCGTTCAAACCATCATTTCAAACTGTGTATTCGAACATATTCCCCATATAAAGGAAAGCCTTCAGGAAATGAACAGGATATTGAAGCCGGGCGGACACCTGGTAACTTCCGTCATGTGCAACACATGGAATGGGAACCTATCCGGAAAAAAAATCATCGGACCCCTCTATGTTGACTGGTTCAACAAAATGCAGGAACACCATGCCTTATACTCAAAGAAACAGTGGATTGCGCTTTTTGCCAAATGCGGATTTGACGTGGTCGTAAAGGAAGATTATCTGTACGAAATAGCCTCAAAAAAGACTGAACTTTCCCATTTTACGTCACTGTATTCCTTATTCCTGTATAAGCTGACGGGTAAATGGACATTCGGATTGCAACCCTCTCAAAGCGAAGTGAAAAAAATTCGAAATCTTATCGAGAATGACAAGAAAAATCCTTCTGCCTGTTTTTTCGTGTTGAGAAAAAAGTCCTAACGTTTGCTAGCGGATACGATTATCCTATATGCGAAAATCTTCAGGAATGGAAGTGTGCCCACATAGTAATTCAATCCTCTAAACACTGGTATCCTGTTTACAAACGGTGGAGGGATAAACGCAAAACCGTCAAATCGTATACCTTCAAATCCGTGTCTATTCAGGACAGATCTCAGTGAAAAATGGTTGCACTGTATGATTCCCTTCTCCACTCTCCAGTCCAAAAATAAAGTGATAAAGATGATCCATGAAATATTCAGAAAATTCGGTTCTGAAAAAACGATTTCTCCGCCCTTACGCAATACTAATTTCAGTTTTTTGAGCTCTTCCCCTACTGTAACATGATGAAGTATATCGGTTCCGACAACCGCATCAAAAGATCCCTCTGGGATATGTGAAGATACGGTCAAATAGCGATCACATTGAAGTTTTTTCGCAATCATCACCAATCGCTCCAGTGATTCCTTACTTATATCCACTGCCGACACATGGAATCCCGCCTGAAGCAGCGGAATACTTAACCTTCCGTTGCCACACCCGAAATCGATGACTGTCTTCACATCCTTTTTTTTCAGCAATGAAATTATTTTTTTCGTTTCGTCGGCAACATGCAACGGAGGGTATAGGAGAAGTTTTTCATCATACCGATGTGTATCTATTTTGAAGTGGTCCGTCTGGATGGTGCTCATTTATTTTTCTTGAATATCATCACTTTCGGATGGTCGTAGACGGTAAATGCCTCTTCAGACCATTGGTCGGGGAAGTCAATCGGGATACCTAAATAGCCAAGCGACGGATAGGACGTGAATTCTTTCACCAATGAATACTCCGCTTCGCCTTTCATCATCGCCGCATAAAATTTGCTAGTGACTGGATATCTTTTTGGGACCGTCGGGATACTTCCCCACCCTCTATTCGATGACATGATATAGTAATCGCCATTCTGTAATTGCACATTCATGATGTCCCACTTTTCCTTCGTATCCAAATCGAATATATGCACCTCTATTCCTCTATATTTTTTATACAATGCCTCCTCCATAGAAAGCGGCAACCCATCATCCCAATATTCCGATAACAGGACGCTTCCCGCAGGTATATGCTCATATATCCATCGCGATGCACTGACACGGGAATGGTCTTTGGTGTAGATGGAAAAAAAAGCCAATGGCCATACCAAAAGAGCTACTACATATAGGATGAGGATACCAGTCTTGAGAGGGGTCTTGAAACGTTCAGTCTGTTTTTGTATAAAGCGAAGACCAAAAGCTGCGTAAAGCGCCAGGACGGGATAAAGGAAAAGCAGATATCTCATCGTCTTGGCAAACTGCACGGATTGATAGATAAGGAAAAGAAGTGCCCATGCCGTAATACCGATAAGGAGAATTGTCCTCTTTTTCATCAACTCCGTCACAATTCCGATACAGGAGGTGATGAAGTATACGATTCCGACCCCAAAGACAATCATATTGAGCGGTGACAGATAGAGAGGCGCGTTGATCCACTGGTTAGCCGGCGGAAACAGTATCTGTGGGTTGTCATATGACTTCAAGGTGCGGATGTTATTGATGAACGCCGTACCGATCTGCGGGTTCAGGAATGATCCCGTTTCAAAATAATATGGCGCTCCCAAACGGAGAGCAAAATAAGCACACAAAATAAAAAGGAGGCAACCAAGGATACTTCTCTTCTCTGTCATTCTATGGAACAGTCCATATATCATCACAAATCCGATAAGCGGAGCGAAATACAAAGCGCTTATCTTACAGGCAAGTGCAAGACCGAAAAATAATCCCGCCCAAATCATATTCCCCACTACCCCGCTTTTTTTGTCTACTGCAATCTTCAGCACGAAATAAAAACTCAGCCAAGAGAATAAATTAAGGAACGTATCAGCCGCGAAAAAATGGGAAAGCTGTATGGGAAGAACCGCAATCCCATACAGGAATGCTGCATATATTTTGACCGAAGAGTGGAGTTTCCATTTCTTTTCCAACAGCTCACATATCTTATAGATCAACAAGACAAGGAGGAAATCTGCTAAACCAGATAGGATACGCCCTTGTAGGTTGAATGTATCGTAGGTATCGTTATACCAAAGAGTCGCAAGTACCTTGTTCAGCAGAATCGGGAACGTTCCGTATACATAGAACGCATGCCCCTTGTTGACCGGATTGAATGATGACGTATGCGGGTTCAGATAGTCGGAAAATGAGGTGGGCAGTTTCACGTCAATTCCCACCATCGTCAAGAACCTCTCATCAGGATGTAGGTGGAATCCTTGATCCCAGTTATTTCCATATAACCGGAAAAAGAATGCCACTGCAAGAACGACAAAAAGGAGTATACGTGTTGCTTTCATTATTTCTGATCGTTTTTTACTTTCTGTAAAACGCCTTCCAGATCCCTTCCCTCTTCAACGACTACTTTCGGGTTTCCTTTTTTTGGCACAAGCGATAGGACCGCCTTGAATAATCCACCTTGCTTTTCTTCCTTCACGAATAATTTTGCTTTTGCCACATCTCTTTTTTTCATCAATCGCTCCTTCAGCCGTTCAAAGAAACCTTTCGTGATTATGCTGCTTTTCAATGAAAGATTCTGCGTCGACATTTCCATTTTTGCGGCGGATGGTTCATAGACGAGTAGTTTCAGAAGGTCACGGGTCGTTATGATATCTATTGGTTTGTAATATTTGTCGATGATGACGATGCTTCCGATCTTTTTTTCAAGGATAAGATGGAGTGCATCGCGTGCAAAATCACCTGAGCTGAGGGTGAGGACATATGACCGTAAGAAATGCTTGACTCGTTTGGTCTGTAGTGTTGACTTGTCAGCATTCAATGCACCACGTTCTTTCTTTTTTGGAGTGATGAGGAAGGAGATGAGATCATAATAGCTGAGTATCCCCCGTAATTTCTGCTCCTTATTGACTACTACCAACTTGGAAAGCTTTGACTCCTTGAATATGTGGAGAGCATGGCTGATCGTATCCTCTTCTTGGATAGTGACAAGAGATCGTTTCTTTGACTTGATCATGTCGCTTATCCGCACGGTGAAGATATTGTTCGATTCATATGCGCGAAATAATCCTCTCGCAGACACCATCCCTATGAATTTATCCTGATCGTCGAAAACAGGAAGATAATGTATCTTCGACTCCATGATCATCTGGGCGATTTTTCCTGCCGTATGTTGCAGTTTGACATGAGGGGCATGCACCAAACAGTGTTCTATCTTTATGTTTGATGGATGGGATGATTTGATTATCGAGTAATATGGATTTATTATCCCCACATACTTCTTATCCTTATCGAATATGAATGCCGCAGAGTGGGAGCTCGGCAATCTGCTGAGGACGCTGGACAAAACCTCATCCGATGAGGCTTTAATAATTCCCTCTGTTTGTATCAATTTTGATGTTTTCATAGGTCTTTTCGTGTTTCAAGAAAATGGATAATTGATAATACTCCCCAACCTGTTGCACCATCTGGATCCTTATGGGCGGGACCGGCGATATCGATATGCATCCAGCGCGCCTTTTCCACGAACTCCTTGAGGAATAGTGCTGCCGTGATCGCTCCCCCGTAGCGGCCCCCTCCGATATTTTTCAGGTCCGCGATCTTGCTTTTCATCTGTTTCGCATATGTTTCTTGTAGGGGTAAGCGCCAGTATGAATCTCCTACTTCTTCTGCGAATGGTCTATATGCTTTTTCGAATGCGTCATCATTCGTAAACAGTCCTGCCAGGTCGCTGCCAAGAGCAACCATGCATGCACCGGTTAATGTCGCAAGATCGATTATATAATCCGATTTCAGATGTTTTTCGGCATAAACAAGCGCATCAGCTAAAGCAAGTCTCCCTTCAGCATCGGTATTCAACACTTCGATTGTCTTGCCGTTTAATGCTGTTACGATGTCTCCTGGTTTCATGGCTTTTCCTGATGGCATATTTTCACATGCAGGAAGAAGGCCATATACATCACTAAACCCGGATATGGAAGGACGGACCTCCGAGAGGTAATCGAATATCCCAAGCACTGTCGCTCCCCCTGCCATGTCTATCTTCATATCCATCATTCCTTCACTCGGCTTCAATGAGAGACCACCTGAATCAAACGTTATAGATTTGCCGACAAGTGCGATTTTTTTCTTTCCCGTTCCTTTGTAATGGAGAACCAGGAAGTACGAGGGTCTGTCGCTCCCTTCTGCTACTCCCAAATATGCTCCCATCCCCAGTGCTTCACAGTCACTTTTTTTCATGACTTTGATGCTTATGGTGCCTTTTGATTTCTTGACTATTTCCATCGCATGTTGAAGCATGATCTCAGGATGCATATGGGACGCTGGCGTATTCACAAGATCACGTGCCAAAAGTTGTGCTACAGCGGCTCTTTTCCCTTTTTCAACCTCGGCTTCTGTCCCTGTTCCGATGATGTTTATATCCCGGATATGCGGGTTTTTCTTTTTGTGCTCGGATCCAAGAAATCTGTCAAAGGCATATGTCCCGATAGTGAGAGCCTCCGTTAATGATGATACGGACAACCCACTCTGTCCGTCATAGACATCGATTTCCGCGATCTTCAGTTTTTTCGCCAATGTCACACCCTCCACAATCTTGGTACGGACCGCTTGGAGTGATGTGGTTTTTTTATCCCCCATTCCGACGACATAAATATGCTTTACCATGTCTCCCTCTATATATTCAAAGTGCAAGGTCTCTCCCGCTTTACCTGAAAACTCTTCTTTTTTCGCTTTTACGGCAAAATCCTTCATTCTGCTATCCGGAATTCCCGTAAGTGTTTTGTATTTTTGGAATGTTGTGACAAGGAGAAATGATGAAGAATGATTAGATGATTCACGTATATGTATATTTGGTGTCATAGTGAAACTATATTACTTCTTCATAAAATGAGAGTCAAGAGGAGTCTTGTGCAAATATTACCATTGACAAATGAGGGAAAATATTCATAATGTACCTATATAAAAATGAAAGAGGAACAAAGCGAAATATCTAACACAAAAATACCCTCCCCTTCACACAAAACCAAAGGCGCAAAAAAACGCAATACCCGCAACGAACTTGTCGTATATATATACAATGTAGTGGAAGATGAATGGAGTTTCATTTCATCCATCACCGACAAACAAAAAAGGAAAGTCGAGATAGACAATGACAATAGTTCATCCGATTGCTATCTGTTTGCTAACGCAGATGAAGATGAGTTCATGTACATTTCCCCCGTCACAATTTCTTCCACCTTCAAAAGATATTTTCAGGATCTTATCGGTGCAAAAAAAATAGATATCCTTGTCCCGAAAAAAGTGAGTGGTCTGGTATGTCGGGATTTCTTCAATGATAAGGTGCTCTTCAATAGTTTCATCAAAAAAGCCAAACGATACAAGAAAGTGACACTTATCGGATATGCTTCTTCCCCTTTTTTCCTTGATCTGAAAGACAAGATTCAAGAGCGAGGCATTTCCATATCAGCACCTGAGTCACCCGAGGTTGATTGCGCATGGACCGTAAACTTTTATGGAAGCAAGTCCGGCATACGGCAACTAGCACAACAAAGCACTGCACTTGAACCGGACTTCATCATGCCGGAAGGAATAATCTGCGTAGGCAAGCTTGATGCAGCGCGCATTGCGGCGAACAAATATATCCGTGATAAGGGAGTTGTCGTCAAGACAAACAAAGGAAGTAGCGGAAACGGCGTGCTGATTTTCCGCGATGGGGACCTGCCAAAAGAATATCGGGCATGTGAAAAGATGATTTACTCCATCTTTAACCAGAATGATTACTGGGACAGATATCCGATCGTCATCGAAGACCTTATCTCCGTCAATTTGAATAATGAAACGAGTTTCCCCAATATCGAATTCAAGATACATAAGAGTGGAAAGATAGAGATGTTGTACTACTGCATTATGAAAGTGACGAAGGATGGAGTGTTCTATGGAATCGATATGCATGAGGATGTTATAAGCGACCGCTTGGCCGCCCGTATCATCGATACCGGCTATTACATCGCTGAACGGTATAGCGCTGAAGGATATCGAGGACACTTTGACATCGATATGATAGCGACAAAATATAACCAGGTATTCGTGAATGAATCAAACA